>CAMTMP010000012.1 GCA_947073545.1 uncultured bacterium
GCCAAAAGCAGAAAGCACAGCGCAGAGAAGATCCGGAAGGCGCTCCGTAAGCAGCTCGGTTACGTGGGAAGGGATATCCGGTATCTGGATGAGTTTATGAGCCGTGGATATGCCATGACAGATAAAGAGATCTGCCTGTACCTGACGATCCTCATGCTGTATGGACAGCAGAAATATATGTATGATAACAAAGTACATTCCGTAGAACACCGTATTGTGAGCATCACGCAGCCATGGATCCGGCCGGTCGTGAGGGGAAAGGCCAGAGCGGCTGTTGAATTCGGAGCAAAGTTTGACCTGAGCCTTGACAGTGAAGGCTACGGACACATCGAAAAGATATCGTTTGAAGCATACAATGAAAGCACCTGCCTGATAGAAGCGGTGGAACGGTTCAAAGCGCGTACCGGCCATTATCCGGAACGTGTACTGGCAGACCAGATCTACCGTACAAGGGCAAACCGGAACTATTGCAAAGACCATGGTATCCGCATATCCGGTCCGAAGCTTGGCAGGCCGGGCGTAAATACAAAAACGGATAAAAAACAGGAGTATCAGGATAACAGCGATAGGATCGAAGTGGAACGTAGCTTTAGTTTAAGCAAACGCTGTTACGGCATGGGCTGTATTGTAACAAAACTGGAAGAAACGCAGTTGACCTCCATCGCATTATCCGTATTCGTGACGAATCTGTTCAAGATTCAAAAGCGGATACTTTACGCTCTTTTATATTTGTTCCAATATGGGAATGGATACAAACGTTGGAGTATGCAGATATTCGCTTAATCAGCAGACACTAATTATAAGGTAGACTTTTCGAGTACGATTAAAATAAATCATACATAGAAACAAAATTGGATAAATCCACGCAAAAATCGGGATACATCATTCTCCATTGGACATTACATAAATTAAAAAAGTAAAGATTATGAAAACTGCAAATCGGTTACTTTTCAAAAGATTTTTCATTGCCAAACTCCTTACTTACATTCTCTATAAACTTCAATTTTGATTTGTCTGCGTTGTTAAAAGCCCTGTCATAAGTTCTGGATACACTGTTTATGTCGAAAATACAGTGCCGAGAGCCATAATAGCCGCATTGGTGAAAGCATGTAAAATGATACAGCTCCAGAGGTTTTTATTGGATTTATAGTACATAAATCCAAAAGCGCAGCCAGTAAGGACATGTTCCGTCATAACTATTCTGAGTGAATACATTATGTTTCCGGCAGTATCGTCCCACAGATAATATGCAAACGGGAAATGGTATAGTCCAAACAGAATACCGGTGAGCAGTATGGCAAGGTACGGCTTTTTCAGTGAATCCATCATAGTTCTTTGCAGAATGCCCCTGAAGAAAACTTCTTCCGTAAACGCTGCTGTAAGTATCATCAGGCAAAAAAATACTGGAAGTTTTATTAATATTTGGAGAATATTCGTTATATTAAAATAAAATTCCCCTAAACCAAAGACAAGGATAATAACACCTTGGTATACAGCACAAATCAACAGTATCCTTAGTACAGTTTTTCTGTCAAAATGTTTTAAGCCTGTTTCTTTCAGGGTTTGTATCACTTTCTCTTTTCTGAAAATAGCAATAATCAGGAGTGGAAAGAAAACCAGAAACAGCCAGTTTGATAATTCGCTTATTATATCGACCTGATAGGCACAGCTTATGTAAGACAGCATAAAATAGAATATATACCATGATAAGCCGAGGATGAGTTCTTTTTTATTTTTAGACAAATGTTCTATTTCATCAGATTTCTGTTGTCCTGTTTCGGCCATTTTCTGTTTTCTGAATACAATGGCAATCAACAAGATTAATATTACTGAAAAAAACATAAAAATTACCTCCCCAAATTCGTATCAGGAACTCTTTTCTCACTTATAAATCCCGCATTTGCGACGAGGGAAACGCTTTCATCAGCGTTTCCCTAAATGGAACATATTACTTGGGGGCAGCTTCCTCGTTGAGGGGCTTATAGTTGCTGTCCATGTAGTTCTTTTTCCCGAAGGGAACGTAATTTTCATCCAGTAAAATCAAGTTCCCGTTTCCCAAATCAGGGAACTGTCGCGCAACCTCCTTGAGCACTTCCCATTCATCTTTGGTATTTTCTTTGTTGTCCTCCTCCACCTGTCTTAACGCTTCTTGAACAGACTGCTGATCAGCCGTTCCCCAATAGAGGGGATGGGGCTGGAAGGAAGAATGGTAATCGCCGCCCTCATAGCAGAAAAAACAGGAGCAGGGGATTTTTTCAAATAGAATTTTTTGCGCCCCGTCAAGCTCTTTCACCTCCAGACAGTAGCACCCATTTACGGTTGCCGCGCCATCCCGCGCGGTCATGTTTGCGATTGCCATGATAGTAAGGGGTTCCGTTTTCACGATCATGCCGGGAACCAAAAGCCCCTCCTCGTACATTTCCCGTAAATACTCGTCAGAAAATTTTCCGACAGCCCGCCATAGGAAAAACAATGCAAGAAGGAAACAGATAACGGCGGGAATCCAGCTTTTAAACAAAGAAATTCCTGACATACATAGGAAGCACACGCAGATTATCGCGGAGCTTCGCCGCTTTTTGACGACGGCTTTTATTATTTCATCCTTTTGCCGTATCCGGCTCACATCTGCATGGATGCCGGATTTTACACTTGCCTCAAATTGTGAATAATCGACCATTTTTTCCTCCGTTTCTTACGTTTCTGTAGATTACTAATATTTTTTATAGATATATTCAGTAAAAATCCGATAAAAACAATATACAATCCAGACCACCCAGGTTATTTCCCACTTGTGTGATATTACAGAAATCATCAAATAAAGAACAGCAACAGTAATGGCTATCATCCAATTCGTTATTTTTTTCTTCTTGGTTATTTCATTTGCTGATACTTTTACAACATCTGACAACAGACTTTCATATTCGTTATCAACGCTGTTTTCTGTTCTATCGCCCTTGAATAATTCTGCTATGGAAATCCCCAGGGATGCAGCTAATGGTTCAATAAGAGATACATCTGGAAATCCGATACCCCGTTCCCATTTTGAAACAGCTGCACTTGATACTCCCAATTCATTCGCTAAATCCTGCTGCGTGCGATTTTGTTCTTTCCTGATAGCGGCAATCAGACTGCCTGTTTTTTGAACGTTCAATATTTTCACCTTCTTTCCGATTTCATAATATCACAAGAAACACCATATTCAAGAAACGCTCCGTTGAAATGTTAAACGCTGCATTGGATTTATGCAAAAATAACTTCCCCTTTTACAATCCCCCTTGCACAAGCACGTATGTTATTTATTCTTCCTGTCCGTTCTGTATTCAAACAAAACAAACTTGAAAGAAACTAAACGCGACAGCAATGAATTTTCTGTTTTTTTTGAATCATAATTATCTTAAATATTAAATATTTTACCCATTATTATCTATTGGCCAAATAATTTTATTTTACCCAGTACAACTTCCCATTTGTCGCTCGCCATAACCTCCCAATAACTGTGATTTTTCACGAGTCTTTCGTCTCTGCGTCTTATGCGCCTGGCTCTGTGATAATGTGTTGTTCTGCTCGACAAATGGGAAGTTATCGCTTTCTGATAATCCAATCGTCATCTTGAGTTTTCCTTTCTGCAAAGTAACCGCAAGGCATATCCTTTAAGGTACTAACAGAGTTATCTAAATCAAAAACCCATTTTAAAGATACTAACTTTGCTTCATCTGTTTCGTGTGTTTCTCCGCATAGAAATTGCCACATTCCGTCATCTTCATCATGTGATACATATAGAATAGGTGCCTGACGCTTCAATATATGACAACAGATAATCGTAGCAGTATCGGGTGAATCATAAAAAGGAAATTCCATGTCTGTTACTCCTTTCAAATCTTGATTTTCCAGTATGTCAAACTGGAAGTTGTTTCTTTGTACATTCGCTATTTTATCATATTAGGAATGTATTTTGATGGTTTTGCAATAAATAACAAATATATTCCGCATATCAGTTTAACCATCGCATCTGCAATGCAAATAACTGAAACTGGTATGCCCGGAAAAATATAGCTCATTGTTACGATAACCATACATACAATCCCCAACACTACCATACTCCAACCATGTACAAAAAACCACAAGAAGAAATGTATTGATGTTGCCATCAGTACACCAAGCCATATCTGCCTCCAATGCCATCCGGGGATAAACGGGCCAGCAATACAAAACATTAATATGAACAACGTAGCAATCGAAAAATAAATTATCTTTATCTGCTTTTTAGAAATATCTCCTTGAGAAAGTTTTTCTCTCACTTTTTTGTTTACATTGACTCCAAAAAAGCAGGCATAATAACCTATCAGAAACACAAACGGATTAACAAAAAATTCACCGCCACAAATGACAGCTGCTATTAGTACAATTCCAATAAGAATCAACCATAAACCACATTGTTTTTTGTGGTTAAATTCCAATATTTCTTTCATTTCGTTCCTCCTGTAAATTTCGATTTTCCAGTCTAACTTCTTTTTCCAATTATACATGAAAACATGGGATTTTTCAATTTTCAAACTGTCTTTCTATCTTACTGTCTTTGCTTAGGTTTGAATGGGACTGCCGCTTATTACGGAAACGCTGTCATTCACCTATGAATAAATTATATCATTTTCAACAACTTCCCTTACACACGCCAAAATGTTATTCATCTTTTGAATCCATAAGAATTGGTTTTCGGATTTCAACTGTTCTGTCACGCCCTGCCTGTCGGAATATTTCGTTGCCAGCCGAAAAAACATATCTACTGCCAGTGCGTCTACACTTGCAAGATATTCATTCAGCCTGCCGCTGGTAAAGAGGTTCATATATAAAACCTTATGGTTTTGTTTCAAATACTTTGCATGTTAGCCATACTACCCAAGCCTTGCTCCCTAACCGCATTGATGCTCGCAGATTCGCTTCCGCCTCACGGCTTCAGCTTTACCACTTACGTGGAGGGCTACTTTGTCATGCCAGCTTCCCAACACCGTCATTGCTTCTGATGCAGGTGGCACTAGGCTACCGCTAACGGAATAGCGGGTTTAATCAATATTTCGTTGTTAAACAATTATCTATGCGACTTCAAGTCGCACCCATGACCCGCCGAAAGGCAGTAAGCGAAAATTATCGACTGAAAATATCGGGCAGCTTCCGATTCCGCCATGACCCACAAAGAGGATAATGATACTCCCGTCCAGCCACAGTCCGAGCGGTAACCAATCCGCCGCAGGCAATGGGGGCGGCTCTGTCAGACCGACAGTTTGGGTGTAACTCCCGTGGCGTCAGTTCGCTGCTGACCGTTTGGTGACTTCCCTTTGCGTTATCACGCATCAGCATTTTCGGGGTGTCGGGGACAAATAGAAAATGCCTTTTATCATAATGCCAGATGCAGGGCGGTCTATCGGAACAGGGCTTGTTTTATGTGCTTTCGACTTTAAATATTTCCTTGCGTCTGGCTGTTACATAGGCAGGGTATTCCTGCCTAAATCCAGATAGGAGGTTCTAAAGAATATGGAAAGGACAATTAGGCGTGGTGACATCTACTACGCAGAGCTTAATCCCGTTGTCGGTTCGGAGCAGGGCGGCATACGACCCGTACTTATCATTTCTAATGATATAGGAAATAGCCACAGCCCGACAGTCATTATCGCTGCCATAACAGGTAAAACACAGACAAAGGCAAAATTACCGACACATACCGAAGTAAAGGATGTTGAGGGGCTTGACAGGGACTCTATCATCCTGCTTGAACAGATACGGACGATTGATAAGCGACGTTTGCGGGAATATATGGGAACTCTTGACAGGCGTTTTCTTCCTGCAATGGACAAAGCGTTGGCAATTAGTATTGGTTTAAACGGATATTCGCAATGCCCGATGAGGCAGGGCAGGCTCTCGGCTTCTTTACCTGCTCATGAATGTTGTCCGCTGCATGATGACAGCGTTCAAAAAAAGGATTAGCCCCCTCGTTATATGGTACAATCATTCGCTCATACATTGAGAATGAGGGGGGTGTTGCCTGTTGAAGCATAGAGAATTTAGATATGTTGGCGAGCCTGTTCCAGAATTGAATGAGCAGGAACACGCAGCATTTCTTATGAATTTTCAAAGGTCAATCCTTTTATCATTAGAAAAACGGAATCTGTTGACCGCATCACAGCGGGAACGCTGTTTGCTTGAGCTTGAAAAACAATATCGTCTAAATTAGAAAAAAGCAACGTCAGGCATAACCGCTTGACGTTTTTACATAGTCAAGTGTGAGAATTACAAATTTGCACATTCGACATACCATTTTCAATTAACTATACTGAAAATACGGCAAGGGATTGTCGGGAAAGGAGATATTCTTATGTCAATAGATAAATACGAAACACTAAACCAAGAAAGGAAGATACAGCACACAAAGAGAAAGGTTGCCGCATACTGCCGTGTATCTACGGACAACGAAGACCAAGCAAATTCATTTGAAAGCCAGCAGCGTTATTTCAGACAATATATAGAACGTAATCCCGATTGGGAGCTTTACGAAGTGTTCGCAGATGAAGGCATCTCTGGTACGAATACAAAAAAACGGAAAGAATTTAACCGCATGATTGCGTGTGCAAAGAACGGTGATTTTGATTTGATTGTAACAAAAGAAATCTCCCGTTTTGCGAGAAATACCCTTGACAGCATATTCTACACTCGTGACCTCAAAAAGCACGGAGTGGGCGTTATCTTTCTAAACGACAACATTAACACCTTGGACGGCGATGCAGAGCTTCGCCTTGCCATTATGTCCTCTATCGCACAGGAGGAAAGCCGCAAAACTTCCGAGCGTGTGAAATGGGGGCAGAAACGCCAGATGGAACAAGGCGTTGTGTTCGGGCGCAGTATGCTCGGCTATGATGTAAAAGACGGCAAAATGACCATCAATGAAGATGGGGCGAAAATCGTCCGTCTTATCTTCCGCAAGTTCGTGGACGAGGGCAAAGGCACCCATGTTATCGCTCGTGAGCTTCGTGAGGAGGGCATAAATCCCATGCGTGTGAAAGAATGGAGCAATACCGTCATTTTACGAGTGATACGCAATGAAAAATACTGCGGCGACTTAGTGCAGAAGAAAACCTATACGCCAGACTTCCTATCCCATGAAAAGAAATACAACCGAGGGCAGGAGGATTTTGTCATTCTCAAAGACCACCACGAGCCGATTATCTCCCGTGAGCTTTTCGATAAGGCAAACCGCATTTTAGATGCAAAATCGCTTTCGCAGAAGGGCAAGGCAAAACACAGCAACCGCTATCCGTTCTCTGGGAAAATCAAATGCGGCAGATGCGGGGCAAGCTATGTTGCCCGATACAGAACCCGAAAAGATGGAAGCCAGTATAAGGCATGGCGTTGTTTTGAGAGCGCAAAGTACGGAAGACCCCACATTGACAAAGCAGGGAACCAAGTGGGCTGCTCTGGAACAAGCATCCGCAACGAAGAAGCCATCCACATTATGTATCTTGTCTGCAAACAGCTCACCATTGACCGCCAGAAAATAGCAGATAACTTGATTAAAACGATTAACAAGGTGATTTCACTGGATATGACAGGTGCAGATACAAATACTCTGGAAGATAAAATTGAAGCGGCACAGAAAAAACGTACTGATTTGATTGACCTTTACACAAGCGGCGATATTGATCGTGATGAATTTACGGCTCTTAGGGCAAAATACGATGCTGAAATTGACAGCTTGAAATCTATGGTGGAAAGCATGGAAAAACAGCAAGTTGTAATTGCGAAGCAAAAGGAACTGATGAAGGACATTAAAAACGCCGTAGATGAGCTTATCGGCGGCATTGAGTACGAGGATGAATTTTACACACAGCTACTTGACAAGATGGTGATTAACGACAGAGAGAACATAGACGTATATCTGAATTTACTCCCCATTAAATGGAGCTATACGGTTGCGACAGCATCAAAAAAGGCGTTAGCCTCTGAAAGGAACATTTCAGAGGCTTCACTACCGATGTCCGTAAGCACCCCAGCTACCTCTCGATAAGGGCAGGCGTAGCGTTGGGACAGATAGCGCATGGACGCGCCCATTTCGCCGTCAGGCCCGCCGTACTGACTGATAATGGCCTGTGCGATGTCCGCGTTGGCCTCCTTGATGTTTACAGGGAACTCTAATCTTCTCTCATAATTCCACATTAGTTACAGCCTCCTTCCCATGGCATAGGCGCCAATGCCCATTTCCAGTCGTCACACGCCGAAACATCCGCACAGGAAATAGTGAGGGGCGTATATTTGGCGGAATACTCCTGTCTGGCCTGATTTGCTAGACGATTGTAATGGCTGAAATACTTTAAGGCATTTTGATCAGTGGGGTGGGTGTCCAGATAGAGGGACAGTTCGATGACAACGAAACTTAAGACGCCGATATCGTGGAGCAGTTTATCCTGCTCGGCAGCAAATTGGGTGTTCATCTTTGACAACATCTCCTTCCTGTAAATGGTTTGTCGAGTTCAGGAAAGACTGTGCCGTTACAGTATCCTTTTTCCAGATTTTCACAGATCCCGTTAAAGTGTTGCCAAGGAACATAGGCCATTGCGATGGGAAAATCATCACAGGGTTCCCGGTAGAGATAATCCTTCATATACATCCTTTCTGTCGGTGCGCCGGATAGAACCGGCCACGAATTTCATGTGTTTTTTAATAATATAGTATGTTATAATCAGCTATGTGTGTAGTGGGAGCAGGACACAGAATTTTCACAATTTGATACGAATGGAGACACATTTTGCCAGTATATTAGTGTGAGAAGTACTTCTAATCACTCGCAGCAGAGGCTGCTTCGCGAAGAAGTACTAAATCTCACACAAGAGAATGCCTAAAATACGGCATTCTCCGCATGGAGGATTTGATAAAAAGGGAGGAGTATGCTTTGATACAGGTAGAAAATTTAGTCAAACGATACGGCGGCCATGTGGCGGTAGATGGCATGTCGTTTACGGTGGAAGAGGGAAAAATCTATGGCTTTCTTGGGCCGAACGGCGCAGGCAAGACAACGACGATGAATGTGATGACGGGCTATATTGCGGCTAACGGCGGAGCCGTTGTCATCGACGGGCATGATATCTTAAAAGAGCCGCTTGCGGCAAAAGCCTGCATCGGGTATCTGCCGGAGATACCGCCTCTTTATCCGGATATGACGGTGCATGAATTTCTGCTCTTTGCGGCGGAGTTAAAAAAGGTGCCGAAGGCGGAGCGAAAAGACCGGGTAGCTTTGCTGGAAGAACGTCTTTCTCTTTCTGAAATGAGTCTACGACTGATTAAAAATCTGTCAAAAGGTTATAAACAGAGAGTAGGGCTTGCACAGGCGCTTGTGGGAGACCCGAAAGTGTTGATTCTGGATGAGCCGATGGTGGGGCTTGACCCAAAACAGATCATAGAGATGCGTGATCTGATCAAGGGTCTTGCTGGAAAACATACGGTAATTTTAAGCTCCCATATTCTCTCGGAAATCAGTGCGGTGTGCGACCATATTTTGATTATTTCCAAAGGGAAACTGGCGGCCAGCGGCTCTCCAGAAGAATTGCAGAAAATGATGCAGGGTACGTCGACACTTGTAGTGACAGTGATTGGAGAGAAAGAGCAGGCACAGGCCGTACTTGGGCAGATAGAGGAAATAGAGCAGTTTACCTTTGAGGGAGGCGGGGAAGAGGGAAGCATTCTGATCCGCATTTCGACGAAGGATGACGCGGACATACGGAAATCTTTATCCGTGGCGCTTGCCGGGGCGGGCATGCCGATTCTTTCCATGAACCGTTCGGAGAAATCTCTGGAAGACATCTTCTTAGAATTGACGGAAGCGGAAGAGGCGCCGGAGATGGGAGAAACGGCGGCGGACGAGTTTTGGGAAACCGAAGAAGCGGGAACGGAAACACAACAGGACGAATCGATTAAGGAAGCCGCAGACGGGATAGACAGTGTGACAGGAGAGGAGGAGACGGATGAGAGCGATTTATAAAAGAGAATTGAAATCATATTTCTACTCCTTCACAGGATGGCTTTTCGTGGCGGTGAACCTTTTTGTTATGGGTCTCTATTTTATTGTCTACAACATGCTTATGGGTTATCCGACCATAGCCTATGTGCTGCAGAGCATTGTTTTTACCTTTATAGTGACGATACCGATTCTCACGATGAGGACACTCTCTGAGGAACGGAAGAATAAGACGGATCAGTTGATTTTGACTGCGCCGGTCTCTGTGGGAAAGATTGTACTTGGCAAATATCTGGCGCTTGTGACGGTGCTTTTTTTGCCGACGGCGTTTATGGGGATTCTGCCACTGTTTCTCATGCAGGGGGGAGAGTTCATAATGGGTGTTTCCTACGCCTCGCTTCTGGGCTTTTTCCTGTACGGGTGTCTTGCGCTGGCGGTGGGGCTGTTTCTCTCGTCTTTGACGGAGAGTGTGGTGATCGCGGCGGTGCTTTCCTTTGGCGCACTGTTTGTGGGATATATAATGCCGGGCATATCGAATCTGCTTACCACGACGGGAACTTCCAAGGTTACTACGGTATTCGGGAAGATCTTGTCCTGTTTTGATATGGTCAGTCGGTTTGACACGCTTTCATCGGGCTATTTTGAACTGGAGGCGGTGGTTTATTATTTTACAGCGATAGCTCTGGCACTGTTTTGTACGGCGCAGATCATTCAAAAACGCCGCTATCATGTTTCCGGAGGCGGTTTGAAAGTAGGGGCGTACAGTGCCACGGGTATTTTACTGGCGATCGTTGTAACCGTCGCGGTCAATCTTGGGTTTAACTATGTGCCGGAGCAGTATTCTTCTTTTGATCTGACAGAAAACGGATTGTATGCGCTTACGGAAGAGACGAAGACGTTCCTCTCCGGGCTTTCTGAGGATGTGACGCTTTATGTGCTGTCTGAGGAGGGCGCGGGGGACGCGGATCTCTCCAAAACGCTGGAGCGGATAGCGGATCAGTCGGGGCATGTTAAGGTCACATATGTAAGCCCTGCCAAAAATCCGAATTTTTATCAGAGTTACACGGATATGCAGCCGTCCTCCGGCAGTTTGATTGTGGAGGGGGAAAAGCGCAGCACGGTGGTGGATTACGGGGACATCTATACCTATGAGATGGACTATTCCACTTACAGTTATCAGACAACAGGTTATGACGGGGAGGGGCAGATCGTTTCTGCGATAGCCTATGTCACAACGGAGGATATGCCGGTCTTTTATGTGATTGGCGGTCACGGTGAGCTGGAACTTGAGGAAAAGTTTGCAAATACCATAACAAAGGAAAATGCGTCCTATGAGACGCTGATGCTTTACTCGGTGGATGAAATCCCGGAGGATGCGCAGGGTATTATTTTGAATGCACCCACCAGCGACTACTCGAAGGAAGATGCCGAAAAGGTAATCAACTATCTGAAAACGGGTGGTAATGCGCTGATCGTCTCGACCATGGCGGAAGGAGAGATGGCGAACTTTAAACGTATTCTGGACTTTTATGGGATAACGGAGGTAGATGGCACGATTGTGGAGCAGGATCGCAATTATTATTACCAGAATCCGTATTACCTCTTTCCGGAGATCGGGTCGGCGGAAGCGACGGTGCCTCTGGCAGACGGATTGGTTTTTGCTCCTTTTTCCAAAGGACTATCCTATGAGGAGGATACCACGGGCGAAATCCTTTACACGCCCCTTTTAACCACGAGCGGCAGCGCCTTTTCCAAGACGGATATCAAGGACAACAGTGATTTTGAGAAAGGTGCAGACGACATTGAAGGGCCGTTTACTGTCAGCGTAGAGGTGGAGAAAAGCACGGAAGACGACGGCATATCCCATGCGTTTGTGGTGGGAGGGGAGAGTCTTTTTACTACCCTCGCGGACGACATGGCGCCGGGCAGCAACGTGAAACTATTTGGCAGCATAATAAGTATACTGGCTGATCACGAATCTTCAGTGTCGGTTCCGGTTAAGAGCCTTTCCATGCCGAATCTGGTATTTAAGGCACAGACGGCGTATATAGCGGCTGTTCTCTGCGTGATCGTGATTCCCATAGCGACTCTTGCGGCAGGTCTCGTGATCTGGATGAGAAGAAGACGGCGCTGACGATCGGGTTTTTCCTCAGAGTGATTGACTTCCGCCGGACTTTATGGGAAAATGTACGTGATGGCAATGAGCAGTGCACAGACGAAAGATGAAAAAATGGCAGCTTGCTGACAATTTTTTCAGATTGCGGATGTATAGGAGTGCTAAGCGCCAGTGGCGCTTGTTCAGCACGGACCGAAGCGGAGCGGAGACAGCCCGCGAGCGAGATGGAGCGGTGCTAAACGGACCGGAGTGGAACGAAGACGCGGAATCGAGCTAGGTACTGCGATTATCAATGCAGAAAAGAAGTAAAACGGAGGCATTATGAGAGGAATTGATACGCAGGTTCGGAAGAACAGAAGACGTATTTTCAAAGAGGTAGCGAACCTTGCCTATGAGTCGAAGAACCTGAAGGATGATATCGAGGCGCTGCCCTATAAGATTGTGGACTATGAAGAGTCCGAGTATGAAAACATTTACAGGGACCGGGCCATTGTGCGCGAGAGAATCCGTCTGGCCATGGGACTTTCCCTGCGGCCGGAAAATGTGCCTGTGCATCTGACGCAGGGGTTGGAGGAGAGCAATATTTCTGAGAAATATTATGAACCGCCGTTGATGCAGGTGATTCCTTCTGCGTGTAACGCATGTCCGGAGAACAGTTATTATGTGACGAACCGGTGTATGGGCTGCGTGGCCCATCCCTGCCGTGAAGTATGTCCGAGAGGCGCGATTTCTATGGTAAACGGCCGCTCGGTGATCGATCCGGAAAAATGTATCAAATGCGGTAAATGTAAGGCGGTCTGCCCCTATGACGCAATCGCCCATCAGGTGCGGCCCTGTGCGGGCGCTTGCGGCGTCAATGCGATAAAGAATGATGAAAAGGGACGCGCCGTGATAGACAATGATCTGTGCGTTTCCTGCGGGCAGTGTATGGTGAACTGTCCTTTCGGGGCTATCGCGGATAAGTCGCAGATTTTCCAGTTGATCCGCGCGCTGCAGACGGGGGAGAAGATTATCGCGCAGGTTGCGCCTGCTTTTGCGGGGCAGTTCGGTCCGGATGTGACGCCGGATATGCTGAAAACCGCATTGAAGGAGCTGGGATTTTACGATGTGTATGAGACAGCCATTGGCGCGGATATGGGAGCCATTGCGGAGGCGGAGCACTACGCGAAAGAGGTCGCGACGGGGAAACTGCCGTTTTCCCTGACATCCTGTTGTCCGTCATGGTCGGTACTTGCAAAGAAGTTCTTTCCGGAAACCATTGATAAGATATCAAACGCGTTGACACCCATGGTGGCGACGGCGAGAGTGATCAAGGCGGAGCACCCCGACGCCAGAGTGGTCTTTATCGGTCCCTGTGCGTCCAAGAAGCTGGAGGCTTCCCGCAGGACGATCCGCTCGGATGTGGACTTCGTTATCACCTTTGAGGAACTGACGGGAATCTTTGAGGCAAAGGGGATCCTGTTAGACGAGATCAGGGCGATGGATGAGCTGAAGGGCGCAACCGGCGCAGGAAGAGGTTACGGTGTGGCAGGCGGCGTGGCAAGCGCCATTGAGGAGTGCGTGAGAGAGTATTACCCGGATGTTGAGGTACACATAGAGCATGCGGAAAGCCTTTCCGAGTGCAGAAAGATGCTGATGCTTGCTAAGGCTGGCAAGAAGAACGGCTGTTTGATCGAAGGCATGGCATGTCCCGGCGGCTGTGTGGCGGGCGCGGGTACGAATATTGCGATTCCTGCGGCGGCGAAGGCGGTTGCGTCCTTCAAGGAGGCGGCTTCCGAGAAGATACCCGATCCGAGTATGCACCAGAACCGCGTCGAATAATGCGAAAAGTAATTCTAAAGCTCAGCAGCAGAGGCTGCCTCGCTAAGAATTACTAAGTTTCGTATAAGAGAATGCCTGAGAAACGGCATTCTTTGCATGGACGGATTGAATTGCGATAAAAAATTGTAGAAGACAGAGGAAGTTGACAACAATGGAGAAAATAAGAACAAGATATGCGCCCAGTCCAACAGGGCGTATGCATGTGGGAAATTTAAGAACGGCTCTGTACGCTTATCTGATCGCGAAGCATGAGGGCGGGGATTTCATCCTGCGCATTGAGGATACGGATCAGGAGCGGTATGTGGAGGGGGCGGTGGATATCATTTACCGCACGTTGGAAAATACGGGGCTTTTGCATGATGAAGGACCGGACAAAGACGGCGGCGCAGGCCCCTATGTGCAGAGTGACCGCCAGAAGCAGGGCATTTATTTACAGTATGCGAAGCAGTTGGTTGAGAAGGGTGAGGCTTACTACTGTTTCTGTGACAAGGAGAGACTGGCATCCCTGACCCAGACGGTGGCTGGCAAGGAAATCAATGTTTACGACAAGCATTGTCTGCATCTGTCGAAGGAAGAGGTGGAGGCGAATCTGGCGGCAGGCAAGCCCTATGTGATCCGTCAGAATAACCCGACGGAGGGACAGACTACCTTCCACGACGATATTTATGGTGATATCACGGTGGACAACGCGGAGCTTGACGATATGATTCTGATCAAATCGGACGGCTACCCCACCTACAATTTTGCCAACGTGGTGGACGACCATCTGATGGGAATCACCCATGTGGTGCGGGGCAACGAATATTTGTCCTCCTCACCGAAATATAACCGGCTCTATGATGCCTTTGGCTGGGAGGTGCCTGAGTATGTGCACTGTCCGCTCATTACGGACGAGTCCCATCAGAAACTTTCCAAACGGTGCGGGCATTCCTCCTACGAAGATCTGATCGAGCAGGGTTTTCTCTCGGAGGCAATCGTTAATTTTGTGGCGCTGCTTGGATGGAGTCCCGAGGACAATGAGGAAATCTTTTCGCTGGACGAGCTGATCAGGCGTTTTGACTATCACCATCTTTCCAAATCCCCGGCAGTGTTTGACTACACGAAGCTGAAATGGATGAACGGGGAATATTTGAAAGCGATGGATTTCGACCGTTTTTATGGGATGGCGGAGCCTTATCTGAAAGAGGCTGTGAAAAAGGATTACGACCTGAAAAAGATAGCCGCCATGGTCAAGACGAGAATCGAGATTTTTCCGGATATCAGGGAGCATGTGGACTTTTTCGACACCCTTCCAGACTATGATGTGTCGATGTATACGCACAAGAAAATGAAGACGAACGCGGAGACTTCGCTGGCTGTATTAAAGGATCTTCTGCCCCGTCTCGAGGCACAGGAGGCGTATGCAAACGACGCGCTTTACGTGACTCTTTCCGCTTATGTGGAAGAGAAAGGATATAAAAACGGATATGTGATGTGGCCCGTAAGAACCGCTGTTTCCGGCAAGCAAATGACGCCCGGGGGAGCGACGGAGCTTATGGAGGTGCTTGGAAAGGAAGAATCCCTTGCGAGAATCCGTAAAGGAATCGAAATGCTTGAAAAAGCCTGAATTTTCCTGTACTTCAAAGCAGGAGGAGGCTATCAGGCATGCTGCCGGTCCGGCTATGGTGTTGGCCGGTCCGGGCAGCGGCAAAACTTTTGTCACAGTACACCGCATCCGGAGACTTCTCACATCACAGGGCGTAGATCCCGCCCATATCCTTGTTATCACATTTACAAAGGCCGCCGCGCTGGAAATGCAGGAACGGTTTTTCCGGCTGATGGAGAATGAAAACCTTCCGGTACGGTTTGGCACATTTCACGCAGTATTCTATCATATCTTGAAACAATCGGCGAAGTATCGCAAGTATACCATTATGACTGAGACAGAAAAAAGAAAGCTGATTCGGGATATTATACACAATCATAAAAGATTTGCTTATTTGCAGGAGGAGGACATTGAAGAAATCATAACGGCGGTCAGCAGGCATAAAATCAAGACGGCTGAGCAGGAATTAAAAGAGAAAGAAGCAGGCACAGCGGAAGAGAAAAAGCCCGGAGAAACGGCATACATGAGATCTGGGGAAACAGAGAACACGCTGGAGTTTCAAAAGATGGAACAGACAGATTTTCAGTTCTTATATAGGGAATACGAGGAATGGCTTGCCGAAATCTGCAAATTTGACTTTGACGATTTGATGACGGTTTGTATTCGACTTTTGCGGGAAAACGAGGATATCCTGTCAGCGTGGCAGGCGCGGTTCTGCTATATTCTGGTGGATGAGTTTCAGGATATTTCACCGATTCAGTACGAAATAATCCGGATGCTTGCCGCGCCGGAGAACAACCTTTTTGTGGTGGGGGACGACGACCAGTCCATTTACGGGTTCCGAGGCGCGAGTCCGGACTGCATGAAGCGGTTTTTGGAGGATTTTGCGCAGACGAAACAGATTTTGCTGGATGTAAATTTCCGCTGTCACAAGGATATTGTGCGGGCGGCCGCAAAAGTGGTTGTAGAGAATGAAACCCGTATTCCCAAAGAGATTCGGGCGGCTCATGAGGACGGAACGGGGATTCGGATTTACAGGACGGAGTCGGAGGATATGCTCAGAAAGACGGTTACGGAAACGCTTTTGGAAGAACGCAGGGCGGGAACGCTTGCGGCATGCGCCATGATCTGTCGGACAAATCTGGAATGCGGCTTCTGGGCACAGACGTTGCATGAGGCAGGCATTCCATACGATATGAAGGAGCGGCCCCAAAACCGATTCAGCCATTTTGTGATTCGGGATATCTGCGCCTATCTGTCGCTTGGGCAGGGAGATCATGCAAGACGGCATTTCCTTCGCGTGATGAACCGTCCTGTCAGATACATGAAGCGTGACAGTCTGCCGGAGACAAAGGTGGAGCGGGAGGCGCTCATCAGGTATTATGCGGATGCGCCCCTGATACAGAGCCGGGTGAAGAAGTTTTACCGGGATATTGACAGTCTTTTCGGGAAACGGGTGCATCTACAGATTCATTACATACGGAAAATAATAGGATATGAAACGTTTTTGCGTGAGAAATACGGTGCCGGAAAGGCGGAGGAGCTGATACGGATTGGGGAAGAGTTCGAGGCGTTTTCCAAAAATTTTTCATCGGTGCGGGATTTGAAGACATATATGGAGCAGTATGCGGAAGTGATAAAAGAGCCGGAAAGAAACGCGGAGGGACTACAGCTTATGACCATGCATGCCTCCAAGGGGCTGGAGTTTCAAACGGTTATCGTGCCGGAGTGCAACGAGGGAAAAATCCCTTCCGATAAATCAAAAACACAGGCTGAGATTGAGGAGGAAAGACGGATGTTTTATGTGGCAATGACCAGAGCGAAAAATAAGCTCTGCCTCTTTTACCATGATAAAAAAACCGGGAAAGATGCGCCCTCCCGGTTCCTAAATCCGCTGTTATCTTCGCTTTAGAAGTACTTCTCACTTTAGTCCATGATTTCGTCAAACTCGGCGGCATCCAGAAATTCGTCAAAAGCGTCCGCGACGGCTTCGTATTCCTCGTCGTCTTCAATATAGCCAAGCTCCGGCTCTTCGCTTGGATCTTTCGGGTTTTCGCTGTAGCGGTAGAACCATACCTCGCCGTCCGCATTTTCTCCGGTTTCGTCAAGCGGCAGGAGAGCGATATAATCCTTGTCCGCTACGGTCAGGATGGTGACTACGGCGCAGGTAACCAAAGAACCGTCGTCAAGTTCCAGATCTACGGTCATTTCTTCCTTGTCAAGTTCTTCCTGTGTGGTGTTTTTTTCATTTTTGCTCATATTTTCCTCCATAGCTGTGCTGACTTTGTTTATACTTTGTTGAGCTCTTTATACCAATCATAATATAGATTGGCGGCGCAGGCAATGATAAATTGTTCGGTAAACCGTTGAATTAGATTGAAAAGCCTTCTTCTATTATGTATAATATAAACTGACTTAAATTTTATTCCCGAAAGGAAGTGTAGCGTAACGGGAAGCGGGCTTGATTGAACGGAGGATTTGATGCAGAAGACATTTCATATAAAAAATGTGGACAGGACACGAATTTACCCGCTGGGCGTCTCTTTTGAGGAAGAGGGACTGCGTGTTTCAGCGGTGTGCGAAGGTCCGGAGGAGACCGGGATTCTTCTCTATGACAGAAGACACAGGGACGGCGTGCGTATTCCGTTTCCGGAAAACGGCCGGGTAGGAGCGGTTTGTGCTATGCTTCTTCTTGGCTATCATGACAGGACATGCTGCTATCTTTTTTACAGTGGGGAAAAGGTATATCAGGACCCTTTCTGCAAACGGGTCTGCAATCCTTATGGATATGGTGAGCCGAAACCGGATTTGCCCCGGTGTCAGCCCGTTTTGGGCGCATATGATTGGAGAGACGACAAAAACAGGCACATTCCCTATGAGGATATGCTTATTTATGCCCTTCATGTGAGAGGGTTTACCAAACACCGCTCGTCCGGTGTGAAGTGGAAGGGCACCTATGCGGGTGTGACGGAGAAAATCCCCTATATGCAGGAGCTTGGCATCAATATGGCGCTTCTCATGCCCTGTTATGAGTTTGACGAGATTATGCCCGAAAACACGGCACAGACAATGGAGCAGGCGATTCTTTCCTACAAGCAGGAGCTGCCTTTGGATGACGAAAAGGAAAAGAAAAAACCGCGCGTCAATTATTGGGGCTATCAGCCGGGACTTTATTATGTGCCAAAGAGCGCCTATGCCCACAGTAAGGATGCGGCGGAAGAGTTTAAGGACATGGTGCGGGCTTTTCACAAAGCCGGTATCAGCGTGGCGATGCAGTTCTATTTTCCGCCGGAGATGAGAGCGGTAGAGACTCTGGATATCTTGAAATACTGGGTGCTGGAGTACCACATCGATGGTTTTCATCTGATGAGTGCAACGCTGCCCATGGACCTGATAGCGGGAGAGCCGCTGCTCTCGGAGACGATGCTGCTTACGGGAAACGGCTGTGTCTGTGCAGGAGACACAAAGACGCGCAATCAAGGCTTTTTAAGCGACGGTTTTTTGTATGATATGCGCCGGTTTATCAAGGGCGACGACAATGTGATCAATTCGTTTCTGTTTCATTTGCGGGAAAACAAAGACGAGGTCGGCGTGGTCAACAGCATTGCCCGCTGGGACGGATTCCGTTTGGCTGATTTGGTGTCCTATGACCGCAAGCATAACGAAGAAAACGGGGAAAACAATCAGGACGGTGTGGATTATAACTGCAGCTGGAACTGCGGTGTGGAAGGAAAGAGTCGGAAGAAGAGCATTTTGGAACTGCGGCTGCGGCAAATGAAAAACGCGGTTACGATTCTTCTTATGTCGCAGGGAACGCCGCTTCTTTACAGCGGGGATGAATTTGCAAATACGCAGGGAGGAAATAATAACCCTTATTGTCAGGATAACGATACGGCATGGATCAAGTGGAACCATACGGAGACAGGAAAGGAACTTCTCGCCTATACGAAGTTTATGATCGGCATGCGCAAGGAGCACCGTGTTCTGCATGGCAGGACATTCCTTCGCGGGATAGACACTCTGTCCTGCGGTTTCCCGGATATTTCTTTCCATGGGAGAGAGGCTTGGAGGCCAGACACGAGTTCCGCCAGCCGCTGTATGGGAATCATGTACTGTGGATTCTATGCGGTGGAAGGTGGGCAGGAGGAAGAACACTTTCTCTATATCGCGGTCAATATGCATTGGCAGGCAGACTATCTGGGACTGCCGAAGCTCCCGAAGGGCAAACAGTGGACTTATGCGGCTTCTACAGGCAAGGAGACACCGGAGATAGAGGAAACGCCGGCCGCCTCACAGGAAATTTGTGTACCGGCCCGGACCATTGTGCTGTGTACGACGAAGGATGCGCCTGTGGAGACAGAAAAAAACGGCAGGAAAAAGAGTAAAAAGAATAGAGGGGATGAAAAAGATTTATGAATAAGGCATGGGAACACTTTAAGACAATAACACACCATAGATTTGTGGTTATGGAAGGGTGTTTTCGAGTGGGCCTTTACAGACAGGGACTCTTTCATGATCTGTCAAAATACAGCCCGACGGAGTTTCTGGTGGGGGCGAAGTATTATCAGGGCGATCGAAGCCCCAATAACGCGGAGCGGGAAGATATCGGTTTTTCCTCCGCATGGCTCCACCATAAGGGGCGCAATAAGCATCATTATGAATACTGGATTGATTATAGCTCGAAAGAGATTGAGGGAGGCATGGCACCGGCGCCGATGCCCACGCGCTACGTGATCGAGATGTTTATGGATCGGGTAGCGGCCTGCAAAGTTTATCACAGGGATGCTTACAAAGACCAGGACCCGCTAGTCTACTATGAATCGTCCAAGACGCCGCCCCCGCTTCACAAAAAGACGAAGCGTATGCTGGAATTTTTGCTGCATATGCTGGCGGAGCAGGGGGAGGAAAAAACCTTCCGCTATATTCGCAAAAAAATATTGAAGAAGTAACCGCTCCTTTTCTCTCGCATAGGATATGGTATGAGAGAAAAAGGAGATGAAAACCTATGAATTGTTGTTGGCTTATACTTCTGTTACTTTTCTGCGGCGGGAACAATGGCCGTAGCGGCTGCGGATGTGAGGAACCGGTAAGGCCGAAACCGCCCTGCGCGAGACAGGATCCGGAACCCTGCCCCTGCGAAGATTCCCGTTTTGAGCCCCGCTTTGACCAGAGATCTTTTAGCGGCAACGGCTCTACCTGCGGGTGTGAGAACGAATGTAACTGAAAGTAAAACCGGTAGAATCTTGGAAGGGATCGCGTCAGCGGTCCTTTTCTTGCGCGAATAAGCAGAGTCAGAAGACTGACGAAGGAAGCGCCATGCAGGCACGCCAACCGTTTTCTTGACGGAAACAGAGGGCGGTGATATATTAATTAAGTATGGGAGGAAGATGATTATGTTAAATGGAGATAAGGTACTATTCAGCGGTATGCAGGCGACAGGGAATTTGACGCTTGGAAATTATCTGGGGGCGTTGAAAAACTGGGTAACGCTCTGTGAGGAATATCAGTGTTTCTATTCAGTGGTGGATCTGCATTCGATTACCGTAAGACAGGACCCGGCGGAACTCAGGAAGCGGGCGAGAAATCTCTTGACGCTCTATATCGCGGCGGGGATTGATCCTGAAAAAAACTGTCTTTATTATCAGTCCCATGTGTCGGGACACGCGGAGCTTGCATGGATACTAAACTGTTTTACTTATATGGGTGAGTTAAACCGTATGACCCAGTTTAAGGATAAGGCGGCGAAGCACGCGGATAATATCAACGCGGGGCTTTTTACGTATCCTGTGCTGATGGCGGCGGATATTCTGCTCTATCAGGCGGATGTGGTGCCTGTGGGCAAGGATCAGTTACAGCACTTGGAGATTACCAGAGATATTGCGCAGCGGTTTAACGCGGTTTACGGAGATGTGTTTACGATTCCCGAGCCTTATATCGGGAAATCGGGGGCTAAGGTTATGAGTCTCCAGAATCCGGAGAAGAAGATGTCCAAGTCGGATGAAAATCCGAACGGCAGCATTTATCTGATGGATGACCCGGACACGATTGTCCGCAAGTTTAAACGTGCGGTGACGGATTCGGAAGGCTGTGTACGCTACAGAGAGGAGCAGCCGGGCATCCGGAATTTGATAGATATTTACTGTGCCTGCACGGGAAAGACGCCGGAGGAGACGGAGAGAGAGTTCGACGGCAAGGGCTACGGTGACTTCAAGATGGCTGTGGGGGAAGCCGTGGTGGCTGTCTTAAAACCTTTGCAGGACAGATGCGAGGAGCTTGGAAAAAACAAGGATTACATTGACAAGGTGATCAAAGAGAACGGGGAGAAGGCGGCGTACTTTGCGGGAAAAACGCTGCGTAAGGTTCAGAAAAAGGTAGGTTTTCCTGAGAGAATCCGCTGACAGACAAGGTAGAAAAAAGGGCCGGAAGGGAAGATATGGACAATCAATTCAATCAACAGCCAAATACAGGACTGGAACAACAGGGTAATGATAGCCGACAGGGCTATTATCAGCAAGGGAATCCTTATCAACAGGGAAATGCTACGCAGCAGAGTACCTATTATCAGCAGGGGAATTATAATCAGCAGGGCAACCCTTACCAGCAGGGAAATTATATGTCACAGGGGAATGCGTATCAACAGGGTAATTTCTATCAGCAGGGAGATCCTTACGGCGGAAACGGTTATGGGAATTACAGCGGCGGCAGTTTTGAACCACAGAAAGCGCCCAATATTTTTCAACAGTTTGCCTTTTCTTTTGTGCCGACTTTGTATGAACGGCTGACGAGGGTGAAGGTCGGCAGCATGATCGGGTTCGTGACGCTTTTGGTGCTTGTGGCAACACTGCTTTCATTTGCATCGGTGATGGTTTCTTTCTCATCCATAGATATGGGAGAGATTGCGTCGAAACTGCCGGAATTTGCTTTGGAGGACGGGCGGTTGTATATGGAAGAAGATTTCCTGTTCGATGAAGGTAATGTGTTTGTGTACATGACGGAAGGGATCGACAGCTTTTCCTATGAAGACGCCGATGCGATAGCCGATGAAGGCTATCAGAATGTGATGTTAGTGGGGCGCGACCGCCTCTCTCTCATGCAAAACGGTGAGTATCAGCAGCTTGATTTCAGCGATTTGGGGGACAGCTTTGCACTCAGCAGGGAGTGGATTGCGACGAAAATGGCGCCGTTTATTATGGTGATAATCATTGTGCTGTATACGGTCTTCTTTTTATGGAGAATCCTCTGGTATTTTCTGTGCGCGGCAGTATATCTGCTGTTTGCGATGCTCATTGCCTCTGTAATGAACAAGCGGGTGTCGGCAGAAGCGCTGTTTCGGACGGCCGTTTACGCCAAAGTACTGATGTTTGTGGTGGCGACGGTTTTTGATCTGATCCCTTTGGTGGATCTCTCTGTCCCGTTTCTGTTCCGGGTTGCCATTACGACCGTGTTTATGGGCTTTGCGATCGCGAAATTGCCGGACAACCGTCCGACTCCTGCACCCATGACGATGGGGCAGGGGTGGCGGTAAAGAAGAATAAGAAATAAGCCGCTTGGCATGGCAGTGGGAAGTCAGAGCAGACTGCCGTGATGACCTGCAAAAAGATGGTAAATGTTTGACTGCGGTCTATCCCTGAAATGGCTCCGCAAAATAACCGGCGTGGGAAACAGGCTCCCCTCCGGTGAGAAGGTGGGTTACGTCGCCCATTACCTGCACACGGAAAATGGCGTCGTTTTCCATCCGCTCCTCACTTGACACGACAGTGACCGAGGTGGGCGCAAGAAAGAAGCCATGTAGAAGAAGAACCGGTGAAATGTTAAGAAGGTGGCTCAGCATCATACAGGTGACGCCCAGATGGCAGAAGATTACGATGGTGTCTTCTGTCTCTGCGCCGTCGCCTTTTTTCATGGTATTTGTTTGATAGTAGTTGTTACGTCTTGTGTAGCCGTAGGAGGACAGAAGACCGTCCAGTCCTTCGCAGACTTCCCTGTATGCCGGGAGGAGTGCGTCGTTGGAACGGTAAAGTTCTGTATTTTTCCAGTCCTCTCTGTCGAACATTTCGGGAATTTCTGTCCAGTACGCGGGCATGAGGTCCCACGGTACGCCGTGGCGTCCTGTCACAGGGTCATCAATAAAATAGGCAAATTCTTTCATCCATTCATAGGTAATCGCTTCACGGCCAACCGCTTCTAAAGAGTAGGAAGCGGTTTTTTTCGCTCGTCCCAAAGGAGAGCAGTAAAATTGGGTAATATTGTCCCACTTTGCCACCCGCTTCGCCAGAAGTTTTGCCTCCCGGATGCCTTTTTCTGTCAGGGAGTCATTCACATAATCAGGGTCTCCGTGTCTGATAAAGATAATTTTCATAAGTTTCATGCCTCGCTTCTCAAATTTTTAATTTTTATTTTTACTGGTACTGTTATATAATATAATAGCTGCAAAAGAAAAACAAGCGACGCGAAAGGACTGATAAAAGTATGTTTGGAAAGAAACGTGAAAACAATATAGGCATTCCGAGGGGGAAGGGAGCGGCGGGCGCAAAGATTGTGCTGGCGCTCGGTTTACTTGCCATTTTGGCCGGAAATTCCTATTATTCGATTCAGGAGGAGGAGCAGGCGGTGGTCTGTACCTTTGGTTCGCCCAAGGCGGTTACCACGCCGGGACTTCATTTTAAGATTCCCTTTATTCAGAATGTGACCAAGGTGAACACCACGATTCAGGGTTTCAATATCGGATATCGGGATGGGACGGATGATAACCCGACAGGCGACGACATTGAAGATGCGCTGATGATTACGTCTGATTACAATTTCATTTATGTGGATTTTTACGCCGAGTATCGAGTGACTGATCCGGTGAAAGCTCTCTATGCATCGGAGAACCCGGCGCTGGTTTTAAAAAATATTGCCCAGAACTGTATCCGTACGACCATCGGTTCCTACAGTGTGGACAGCGTGCTTACCACGGGGAAAAATGAAATCCAGTCCAACATCAAACAGATGATTCTGGATAAGCTGGAGACTTACGATATCGGTATTCAGCTCGTCAATATTACGATTCAGGACGCGACCCCGCCCACGGCCGAGGTGGAGAACGCGTTCAAAGAAGTGGAGACGGCCAAGCAGGGCAAGGAAACGGCCTTAAACAATGCCAATAAATACAGAAATGAACAGATTCCCAATGCGGAGGCGGAGTCCGATAAAATTTTACAGGATGCGGAGGCCAAAAAACAGGAGCGGATCAACGAGGCAAGCGGACAGGCAGCCCGTTTCAATTCTATGTATCAGGAGTACGCCAAGTATCCGGAGGTGACAAAGAAACGGATGTTCTACGAGGCCATCGAGGATGTGCTCCCGGATGTGAAGGTTGTGATCGAGGGAGAGGGCGGAAAGACGACTACGATGCTGCCGCTTGACAGCTTTGTGACACAGGAGGCTTCCGACATTTCAGGAAACGGCGGTACTCTGGAAGCAGAGCCGGAAGAGACGCAGGAGGAGGAATAAATTATGGCTGATTTTACAGAGAATCCGAACGTGCAAAGTTTTGAACGATATAATTCCGACGGCACGAAGAAAAAGGATAAGAAAAAAGGAAAAGGCGGAAAGAAGTTCGGCGTGTTCTTTGGCATGCTGGTCATTGTCGGTGTCTTTTTGCTTATAAACTGTATGGTGGTGACAAAACAGAACCAGTTTAAACTGATTCGTCAGTTTGGCCGTGTGGACAGGGTGGTGTCCGTGCCGGGACTCAGCTTTAAACTGCCTTTTGTGGAGTCCGTGGACACCGTGCCGAAAGAGCTTTTGATTTATGACCTGCCGGCATCGGACGTCATTACATCCGATAAGAAAACGATGATCGTGGACAGCTATGTGCTCTGGCGCGTGACAGACCCGTTGCGATTTGCCCAGACCTTAAGCTGCTCCGTGCAGAATGCGGAGGGCCGTATCGACGCCATCGTCTACAACGCTACGAAAAATACCATATCAAACATGAAACAGGACGAAGTGATCAGAAGCCGGGACGGCAAAATGACGATCACCGTTGACGAGGAGGGAACGGAACTTTCCGGGAACGATCTGGATCTGTCTGAGGGGAAAGAGGAAGTGATTGAGATTACTTCTTTGACCGAAGAGGTGATGGGGCAGATTAACCACGTGGAGGATCAGTACGGCATCGAGCTGGTGGCCGTCGAGGTCAAAAAGCTGGATCTGCCGGATGACAACAAGCAGGCGGTCTATACCCGCATGATTTCCGAGCGCGGCAACATTGCGGCACAGTACACGGCGGAAGGAAAATCCGAGGCGAAAATGATCGAGAACACGACGGATAAAGAGGTTTCCATCATGCTCTCCGACGCGAGAGCGAAAGCCGAAGCCACAGTTGCGGAAGGAGAGGCCGAGTATATGCGCATTTTGTCGGGGGCATACGCGGACCCGGAGAAGACGGACTTTTATTCCTTTGTGCGCGCCCTTGACGCGCTGAAGGAGAGCGTGGTGGGAGACAATAAAACGGTGATTCTGAACGAGGATTCTCCGATTACGCAGATTTTTAACGGACGCTATTAAAGCGAGAAGCATTTCTAAAGCTTGGCAGCAGAGGCTGCCTCGCTAAGAAGTACCAAGTCTCACTTAGGAGAATGCCAGAATACGGCATTCTCCGCACAAAATACGAAACGGTATTAGAAATGAATAAATACGATATTCTGGGAAAATATTATGGTTACCGTTCCTTTCGGGAGGGGCAGGAGATGCTGATCGACCATATCCTTGACGGGAAAGATGTGCTTGGCATCATGCCGACAGGCGCGGGTAAGTCCGTCTGTTATCAGGTTCCTGCGCTGCTCCTTCCGGGGATTACGCTGGTGATTTCGCCGTTGATTTCCCTGATGAAGGATCAGGTGCAGGCGCTTAACCAGGCGGGGGTTCATGCGGCTTATATCAACAGCTCTCTCACGGAAGGGCAGATCACGAAGGCATTGACCTTTGCGGAGCAGGGAAGATATAAAATTATCTATGTGGCTCCTGAGCGGCTGGAAACAGAGCGCTTCCTGCGCTTTGCGGGGGCGGTGGAGATCAGCATGGTAGCCGTTGACGAGGCGCACTGTATTTCCCAGTGGGGACAGGACTTCCGCCCCAGCTATTTACATATTGTGCAGTTTGTGAGACGGCTTCCGAGGCGCCCGATTTTAAGCGCGTTTACGGCTACCGCGACCGGGGAGGTCAGGGAAGACATCGTCTCTGTGCTGGGGCTGGATAATCCCAAGACATTGGTGACGGGCTTTGACAGGCAGAATCTTTTCTTTGCGGTGGAACATACGAAGAACCGCACGCGGTATCTGCAGCATTATGTGGCGGACCGGGGGAAAGAGAGCGGCATCATATACTGCGCTACCAGAAAAAATGTGGAGAAAGTGTACGAACAGCTTAGGAACGAAGGCATAGCGGTCACCAGATATCACGCGGGATTGTCCCCGGAGGAACGGCGAAACAATCAGGACGACTTTATCTATGACAGAAAACCCGTGATCGTGGCAACCAATGCCTTCGGCATGGGGATTGACAAGTCCAATGTGCGTTACGTGCTGCATTATAACATGCCCCAGAGCATGGAAAACTACTATCAGGAGGCGGGGCGCGCGGGGAGAGACGGGGAGCAGTCTGATTGTATTCTCCTGTATTCGGCGCAGGATATTATGATCAACCGGTTTCTGCTGGAAAATAAGGAAAACAGCGCCGATTTTACGCCGGATGAGCAGCTTACTATCCGGGAGCGGGACGAAAAACGGCTTCAGTCCATGATTTATTATTGTAATACCAAGGAGTGTCTGCGCACCTGTATTCTCCGCTATTTCGGTGAGAAGAACGGGAGCGCCTGCGGTAAATGCGGGAACTGCCTGAAGCATTATGTGGAAAAAGATATGACGGCGGAAGCGGGACAAGTCGTTCGGTGTCTGGAAGAACAGGGTGAAAGATACGGCATACAGGTAGTTATTGGCACGCTCCTTGGCGGAAAAAGTGCGAAATTGCGGGAATACCGGGTACAGCAGTACCCCTCTTACGGTACGTTAGGAAAATGGCGTGAGCAGGAGTTAAAGGATCTGATCGGTCAGATGATACAGGAAGGGTATCTGCGGCAGACGCAGGATAAGTATGGGCTTCTGCAGACGACAGGGAAGGCACAGGACATTGTGGACGGCCTTTGCAAGGTAATGGTGAAAATGGAGCCGAGAAGCAGCCGGATAGCGGAAGAGGATGACAGAATCAAAGGCAGTACAAACCGGAGATCGGATATTCTAAATACAAGAGGACTCGCCTTTTTCGAGGAGCTTCGAGAACTGCGCAGGGAGATTGCCAGGGAGAAAGCGATTCCGCCCTATCTTGTTTTTTCAGATAAGACATTGGTGGATATGTGCGTGCGTCTGCCCATGAACCGGGAGGAAATGATGGAGGTGAACGGGATGGGTGCCTTCAAGTACGAGAAATACGGAGCACGGTTTCTGAGCTGTATTTTGGAGTATACCGGTGGAATACGGGAGAAATTCTATTTTGGGGAGTAGGATCATTCCTTTAATGGGTTTGGAAGCAATACGTGGGTTAGGAGAATATAAATAATTATGAAAACAGTCAAAGTAGCCGCCGCTATCATCACTCACAACGACCGTATTTTTGCCACCCAGCGGGGCTGCGGCGAATTTAAGGACGGCTGGGAATTTCCGGGCGGCAAGGTGGAAGAGGGAGAGACGCCGCAGGAGGCGCTGATCCGGGAGATACGGGAAGAGCTGGACACAGAGATCGAGGTGGGCGAGCTGTTTGACACGGTGGAGTATGATTATCCCACATTCCATCTGTCCATGGACTGCTTCTTCTGCACGGTTAAATCCGGTGATCTGGTATTGAAAGAGCACGAAGCGGCGAAATGGCTGACCAGAGAGAGCCTCGACAGCGTGGCGTGGCTGTCGGCGGATCTGGATTTGATTGAAAAATTGAAACATGTTATGGAAGGAACACAGTGTTATACCGGGGACGAAGTCTGGTACAGACAGTTAGGAGAAAGGGAACTGAATCTGGAACTGTTTGCAGACTTTGTCCGTCATCAAAAAGTGGACATGTGCAGAAGAAAAATAGATGGCGAGTGGAAGACGGTGGCAGATCCGTTTACGGATGATTGGACACAGGAAGAGTACCGGATGTTAGTCGAATGTCTTAAAAATACCGTTCTGACGGGCGGACTTGTATGCGGGGCTTTTTACAGAGGCGTCTTAAAGGGATTTGTCTCAGTGGAGGCCGCGCTGTTTGGAGGAGAGCACCGTTATCTGGATTTGTCCAGCATCCATGTGTCGGAGGACATGCGTGGAAAGGGAATCGGCAGAACATTGTTTGAAAAGGCATCGGCCTTCGCGAAACAAAAGGGGGCGGGCAAACTTTACATATCGGCTCATTCGGCGGTGGAAACGCAGGCGTTCTATCATTCCATGGGGTGTGTGGAGGCGAAATGGTATCACAGGGAACATGTGGAACGGGAACCGTTCGACTGCCAGTTGGAATATATGATTGAGAGATAGTGAGAATATGGGACACACGATGAATGCACAGGAAAAACAAAACGGAATACTGGAAGGAGTCATCTGGAAACAGCTCTTGCTTTTTTTCTTCCCAATTTTGATCGGTACTTTCTTCCAGCAGCTTTATAATACGGTGGACACGGTGATTGTGGGACAGTTTGCGGGGAAGGAGGCACTGTCCAGCGTGGGGGGCTCTTCGGCGCAGATCATCAATATGGTGGTCGGGTTTTTTACGGGCCTTACGGCCGGGGGAACGGTTCTGATTTCTCAGGCATACGGGGCGTCTCACAGGCAGAGACTTGAGGATGCGCTGCACACGTCCTATGCATTCGGAATCATAGGCGGAATCGGCCTGGGTGTTCTTGGCGTGGTGACGGCGCCGCTTGTTTTGCGTGCCATGAATACGCCGCCTGAACTGATGGAAATGTCCACACTTTACATAAGGATTTATTTTTCCGGCCTTATCTTTGTGTTTATCTACAATATGGGCGCGGCTATTCTGCGGGCCATCGGCGATTCCAAAAGGCCGTTGTATTATCTGGTGGTATGCTGTATTGTAAACATTGTGCTGGATCTGATTCTGGTGCTTTACTGCGGACTTGGCGTGTTTGGCGTGGCGGCGGCTACATTGGTGTCTCAGGCGATCAGCGCTGGATTGGTGACGTGGGCACTGATGCACAAAGTGGACTGTATGGAGCTGTCGTTTCGTAAAATCAGGGTTCATCGGGAAGTATTAAAAAATATGTTGCAAATCGGATTTCCCTCCGGTCTGCAGGCATCCATGTACAGCATTTCCAATATGATTGTGCAGGCGGCGCTCAATCTGCTGGGCGTGGATACCATGGCGGCATGGACGGCTTACGGCAAGATAGACAGTGTCTTCTGGATGATCAATTCTTCTTTCGGCATTGCCCTTACTACATTTGTGGGACAAAATTTCGGCGCAGGCAAATGGGAGCGGGTGAAGAGGGGAACAAGGGTCTGTCTGGGAATGGCGGTGGGAACGGCCGTCTGCCTGACCGCGCTTCTTATGATCACGGGACGGTTTCTGCTTGGGATCTTTACAGGGGACGCTGCGGTTGTGGAAATCGGGATGGTTATGATGCACAGCATTGCACCCGCTTTTGTCATGTTTGTTTTTATAGAAATATTTTCCGGGTCACTGCGGGCACAGGGGTATACTTTTGTGACCACCGTGATATCCGTGCTCGGCGTATGTGTGTTCCGCATCATCTGGGTGGGACTGATCACGCCGGGAAAGGGATTGCGGTGGATCGTAGCCTGTTATCCCATAAGTTGGATTATATGCGCGGTTTTGGTGAGCGGTTATTATTTCTATAAACAGAGAAGAATTATAACGAGAATGGAACAGGGCGGCAGATAGAAGGGAGAATGTGATGAATATTGATGCTTTTTTTGCGGAACTGGATTCCTATTTTGAAAAAAATCAGGTGGAAAAGATCGACGAGTTTCTGACGGCCTCTTTGATGCAGGCCAAGGAGGAAGAGGACTATGCGGCCTATATTTCGATCTGCAATGAAATGATCGGCTTTTATCGGAGCGTATCGGCTTTTGAGAAGGCTTATACGGCGGCGGAGGACGTGCTGCTTTTGATGGAGGAGCTGAATCTGGAAGATACGGCGCACTTTGCGACTACCTTGTTAAACGCGGCTACCGCCTACAGTGCAGCGGGGGATTATGCGCAGGCGCTGCGGCTTTACAGGCAGGCTATGCAGATTTATGAAAGACTGCTATCGCCGGAGGACTACCGATGGGCAGGCCTTTACAACAACATGTGCATTATGCTGGAGAAGGCCGGGGAGAACGAGGAAGCTGTGGAGAGTGCGAAAAGAGCGCTTGCCATCATTGAAAAGCAGGAAGGAAATGAAGCGCAGACGGCCACCACGCTCACAAATCTGGCACTGATTTATTTTAAACTTTCGGAGAATGAGGAGGCGAAGAAGTCTCTTGCGCGGGCCATAGACCTTTTTGAACAGGGAGCGGGGGAATCGAACGAGCACTACAGCGGCGCGCTGGCCGGCATGGGAGAGGCCTGTTTTCGGGACGGGGAATATGAGAAGGCCCTGTCCTATTATGAACGCGCATTGGAGGATGTGAAGCGTCACTACGGGAAAAACATGAGCTACGGCATACTCTGCGAGAACTGTGCGGCGGTATACGGGGCTATGGGAAATGAAGAAAAACAGAACCATTATGTGCAAAAGGCGCGGGAAGTGATGGGGCGGCTGCAGGGGAAGGCTGAATAAATATCAGGCATTGTTTTATGAAAGCGGCTGGATATGACGAAACGGAAGACAGGAAAAAAGCCTTCCCGGTTGGCAAGCTTAAGCAAATGTCAGGAAATGTGCAAAGAATGATGGAAGAGAAGAGTGGGGCTTGTATGAAAGGTTTGGAATTATCGGAAAAATACTATGAGACATACGGCAGACGGATGATATACGAGCAGTTTTCCGATATTGCAGATCAGACGGCTGTGGGGCTTGTGGGTTACGGTTCAGAATGTCTCGGCTTTGATGATGAAGTTTCCGCAGATCACGATTATGGGGCTTCGTTTTGTGTCTGGCTGCCAAAAGAAGTTTATATAAAGCACAAGGAAGAAATGCAGGCGGCTTATGACGCACTGCCAAAGGAATTTATGGGTTTTTCCGGACGTGTGGAGGAGGAGCAGGGAAAAGGGCGCGTGGGCGTGCTATGTCTGGAGGATTTTTATCTGGAAATTCTTGGACGGGACAGCGTGCCAGAGACGGCGGCGGCGTGGTTTGCGATTCCGGAAGCGGCGCTTGCCACGGCGACAAGCGGCGCGGTATTTGAAGATCCGTGCGGGAAATTTACTGCGATGCGAAATGGGCTTCTTGCCTATTATCCCCGGGAAGTATGGCTGAAAAAAATGGCGGAAAGTCTGGCGAAAGCGGCGCAGGCGGGACAGTACAATTATGCCCGTGCCATGAAGCGGGGGGAGCGCGTTGCGGCGGAGCTTGCCCTGACAGAGTTCGTGAAAGAGGCGATGCAGATCGTCTATCTGCTCAATAGAAAATATGCCCCCTTCTATAAGTGGATGCACAGGGGGATGAAGGAGCTTGCCGTTTGCGGTGAGATCGGGGATATGCTTGCGCTGCTCTATCAGATTCCCGATCCGGCGGCGGTCTGGGAAGGCGCATCGCCCACAGATTATCTGTATCATCTGAACACGGATGACGGCAGGGTGCTGGTGATCGAGGCGGTCTGTAACGTGCTGGTGCAGACGCTTAATGAGATGGGACTGTCTGACAGGCAGGATAACTTTTTACAGAATCATGTGGGGGAAGTGCTTGGGAAGATTTGAAGGGAAAACACTATATCTTGTGGTAAAGGACTCGCTGTCGGAGTGACAGAGGGTCTTTTTTTGTGGGGCAATATTGTAAAAACGGAAGAATTGTGCTACAATATCCAAAGATTATAGCCGATAAAAGTTATATCGGACTTTGCGTAGAATTACCGGATACTTACTTTCAGATAAAGGAATAAGGGAAGAAAGAGGGAATGAGAAGGATGAGGAAAAGCAGGCTTTATCGGGTTGGATCAGCGCTGTTAGCGGCAGTGATAGTGTTTACGGGTGTACCGCAGATCGGCATTAGCGCCTTCGCAGCGGAAGAATTGATGGTAGAGGAGAATGATGAAGCGCAGACTGGCGCGTCTAAGGATACCTCCGGAGAGACAGATGTGCCTACGGATCCGGAAAATGATCCGGAGAGCGGGACAAAGCCGGAGAAAGATTTAGAAGAAGGAGACGAAACCGGCGATGCGGAAACCAAGCCGGAAGAAGAGGAAGACGCCGACTCTGGGGAAGATTTGAATGAGGGAGAAGCTCCGAAACCGGACGATCCGGGAAATGACGAATCAGCCGGAGAGGAAGGGACGAAACCGGGAGAAGACGAGGCCGAGGGGCCCGCAGATGATTCGGATGAGGGGGAGATGCAGGCCCCTGAGGATACGGAAGCGTCTGAAGAGCAAAAGGACGGTTCAGATACGATTTTAGAGGAAGAAGAAATCCTTAATTCGGATGAAACGTCATCATCGGTCAAGCAGCCGAAGGAAAACAGTCCGGAGGAATTTTCGGCATATTCTGCATTTAAAGTCAATCCTCTGTATGAGGATATTCTGGATGCCGATGAGCTGAAGTCGGAAATTAATAAGATTCAAAAAGAAGCAGCAGCCGGAGCGTCCCTTTACGATGCCAAAGAGTCGGCGGAAGTTTTTCAGAACGCAGAGACCGCGGCTGTGTATTTGCGTGGGCAGATGTTGGAACGTTCCACTACGGTGAACTTTTATTTGCCGAAGGATCTGATTCCTTCGCAGGAAGCTTTCAAAGCGCTCATGGAAGAGATGATCGAAGAAATTGCATTCGAATATACACCCGAGTGTACAGGACAGGAAGGGGATGCGCTTGCATTAGGATGTAAAGGATATGGATATAAAGCAGAGGACTCCGGTGACGGCAATTATCTTTTGACATGTACGATTGCCTATTGGTCGGACAGTGCGCAGGAACAGGAATTGACTGCGGAAGTCGATAAAGCGCTTGCTTCTTTGGATCTGGAAACAAAAACAGAGTATCAGAAGATAAGAAGCATTTATGATTTTATCTGTGATCATGTCAATTATGATCAATCTTTACAAAAACATGCCGCCTATGATGCGTTGTGTACGAAAACGGCTGTCTGTCAGGGGTATGCGGTACTGTTCTACCGTATGTGTAAAGACGCGGGGCTTTCTGTGCGCGCCATTACAGGTAAAGGATATGGGGAAGCCCATGTATGGAATATTATCAGACTCGGAGATAAGTACTACAATGTGGACGCCACGTGGGACGGTCAGGATGAGGAGACCCGGCATGATTATTTTCTATTAAGCGAAAAAGATTTTATTAACCATGAGCGGGCGGAAAAATTTGCAACAGATGAATTTTATGAAGCATATCCTATGGCAGGGATTTCCTACATAGACGAGAGCGACTTTGAGGAAAGCTACGAAAAGAATAATTTAGAAGGTATTACATTCGAGACGATAGACGGGGAGACCATATCAAACGCGGCGGAGGGCAAATCAAAGGTGCTTATCTTTTTTAGCCCGGACGATGCCAACAGTCAGGCGACGATCCAAAGTGTGGCACAGCAGGGTGCGGAGATTGGCCTGACCGGGATTGATATTCTGGCAGTTGCTGTTGCCAAACAGCATAGTAGTATAAGTAAAGAGACGGTTCAGAGCTTTAAAGGAAGCTACGGAGGGAACAACATAACATTTGCGCATGATGAAAAGGGGGAGAATGGCGGAAAACTGTATCAATATGTAAATGCAGTAACGGGGAAAAATACTTGGTCATATCCCGTCGTATGTTATATTGATGTCAATAACAAATTTCAGTATTTAACCCAGATGTTGTCTAACGCATCCAAAATAAAGGCAAATCTGGACCACTATTGTCAGGCGGTTTCTGACCCGGCAGCGGGCGATGCGGAAGAGTACAGTATCATCTATGAATTAGACGGCGGAATCAATCCTTCCGGCAATCCGGCTGTATATAAAGCATCAGAACTTCCTGTTACACTGGAAGCTCCCTCAAAAACAGGATTTAATTTTCTGGGGTGGTATACCGATGCGGCGTTTAATGAGGCAAATAAGGTGACGGAAATTGCGGCCGGCACCACCGGCGCGATCACGCTCTATGCGAAGTGGGAAGCCCAGTCGGCTAAGTATAAAATAAAGGCTCCGGCGAAAAGTACTTATCTTACGGGGGAAGTATTGGATTTGACAGACGGTAAGATCCTTGATGCCGATGAAAACGAAGTTGCGGATCTCAAAGAGAATATGATAAGCGGATTCAGTTCTGACCAAGAGGGGGTTGTGACTGTTCAGGCAACATATGACGGTGAGCAGCTTTCCTTTGATGTGCTGGTTATAGCAGCACCTACAGGGCTGACCATGAAACTTGACGAGATGCTTTCGGATATTTCACTGCCGAAAAGCCAGTACGGATCCTGGGCGTGGAACAATCCGTCGGAAAAACCGGATGAGACGGGATCAAAAACGTTCATGCTGGAGTTTGTGCCTGCTAATACGACAAAATTTGAGACACGTACCGGTATTTCTGTAACGGTAGCGGTGTCTAAGAGAAACGTCGTTATTTCCGGTGTGACTGCAAACGATAAAATTTATGATGGTTTGGCTTATGCCTATTCGGGGAACGCTTCGTTACATGACGCGGCAGGGTCTGCTATATCGGGAAATGTAAGCCTGACGGCTTCTTACAACGGAATCTGTGCTGACGGAAGTCTGTACAATGAGAGCGCGGTATCGCCCGTGAATGCGGGAAGCTATACGTTGATGTTTAAGATGGCAGGAACGGATGCGGATCTGTATAATCTGACGGGGACGGCTTCATATTCCTTTAAGATAAATAAGAGAACGTTAGAAATCATTGCGGATTCATTCGAGATTGATGCAGACCAGGATGTGCCGGCCCCGACTTTTCAGACGGACGGGTTGGTTACAGGCGAACAGTTGACCTCGGATCCGGACTTCCATTACAGTCCGGCGTTAACGCAGCCCTTGAAGCCGGGCCAGTATGTAATTCAACCGGGTAATGCGGGCGCAAGCGATAACTATGAGATCCAATATAAGAACGGTCTTTTGAAAGTAACCGGGGATGATCCGACCGTGGATAACAGGGAACGGTTTACGGTTGAGTTTGACAGGATAACGGTGGAGGACAGCAATTACAGCGGCAAGAAGCACAGTATCAGCGGATATCCCTTGTGGTCTCATAAGGAGACACCTCTCAGCTGCCACTTTCAGGTTACGGGAAAGACCAGTGAAGGGGATTCGTATGACGAATCGACGGATGCGGATATAACCTATAGCGGTGTCATAAAGGAGTTTAAGGATGCTTACAGTGCCATTGCCCCTGTGAAGTGCGGCAGTTATACTCTGGAGATCACTGTTGAGGTGGACGAAGATATCTTTAACTATACAGGCAGCGGTTTCCGGGCAGATTTTTATATTCTGCCGCTGCAGAAGTATGAGACAAAGCTGGTTGGCGTAACGGGGATCGAGGATAAGTTTTACGACGGAACTCCGGTTGATTTTTCCGGTCAGATTAAAGCGGCAAAGGCACAGTCGAACCGGGGAGAAGATCTTGAAGATGCGGTACTCGAGTTTGGCATCAGGGGAACGACGGCGGGCAGTGAGACGGAAGACTATAATGTTACCGTCAGTCCGTCAAACCCGTCAGCCAATATGCCAAGTGCGGCCGGTTCCTATACGCTTTGGGTGAAACTGGTCGGGACGAAGAATTATCTGGAAAATGTGTGGGAGTTTCCTTTTGCTATCAAACAAAAGGCGCTGACCGTTACGGTGGAAGATAAGAAAATTCCGGTTCATGCGGACGGCTCTCTGGTCGGCGGATATACTTATATTATTACCGATGCGGACGGCAATATTCTTTCCAACGACGACTTTGGAAAGCCGGTGATTGCGCCTGTCGGTGAAGTGGATACGACGAAGCCGGGTGAATACGAGCTGGTAGTGTCGGGCGATATTGCGGGCGGTGACTATGATGTCGTTTTTGTGAGCGGGAAATTGTTTATACAGGCACAGCTTTGGGGGGTTAAGGAACCGAATCTCACGCGGACCATGAACGTACCAAACGGTATGAGCTTAGCGGAGATTGCCGGGGAATATCTGCCGGAGACGGTCACGATTTATCTGGATCAGGAGAAACAGATTGAGGATACGGCTGCTGTAGAGTGGGATACCGAAAAACCTTATACCGGTTCCTATAATGACAAAAACGAATCCCCACAGTCTTTTCAGATGAAAGGGACGGTGGTGCTGCCCGATCTGGTCTATGTGGAGGAAGCGCACAAGGATTGGCTGACAGTGATTGTTGATATCCGTGTACGGGAGGCGGACAAAGGGGCACAGGCATCGAAGCCTTATGCGAACGTACAGCCCGGCGTTGTGGGCGAAGGAACCAGAGTCAGTCTTTACACGGAGGAGCCGGATCCGGGAGCGAAGATTTATTATACGGTGGAGGCGGAAAATCCTTCTCTTTCGATAAATCAAAAGCTGTACAATGAACCGATTGAAGTTAAATGTACCATGACAATCAGAGCGGTCACCCGTGTTTATGGGAAGAAGGACAGTGATGAATTGCGTCTGGTCTACTATTTTGACACGAATTATGATCCTGACGGGCCTGTTGACCCGGATGATCCGGATAATCCGGGAGTGTCGGATGAGGATATCCCCAAGGATGATAATGGCAATCCGCTGCCCATTCCGGAAGGATTATGGGTTACGGATGTAGACGGGTATACGTACAGCGGCAAGGCAATTAAGCCTGCGGTGAGAGTTTATGACCATAAGAAGCGGCTGGAGGAGAAGAAAGATTATACCGTCAGCTACAAAAACAATGTCAATGCCGCGGATAAGAACAGCGCCAAGGCGCCGACCATCACGATCAAGGGTAAGGGAAATTATGAGGGGACGCTGCTCAAGACCTTTACGATTGCGCCGAAGAACATCAGTGATCCGGATGTGAAAGCAGATGATCTCACGGTGGCATATAACAATAAGCGGCAGACACCCTCGCCGACAGTGACTTGGAGCGGCAGGAAATTGAAAAACAAGAAGGATTACAGTTTCAAGGCATCGCCGCAGACGGAGACTGGCAGTTATAAGATCAAGGTGCGTGGAATCGGTAATTATACCGGAGAACGGAATGTATCCTTTATCATATCCAATGCGAAACCTGCGGCGAAGCTGACGGTCGGCAAACTGCCTGCCTGTACTTATACCGGGAAGGCGATCGAGCCGAAGCCGGTGGTGAAGAGCGGGAAAGAGGTGCTTCAGGAAATGGTAGACTACACACTGTCTTACGAGGATAATGTTGAGATAGGAACGGCCTCTGTTCTCGTAAAAGGCGCAGGCAGGTTTGCCGGTGTGAAGCGTGTGACATTTCAGATTAAGGAGGCTGCTGTCTTAAATAAGGCAAAAGCGGAGCTGCAGTTTACGACGCCCACGATCTATACGGGAAAAGAGATTACGGCGTCCAAATGTCTGGTGACCGTGCAGGTGCAGGCTGATGGGAGTAAGCAGGAGCGTACGCTTGTCGAGGATAAGGATTTCCGGGTAACCTATCAGAATAATGTGAAAGCCGGGAAGGCAACGGCGGTGATCGAGGGCATCAACGAATATCGGGGTACTTTGAAAAAAACATTTAAAATCACCCCTTATGAGCTGCCGCTTGATCGGAATAAACTGATCAGTATAAAGACGAAGGATGCATATCCCTATATGAAAGGCGGCAGTACGCCAAAGCCGGTTATCACTTTTGACGGGAAGACATTGAAGGAGGGGACGGATTATACGGTTTCCTATAAGAACAATAAAACGGCAGGCAGTCCGGCGACTATGACCATCAAGGGGAAGGGGAACTTTACGGGAAGCGTTGCCAGAGGGTTTCATGTGGAGGTACAGGATCTTTCGAAGATGTCCGTGAAGCCTGTGGATAAAGTGTTCCGGAACAAGGCAAATATCTACAAAACGACGATTCGCGTGTACGATACGAACGGCAAGCAGCTTTCGGCCGGAAGGGACTATGGAAAGACGGTGACTTACACTTATGCAAAGGGAACAAAGCTGTTAAACGACGTAGAGAGGAAGGCGGACGATGCGGTGATGCCCACGGATGTCATTCCTGCGGGGACGGCGATCAAAGTGACAGTAACAGCAGCGGGCGCGAATTATCAGGGTACGGCTGTCGGAGAATACAAGATAGTACAGTCGGATATCTCCAAGGCGAAGGTGACCATACCTAAGCAGACCTATACCGGGAAACCCATTGAATTGAAAGAAACGGATTTTACAGTTCTGATGAATGGGGTGGTGGTTCCTGCGGACGAATACAAAATCGTGAGCTACAGTAACAACGTAAATAAGGGCACCGCGAAGCTTACGATTCAAGGACAAGGAAACTTTGGCGGTACGAAGACTGTTTCCTTTCAGATCAAAGGAAAGAATCTGCTCGGGCAAATATTTGGTTAATTATCGTAAAATACTTGCATAATTTTCATAATTGAGTAAAATAAAAGTGTATACATGCGTCTCTTTGACATGTTGAAACAAAATTTTATTAGCATATGTAGTATGTTATGAAGGAGCGATCCCTATATGACGGGGTTTCAGGTAGCGGGTAAGAGACTGAGAACGGAGGCGGAATATAAAGCCGCCCTCCGTGATCAGGAACTTATTCAGAAGATCAGATCCCGGGTTGACATGGAACAGCCGGGAGAGGTGATTACACTCTATTCCGACATGCGGGCCGGGAAGTACCGCTTTGAGACAGTGGTCGGAAATGATTTTGACGATGAAGTCTATGGGCTTGCCGAGAGGTATAAACAGCAGGGATTTGACAAAAACAGCAAACTTCCGGCGGGTAAAAAAGGGAAACAGAAGCCAAAACAAAAGGCGGGAAAGCAAGTAAATGTAAAACAGAAAAAAAACGGTAAGCAGAAAACAGAAAAAATCTCGCTTACGGATTATGATCCGGACATGCAAAAGGAGATACTTGCACAGATAAAAAAGCGTGACAGGCGTCGAAAGCTGCTGGTTTTTCTATGTGGCATGATTGCGGCCGGATGTTTTGGCTATTTCGGTATGTATTCCTTTTTTAATAATAGAAATGAAACGGAATATGAAAAGCTCGCAAACCTGAAAGGGGATGATTCCCTGACGGGCAGTCTTTTTCAGGGGGTATCCATCCATTACACGAATGAGGAGGAGTTGGAGCTGGAGGTACTCGAAGAGTATAAGACACTATACAATAAAAACCGAAAGCTAATCGGATGGCTGAAAATTGACGATACTATTATTGACTATCCGGTTATGCAGACGGTCAATAACGAGTACTATCTGGATCATAATTTTAATCAGGAATACGACAAGAACGGGAGCCTGTTCCTTGATAAGGAATGTGATGTGGTAAACCGGAATACCAATCTGATCATTTACGGGCATCACATGAAGTCCGGAAAGATGTTTGGAAATTTAAACAGTTACAGCAGCAAGGAGTATGCGCAGAAACATTCGCTGATCCGGTTTGACACAATATATGAGAAAGGCACTTACGAAGTCATGTATGTGTTCCGGTCAAGGATTTATAATGAGGACGAAATAGTCTTTAAATACTATCAGTTTTTAGATGCGGCTTCCGCCACGGAGTTTGATTCCAATATGCAGGAAATGGCGGCGTTGTCCCTGTATGATACGGGTGTGACGGCGAGCTACGGGGATGAGCTTCTGACGCTTTCTACCTGTGACAGCTCCGAGACTGACGGCCGGTTTGTGGTAGTGGCGAAGAGAATTAGCTGACAGATAATGAACTTTGTTAGTATAAATCAGAATGTGTTAGGGAATGAGGAGAAGCACCATGAAAAAAAAGACAGCAGTGAAAAAGCCCAGAAGGAGATTAAAGAAGACGGTCCGGCAGAGTTTTGCGGCGATATTGCTCGTTACGGCTATAGCAGTGGCTGCCATTCCTGTACCGGAGAATCTGGCAGTGAATCTTCAGGCAGATCGGGATGCGGTGACATCGCCGGTTGCGTATGTGACGGCGAAAGATGCCGGAGTTTTGGGCACGCCGCCGAAGAATGCCTATGTATATGACCCGGATCATCCGGAAATTACAGAAGATATAATAAATAAGAATATAGCGGATGATATAAAGGATGAGAAATTAATTCCGACGGAAATTGTTGCCCAGCGAGGGGATGAGCTGTATCTCACATGGCAGTTTTTATATGAACCAAAAGTCAATAACGGTCGGCTTTGCAGATATAACGATGAATTTCCGATCGATGAGGTAGATTTGGGGCTGCAGCCAAACCGCTCCTATTTTTTCGTGTATCAAAATGCTTATGATTTGTATTTTTCCAATCCCGATGGGTTAAATAAGCCCGACGATGTGACGACTACACTCAGTGATATGGATAATACGAAGAAGGTGAATGGAACAAATCCCAAGTTTTATCCTACAGATCAGATTGTATTCAATTATGAGCATATTGACCGCATTACGGGGGAGAATTTTCTGGCGGAGGAATATCAGGACTTTTTCAATTCCTATTTTAAAGCGGATTATGATGTGAAGGTAAATTCCTTTAAAGCTTATTGGAAAGAGTACAACACGGCGTATGACGCGTGGATTAAAGATCATCCCGGAGATACCGCGGGAGCAAAAACTGCCGCCAGCGCGGCAGCGGGAACGCCTCCGGAGGCACTTTCGAGAGCGCCCAGTGATATCAATAACGATGCGGACAAGAAGAAATTTTTCTGTGAGCATAACAAGATTTTAAAAGGTACAACAGGATATACGCTGGTGAATGTAGCGGATACGAGATTTAACGCGGCGGAAAACCAGAGAGTGTACGTAGCGCACGGGGGAACGGTTCCCGAGGATCATGATTATAAGGATGTGAACGGGTATCTGGTAAAAAGAGAGACGCTTACCATTACGTCGATTGGTTTCCGTGCGTTTGCAGGCGTACATAACGTTAAGCAGATCAAGATAGATGAAAATGTAAGAACGATTGAGCAGAGTGCTTTTGAGGGAGCACGTATCAGCCGTGTCAGTATCGGAAATGCCCAGACAATAGGAGATAGGGCGTTTTACGGCTGTACGGATTTAAAGGAGGTTGCCTTTACCGACAAAGCACCCACGAATACCATTGGCGCCGAGGCATTTTATGGATCCGGTATTAATACGAAGCTGGTGCTCCCGTCTCCGCTGGATACAATTGGACACGGCGCTTTTGCCGGCTGTCTGGATCTGGGTGAAGTGGAATTTTCTGATACCGGGGCAAAATGCCGAATTGGGGATTATGCCTTTTATGGGGATACCAGGCTGACAAACATGAATTTCGCAAGAAGGATTTTCACGCAGATCGGGAAGTGTGCCTTTGCAATCGCGACGCCAAGCGGTGATCTGATGACGGACTTTCATTTTCCCACTGAGGGACTGGAGGATATGGACGATTATGTCCTTGCGAACCGTCAGGGATTGAAAAATGTGTATTTTGAAAATTATTCGAAAAAAATACCGACGCATACCTTTTATAACTGCTTCAACTTAAGGGAAGCAAGATTTTCGGATAAGTGTGGCGCCGCATATTTTGATTCGGAATTATTTAAAGATGTGACAACAAAAGAAGATGATAACGGAATCGGTTTTTGTGTTTATGGGCCGGAGCTGTTTGCGAATAGTCCGGCACTTCCCAGAACCAGTACGTGGAGTGCGGTGCGCACCGATGGTCTGGGTATTCCATACGTCTATGAGAAAGATGGGAAAAAGTATTATGAAATGGCGATGGAAAGTGACGGGGTGAGATACCGTTATGCGGCCAGTGAGGACGGGACGCTGATTTCCTGTGCGCTTATTTCAGAGAACCCGGGTCCTATTGATCTGATCATTCCCGATAAGATCGGCGGTATCAAGATTGAACGTATAGGGAACGGCTGCTTTGAAGACAGCGCGCTGCGCAAGATGATACGCAGTATCACCATAAAAAATAGCTCCATTGGTGAGATCGGGGACAGTGTGTTCCGTGATTTGGAGAAGCTGAAGAAAGTACGGATCGGAGATTCCGTGACAAAGATCGGCGCGAATGCGTTCGCCGGATGCTCGAATCTTGTTGACGTGTATTTTACAAAACCGGCTGCAGGATACGAAGCTATGCCAATTGAAAATATTGGAAACGGCGCTTTTGTTACCACAGGCGAAAAACTGACCTTCCACGGCGGTATCAAAGAAGGATATGGACCCTTTGTGCTTGCAATGAACAAGGATAACCTGTTGCGGGATCCGGATCGTCCGAATGAGCCCGCAGTGAATATATGTTATCAGAGTCTTTGGGACAGTGATGAGGGCGCGCATCTGACAGTGCTGCCGGATCAGGCTACCGGTGAGGTGACGCTTCTGGATTATCCGAAGATGAAAGATCTGGAAGATATCTCCAGTGACATTGAACTGCAGGATTATTGCCATGACATGGAGAATTATTATTACTATACGGTATATGGCAGCGGCGGCAATAACAATAATGTGAGTGTCCTGTGTACGGAGTATGCGTTTATTTGGGATGTATATCGACAAGGAAAGATTGGCGAAACGGTAATACTGCCTGACGGAAGTGCGGTGCCGGCTACAGAGGAGGAACTTGAAAAACGTTACGGTCCCTGGATTAATCCGATATATTGTGCGGGCGCCTGGAAAGATTATTTGTACGGATCGGAAAGTCAGGATTCTGCGTCAGAAGGTTTTATAGCGGATTTCCTTTTCAAACCGATTGTAGCAGAGGCGGCGACGGATCCTACTCCTTATTTTGCCAAGGGGGCGCATCCCTATAACTTTATGGATAATTACGAAAATTATCTGACCATGGATACGGCGGCATATCAGGCTTTACCGGATTATATGCAGGTACAGCCAAAGGAGTGGAAGTTTATTCAGGCAACCCGGGATATTTATGTGCCGGAAGGCGTGAAATCCATTGATGTAATGGCTTATAAGAAGAGAAGCGAAAACGCTGCCAACTTTAGCAAATATATCAAGAATACTCCTGCAGGCAAGATGTATGAGTCTACGCTGGGCGGTGCACAGCCGGGACTGTTCAGCGGTTATTATAAGGATTATGAAGCGGATGATGATGAGAGGGAGAAAGAGGTAAGAGGTAACGACACCATTGAGAGTGTGATTCTCACTGCTGTGGAAACGATACCCGATTATGCCTTTGATAGTTGTGAACAGTTATCGAGAGTTGAAATGCCGGCGGCGAAAAGCGTTGGCAAGCTGCCTTTTAGAGACTGCGGTAACTTGATTCATTTAACAGGCAGCGCGGATTATCCTGCGGAAAGAGGTATTCTCTACGAGAGGCATAAGGATGCGGACGGAAACGACAGATACCGGATCGTTGAGTGCCTGCTGGCAAGAGGAAGGAGTGACGCCGGAGATTTGGCGGTTGCAAATATATCTCCTGCAACAGACAGTCTGCTTTCGCTTCTTTGCGAACTCTGTGATACGGATGTAATAGCGGGCAGCAATCCTAAGAAAAATATTCCTGCTATTGCGGAGGGAGCTTTTGAAGGGTGTAAGTATATTTCAACTGTGAATCTTAAAGATGTGCAGGGACTGCAGACCATAGCAAAGGATGTTTTTAAAGACTGTGTAAACCTTACCAGCGTACAGTTGCCCGGATCTGTAAATAAAATTGAGGAAGATGCCTTTAGCCGTACAAATCCTCCGGATTCGTATAATCTGCTTGTTACGATTTACGGAAGGGAAGTGGATATTGCAGATAATGCATTCACAAAACGACCCGGTCTGCAGCTTTCCTCTTACGAGGATTCGGCAACACAGCGGTATGCGGGGAGAAAAGAAATTGAGTTTATTCCTCTTGGTGCATGCAGAGTATGGTTCTACGACCACGACGGAACGGTTCTTGGCGGACCGCTGACAGTAGACGGGGGAACCAAATTTCAGGAAGAAAACCTGCCTGATAATGCGAAAAAAGCGATGGAGAAGAATCACAGGCCAGGTTATAACTTTGACAAGTGGATGAGCGATGAAGGAAAGACGCTGGATGATCCTATCGAGAATGATATGACTATTTTCGTAGCGCAGTACACCAGCGACGGCACGATGGTTGACGGCAAGTGCAGCGTACAGTTTGTACATGGCCGGACAGGACAGGTGTTCAGCGGAAGAGGCGCGGATGAAAATGACAGATATCTGATTGTGCCCGGAACAAGCTTTGCGGATCCCTTAAACGGCGGTCTGCCGACACCGGTACCTTCACCGAACCCGACTGAGGATGGGTATACCTTCTTAAATGAATACAGAACCGATATGGGCGAGGTATGGACACCCGAAACGATCATCAACCGGAACATGACGGTGCTTGCGCTCTTCGGGCAGAACGGCGGCAACGGAAATACCAGCGGCGGCAGTACCAGCGGCGGTTCTGGAAACACCAGCAAAAATTCCGGAAACACCAGCAAAAATACGACTACAAGCAAAAATAGCAGCAGCAGTAAAAAGAGCAGCAGTACCAGCAGCAGTTCGACTTCCAGCAGCTCCACAAGCGCTACCTCCACCACCTCAAGCGGTGTGGGACAGTACACGGTATTTGTGGAGGGCGGAAGCGGTTCCGGCAGTTATGCGCCGGGTACGGTAGTTATTATCTCCTGTTATATGCCTGCGGAAGGCATGAGATTTGAGAAGTGGACGACAGAGTCGAATGGCGTGGCTCTCGCCAGCACGACTATGACCACAACGACATTTACGATGCCGGCCAACAACGTGACGGTTAAGGCGAATTACGTGGAGGCTCCGACTACGCCTACGGTGGCGGTAAATACTGGCGGTGGCGGCGGAAACGGGAATACCGGCAATAACGGTACGACGACCAATGGCAACGGAAGTACCCAAGTAGATATTGAGAAGCCGGGAATCTCTAACAGAGATCTGGCGACGGCAAACACGAACGGTTCTTCGGATAACTTCATCGTGAAGATCTCCGAGACGGATGAGGCGACCCGCGCGGTGGCGGCGGCTCTCACGAACAAGTACGGTACATTGGACAATATCCTGTACTATGCGATGGATATCAGTCTCTATGATTCTACCGGAACTACGAAGATTTCGGATACTACGGGACTGTCTGTGGACATTACCGTCCCGATTCCGGATTCGCTGGTGGCTTACGGTGGCAACAATATGGCAGGTGCGGTTATTAACGGCGATCAGTTGGAAAGTCTGAACGAGAGCTTTACCACGATCAACGGCGTACCTTGTATCCGTTTCCGTGCGACGCACTTCTCGCCTTATACGATTTATGTTGATACCGGAAATCTGGTGGAGGGTATGCTTGACGTAACGCCAAAGACCGGTGACCCGATTCATCCGAAGTGGTTCTTATCGCTCGGGCTGGCTTGTTTGTCGATCATTTTGTTCCTGAAGAAGGATAAAAAGGTAAGGGCAAAGGCATAAGGGATGTATGATCCCGAGGGGGAATCTTATGAGGAAACGAATAAGAAAGCTGATCGGCACGCTTCTCTTAGTGACAGCGATTGTCGTGACACAAATTCCTGTATCAGATGTGGAGGCGGAGGATTCCTCCGCCGCATCTGATTTTAGTATGGATGGAACTACATTAGTGAAATATAACGGCACGGCTGAGAACGTGTCTCTTTCCAATCAGGTTACAAAGATAGAGGCGGAAGCCTTTGCCGGGAATGATCATGTGCGCAGCGTTACTTTGGGTGACGCTGTGGAGGTCATTGGTGCGAGGGCTTTTTCAGACTGCGTTCATCTGGAGAGCATAAACATTCCTGACAGTGTGGCGGTTATTGAGAACGCGGCATTTTCCGGCTGTCCTTCCCTGAGAAAGGTTTCCATCGGAAAGGGGCTTGAGAATCTCGGGAACGGTGTTTTTGCCGGAGATTACAGTTTGTCATCGGTGGACTTTTCCAGTGACAATCCCTATTTTATCTGTGACGACGGCGCAATTTATAATAAAAAAGGATGGGATGTGCTTTATCAGGTGCTTGCTGGCAGGAAAGCGGATTCCTACAATATGCCTTCCTCGGTGAATAAGATCAGGCCCTATACCTTCTGGGGAGATTATAATCTGAAAGCTGTGAGTATCAGCGGCAATGTGTCGGAGATCACGGGCTATGCGTTTTCCAACTGTAAGAATTTGAAGGATGTTACCATTCCGTATGCCGTAAAAAGGATTGACATGAAGGCGTTTGAGGATTGCGTCAGGCTGCGTGACATCACAATTCCCATTTCTGTAAGCTCGATTCACTCCACGGCTTTTGACGGCTGTACAAAGCTTGCAATTCATGCGGAGGCCGGTTCCTATGCGAAGCGTTATGCGGAAACGCTTGTTCTTGATGATATAGAGGTATCTGAATATGAGGAAGCGCCGGTTCCCGGGAGCGTCAGTGAGAATAGTGCGGATGCACCTGTTGTGGGGCCGGTGGATTATTACCATGAAGTAACCCATATGAACGCCATGGAGGCGGAGGAAGATGATTCCCGTGTGAAAGCAAAATCCCGTGTGGTAGGGCAGGAGGTTTATGTACTGATAGATAACGCCAAAGCAACTGTGAATGTGGGGGGCACCGGGGAGATTCTGGGCGGCGAGCCTGTGGTGGAAGAACCTGAGCCGGATACGGTTCCCGGTCTTGAGGGATCAGAGGACGCTAAGGGCGGTTCTTTCCCGAAATATACGGTAGTGAACGGCGAAGCCATTGCGGCGCAGGCTTATTACGACGAAGATATGACTTCCTGCGATATACCGGACGGTATTCGCCGGATCGGGGAGTTTGCCTATGCGAGATCAGCGGTGAATACAGCAAGGATACCTGAAGGGGTGGAAGAGATCGGGTATGCGGCATTTTATCACTGTAATGAGTTGACTGATGTGGTGATTCCCGGCAGTGTGAAGGAAATTGGCGTTTCTGCTTTTGACAAGACGCCATGGCTTTCCGGATGGAAAGCGAACGCAGGCGAAGCGGGTGAGTTTCTGGTTGTGGGGGACGGTATTCTGCTTGCTTACAGAGGAAAAGGCGGCGCAGTGGTGATTCCCGATTCCGTGAAGGTGATCGGCCCGGAAGCGTTTCATGGTTTGGGCAGCATAAACAGTGTGCATATTCCGGACAGTGTTTCTGTGATCGGCGAAGGTGCGTTTGACGGCTGTACGAATTTGATTTCGATCAGCGGCGCCGAATGTGTGCAGCAGATTCGTGATAGGGCGTTTGCAGGATGTCCGATTCGCACGGTTACCATACCGGCGTCCGTGGAACAGATCGGGCTTCGGGCGTTTGACAATGACAAGATAAAGGACGGTGTGGTCTATTTTGCAGGGGATCAGATTCCTGCCCGTTCTTATGAAAGTGCGGCTACGAAACTTTACCGGGACACTTACAGGGGGCAGGTCTTTACGGGAACCCGCATTGCTGTGATCCCGGCGGGGATAACGGATTTGACCGGAACTTGTTTGTCAAAGGCCGGCGGAGACTTTACAGGTGTTATTTGTAGAAGGCAGGGTACAGCCGTGGACGGCATGTCAGACGAAGCTGCGACCGAAGCGGAAGAAATATCGGGTAGACAAACAGAGGATGCGGTGGAAGATACCGACAGGGTGAATCGGAAGGCAGAAAGTGCGGAGAAAGAGAAAGAAGAGCAGCCGGAGGAAGAAAATAGCGGTATCCTTACCATACTTGCCAGAAGAGGCGGCGGTCCGGGCCCCGGAGAAACCGTGGAGATAGACGGCCGTACTTATACATTGGAGGCCGGGACGGAAACGCTTTCAGACGTAGAGCGCGAGAAACCCCAGACAGGAATTACCGTGAAAAATAACAGCTACTCGATACCGCAGGACAGCTCTGTGACGGCGGTTATGGAGGGAAGCGAGGGCAGCTATCAGCTAGATATCGCGGATAGTGAAGCGGCGAAGATAAAGATTGGGGATGTGTACAAGTCGATCTACGGCAATAAGCTGCCGCATTCCCTGCATGCTTATGATATTACCATGACAGACACGACGACCAACGTGCCGATTACGGGACTGGGGAAACAACGGGTGGAGATTACCATGCCCCTTCCTTCCGGCGTGTTGCAGGAAAATTTGCATGTGGTATGTCTGGATGGGGACGGGCAGCTCGAAGAGGTGGATAGCCGGATTGTTTCGCTGGACGGGAAAGATGCGGTAGTATTTCAGGCGGCGCACTTCTCGGCATATGGAATTTATAATTACGGTACCGGTCCGGCGGTGGCGGATGTGAGAGACGGGCAGGCAGTATTTACTTCTTTGGGGAAAAAGGATATTTCCCCCGACACCGGTGATCACAGCATTCATCCCAAATATTTCCTTGGCGCAGGTTTGTTCTTTGCGGCGATGGCTATGTTTTTCTACCGGAAGACGACATGGGCGAGGTGGCGGAGAAAACTGAACAGGATCAGTAACAGAAAATAAATTGGCGTATGAGCGCATAATAAAATTCCCGGCATGTTGTATTTGTAATGCCGGGAGTTTTTGACTTGACATATATATGTGCGGCATATATGATAATGAATAACAGAAAATTTCAGGAACATGCATTTCGCGTGTAAGACATATTCTGTCAGTTTTCCCAATTGTAATTCACTTATATACACATCAGGTAGACATGTGCATTTTCATGCGGATCAAATGTCTCTATTTGGCAAAACAGAGAGGATTCTGTATTTGTTCACATCAAAAAGGAGGTTTCTATGTCAGATCAAAGTAAGCCAAAGAAAAAGGAACAGATAGCTAACAGTCATCCCCGGGATAGCGGAAGTAAGCTTATTTTCGGGAACGCGGAGTTGTGTTCGCAATTTTTGCGAAACTATATGAATATGCCTGTTCTTAAAAATGTCCGTCCGGAAGATATTGAGGATGTCACAGAACGGTATCTCCCGATGTTTACGGAAGAAAGAAATTCAGATACGGTAAAACGTATAAAAATAGAAGGAAATAATACGCTGTTTTTTGTATCTCTTATTGAACATAAAACAAAAGTGGATTATAATATAAGTATGCAGATGCTTCGTTATATGGTTTATATATGGGAAGACTATGAAAAAGAAATGGAGCGAAAGAAAAAAGGTATCAGTAAAACAAAGGATTTTCGCTATCCACCAATTCTTCCTATCGTATATTATGAGGGGAGCGGGAAATGGACGGCTGTTCGTAATGTACAGGACCGGATATTGGCGGATAAGGCTTTTGTGCCATTTACACCGAAGTTCTTTTATAAGCTGATCCAATTAAACGATTACAGTGTGAGGGAACTGGTCGAAAAAAATGATGAATTATCCTTGCTTATGCTGATCAACCGGCTGCAAAGCACGGAGGCATTCAGAGAGCTAAATTTACCGGAAAATTATTTAAAGAATCTCGCCGAAAATTCTACAGAAGAGTTGTTAGACATTATAACAAGAATTACAACTGTCATGCTGAGGCATTTGCATTTGGACGAGGATGAGATTATGGACTTTACAGATCAGGTGAAGGAGCGAAAAATGGCTGTATTATTTGAACATTTTAAAGATGTGGATATCCCGGCGGCGCGTAAAATCGCACAGGCGGAGGGACGTGCGGAGGGACGTGCAGAAGGACTAGCAGAAGGACAAAAAGAAGGTGAAGAGCGTTTTGCCCGATTGACACAGTTTTTGTTACGAGATAATCGTATGGATGATTTGATAAAGACGTTTACTGATCTGGAGTACCGCAAATGCCTTTATGAGGAATATCAGTTGTAATAACGCAATAAAGTTTTGGAAATTCACTTTAAAAAATGTGGATGGTTCAAAGATTTTAGGAACTATGCGCATAAAAAGACTCCCGGCATAATATATATGTAAAGCCGGGAGTTTTGTTTTATGCGATGGACAGGGTAAAAAAGCAGCTTGGATGTACGGAAAACATGCAGTATAGCATTGCCACGGAGGAAATCTGTGTGGCGGTTTTGGATACAGGGATTGGCAATCATCCGGATTTTGAGAACCGGGTGGTTGCCTTTCATGATTTTGTGAACAGGAGGCAGGATGCTTATGACGATAGCGGCCATGGCACCCATGTAGCAGGATGCATCGGCGGGAGCGGCCGCCTTTCAAACGGCCGCTTTAGCGGGATTGCTCCCACCTGCAGGCTTTGCATCGGCAAGGTTCTTGATGAGAACGGGGAGGGCAGCATAGAGAGCATGTACCATGGTTTACTTTGGGTTTTGGAGAATCGGCTGCGCTACCGGATCCGTGTGCTCAATATTTCCGTCGGTATCGGCGAGGATGGAGATAAGGAGAGAGTGGAGGAGCTTTCAGGACTTTTAGAGACGGTCTGTGAGCAGGGCGTGGTGGTGGTATGTGCAGCCGGAAATAAGGGACCCGGGGAAGGGTCCTTGTCGTCGCTTGGGGAAAGCCGTCTTGTCATTACCGTGGGTTGCCACGAGGGCGGATATTTTGGCGCGAGAAAGGATCTGTGTGAGAACTATTCCGGCAGGGGGCGGGAGAGTCTTCCCTACAGAAAGCCGGATCTGGTGGCTCCGGGCACGGATGTGGTTTCCTGCAATTTAGCGTGCCGCAGGGACTGGAGGGGCGTGTACCGCGACTCCTATACAAAAAAGAGCGGCACTTCCATGTCTACGCCCATTGTCTCCGGTGCGGCTGCGCTCTATCTGCAAAAATTCCCTTACAGCAACAGCAGTCAGGTAAAACGGCAGATGATCTATGCGGCCAGAGATCTGGGGGTAGAGTGGAACAGACAGGGCTGGGGGATGCTGGATATAGAAAATTTATGCAGATATTATTGACAGAGCAGGGTATATTGTATACAATTATACGAGATAAAGGGAAAACGGGTGTTGTGCAGCCGTATATACTGCACGGTCTCGTTTATGCGCCGCCAGAGGAAAAGAAAACAGAGCGGTGCAGAAGTGAGGAACTGAAATGACGAACTATGATAAGAAGTATGATGCGAATGACAAGTATTCCCTGCGGGGGCGTGTATTCCAGAAGCTGCGGGAGGATATCCTGAGCGGCAAGTACAAGGAGCACGAGGAATTGAAGGAAGTGGCGATCGGGGAGGAGCTTGGCGTGAGCCGGACCCCGGTCAGAGAGGCGTTCCGGCAGCTTGAGCTGGAAGGGCTGATCCGGATTGTTCCCAATAAGGGCGCTTATGTGACGGGAATTACGGCGAAGGATGTGAAGGATATCTATATGATCCGCTCCTTGTTAGAAGGGCTGTGTGCCCGTCTGGCGACGGAAAAGATATCGAAGGAACAGATGGAGGAGATGGAGGAAAACATCTATCTGGCCGATTTTCACGAGGAGAAAGGACATTTCGACCAGATTGCCGAATTGGACAATCGGTTTCACGACATTCTCTATGAGGCATGTGATTCCAAGCTTCTGGAGCATACGTTGAAGGATTTCCACCGCTATGTGCTGCGCGTCAGGCAAAAGACGCTGGCCACCAATACGAGAGGGCGGGCTTCCAATGATGAGCACAGACAGATTATGGAGGCGATCAAGGCGGGGGACACGGCGCTGGCGGAGAAGCTGGCGAACCAGCATATGATCAACGCCTACGACAATATGGTGAAAAACGGCCTGAAAGAAATTTACGGGGAAAACACGGGCGAAACCGAAACCGCGAAAGCTGACTAAGCAGCGAAATGGCGGCGCTTTGAATCGCCTTGCGGAAAATAATTTAACAGGCGGAGAAATTGTGACGGCGCAAAACTTGCGGCGGGAAAGGTGAAAAAACTGCATGGAAAAAATTAAAATGACTATCCCTCTGGTGGAGATGGACGGGGATGAAATGACAAGAATCCTCTGGAAAATGATTAAGGAGGAACTGCTGATTCCCTATATTGACTTGAAGACGGAATACTATGATCTGGGACTTGACTGCCGCAATGAGACGGGCGATCAGGTGACCATTGATTCCGCGGAAGCCACAAAGAAATACGGGGTTGCCGTAAAGTGTGCCACCATCACACCGAACGCGGCGAGAATGACGGAGTACAATCTGAAAGAAATGTGGAAGAGTCCAAACGGTACGATCCGGGCCGCACTTGACGGGACGGTGTTTCGCGCGCCGATTATCGTGAAGGGCATTGAGCCCTGCGTGAAGAATTGGGAAAAGCCCATCACGCTGGCGAGACATGCCTATGGGGACGTCTATAAAAATACGGAGATCAAGGTGCCCGGTGCGGGCAAGGCGGAACTGGTGTTTACCGCCGCGGACGGAAGCGAGATTCGGGAGACGATTCATGAATTTGACGGTCCCGGCATTCTTCAGAGCATCCACAACACGGACAAGTCTATCTCCAGCTTTGCGAAAGCGTGCTTCAACTATGCGCTTGACACGAAACAGGATCTCTGGTTTGCCACGAAAGACACGATTTCTAAAAAGTATGACCACAACTTTAAGGATATTTTTCAGGAGATTTACGACGCAGACTATAAGGAGAAATTTGACGCGGCTGGCATCGAGTATTTCTATACCCTGATCGACGATGCGGTGGCTCGCGTGATGAAGGCAAAAGGCGGCTTTATCTGGGCTTGTAAGAACTATGACGGCGACGTGATGAGCGATATGGTGTCCTCCGCCTTCGGTTCTCTTGCGATGATGACTTCCGTCCTTGTATCGCCCGATGGGGTTTACGAGTACGAGGCGGCCCACGGTACGGTGCAGAGACACTATTATAAGCATCTGGCAGGGGAGGAGACTTCCACCAACTCCGTTGCAACCATTTTCGCATGGACCGGCGCCCTCAGAAAACGCGGCGAGCTGGACGGGAACAAAGAGCTGATGTCTTTTGCGGATAAGCTGGAAAAGGCGACGGTTACCACCATTGAAAGCGGCAGGATGACAAAGGATCTCGCGCTGATTACGTCTATGAAGGATGTGACGGTTTTAAACAGTGAGGACTTTATTAAGGAAATCAGAAAGACCTTAGAGGCATGATAAGAGTCATTGTCGGACAGCGGGACGCGGAAAGTAAAGACTGATAAAAACGGAGACGGAACGCAGGATAGAGTAATGAGCGTTCCGTCTTTCTGTATTTTGGCATTTTTATGCTCTATTCCTCTAACGACAATTCCTCCCACCTTTCATACAGCTTTGCAAGCTCCTCCGCATTTCCCTCTTTCTCGCGGTTCAGCTCCTGCAGCTTCGCCACATTCGTACATACATCGGGAGAGACCATAAGCCCGTCGATCTCTTCGTTGCGATTTTCCAACGTCTCAATCCGTTCCTCGCATTTTTTCAGATCGTTTTCCCGTTTGCGCTGGGCAGCCTGCTGCTCCTTCATGGCCTTCCAGTCCTGTTTTGCAGCGGATGGGAGGCCGTCTGTTTTGCTCCCGGTGACGGCGGCGTTCCCCGTCTGGGAGGATGCAAAAGAAGCGTCGATTTTGGCAAGCTGTTCTTCCTTTTTCTCTAAATAGTAATCGTAATTTCCTAGATAGTTTGTCAGCGTCCGGCGGTTCAGGTCAAGAATCCGATGGGCCGTTTTATTAATGAAATAGCGGTCGTGGGAAACGTATAGCACGGTTCCCGTGTAAGCGCAGAGGGCATCCTCAAGAATCTCCTTGGACATAATGTCCAGATGGTTGGTGGGCTCGTCCAGGATCAGGAAGTTGGCCTCGGAGAGCATAAGCTTGGCAAGGGAGAGTCTGCCCCGTTCTCCGCCGCTTAAGGTTTTAATGGTTTTAAAGACATCTTCCCCGGTAAAGAGGAAGGCTGCCAGTGTGTTTCGAATTTCTGTGTTGTTTAAGGTCGGGTAGTCGTCCGAAATCTCCTGAAACAGCGTTTTTTCGGGGTGGAGTACATGATGCTCCTGATCGTAGTAACCGATGGCAACATTTGTGCCCAGCCGGATGGTTCCGCGGTCAGGAGGCAGAAGCTCGTTGATGATTTTCAGGATGGTCGTCTTTCCCGTACCGTTGTCGCCGATGACAGCCACATGCTCGCCCTTTTTCAGATCAAAGGACAGGTCTTCAAAGAGAGTGAGGGGACCGAATGCCTTGGACAGCCCTTCTACCTGCAGCACGTCATTGCCGCTCTGGAATTTCGGCTCCAGTGTCAGGTGCATATCCGCGCGGACCTCCACGGGTTTATCCAATACTTCCATTTTTTGCAGCATCTTTTCACGGCTCTCCGCGCGTTTGATAGATTTTTCGCGGTTGAAGGACCTAAGCTTTTCAATCACCGCTTCCTGATGTTTGATTTCCTGCTGCTGCTTCAAATAAGCGTGATAGGCGGCGGTGCGTAGCATTTCCTTTTCGGCGGCGTAGGAGGAGTAATTGCCGGAAAAAACGGTTGCAGCCGTATTGTCCAGTTCAATAACCTTGTTCGCGATCCTGTCAAGAAAATAGCGGTCATGGGAGACGATCATCACCGCGCCTTTATAGTTTAAAAGATAAGTTTCCAGCCAGGCGATGGACTGCAGATCCAGATGGTTGGTGGGTTCGTCCAGAATGATCAGATTCGGCTTAAGCAGAAGGAGTTTTCCAAGTGCGACTCTTGTTTTCTGACCGCCGGACAGCGTGGAAACGGATTTGCTAAATTCTTCTTCCGCAAAGCCAAGTCCCTTTAACACGCCCACAAGTTCGCTCTTATAGGCGTAACCGTTGGCGGACTCGTAAGCGTTTGTCAGAGAAGCATAGCTGTTCATGAGCTTATCCAGAAGATCGCCGGACGCGGTCTTCATCTGCAGCTCGATTGTATGCATCTGTTGTTCCATATCGAGAATATCCTGCTTGACGCAAAGAAGCTCCTGATAGATGGTATTTTCCCCCGAAACGGCTTCGTGCTGGGAGAGATACCCGACGGTTTTATCCTTTGCAAAGGTAACAAGCCCCTCGTCAGCGGCCAGTTCGCCCATAATAATGCGCAGAAGCGTGGTTTTGCCCGCGCCGTTTATGCCTACAATCGCCGCTTTTTCATTATCCTCTATATGAAACGATACATTCCTGAGTACAGGAACTTCGTTAAAAGATTTATGGACATTGCTGACAGACAGAATCATCTTAAATTGTACCTGACCTTTCCTGCTTAATATACACTGTTCAGTTTACAGACTGGGGCGGCCCCTGTCAATCTTCTAATGTATTGACAGCTATTCTATACAGGCGGGGCATTACGGATGCATCGTAACAGTGGCCGTGAAGCCGAAGGCTGAACTGTTACGATGCGGCGGTATGAACAACAGGCGGGAATTGACAAAAAATTAACATAAGCGTAAGATAAAAGAAGAATTTAACGGAGGACATGGTTGTGGAAGAAAAAGAAATTTCACAGGCAGTTGTGGCTCGTCTGCCAAGATATCTGCGCTATCTGGGAGAACTGCGGGACGAGGGGATCGAGCGGGTTTCCTCTCAGGAACTTTCCGATATCATGCAGGTGACGGCTTCACAGATCAGGCAGGATTTAAATACCTTCGGTGGTTTCGGACAACAGGGATACGGTTACAATGTAGATTATCTCTATGATGAGATAGGGAAAATATTAGGGCTTAACAGGGAGCATCGGCTCATTATTGTGGGCGCCGGTCATTTGGGGCAGGCGCTTGTCAATTACTCAAACTTTGAGCGGAGAGGGTTCCTGTTCCGGGGGGTGTTTGACTGCGATCCGAAGGTTTGCGGGAAAAAGATCTGCGGCATTACAGTGCGCCCGATGGATGAGCTGGCAGATTTTGTACGTGTAAACCGGATTGATATTGCGGTACTCACCATACCGAAGACTTCAGCGGTGGAGGTTGCGGGGAAGCTGGCCGACTGCGGGATCAGGGGCATATGGAATTTTGCGCATGTAGATCTGCGGCTTCCCGGACATATTCAGGTGGAAAACGTGCATCTGTCGGACAGTCTTATGAAGCTGTCTTATAATCTTTCCTCAGCGGGAAAGGAAGCATAACGTTACAGTCAGAAAGGTGTGATGGGAATGTCCAGATCGGATGAAGTATTTAAAGAAGCGCTGGTGGGGAAGAAGATCCCCATTCTGACGCTTGATAATAAGTGGCACAAGCTCTTTACGCAGTCGGAGTTTACACCTGAATTAAAGGGATTGGAAAAAAATTTGAACGATCTTTTAAAACGACAGGCGAAGTTAAATACGGAGACAAAAGAGTTGAGGAAACTGAAAAAACGGCTGATGGACGAAGTCGTGATTCTGGCTGACGAAATGGGGGAACATCCCACGAAAAAGCAGGATAAGGAAATGGCGGATCACAAGCGTCTGATAGAAGAGTGCAACGAAAAGATGGATGCTTATGAGGAGGAGATGGTGGAATTGCCCAGACAGATCAGTCAGCTCAACAATCAGCTTATGCTGATAACCATGGATGTGTGTTACCGGAAACTGCAGCAAAACACGAAGGAGCTTTCGGAGATTGAGGAGTGGATCAGCGGCATACGGCGGGAACTGAAAAAAAAGGTGGTGCGCAAGCAGGAAAAAGAGGCGGTTATTAACAGGCTCTATGCGTATATGCACGATATTTTCGGTGCGGAGGTGATCGAGCTTTTCGATATGCAGTATGACCCGGAAGAAAAATACCGGAAGAAAGAGACTGCCGCGCAGGCGGTAAGCCCGGAGAAGCAGGACAAAGAGCCGGAAAAAGCAGAACAGGCAGGGAAGACGGAATAAAGCGCGGAGCCGGGAAGTAAGAATACATAGACGCCGAAGCCTCATGGCTTTGGCGTTTTTACCGGATTTGAATATAATAATCGCAAAAGAAAAAATAAGCGGATGTGAATGCGATTGTGAATGAGCACGCGTACGATGAAATCGGACAAAAGGCGCTATAAGAGTGCGTTTTCGAATGTGAGTAAAGGTGGGGGACGGCATGTTGGAAAAATACGAGAGAGTGTATGCAGCGGTAGATCTTTCGGCGGTTTTGGAAAATATGGAACGGATGCATGGGGCACTCTCGCCGCAGACCGGGATGATCGGCGTGATAAAGGCGGACGGTTACGGCCACGGCGCCGTGCCAATCGGCAGGGAGCTGGAAAAGCTGCCTTATGTGTTTGGCTATGCCACGGCGACAGCGGAAGAGGCGTTCGTTTTGCGAAGGGCCGGGCTTGATAAGCCGATTTTGACTTTAGGATATACGTTTCCTTACAGCTATGAAGAGATGATCTTACGAGAAATCCGGCCCGCTGTATTCCGGAGGGATACGCTTGTGGAATTAAATGTCTGTGCGGCAAAGCTGAAAAAAAAGGCGGTTGTACATGTGAAGGTGGACACGGGAATGTCACGGATCGGCATCAGGCCGGATGAAGAGGGTCTAGCGTTTATGGAATGGCTTTCCGGCCTTGAGAACATCGAGGTGGAAGGCATATTCACCCATTTTGCGAGAGCGGACGAGACGGACAAAAGAGCAGCGCTTGCGCAGTTTGCGCAGTTTACGGCGTTTGCCGGAGAGGCAGAGCAAAGAATTGGCAGAAAGATCCCGCTAAAGCACTGCTCCAACAGCGCGGGCATTCTCACTTTGCCGCAGGCAAATCTTTCTCTCGTGCGTGCGGGTATTACGCTGTATGGTCTGTCACCTTCCGGGGAAGTGACAAAAGACATCCTTTCCCTGCGCCCTGTTCTCTCCCTGAAAAGCCATCTGGTTTATGTGAAGGAGATCGAGGCGGGTACGCCTGTCAGCTACGGGGGAACCTTTGTTGCGAAGGAGCGGATGCGGATCGCCACTGTGCCTGTGGGCTATGGGGACGGCTATCCCAGAAGCCTTTCAGGCAAGGGCAGCGTACTGATCCGGGGAATGTGCGCGCCCATTCTCGGAAGGGTCTGCATGGACCAGTTCATGGTGGATGTGTCGGATATCCCGAGGGTATCGGAGGGGGACGAGGTAACCTTGATCGGTACGGATGGGGATGGAGAAATCACCATGGAGGAACTGGGAGCGCTTTCAGGCAGATTTAACTATGAGCTGGCCTGCGATCTCGGCAAACGGATTCCACGTGTCTATCTGAAGGACGGAAAAATTGCGTGCACGCAAGACGATTATGGAGAGAGCCGGTAAAGGCGGGTGGAAAACGTATCATTATTCTGTATACGACCGAAAAAGACGGCAATACTATTGCTGGTAACAGAAAACAGTAAGCAATAGCGAAATGTCAAAGGAAGTGTAAGGTAATGAGAAGAGGAGATATTTATTATGCGGATCTGCGTCCGGTAGTGGGATCTGAACAGGGCGGTGTGCGCCCGGTTCTCATCATACAAAACGACGTGGGAAACAGGCACAGCCCAACGGTGATCTGCGCGGCGATTACATCAAAAATGAACAAGGCAAAGCTGCCCACTCACATAGAATTAAGTGCAGGAAAGTATGATATGGTGAAGGATTCCGTGATTCTTTTGGAGCAGCTTCGCACCATAGATAAACAGCGTCTCAAAGACAGAGTCTGCCATCTCGATTCGGATATCATGCGGGCGGTAAACGAGGGGCTGATGATCAGCTTAGAGCTGGGTACATAGGATAAGCTGGAGATTTGACACACAGGATAATAATTGATATGATAATAAACTGAGGTTAAAGAAGTAAAAGAAGAGACAAAGGAAAGGAACGTTTCATATGGAAGACGGTGGCTCGGGCAGTAACGGCATTTTGTGGTTTGTGCTCATGCTGATTCTGGAAATGATTTTTTATGGCTTCAGTACGGCAATGCAGAACCGCAGAGGAACGGAAAAAGAGGAAAGCGGTACAGGCGGGGAAGAAACCGAAGAGCAGACGGCAAAACAGAAAAAGAAGCAGGAGAGGCTGGCTTACATGGTGGAGCAGCACGCGGCTTACGCTACGGCGACGCAGCTTGGCGTGGTGACCATCAATTTGCTGCTTGGCGCATTTATACTGTATCGGTTGAACAGCTATTTTTCTTATCTGGTATCGGATCAGGTGCGTGTCCGTTTCGGCACGCTTGTCGGATGGCAGACGGAGGCGCTGCTGGCGCTTACGGTGCCGTTTCTTGTAACGGTTTTTCTGCTGTACATAATCATGACGATCGGCGTTATGGTGCCGAAGAAAGCGGCGGCAAAACATCCGGACAAATGGCTTCATGCGCTTGTGAATCCGTTTTATTACTATGTGCGGGCTGTATCCCCTTTCAGCAGTCTGATCTTTGTCACGTCAAAGATGGTTTTGCATTTGTTTGGCGTGCGGGATGCGGACGACCGCGAGGACGTGACGGAGGAAGAAATCCTTTCTATGGTGAGCGTGGGGCATGAGCAGGGAATCCTGCATGCCAGTGAGGCGGAAATGATCACGAATATCTTTGAGTACGGAGACAAGGAGGCCAAGGATATCATGATTAACCGCAACAATCTCATCGGCATAGACTGCACCATGACGCTGCAGGAGGCGGCGGCTTTTATTGTGGAGGCGCATAACAGCCGTTTCCCCGTTTACGACGAAACCATAGATCATATCATCGGCATTCTGCATTTGAAGGACGTGATGCGGATGCAGATGAATGAGAAAATGCGTAACCGTCCCATCGGAAAGATCAAAGGACTTTTGCGAGAGCCGCGCTTTATTACGGAGAAACGCAAGATCAACGATCTTTTTCAGGTTATGCAGAAAGAAAAGATCCAGATGGTCATTGTCATCGACGAGTACGGACAGACGGCGGGACTGGTGGCTCTGGAAGATATTCTGGAGGAGATTGTCGGCAATATTCAGGATGAGTATGACGAAGACGCTACCTATATCAAAGAAAGCGGGACGGATCATTATGTGATTCAGGGAATGATGCCGCTTGAGGAGCTGGAGGAAAGATTACAGGTTTCTTTCGAGGATGAACCTTTCGACACGGTGAACGGTTTCGTGATTTCGAGACTGGAACATATCCCGGAGGAAGGGGAAGATTTCGAATTTGTGTACGGCGGTTATACCTTCCGCATTATGGAAGTAAAGGATCATATGATACAGAACGTGTCCGCAAGGAAAAATAAAGAAGAGACAGAAGCATAAAGAAAGGGTGGAAAAAAAGATGTCAGGACATTCAAAATTTGCGAATATCAAACACAAGAAGGAAAAGAACGACGCGGCGAAGGGTAAAATATTCACCATCATCGGTAGGGAGATTGCGGTGGCGGTGAAGGAGGGTGGCCCGGACCCGGCGAACAATTTTAAGCTGGCGCAGGTGATTGCCAAGGCAAAAGCCAACAATATGCCAAACGATACCATCGACAGAGGCATTAAGAAAGCGGCCGGTGAAGGCGGAAACGTAGATTATAAATATGTCACCTATGAAGGGTACGGTCCCAATGGCGTGGCTATTATCGTAGATGCGTTGACGGACAATACCAATCGTACAGCCGCCAATGTGAGAAGCGCTTTTACGAAAGGAAACGGCAGCATCGGCACACAGGGCTGTGTCTCCTTCATGTTCGATAAGAAGGGGCTTATCATCATCGACAAGGAAGAGTGCGATATGGACGGGGATGATTTGATGATGACCGCGCTTGATGCGGGTGCGGAGGATTTTTCCGAGGAGGAGGACAGTTACGAGGTCTATACCGGCCCCGACCAGTGGAGTGCGGTGGACGCGGCGCTGAAGGAAGCGGGGATAACGCCCATTTCCTCCGAGGTGACGATGATTCCCCAGACATGGGTGGAGCTGACAGACGAGGGCGCGATTAAGAATCTGCAGAGGACGCTTGACCTTCTCGAAGATGATGACGACGTGCAGGCGGTATATCATAACTGGGATGAGTAGGAGAGGGCAATATGTACAAAAAAGAGACAATCTGCATACAGTCGGGATGGAAGCCGAAGAACGGGGAGGCACGGGTGCTGCCGATCTACCAGAGCACAACTTTTAAGTATGAGAGCTCCGAGCAGATGGGGCGGCTCTTTGATCTGGAGGAAAGCGGGTATTTTTATTCCCGGTTACAGAATCCGACCAATGTTTTTGTGGCGCAGAAGATTTGCGAGCTGGAGGGCGGCGTGGCGGCTATGCTCACTTCCTCCGGGCAGGCGGCGAACCATTATGCCGTCTTCAATATCTGCGAGGCGGGTGACCATGTGGTGATGAGCTCCACGGTTTACGGCGGCAGCTTCAATCTGATCACATGTACCATGAAGAAGATGGGAATCGAGTGCACGGTGGTAGATCCCGATCTGCCGGCGGAGGAACTGGAAAAGGCATTCCGTGAGAATACGAAGTGCGTGTATGCGGAAACCATTGCGAATCCCGCGCTGGTGATTCTCGATATAGAAAAATTCGCGTCACTTGCCCATGCCCATCATGTACCGCTTATCGTGGACAATACCTTTGCCACGCCAATCAACTGCAATCCGTTCAAATGGGGCGCGGATATCGTGACACACTCCACTACGAAATATATGGACGGACATGCCATGGCTGTGGGCGGCTGCATTGTGGATTCGGGCAATTTTGACTGGGCGGCCTATCCGGAAAAGTTTCCGGGACTGTGTACGCCGGACGAATCATATCACGGCATTGTCTACACGGAGAAATTCGGTAAAGCGGCTTATATCACAAAGGCCACAAGCCAGTTGATGCGGGATCTCGGTTCCAGCCAGTCGCCCCAAAATGCGTTTTTACTGAATGTGGGGCTGGAGACACTGCCGCTGCGCATGGAAAGACACTGCTATAATGCGCTCAAATGCGCGGAATTTTTGCAGAATCACGAGAAGGTGGCGTGGGTGAATTATCCGGGACTTGCGGGGAACAAATACTACGAGCTTGCAAAAAAATATATGCCGGACGGCACTTGCGGCGTTATATCTTTCGGCTTGAAAGGCGGAAGAGAAGCTGCGGCCGAAATGATGGATCGTTTGAAGCTGGCAGCCATTGTAACCCATGTGGCGGACGCGAGGACAAGCGTTCTGCATCCGGCCAGCCATACGCACAGACAAATGAATGATGAGCAGTTGAAAGAGGCCGGGGTAGCGCCCGATTTGATTAGACTTTCTGTGGGGATCGAACATATCGACGATATTATTGCGGATCTTGCGCAGGCACTCATGTGAAAAGAGAAGGAAGTTAACTATGACTTATCGGAAAACCTGGTTTGATTATGTGCTTTGGGCAGTTTATGCGGGAATTTGTGTGATGCTTTTGGCCTATGTGGGAAAGCATATTTATGCTTTCTATGTGGGCGCGTCGCTTGCAAAGCTCGGGGCATTTCTGCCGTTTCCGATTCTTTTATGTATCTATCCGGGGATTCGGCTGTCCTCGCAGGCGATACGGAAAAAACATCACTTTTCTGCCCACGCGGCGGCTATGACGGAGTCCCTTGCGGTTTCCGCATCCTTTGTTTTCGGCCTTATACTGAGGCTTAAAGAGGGGATTCTCATGGCGTCGATTTACGAGGAGGCGCCCGTTTTCGAACCGGGAGAATACTACGAGATGGCGGTTGTGAGAGCGGGTGCGGAGAGTCCGGCTCTGGCTCATGGGTTGAGCGATCTTTTTGTGCGCGCACTCAGGACGGTTTTTTTCTTTTTGGGAAACAGTATGATGGCGGCTGTGCTGTTTCAGATTTTTTTACAGCTTCTCGCCCTGCTGTTTGCCTACATTGCCGTGAGGAAAGCGGCAGGCCGGTTCGCGGCCTGTACGGTGCTTATTCTGCTGGCGTTCTCCGATGCGTTTATCCGAAAGATTTATGTGATTGATCCGGAATGTATGCTGCTTGCTGTTCTGCTCGCCGGACTTTGTCTGGTCCTTGGCTTTGTGAAGGCATCGCTTTATGGAAAGAGCGGAAGCGGCGGGTTTGTGCAGGCAGCGCTTCTTGGCATTGTTTTGGGATTTTTGTGTTATCTGGATTTCAGCGCATTAATTTTGTTTCTGTTTTTTGCGGGGCTTTTTACCGGAAGACAGGGCGAAGCGGGAAGCCGGAAACGGCTGGCGGGGTATCTGTCATTGGCGCTGGCAGGCAGTGCGGCCGGATTTTTTTTCTCCATATGGCTGGACGCTTTTTTGAGCGGCGTCAGTTTTTATCAGGGAATGGTGGCATGGGCCGGACCCTATTTCAACCTCGGAATGGGGGCGAGAATATTCAGCGTGATCGGGATGGAGTATCCCTTTTTTGCGGTTCTCTTTCTGCTGGCTTCCTTTTTGGCCTTTGAGTTTATACGGGGAGGACGCGAACAGGACTTTTCTCTTTGGCTTTTGCCCTGTATTCTTTTAGCGCCTGTATTCCTGATGGATTTCAGCATCATAGGGATGGGCGGCGTGGCGTTGGTTTTCTGGAGCGTGCTGGCGGCGCTGGGCTTGAAAAATGCGGTGTTTGGCGGACGGGCAGAGGCTTTGCGGGAGAAGATCGAGGAAATCAATGCGATGGCAGCGCCGATTCCGGCGGTGAAACCTGTGGCGGCGGCAGCGCCGGTTCCGGCTGTTGTGCCTGTAACATCGGAGCAGGTTCCGAAGGAGAAGCCAAGGTTTTTTGAAAATCCGCTGCCCCTTCCGAAGAAACATGTGAAACGGGAAATGGATTACGATTATGAGGTGCCGGAGACGGATATGCACTATCAGGTGGAAATTGCCGATGGGGATGATTTCGACAGATAGATGGTATATATTTTCTGAAATACTGCGATACTAGGAGAGAACCGAAATATGGTTCTCTTTTTTGTGTGGCGCTTCATGTGGATTAAAAAACACAATTATTTTAAGTCTATGAAGAATTTCATTGGTTATGCAAAAAATAATAGAGAAGGGAAAAGAAGGGAGAAAACATAAATGGGAAACAGCAAAAATCCGAAAAACAAGGACAGCCGGAACAAGGACGAAAACGAGAAGGATAAAAAGCGGGAAAATGAAAAACAGAGGGACGAGCGCATTGAGAAGGTGGGACAGGTGACGCTCGATGAGAACGCGCAGCACCATAAAATCCATTTACTCACAATCATCGGGGAAGTCGAAGGGCATGACAATTTGAGCAGCAACGCGAAAACAACCAAATACGAGCATATTCTGCCGCAGCTTGCGGCGATCGAGGACAGCGGCGAGGTGGACGGTGTACTGATCCTTTTAAACACGATGGGCGGAGACGTGGAGGCGGGGCTGGCAATTGCGGAAATGATCGCCTCTCTGAGCAAACCGACAGTGTCTCTTGTGCTTGGCGGAAGTCACTCTATCGGCGTGCCGATTGCGGTGAGCACGGACTATTCCTATATCGTGCCGACGGGAACCATGGTGATTCATCCGGTTCGCTTAAGCGGTATGGTGATCGGGGTACAGCAGACGTTTGATTACTTTAAGCAGATTCAGAACCGTATCACCGGCTTTGTCTGCGAGCACTGCAAAGTCCCGAAGCCCCGTCTGGAGGAACTGATGATGGAAACCGGGATGCTGACGAAGGATGTGGGAACGGTACTTGTGGGAAGAGAGGCCGTGGAGGAAGGTATCATCTGTGAGGTGGGCGGTATCAGCGACGCGATCGCAAAGCTCCATGATATGGTAGAAAAGAAAAGAGCCGATACAAAATAAAAGATGACAAGACAAAATGAAAATGCTATACTAGTATAGAATTTTTAGGTAACTGTTCAGAAAACGCTGAATAGCTGCAAATTTTAGATACATGTGGGAGGCAGTCATGGCGGCTCAGGGTACGAGAGGGTCATCCACGAAGAAAAAAAATACAGGTGCGGGCAGGACGAATACATCCGGATCACGGACAAAAAACAGGAGTGCGAGACAGGATGCGCCCATGGACCCGGCTGTCAGAAATGAAATACTGTTGATTGTGCTGGCGGCTTTCGCCCTTATTTTATTTTTGTGTAATTTCGGGTTGGTTGGTAAGTTCGGCAGCGCGGTCAGCAGTGTCATGTTCGGCGTATTCGGGCTTCTTGCCTATGTGGCGCCGGTTATTATCTTTCTGATGATCGCTTTTGGCATGTTAAATGCGGGAAACCATATTGCCACGAGAAAACTGGCGGCAGGCATAGTTTTGGTTCTTCTTCTTGGCATGGCATTTGAATTTTTCAGCACCAATCCCTCCGAGGCGGAAAGCTACCGGATTGCGGAGATTTACGCCCGCTGCAGCGAGAGACACGCGGGCGGCGGCGTACTTGCCGGATCGCTTGCCTATCTGTCCTGCAAGTTTCTCGGCACGGTGGGTACGGTGCTTCTGCTTCTGGTTTTGGGCATTATCTGTCTGGTGATCGTCACGGAGAAGTCCTTTATCGGCGGTGTGGCGGCGGGCGGCCGGAAGGTTTACGAGCGTTCCAGAGAGGACGCGGCTTACCGAAGAGAGAGGGCGGCCAGACGCCGGGAGGAGCAGTCCGAAAGGCGGGAGCGCGAAGCCAGAGAGCGCAGACAGCGGGAGGAGGAGCTGGAAAATGAGAAGCTTCTTCGCATGGATAAAAAAGTGTCAGGCGTTATGCTCGATACCGCTCTTGGCAGGGAACAGGAAAAAGCGGCGGCCGAGAAGGTGCGGGATGACATCCATGAAATCACGTTACATTATGACGAGGAGGACATGGAAGAACAGCCGCCTGTAAGGGAAAGAGAGAAGCATTCCTACCATTACATAGAACAGGAATCCGACGCGCTTGATGAGGTGTATTTTGGCGGGGAAGAGATCGAGCCTGAGCCTGTAATGCCTGAAACGGAGCCGGAACCTCCGAAAAAACCGATGGACTCCTATCAGCCCATGACCGGCAACCAAATGGCGCCTTCGAGCGGCAGAACGCGGCCGACAGCGGCGAGCAGTCCGTCCGGACAGACAAAAGAGGCGGCAGTTCCTTCCGGAAAGAGCGGGAAAGACCGATACCGTTTTCCCACGCCGGATCTTTTGGCGCCGCAGAAAAAAAAGAAAGGTGCGGACTCCGACAGGGAACTTAAAGAGACGGCACAACGCCTGGAACAGATTCTTGGCAATTTCGGCGTGAAGGTGAGCGTCACGCAGTATAGCAGGGGACCTTCTGTCACCCGCTATGAGCTGCAGCCGGAGCAGGGCGTCAAGGTCAGCAAGATCGTCGGACTTGCGGACGATATCAAGCTGAATCTGGCGGCTACAGATATCCGTATCGAAGCGCCCATTCCCGGGAAAGCGGCGGTGGGTATCGAGGTGCCGAACAAAGAAAATACGGCGGTGCCTTTCAGGGATCTGGTTGAATCGCCGGAATTTGATCAATTCCCTGCAAACCTGATCTTTGCGGTGGGTAAAGATATCGGCGGCAAGATTGTGTTTGCGGATATTGCGAAAATGCCTCATCTGCTGATTGCGGGTGCGACCGGGTCTGGTAAGTCTGTCTGCATCAATACGATTATCATGGGTATTTTGTTTAAGGCGCACCCGGATGATGTGAAGATGATTATGATTGATCCAAAGGTTGTGGAGTTGAGCGTCTATAACGGCATTCCCCATTTGCTGATCCCTGTGGTGACAGACCCGAAAAAGGCGGCGGCGGCTCTGCATTGGGGCGTTGCGGAAATGACGGAGCGCTATAAAAAATTTGCGGATTTCAATGTCCGTGATTTGAAGGGCTACAATAAAAAAGTGGAGGGTATGCAGGCTTCGGGAGATCCGCATGCGCCGGAGAAGATGCCCCAGATTTTGATTATTGTGGACGAGCTGGCGGATCTGATGATGGTGTCGCCGGGAGAGGTGGAGGAATCCATCTGTCGTCTGGCACAGCTTGCGAGAGCCTGCGGTATTCACTTAATCATCGCCACACAGCGTCCGTCCGTGGACGTGATCACAGGTCTGATCAAGGCGAATATGCCAAGCCGTGTGGCCTTTGCGGTTTCAAGCGGGGTGGATTCCCGCACCATTCTGGATATGGTGGGAGCGGAGAAGCTGCTTGGCAAGGGAGATATGCTCTTTTATCCGCAGGGATATCCGAAACCTGCCCGTATTCAGGGTCCCTTTGTGTCGGATGACGAAGTTTCCGATGTGGTAGCGTTTTTGAAGGATTATGCGCCGGAGAGTGCGGCTGACGAGACGGTGGTGGAACAGATCAACAACATTGTTGTCGAGTCCGGGACATCCGGGTCTTCCGGCGGTGCGGGCGATGGAGAGTCGGCTTACGACGAGTATTTTGCGGAGGCCGGCCGGTTTATCATAGAGAAGGACAAGGCATCGATCGGTATGCTGCAGCGCATGTTTAAGATCGGCTTTAACCGTGCGGCGCGTATTATGGATCAGCTTTGCGACGCCGGTGTTGTGGGCGAGGAAGAGGGAACCAAACCGCGCAAGATTCTGATGAGTGCGGAAGAGTTTGAACAGATTTTGGGAAGAGAGTGCTGAAAGCAGGCATTCTGTGCACAAGCTTCTGAAAGGAGAGACATATGAAAACAGATATTGAGATCGCCCAGGCGGCGGAGCTGACCCCGATTACGGAGGTGGCACGGCAGATAGGCATCGAACAGGATGACCTGGATGTTTACGGCAGATATAAGGCGAAACTTTCGGAAGAATACATAGAGAAGATCAAAAAGAATCCCGAGGGACGGTTGATCTTGGTGACAGCCATCAACCCAACCCCGGCAGGGGAAGGTAAAACCACGATTACTGTGGGACTGGGACAGGCATTTGCCAGACTTGGGAAAAAAGCGGTCATCGCCCTGCGGGAGCCTTCCCTCGGGCCGTGTTTTGGTATCAAAGGCGGCGCGGCAGGGGGCGGCTATTCCCAAGTCGTGCCGATGGAGGAGTTAAATCTCCATTTTACGGGTGATTTTCATGCGGTTACCGCCGCAAACAATCTGCTGGCGGCCCTGCTGGACAATCATATCCAGCAGGGAAATCTGCTGAGGATCGATCCGAGGCAGATTGTTTGGAAGAGATGTCTTGATATGAACGACAGGGTGCTTCGCAATGTCGTGATCGGCATGGGCGGCAAGGCAAACGGCATGGTGCGGGAAGATCACTTTATCATTACGGTGGCTTCCGAGATTATGGCGATTCTGTGTCTGGCAACGGATTTTAAGGACTTGAAGGAACGCCTTTCGCGTATTATCGTAGCTTACGATTATTCCGGCGAACCTGTGACGGCGAAGGATTTACAGGCGGTGGGATCTATGGCTGCGCTTTTGAAAGATGCCATGAAGCCGAATCTGATTCAGACGTTAGAACATTCGCCTGCGCTTGTGCACGGCGGGCCTTTTGCCAATATTGCCCACGGCTGCAATTCCGTGATGGCCACAAAGACCGCGCTTAAGATGGCGGATTATGTCATTACGGAGGCGGGATTTGGCGCGGATCTGGGAGCCGAGAAATTTTTTGATATCAAGTGCCGGATGGCGGATTTGAAGCCGGATGCGGTGGTGCTTGTAGCGACTGTAAGGGCGCTGAAATATAACGGCGGCGTGGCGAAGGAAGATCTGTCCAGAAAAGATATGAAAGCGCTGCAGGCGGGTATCGTAAATTTGGAGAAGCATATCTCCAATATCCATAAATACGGGGTGCCCATCGTGGTTGCGCTGAATGCATTCTCCACGGATACACAGGAAGAAATTGACTATGTGCAGAAATTTTGTGAGGACAGGGATTGCGAATTTTCCCTTGCAGAAGTCTGGGAAAAGGGCGGGGAGGGCGGAGAGGCCCTTGCAGGGAAGGTGCTTGACACGCTGGAAAATAAGAGAAGTTTCTTCGAGCCGCTTTACGGGGATGAACTTTCCCTGACGGAAAAAATTCATACGGTGGCGTCGGAGATTTACGGCGCGGGCGGCGTAACCTACACGGCGGCGGCTAAAAAGCAGTTGGAGAAGCTGGAGAACGCCGGATTCGGGAGGATGCCTGTCTGCATCGCGAAGACGCAGTACTCGCTCTCGGACGACCCAAAACTTCTGGGGCGTCCGGTCGGATTTGAGATGCATGTGCGGGAGGTTTATGTGTCGGCAGGCGCAGGGTTTGTGGTTGTGCTGACGGGCGATGTGACGACTATGCCGGGACTTCCCAAGACCCCGGCAGCCTATCGGATTGATGTGGACGACGAAGGAAAGATTGTCGGGTTGTTCTAAGTCTCACATGGGAGAATTCCCAAGGAACGACATGCGCTGCATCAGTTTGAGGTGCGGAATGAAAAAGGGAAAGAAAGGATAAAGGAAAATGCCACAGATCATAGACGGAAAGGCCATTGCGGCCCAGATTAAGGACGAGGTAAAGGCGCAGGTTTCGGCCCTTGCCGCACAGGGGAAAAAGGTGTGCCTTGCGGTGATACAGGTGGGGGAGGATCCCGCATCAAGCGTATATGTGGGCAATAAGAAGAAAGCCTGCGCCTATGTGGGAATCGAATCTCTTTCCTATGAGCTTGCGGAGGAGACCACGCAGGAGGAACTTTTAGCCCTGATTCGGGAATTGAATACGAAGGAGGAAGTGAGGGGTATTCTGGTGCAGCTTCCTCTGCCAAAACAGATCGATGAGGACGCGGTGATACAGGCCATCGACCCGAAAAAGGATGTGGACGGTTTCCATCCCCAGAGTGTGGGCGCACTCTGTATCGGACAGCCGGGCTTCGTCTCCTGTACGCCAGCCGGAATCATCCAGCTGTTGAAGCGTTCGAACATAGAGATTGCGGGCAAAGAGTGTGTGGTGATCGGCAGAAGCAATATTGTCGGCAAGCCCATGGCGCTTTTGCTGCTTCGGGAGAACGGCACGGTGACGGTGACTCATTCCCGGACAAAAGACTTAAAGGAAGTGGCGAAGCGCGCCGACATTCTTGTGGTGGCGGTGGGCAAGCCGAAAATGATTACCAGAGAGTATGTGAAGGAAGGCGCGGTGGTGATCGACGTTGGCATTCATAGAAATGAAAACAATAAACTTTGTGGCGATGTGGACTATGAGGATGTGGCGCCTGTGTGCAGCGCGATTACGCCGGTGCCCGGAGGTGTAGGCCCTATGACGATCGCCATGCTGATGTATAACTGTTGTGCCACAGTTCAGCCAGACCACCGTTAGCTGACAAATCGTGCCTGCACGAATTTGACGGCTGACTGAAACGATAGCAAAGAAGGAAACAGCCTATGAAGTGTCCCCATTGCGGACATGAAATGCCGGACGGTTATCTGCTCTGCGATAAGTGCGGAGAGGAGATTCAGATCGTTCCGGATTTCGAACCGGAAATAGAAAACAGCATAACGGAAACGCTCTCCACGCTTGTCTCTTCGCAGGAGGATGCGGAAGGTGCACAGGACGCGGAAAGCGAGGACGAGACGGTCCCCGGTGCGGGAAAGAAAATTCGAAAACCGCAGGTGATTCTGGCGTTGGCGATTCTTTTCCTAGCGGCGTTTATTTCCTATGCCCTTTATGCCTACCATATCCACACGGTGGATTACCAGATCAATAAGGCCGCGGCTTATGCGCAAAAAGGGGCGTACAGCGAGGCGATCGCCTGTCTGGAGGCGGCTTATGCGGATCATCCCGAGGAGGCCGGCATTCTTTTTCTGGAGGCGGATTATTACTACCTGCAGCAGATGGATAACTATGCGCTGTCGGCGCTTATGAAGATCATTGACACGGAAAATACGATCAGATACCCAGAGGAAGATGTGGAAGAGGCTTACGGTAAAATCATCACGATCTATGCCAACCAAAAAGAGTACGGACTGATTAACGATCTGCTGCGCGCCTGTGACAATGAGAGGATTGTGAGCATGTTCCAGAGCTATCTGGCCATGGAGCCGGAGTTCAGCTATGTGGAGGGGAGCTATGCGGAAGTGATTCCGTTAAAAATGAGTTCCAACACGGCGGGAACGATCTATTATACCTTGGATGGATCAAAGCCTGATAAGAACAGCCAGATTTATACGTCGCCCCTCTTTCTGGAAACGGGAGAATATACGGTCAGCGCTTTTTTTGTAAATGATTACGGCATTGAAAGCGATATTGTGACGAAAACCTACGTGATCAATCTGGCGGTGCCAAACGCTCCGGTAGTCGAGCTTTACAGCGGCGAATATGCGGAAGCGACAATGATCGCCGTGGAGCCTGCGGAAGGCTGCAAGACTTTTTATACAACGGATGAGTCGGAGCCTACGGCGGACAGCGTGCCTTATACGGGACCGATTCCCATGCCCCTTGGAAAAACGCTGTTTAAGTTCGTAAATATCAGCAGCGAGGGGATAGCAAGCGAGGTGACGACGCGCACCTTTACGCTCAGACTGCGGGGAGCGATCCATACGGAGACGGCAGTGTCAAACTTGGTCAACAGACTGGTGGAGACCGGATATCTGGAAGATGCTTCCGGAAAAAATCCAAGACAGAGCGGCATCTTAAGCTATCAGTTCAGCTCTGTGCTCCGGGTGGGGGAGGAAGATTACTATACCATCAACGAGTATTACGATGACGGGACGGGACTTTTAAGCCGCACGGACAAGGTTTTTCTGGTGCAGGTTTACACCGGGGCGGCAGCGCAGCTCGGCTATGACGAGGCCGGGGAATTTATGGCAAACCTGCTGTAGCGTGGGAGTCTGCCGTTACTTTTCACCCTGTGTCACGCCCTTGTTGTATGGCGCGGACGACGGAGTCTATTGTAACAGTTCAGCCATGCACTATTCCGCGAGTAAAATCGCTCTGTATGCGATTTTGGGAGTTGTGCAAGCGCCAAAATGCGACTTTGGAGCATTTTGTGTGCATCAGATGTGACAGTGAAGCCGAAGGCTGAACTGTTACAGTCTATTCGTAAAACAAATATTATATCTTGCAACATCCGGTAAATTTCGCTATTATAAAATAGTTCGGATAAAAGGAAAAGGAGTGTTGAGATGTACAGGATTATAAGAGCAGAGGAACTTGCAGCGAATATCTATCTCATGGATGTGGAAGCGCCCCGCGTGGCGCGGTCCTGCCAGCCGGGACAGTTTGTCATTGTCAGAATGGATGTAGAGGGAGAGCGGATTCCTCTGACGATCTGTGATTATGACAGGGAAAAGGGAACCATCACCATCGTATTTCAGGTGGTGGGCGCAGCTACGGAAATGATGCGCAATTTGAAAGAGGGAGACGGTTTTCAGGATTTTGTCGGGCCGCTGGGATGCCCTTCCGAGTTTGTGAACGAGGCGGTGTCCGAATTAAAAAAGAAAAAGATTCTCTTCGTGGCCGGGGGACTTGGCACGGCGCCCGTTTACCCGCAGGTAAAATGGCTGCATGAGAGAGGAATCGACGCGGATGTGATCGTAGGCGCAAAGACGAAGGATCTGCTCATTATGGAAGAAGAGATGAAGGAGGTGGCCGGAAACCTCTATATTACCACCGACGACGGCTCCTACGGCAGAAGCGGTATGGTGACGAAGGTGATCGAGGATCTGATGGAATCCGAAGGAAAATCTTACGATGTATGCGTGGCGATCGGGCCTATGATTATGATGAAATTTGTGTGCCTGACCACGAAAAAATATGAGCTGCCCACCGTTGTGAGCATGAATCCTATTATGGTGGACGGCACGGGTATGTGCGGCGCCTGCCGTCTGACCGTGGACGGGGAAGTGAAGTTTGCCTGCGTGGACGGGCCTGAGTTCGACGGACATAAAGTAGATTTCGATCAGGCGATGAAGCGCCAGCAGATGTATAAGACGAAGGAAGGAAGAGACTTCCTGAAAGCCCAAGAGGGAGACACCCATCATGGCGGGTGCGGAAATTGCGGGAAGTCAGAGTGAAAAGAATAGCGTGAGGTTTGTGTCCGTGCGCTGCCTGGCACAAACCCGGTTCATGTAGATGCGGCGTAGAAATGAGGAGAAAATGGAAGCAGATGTATTGAAGAAAGTTCCCGTCAGGGAACAGGACGCTAAGGTTCGTGCGACGAATTTCGAGGAAGTGTGTCTCGGTTATGATAAAGAGGAAGCGATGTGCGAGGCAGCCCGCTGCATCAACTGTAAGAATGCGCAGTGTATCAAGGGATGCCCTGTCGCTATCAACATTCCCGGATTTATCGAGAAGGTGAAGGAGGGCGATATCGCCGCCGCTTATCATATAATCAGTGAATCTTCCGCCCTGCCCGCGGTCTGTGGCCGTGTGTGCCCGCAGGAGAGCCAGTGCGAGGGCAAGTGCATCCGCGGCATTAAGGGCGAGCCTGTCTCCATTGGCAAACTGGAGCGTTTTGTGGCTGACTGGGCGAGGGAGAACGGCGTGAAGCCGGAAGGCGCATCGGAAAAGAAAGGCAAGAAGGTAGCCGTCATCGGTTCCGGCCCTGCAGGATTGACCTGCGCAGGGGATCTGGCTAAGATGGGCTATGTGGTGACGATTTTTGAGGCGCTCCATGAGCCCGGCGGCGTGCTTGTTTACGGTATTCCGGAGTTTCGGCTGCCCAAGCAGGACGTGGTGGCAAAGGAGATCGAGAATGTAAAGAGTCTCGGCGTGAAGATAGAGACCAATGTGGTGGTGGGAAAATCAGTCACCATTGATGAGCTGATGGAGGATGAAGGATTCGACGCCGTGTTTATCGGTTCCGGCGCGGGTCTTCCGAAATTTATGGGAATTCCCGGAGAGCAGGCGCTCGGCGTGTTCTCCGCCAACGAGTATCTGACCAGAAGCAACTTGATGAAAGCCTTTGACGAGACGTCCAACACACCCATTATGCGAGGTAAGAAAGTAGCCGTTGTGGGCGGAGGCAATGTGGCGATGGATGCCGCGAGAACGGCCCTTCGTCTCGGTGCGGAAGTGCATATCGTATACCGCAGGAGCGAAGAAGAACTGCCCGCCCGTGTGGAGGAGGTACACCACGCGAAAGAGGAAGGCATCATCTTTGACCTTCTGACCAACCCGACAGAAATTGTTGCGGATGAGAACGGCTGGGTGTCCGGCATGAAGTGCGTGCGCATGGAGCTTGGCGAGCCTGACGCTTCCGGCAGACGCCGTCCGGTAGTGATCGAGGGTTCGGAGTTTCTGATGGAAGTGGATACGGTGATCATGTCTCTTGGCACTTCTCCGAATCCGTTGATTTCTTCTACCACAAAAGGACTTGAAGTCAATAAGTACAAGTGCATCGTGGCCGAGGAGGATTTCGGCGCGACGACGAAAGAGGGCGTCTATGCGGGCGGAGATGCGGTGACGGGAGCTGCCACCGTGATTCTTGCAATGGGAGCCGGAAAGGCTGCCGCGAAGGGGATCGACGAGTACCTCTCCAAATAAGACATGACAACGAAGATCTGCCTGCCGGAAAGCGGCGGGCAGATTTAAAAAATGGAAGGAGAATGCGCAGCGTTCTCTGAATCGTCGCTGTGAAGCGACGTTTTTTTCTAAGAATTTCTTAATAATTTGCGGTACAGATTCTTTAAAAGTATGCTTTATGATGGAAGTCAGGATACGAAAACAATTGTAACAGTAAAGTCGAAGGATGAACCGTTACAAACAATCTGCCAGGATAGAAAGGTGTGAAACATTTATGAAATTGACTGATCCGGACAAAGGTAAAAATTGGGAAGAGGAGCAGGATGGCGCGGAGAACTTACTGCAGAAAGCCTTGACGACGAAAGTGCTTTTGGGGGTGATTGCCGTTCTTTTGATTCTTATTCTGGTTCTGCTCACAGTCGTAGTCAGTAACAGACGAAGCAGCGGGGACAAGACGGATCAGGATCTCCAGCAGAGCATTACGGATTATGCGAAGGAACAGCAGGAGTTGGAAGAGCAGGTTCTTGAGGAAAAGGAGGACAAGCCTGCCGTGGAAGAACCGGCGGCCGACGAGGAAGAAGAGGACGAGGAAGAGGAGGAGACGGAGGAAGAACCGGCTTCCACAGATAATGAGAAAACGGCCGTTGTGGTAGACATAGAGGATGAAAACGATGAAGCGTACACGAAGGAATATATTTTGAAGGAGGCGTATCCTTTCTTTGCGGACAACAATCAGGATGCCATCTGGGATCTGGCTCATTTAAAACGCTATGTGAAACTCTCCAAGGGTCTTGAGGGTACCGGGGAATATTATTATCAGGGCGACGTGGACAGCGAGGGAAAGCCGCACGGCACGGGCCTTGCCATCTATGAAAAGAACAGCTATTATTTCGGTGAGTGGAGCAATGGGGCGAGAAGCGGCAAAGGCACATGGTTCCGGTTTTACATTAACCAAAAAAATAAGTATAACGCTAAGGGCATCTATATGTCCCACAGCTATTCCGGGGAATGGGCGGACGATCTGCCAAACGGCGCGGGCGCGGAGCACTACGATGTGGATATCTCCAAACTTGCCCCCACGCAGGGACGGATTTTACAAAATGTGGTCGGCCCGTTTAAGAACGGTCTTTACAATGGGGATATGTACGCCAATACCGTGGACTATACCGGCAATGTACAGGAGTGGGACGGCATCGCGAAGGAAGGCGTGTTTACGCTGTGGCGGGATATGAGCGCCATTGGTGAGTGCGCCGTGTGGCGTTATATGGATGACCATTCCGTCTGTCTGGACATAGATAAATCGGAAAACAAGAATCAGGGTATTCGGGAACTCTTAAAGTAGTTGCAATTTGTATAAAAGGATAATAAAATAGAACCGTACGGATGTTTTTGTGTGCAGAATTTCCAATTCGTAAGATAAGGAGGGTGTGGTTTATGCCCCAATATCAGAGCAGCGAAGCAAAGGCGGAGGACAACCGTTCTTCCGCGTACACACTTCTGGCAGTAGGCGGCGTCGGTTTCATTGTGGTATTGCTGATTTTCTTTAACGTGATACCGGTCTATCGGAATGCGGGCATCACCAAGTATTTGGTATGTGGTGTTATGGGCGCGATGTTTGTGCTCTTTATCGTGTTCGGCATCGTGTCTATGCGGGATTCCAAGACGTTGATGGTGAAAGCGAAATCGGAAAATTCCCTGCGCTCGGAAATGGCCAGATGGTGTCAGGAGAATCTGGATCTCGCAGCGATCGATGTGGAAATTCTGGATGAGGGGGAGACGCTTGTGGCGCTCTCGGATGCGGAAAGATATTACAGACGCACGGAACGCATACGGGCGGCTATCAACGATAAGTTTATGAATCTGGATGAGGCGTTCATGGACGATTTTGTGGACGGATATTATCAGGAAATGTATGAAAATAACAGTGATTACGGTGGGTAAACTGAAAGAAAAGTTTTTCCGCGAGGCGGTGTCCGAGTATGAGAAACGGCTGGGACGCTACTGCAGGCTGGAGATCCGCGAGACTGCCGATGAAAAGACGCCGGACGGCGCTTCTGAAACGGAGCGGGAACAGATTCTACAGAAGGAAGGGGCGCGCATTGCAAAATTTTTGCCGGATAGCGCCTATGTGGTGACGCTGGAGATCGAAGGGCGCAAATTTACTTCTGAGGCTTTTGCGGGAGAGATCGAGCGGCTGGGTGTAAACGGTGTGGGGCACATCGTTTTCGTGATCGGCGGCTCACTTGGTTTACATAACACGATAAAGAAACGAGCTGATCTGGCGGTCAGCTTCTCGGACATGACATTCCCGCACCAGTTGATGCGGGTTGTTTTGTTGGAACAAATTTACCGGGCGTTTCGGATTATAAACGGAGAACCCTATCATAAATAGGGTGAAAAGAAGTTCTAGCCGCTCACAGCAGAGGCTGTTCCGCGGAGAACTTCTATGTTTCATCCAAGAGAATGCCCCAATACGGGCATTCTCCGCAGACTACGGCATTTATGGGAATGAATCTACAATTGAGTTCATATAGTGTAACATGAGAAGAGAGAACAGACGCCAACCATTTTCGCCGTTTACCAAGTCAAAGGAACTGATTGTGGAATCGCTGAAACTGCCGAAGGATACCATGCTGGGGGCAGCCATTGTCACGATCACAGGCAATCGGGAGGCTTTTATCGAAAATTATAAGGGAATTTTGGAATATACGACAGAGTCTATTGTGCTGCAGGGCAAGAACGCCAAGATTTGTTTTGAGGGAAGCGGCCTGTCCATAGACTACTACACCAATGAAGACATGAAAATCAGCGGAAAGATCGACGCGCTCCGTTATATCTGAGTGCGCGTGCAGGGGAAGGTCTATGCTTCATTGGATACAGTATTTAAGAGGATATGTGGCCATTAAGGTGTGGGGCTATTCTGTGGAGCGTCTTTTGAATCTTTGCGGCAATCATGACGTTTTGGTCTGGGATATCGAGGATCACGGCGATTACCATACCATGCATATCAGTATAGCGGGCTTTTTTGCCCTGAAGCCTCTCCTGAAAAAAACCGGGACGAGGGCGGCTGTTATGGGCAAATACGGCCTGCCTTTTTTTGTTTCGAAAATGTGGAAAAGAAAACTGTTTGTGGCCGGGCTTTTCGGCTGCATTTTCTTCTGGTGTCTGGCATCCCGTTTTATCTGGGATATTCAGATTGAGGGGAATTTTGCCCTGACGGAAGATGTGCTGATGGATTATCTGGAGGAGCAGGGTGTACATACCGCCATGAAAAAGAGCGGGCTGGATATCGGGGCTCTTGAACAGAAACTCAGGGAGGACTATGATCTGATTACATGGACTTCCGTGCAGCTTCGTGGAACCACGCTTTTGATTCATATCAAGGAGAATGATATGCCGGTCTACGATAACCGGGATAAGGCGGAAACGAACAGGGGCATGGATCTGGTAGCGGAAAAGGATGGCGTGGTGACTTATATCATCACCAGAAGCGGTGTGCCGCTTGTGGCATGCGGGGACAGTGTGGAAAAAGGAGACGTGCTGGTGAGCGGCGCGGTTCCCGTCTACAACGAGGACACCACGGTGCGCAGATACCAGTATGTGGAGGCGGACGCGGATATTACGTTAAGTTATGGGCGGAATCTCTCACTGGAGGAAGAGGTCGCTTACGACGAGAAATGTTATACGGGGGAGAGTATTGAAATTCCGGTGGCAGGAACGGGGGAAAAGGAGATCGCGTTCCGATTCCGCAAGGTTCCCTACGAATTTTACGATACGAGCGAGGAGAAAAAGCAGGTGCAGCTTTTGGATCACCTGTATCTGCCTCTGTATTACGGGAAAAGAACGGTGCAGGAATATGAAATCGTGTCGAAAACGCACACGGAAGAGGAAATGAAAACGCTTTTGCAGGAACGGTTTAGAAAAATTATCTCAACTTTAAATGAAAAAGGGGTACAAATTGCAGAAAAAAATGTTACAATAAAAAAGAATGAAAAAAAATGGGTGCTGCGCGCCCATATGCAGCTTGAAGAATCAGCGGTGAAGCTGACGCCGACGGCCGTAACGGAGCCTGTGACAGATTCCGATCAGGAGCAGGAGACACAGACGGAGTGATCAGGCTGTCGTTTTGAAAGGCGGAGAATGGACGCGTTTACAGTCAGAATAGATGTGCCGGTGGAGCACATGCGGAATCTTTTTGGGGAGTTTGACTCCCATATCAAAAGAATTGAAAAAGATTTGAACGTGATGATCGTAGACAGAGACGGCGCGGTTCGGATATCCGGGGAGCGGGAAGCGGCGGACAGGGCGGCCCGGATTGTAAACGAGCTGCTTGCCCTGTCAAAAAGAGGCACGATTTTGGAGGAACAGAACGTGGATTATGCCATTGAGCTAGGTAAGGAGCATAAGGAGGACATGCTGCTTGCCATGGACAGCGATTGTATCTGTCATACCGTTAGCGGTAAGCCGATTAAGCCAAAGACTTTGGGACAGAAACGGTATGTGGACGCCATGCGGGACCATATGATTGTATTTGGGGTCGGTCCTGCGGGTACGGGCAAGACGTATCTGGCGATGGCGATGGCGGTGACCGCCTTTAAAAATAACGAGGTGAGCCGCATTATCCTGACCAGGCCCGCCATCGAAGCGGGAGAGAAGCTCGGCTTTCTTCCCGGCGACCTGCAAAGCAAGGTAGACCCCTATCTGCGGCCGCTTTACGACGCACTGTATCAGATCATGGGGGCAGAGAGTTTTGCGAGGAATATGGAAAAAGGGCTGATTGAGGTGGCGCCTCTTGCATATATGCGCGGACGGACGCTGGATAACGCCTATATCATTCTGGATGAGGCGCAGAACACGACGCCGGCGCAGATGAAAATGTTTCTGACAAGAATTGGATTCGGCTCGAAAGTGGTGGTTACGGGTGATGCTTCACAGAAAGATCTTTCGCCGGATATGAAATCCGGACTTGACGTGGCGGTGAAGGTGCTCTCAAAAATCGACGATATTTCCTTTTGCAGCTTGAGCAGTAAGGATGTGGTCAGACATCCGCTTGTACAGAGGATCGTGAAGGCCTACGACGATTACGAAGCAAAAGAGAAACGGCGCAGTGAGCAAAAATCAGGGAACAGGAATTACAGGCGTGGAAAATAATATCAATCTTCAAAATAACAGCAATATCATTAAGAGAATCGTGATTTTTATGTTTATGTTTGCTCTGGCAGGCGTAATTACATGGCTTGGCAGCATGTTTTACCATAACCAGACAGATATGATGATACGAAATGTCGTTATGGTTCTGGCGGGGACGGGAATCACTATTTTTTCTTATGTCCTTGGCGAGTCTGCCGGGTTTTTCGTCTATCGCAATGAGGGTCGGTACGGGAGATTTGCCCTCATTTATCTGGGCTGTCTTGTGGCGTCGGTGTTTCTGCCTTTCCTCCCGGTTACGGGGTGGCCGTATCTGGTGTTTTTTGTGCTGCTTGGCGTTTTTTCAAACGGCATGACAGGACTTGTGGCAGGAAGTCTGTGTCTGCTTCTCTCCGTGAATTTTGCGGGGTGTGATTATGCTATTTTCTGGCTCTATTTTATCAGCGGCATGGCCGGGATACTGGTATTTGCCACGTTGGACGAAGAGTTTCTTGTGGGGATTCCGATGTTGATTTCCCTGCTGGTTCTTGCCTTAAGCCTGACGGCGAACGTGATCCTGTTTGCGAAGGAGCGGCTCTCCATCGCTCAGTTTATGATACCGGGCATCAATCTGATGGTATGTTGTATTCTGCTTTTGGTCAGCCTGAAGATGGTCAGTTCCATGGTAATCCACAGGTACCGGGACAGATATATGGAGATCAATGATCCGGAGTGCCCGCTGCTCGTGCAGCTTAAGGAGCTTTCCAAGGAGGAGTATTACCACGCGATTCACACGGCCTATCTGGGAGATAAGGTGGCAAGAAGCCTCGGCATAGACGACGCTGCGGTGAAAGCATGCGGGTACTACCACAGAATCGGAAAACTTACCGGAGAAAACACGTGGGAAAATGTGTCCGCGATCTGCGATAAATACCATTTCCCGCCGAAGACAAAGCAGATTTTAAAGGAGTATGTGGACCCTGATGTAAAGATTGTCTCAAAGGAGACGATTGTCGTTTTGCTTGCGGATTGTATCGTGTCGTCCATCCTTTATCTGTTTGCCAAAGATCCGAAGGCGGAACTGGATTACGAGCAGTTGATCGACACAGTGTTCAAAAAGAAGTTTGAAACGGACGAGCTTTGGGGAAATGAGATTTCATTAGGGCAGATATGTGAAATGAAGAAAATATTTATCAAGGAGAAGCTATACTATGACTTCTTACGTTGAGCATGAGGCGGAGCAGACGTTTTCTTTCGATGAGAAGGACCTGCTTGACCTTGTCGTAGAAGCTGTTCTTGACAGCGAAAACTGTCCCTATGAAGCGACGGTGAATCTTCTTGTGACAGACGGCGGGGGGATTCGGGCGTATAACAAAAATTACAGGGGGATTGATTCCGAGACGGATGTGCTTTCCTTTCCCAATCTGGAGTTTGAGACGCCGGGGGATTTTTCCGGTGTGGAGGAGAGAGAGGCGGACTGTTTCGACCCGGACAGCGGAGAACTGGTTTTGGGTGATATCATTCTGAATGCGGCGCGGGTAAAGACGCAGGCGGCGGCATACGGACACAGCGAGCGCAGAGAATTTGCGTTCCTTCTGGCGCACAGCCTGTATCATTTGTGCGGTTACGACCATATAGAGCCGGAGGAAGCGGCCGTGATGGAAAAGAAGCAGGAGGCGGTTTTGCAGACGCTTTCCATCACCAGAGAAGAGTGAGAAGCGTTTCTGCAGGATAGTACTTAGAGGATAACGATGAATATACAATGGATGGCGAAAAATTGGAAAAACAGAATCGTCCTCTCGGCGGGGATTGTCTCTTATATGATTCTTCTTCTCCTGCGGATTCCGCTTTCGAGGTTTATAGGGGATGAGGGCGTCGGTCTCTTTGCCCCGGCGTTTGAGCTGTTTGTATTGACTTCATTAGTCACATCCTATGGGATGTCCAACGCCATGGCAGGTATCATCCGCTACCGGGTGAAAAGAGAGCGGTATCGAAATGCAGACAAGGTGTTTCGGACAGCTTTTGTTATGAATCTTTTTCCCGGTATAGTGGCGGCTTTGTTCCTGCTGTTCTTTTCCTCATGGATTGCTGAGGTGCTGGTTTTGGAACGTCTGAGCCGCATGGCGGTGATGGCGGCAGCGCCTTCTGTATTTTTTGCGGCCCTTGTCGGTATTTTCAGAGGATATTTTAGCGGCTATGGCATGGGCGTGCTCACGGCACACTCTCAGTATGTCGAAAAGATTGCCATGTTTGCGGGAGCGCTTCTTTGCGGGAGAGCTTTTTACGGATACGGACAGAAGGTGGCGGCTCTTTTGCAGGTGGAGGCGCACAGCTATGCCTACGGTGCGCTCGGCGCAATGCTTGGGGTCTTTCTTTCGCAGGTAATTGCCTTGCTTCATCTGTTACTTGTCTATGTGATTTATGCGGGAGCCTTGAAAGGACGGCCGGGACAGGACAACAGCAGACGGGCCGAGACCCGTTTTGAGATTCAGAGAATGCTTATTATCAATACGGCACCGCTTGCGGCTGTTGCCGTGCTTTCGAATCTGTTTATGCTCGCGGATCAGCGCTATTTTAACCACTGCATGAATATGACAGAAAAGGGGACGGTACGCACGGCCCTTTGGGGAAGTTACTATGGAAAATTTGTGCCGCTTCTGGGGATATGCGCGGCGGTTTCCTGTCTGTTTGTGCACGGAATGACCGGAAAAATAGCCAGTGCCTACGAGCGGGAAGAATACCGCAATATGCGGGAGCGGATGGGCCGGGCGATACGAAACGCTTCCATGATATCCTTCCCGGCGGCGGTATATCTGGCAGTTTTGGGAAAACCTTTTGCTGTCTGCTGTTACGGGAGAGCGACGGCACAGTCCGCGATATTGGCGGGATGGATTGCAAAGGGCGCCGTTGTAGCCGTTTTATTTACGTTCAGCTTCCTGTTCGGACAGATTTTGTATAAAATGCGTATGGTGCGGGAACTTTTTCTGGCGGCTGTGGCTGCTTTCGCCGTGCATCTGGCGGCAGCATATTTTATGACACAGCGCGGACATATGGGCGCGGAAGGACTGCTCTGCGCGTTGATTTTGTTTTTCGGCACCTATATGGTTCTGACATTTGTATTTTTAAACCGCCGTGTAAAATACAGGCCGGACTGGTTGATCGGCGTGTTGTTTCCGCTTGCCGCCGCCGCGGTTTCCGGGCTTGTAGTATATTTGCTGAACATGCTGCTTTCGGGCTTTGCGATCGCTCCGGTCTGCATTATTGTTTCCCTGCTTATAGGGGTTTTCTTACATATCCTTTTCCTCGTGATTCTCCGTGTAGTCGGAGAGGTGGAGCTGCAGGAGATGCCGCTTGGGTTCCTGTTCATAATGATTGGCAGAACGATAGGCGTTTTATGAGATGATTGTATAAAAAACAGGAATTGGCTGATACTGATTACAGGAAATCCGACGAGAGAGGTTTGAAACGGAATGAAGCTTGTAAAACGTATCAGTCTTTTTATGACATTGTCTGTGATCATGTTAGGCCTTGGAGGCTGGGGAGCCTTGAAGGCGGAGGAATTTTTTTACCCGCATCGGTACAGCCACGGCACGCAGCAGGCCGCGGCGGAGGAGACAGATGGCCTGCGGCAGCCGTTATCGGAGCTTACCGATATGATTTCCCGTTCCGTGCCCTTTTCCGAGGATGTGCAGACGGATCATACGGCCAAAGAACAGGTTATTGATACGGAGGCGGAGGATCAGGTCATCGAAGCGGCGGCAGCGCAGGAGCCTGTGGTGACGGCGGACACACGGTATCTGCTGGAAATGGTGGATTTGTCAAAGGGAACCGTCACGGAGAGCGAGGATACCATTCCCGTCATGTATATCGGTCTGAACAGGGAGGAGCTTTTGGAGGCCTTAGCCGCCTATGAGGACAATCCGCCTTTGACAGAGCTGGAGCAGGGATTTGAAACGATCGAGCTGACGGCCTTTTCCAAAGACCGGGTAGCGGTCTGTAAATATTATAAAGAGAAAGAACCGCAGGGATTTTATCTGATGGTGGCGGATCATTTTATCGTGGTGTACGAGGAGGACAAGAGCACGCTTTACATGAACACGGATATTTTGTTGGAGCGGCTGCCCGATTCCCTGCAGGGGGAAATTATGGCGGGGAAGTTCGTGGCGAGCGAGGAGGAACTGTATCTGTTTCTGGAGTCCTATTCCAGTTGACAAGGCGGCATTCTTCACACGGATTTGAAAGGGAACAAGCTTATGAGCAGACAGGTTGCGGTGATAGGCGGCGGCGCGGCGGGCATGATGGCGGCGATTCAGGCGGCCGGTGCGGGTGCGGCAGTGACCCTATATGAAAAAAACGACAGAGTGGGAAAAAAGATTTTGTCTACGGGAAACGGCAGATGTAATTTTTCCAACGAGGCGATGGGCGCAGAATATTATCACGGGAGCGGGACGGCACTGGCAAACGGCATTCTCTCGATGTTCGGCGTGGCGCAGACAAAAGCGTTTTTCTCTTCTCTCGGTATGCGGATCAGGGCGCGGGACGGGTATCTGTATCCGGCCAGCGATCAGGCTTCCACGGTGCTCGATCTGCTGCGCTATGAGCTTGACAGACGGCGTGTAACGGTACATACGGGAGAAGCGGTGCAGGCGCTCTCCTTCGATCAGAACAGGAGAAAATTTTTCATAAAATGTCAGGGGAAGAATGCCTGTTATGACGCGGTTATTCTCTGCTGCGGCGGACGGGCTGCGCCGCATACCGGTTCCGACGGGAACGGTTTTCGTCTGGCCGGGAAGTTCGGACACCGGATAGTCAGGACGGCGCCTGCGCTTGCGGCGATGTGCTGTAAAGAATCTTTTTATAAACAGGTGGCGGGGGTGCGATGCGACGCGGCGCTTACCCTTCGTATAGAGGGACAAAACGCCTGCGTGGAGCGGGGCGAACTGCAGCTTACGGATTACGGGCTTTCCGGCATACCGGCGTTTCAGCTCTGCCGGACGGCGGCTTACGCGCTCCTTAACAACAAGTCCGTCACGGTGCGGGTGTCCTTTCTCCCGGATTTTGACGAGGCGTCCTGCGCCGCTTTTTTTCGCGAGCGGCTTTCGCTGCACGGGGAAGACGAGATGGATGTATTTCTGACCGGAGTAGTCAACAACAAGATCAACCGATTGCTTCTGAAACTGTCGGGCATTCGGGGAACAGAGCGGGCAAAGGATGTGCCCCCAAATGCGTTTCGCCGTCTGCAGGAGTTATATCTTGGTCTGGAGACGACGGTTACGGGGACGAACGGTTTTGACAGGGCGCAGGTGTGTGCGGGCGGCGTGGACTGCAGTGAGGTGACAAAACATTTGATGTCAAAAAAGCAGCCGGGACTTTATTTTGCGGGAGAAATTCTGGATATCGACGGGCTGTGCGGCGGCTATAACTTACAGTGGGCGTGGAGCAGCGGTGCGGTGGCCGGATGGGCGGCGGCCGGAAAGTCAAGCCTTGAGAGCAGTTAGGATGTCAGAAGCGGGAAAGGGATAAAACCGCAGTGCCAAGACAGATGGCGCGAAAAAGCGGGACGGGAGTATATCATATGATTCGGATGCAACAGTTAAAATTAGCGGCGGACTGTAAGGACGAGCAGGCGGCGATTCTCAAAAAGGCGGCAAAACTTTTGAAAATGGAACCTTGTGCCATACAGTCGCTCTCCATTGTCAGGAAATCTCTGGATGCCAGAAAAAAGCCGGAAATATACGCAGTTTATACGATAGATGTGAAGGTGGCCGATGAGCAGGCCGCTTTTCGAAAATCCCGGGGAAAAAACGGGCAGATGCAGCTTGTGGAAGAGAAGCCGTATTACTTTCCGGCATCTGCAAATACGGTTTGTGAAGAGGAACGGACAGCCGAAAGGGCGGCGGACGGGAAACAGGCCGTGGGGAAAACGTCGTCGTGTGGACGTCCGGTGATTGTCGGGACGGGACCTGCCGGACTTTTCTGCGGGTATATGCTGGCGAAGGCGGGGTACCGGCCTCTTTTGCTGGAGCGGGGAAAAGAGGTACACAGGCGGCGTGAGGATGTGGAACGGTTCTGGCGGGAAGGGGTGTTAGATCCTGCCTCCAACGTGCAGTTTGGGGAGGGCGGCGCCGGTACCTTTTCCGACGGAAAACTGACTACCACAGTCAAAGACCCGAAGGGCCGGATGCGGGAAGTTTTGCGCATCTTTGTGGAATCCGGTGCGCCGAAAGAGATTTTGTATGAGGCAAAGCCCCATATCGGCACGGATATTCTGATACATGTGATTGAAAACCTGCGCAGACAAATCATAGCATGGGGCGGTGAGGTGCGTTTCGACACGCAGGTGACAGCGCTTCTCACAGAGGAAAACCGGGTGACAGGCGTGGTGGCAAACGGAGAAGAGATTCGAAGCAGCGCGGTGGTTCTCGCCATCGGCCACAGCGCGAGGGATACCTTTCAGATGCTTCACGCGCTGCATATTCCCATGGAAGCCAAATCTTTTGCGGTGGGACTTCGCATGGAACATCCGCGGGCGATGATCGACAAGCTGCAATATGGCGACTGCGGCCTGCGGCTTCCTGCGGCATCCTATAAAGTGACGGCGCAGACGGCATCCGGCAGAGGCGTCTATTCTTTCTGTATGTGTCCCGGCGGTTATGTGGTCAACGCCTCCTCGGAGCCGGGAAGAACGGCGGTAAACGGCATGAGCTACAGCGGGCGGGACGGCGCAAACAGCAACAGCGCCATGATCGTCACCGTGTCGCCGACAGACTATGAGCCATACGGCGGGACGGGGCCGCTTGCCGGTATCGCGTTCCAGCGGCATCTGGAAGAGCGGGCTTATGAGATCGGCCAAGGTGCGGTACCCGTGGAGCGTTACGGGGATTTTCATGCGGCAGTTCTGGACGGGCGGCTTTGCGGGGAAAGCGTTGAAAATGCCGGGCACTGTGTGGAAAAAAGCGATTTTTCGCCTGCCATCAAGGGTGCGTGGACATTTGCCCCTGTGCATGAGATTTTACCTGATTTTCTGAACGATGCGCTGGTGGAAGGGATTGACCTTATTGGACAAAAGATGTCCGGCTTTTCTGACGGGGATGCCTATCTGTCCGGCGTGGAGAGCAGAACCTCCTCCCCGGTGAGGATATTGCGCGACGAGAAGGGACAGTCCGCGTTTAAAGGGCTTTTTCCCTGCGGCGAGGGCGCCGGTTACGCGGGCGGCATCACATCGGCGGCGATGGACGGCATTCTGATTGCGGAGAAGGTTGCATCCGCATATGGGAATGTGGTAAGATGACGAAAGCATAGAGCAGTGCATAGATGCAAGATGAAAAAATGGCAGCTTGCTGACAATTTTTTCAGATAGCAGATATATAGGGCGAAAGCCCGCAGCGAGGAAAACCAGAGGTTTTTCGAGCTGGCACTGCATAGATACAATCGGAAATGAGGATAACTTAAAATGATAGACAGAAAAACCTTGATGGCGGACAAAAAACGAATTGTGATAAAGATAGGTTCCTCCTCCTTGCAGCACAAGGAGACGGGGGATCTGGATTACACAAAGCTGGACGTGCTTGTGCGGGAGCTTTGTAACCTGAGAAACATGGGGAAGGATGTGGTGCTTGTCACCTCAGGTGCGATCGCCGTGGGAGAGAAGGCGCTCCTTCCAAACCGTGAGGAAGACAATCCCATCGCCGTGAAACAGGCGTGCGCCGCGGTAGGTCAGGCGAGGCTGATGATGATTTACCAGAAAATTTTCGCGGAGTACAATCAGGTGGCGGCACAGATTTTGATGACAAAAAACACAATTGTGGACAATCTGAACCGTTATAACGCCAGAAATACCTTTGCGGAGCTGTTTAAACTTGGCGTGATTCCGATCGTGAACGAGAACGATACCATAGCCACCTACGAAATCGAGATCGGTGATAACGATACGCTGTCGGCTATCGTTGCTTCGCTGGTGGAAGCCGATGCGCTTGTGCTGTTGTCGGATATCGACGGTCTTTACACGGACGATCCCCGCACCAATCCCGATGTCAAGTATATCGAGGTGGTGGATGAACTGACGGATGAACTGATGAACATGGGTAAGGCGTCCACCGGGAGCAGCGTGGGCACCGGCGGCATGACCACCAAGCTGCAGGCGGCAAAGATTGCCAGCAGCACCGGGGTGGATATGGTGATCGCCAACAGTAAAGATATCAAAGTGATCCATCGAATTTTAAGCGGGCAGAATATCGGGACGCTGTTTCTGGCGCATAAGAATGAGGAGTTCGATCTGCCGCTTTATGTACAGCAAATGCACGCGCACTAAAAAATGTATCCGGAGGAATCAATATGGCAAAGAGAATGTTGGACTGCACATCTGCTGACTTGAGGAATTTTACGAAAGAGGATTATCTGAGCGCCATTGCAGGAAGTGAAGGACGTGTACTGGCCTGTGAGTGTATCGGCATTACCATGCCCATACTTACGGATGTTACCAATGCGGAACTGGCGGCTTCCGTCGGGGCGGATCTGCTGCTGCTCAATATGTTTGACGTGAACCAGCCGGTGATAAACGGCCTGCCAAAAGTGGAGTCTGCCGAAACCGTGCGGGAATTGAAACGCCTCACGGGCAGGATGATCGGCATTAATCTGGAACCGGTGGAAGAGCAGGCGGCGCGGGAACATGACGATACGCTCTGGGCTATGTCGGCGGGGCGTATGGCCACGGTCGAAAATGCGGTCCGCGCCTCGGAAATGGGCGTGGACATGGTGCTCCTGACAGGAAATCCCGGCAATGGCGTGAGCAACCGGGCAATTACCGATTCGCTGAGAGCCATATCGGCACGGCTGAAGGATGATCTGATATTGGCGGCCGGAAAGATGCATGCCTCCGGCGTCCCGGGGGAAGGCGGCGAGCACATCATTACAAAGGAAGATGTGGACGAATTTATTGATGCGGGAGCGGATATTATTCTTCTTCCCGCGCCGGGCACCGTACCGGGAATTACCATGGAGTATGTGCGGGAGCTGATCGCACATGCCCATGAAAAGGGCGTACTCACGATCACAGCCATCGGCACTTCGCAGGAAGGCGCGGATGTGGACACGATCAGACGGATCGCGCTGATGTGTAAAATGGCTGGAACGGATATCCATCATATCGGGGACACCGGCTATCCGGGAATCGCGCTGCCGGAAAATATCATGGCTTATTCTGTGGCAATCAGAGGCGTGAGACACACTTATCACAGGATGGCGGCGTCTGTCAACAGGTGATTAATAAAATATGCGGTGGGAGAATAGAGCAATGAATGTAGAACAGATGACGGCACGGATCAACGAGCTATATCACAAATCCCAGAGCGAGGGACTGACGCCGGAAGAGAAGGAGGAGCAGACGATGCTGCGGCAGGCTTATGTGGCCAATGTGCGGGCGAACCTCAGGGGACAGCTCGACAATATCTCCATCCTGGAGAAGGACGGCAGCGTCACGAATCTGGGCGAGAAGAAACGGCATGGATGAGGAAAAGAAACGATTCCGTGCGAAGGCTCTTGCGCGGCGGGACAGTCTGACGGCACAGTGGCGAAGAGACTACAGTGACAGGATCATAAAGAAACTGACAAGCCTGCCCTGCTATCAAGATGCGGACGCGGTTCTCACTTATGTCAGCTTTCGCAGCGAGGTGGACACCATTTCCCTGATGGAACAGGCTTTTGCGGACGGTAAGGCTGTGTTTGCGCCAAAGGTTTTGGGAAAAGAAATGGATTTTTTTCGTATCTATTCTTTGGCGGACTTGACGGAAGGCTATCGCGGGATTTTAGAACCTTCGGGCGGGCAGTTGATCGATTCGTGGATTGATGACCGATTGGGTCAACGTGAAAAATTCCGGACGGGGAAACCCTTAAATACCAAAGCGGCAGATGAGAGCGCATTTGGCGCGTCGTCAATTTTGGTTTGTCTGCCCGGCACGGCCTTTGACAGAGCGGGACACCGGATCGGTTACGGCGGCGGATTTTATGACAGATTTTTAAGCGGATTTCTAGAAAAGGAAAGCGGGACAGATGCGGCAGCGCATCCGCAGATGAAGTTTACCACCGTCGCGCTTTCCTTTAGCTGTCAGATTTTTGAGACAATTCCCTGTGAGGCGCATGACATCTGTCCGATGTGTGTGATCACGGAGAAGGAGATTTTCGAATCGTTTCATTGGAAAGGAAAACATATGATGGAAAGTATCGGCACGACAGAAATTGACGAATATTTAACGCAGCTCGGCACAAAGGCGCAAACTGCCAAAACGGTTTTGCACGGACTGGACACCGCACAGAAAAACCATGCACTTACACAGGCGGCGGATGCGCTCGTGCGTGAGAGCGAGAGCATCCTTGCGGCAAATGATAAGGACTGTGTGCGCGCAAAGGAAAACGGCATGGCGGAGGGGCTTATCGACCGTCTGAAGCTGACGCCTGCAAGGATAGAGGCGATGGCGGAAGGGCTGAGGCAGATTGCCGCCCTGCCTGATCCGGTGGGAGAGGTGATGGAGTCCTTTGACCGTCCAAACGGTCTTCACATAGAAAAGGTGCGGGTTCCCATGGGGGTAACCGGTATTATTTACGAGGCCAGACCGAATGTGACGGCAGACGCTTTCGGCCTTTGTTTTAAGACGGGAAACGCGGTGATCTTGAAGGGCGGCAGAGATGCCTCTTTTTCCAATCAGGCCATTACGGAAACGATCCGTGAGGCGCTGAAACAGGAAGGCATAGACAAAAACGCCGTACAGTTGATAGAAAACAATGACAGGGCAGTGACCACGGCTTTTATGAGACTGAAAGAATACGTAGATGTATTGATTCCAAGAGGCGGTGCCGGACTGATCCGCTCGGTTGTGGAGAACAGTACGATACCCGTGATTGAGACGGGCACCGGAAACTGTCATATTTATATCGATGAGTCGGCCGACCTGACGAAGGTGATTCCCATCGTGATCAATGCAAAGACCCAGCGCATCGGGGTGTGCAACGCCTGTGAATCCCTGCTTGTGCATGAAAAGATCGCGGAACAGATTTTGCCCGCTTTGGGAAAGGCCCTTCTGGAAAAGCAGGTGGAGATCCGGGGCGACGAGACGGTGCTTACACAAATACCGGAGGCGCAGGCCGTGACCGAGGCGGATTATGGGACCGAGTATCTGGATTTGATTCTTTCCGTGAAAACCGTTGCTTCGCTTGAGGAGGCAATCGCTCACATCAACAAATACAATACGGGGCATTCTGATGCCATTCTGACAGAGGATCAGGCGCATGCACAGAAATTTCTGCGGGAGGTAGATTCGGCGTGTGTGTACGTCAATGCTTCCACCCGTTTTACGGATGGCTTCGAGTTCGGTTTCGGGGCGGAGATAGGTATAAGCACCCAAAAACTTCATGCCAGAGGGCCTATGGGGTTAAAGGAACTGACTTCTTATAAATATCAGATTACAGGAAATGGACAGATACGCCCATAGCCTGTTCGGACATAGCTTCACCTGATTCAGGAGGATATTTGTTTTGATGGTCATTTTCTGCAAAAAATAGCCACTTTCTGCAAGACACATTGTAAATAGTACATAGCTTGATATAATGACCGTGTCAAAATAAATTTAGAAAGGTGGAGTTTTCTATGAGAAAAAACAAGTTTGTGTCGATTGTAGAAAACAGAAAGTAAATCAGCTTTTTATGAAAGTTTGAAAGCCTTTCAAACTCAGAATCCAAATTTCTTATCGAATATGATTAATGCGGAGTTAGAAAGAAAGTTTTGGGTTAGTATGTAAGCGTATATTAAATAAATAGATTTTAGCGGAAAAGCCGATAGAGAAAGACCTCTTGAATTGAACTATCATTTGATTTAAGGGGACTTTTTCATTCTGCTAAAACCCTCTGCTTATTCCATTTTACTCGTAATAAGGACAAATTAGCAGGAGTTTAGAGTGGTAAGTATGTCAATATCAAAATCTGCATAAAATGGACGAATTATGCAATTTAATTGACTAAAGTTATAAATAGAATTAAAATATTAGTATGAATACGAAGCGTAGTCGCTTGGGTGACATGATAAATTATACTATATATTAAAAAAAGAGGTACATTAAAGTTTCAGCGGGATGTATCGAAATGCAAAGTAAGAGGAGTGTGAAATATCGAGTATGGGCTACACTATAATTTCGAGAAAGGGGAACATGAATATATGTTCAAAATTGCCATATGTGATGATGAAATTTTCTTTGCAGAAGAATTAAAGAAACTGATTTCTGATTATATGATGGTGAAAGGTCTTGTTTATGAAATAGATATATATACTTCTGGTGAAGCCCTGGTTGATTTAGGGATTGAGATAGTAAAGTATACTGCTGTATTTTTAGACATAAATATGGAGAATATTGATGGCATCAAGGCGGCAGAAAAGATTAGAGAGGTTAGCAGGGAAGTATTTATTGTATTTGTAACTGCATACGTGAACTATTCTTTGGAAGGATACCGGCTAGATGCTGTTCGATATTTGCTGAAAGGCAACACGAATTTTGTGAGTGCGGTAAATGAATGTGTTGATGCCCTTATTGATAAGTTAAATTATTCAGTTAAAAAAAAGGTATTTGATTTTAAGGAAGGTAAAAGAGAAGTATCACTGGAAAGATTATTGTATATTGAAAGTAATCTGCATAAGCTTGCGTTTCATATTATGGAGGATGATATGAAAATTTATACCATGTATGAAACGTTGAATGAATTAGAGGATAAATTGGCAGTAAATGATTTTATAAGAATACATCAGAGTTATCTTGTGAATATTAAGTATATTAAGAAAATTGTAAGATATAAGTTGATATTGTCAAACGGCGTTGAGCTAATCATACCAAAGTCGAGATATACATATGTTAAGCAACGGTTTATATCATATCAGGGAGAAGTTTAGATGTCTGATTTGTTGGCAGAAATACTAATTATACTTTTTGAAGTGCTTTGCTGTGATATTTTTTTTAAAATATTTGCTAAATTACGTTATAAGGGATGGATAAACATCGTGCAGCTGATAAGTTTGGGGTGTTGCGTTTTTATAGCTGCAAAAGTGTTATCAGACTCATTTACTGTAAAGCAGATCGTGATGGCTTCCCTATTTGCCCTGTTTATGTACTGGCATATAAAAATAGGCATTAAGAAAGCGTTTGCGTTGGCAATATTATATCAGGCAACGATATTATCAATAGATTATTTGATATACTTTATAAGTATAGAGTTAAGCTTGATCAATGAAACGGTTGGGAAAAAGTATAGTTTAGAGACTATTTTGGTTATCCTTCTTGGAAAAGCGATTGCTTTTTTGTGTATTCTTATTATTGGGAGAAAGTTAAGAGAAAAACAAACAGATATGCTTGTTGAAATAGACTGGTTTAAACTCCTTATTTTTCCGATTTTTACAATAATTATCATAGCAGCAATGCTTTCGGTATTCAGAAGTGTGACAACATCTGAACAGATCACGCTGTTGTTAATAAGTTCCTTTGGAATGTTTGGTATGAATATAGTGGTGTTCTATTTTATCAATGATATCGTAGATAGGGAAACTCAGATGTATGAAGATAGGATTTTCAGGTTTCAAGTAAAAAAACAAGCAGAAATGTATCGTTCTATCTCGGAAAATTATGATAAACAGAGAAGGAATACACACGAGTATAAAAACCAGATTTCATGTATTGAAACTTTAATGAAAAGAGGCCAATTTTCAAAATTAGAAGAGTATGTAAAGGGAGTTTCCAGTAAGTTCGATAAAGAGGCGGATGCCATTGACACGAATAACATAATAGTTAATGCTATTTTGAATACAAAGTATCAGGAAGCAGAGGAAAGCGGGATAGTCTTTGTATTGCGGGTAAATGATTTATCAGAGCTTAGGATCAAAGATGAAGATATAGTTACTATATTATCTAATCTGCTGAATAATGCGATTGAGGCATGTAAAAAATGTGACGTTAGCAGAAGAGTATTAAAGCTGAAATTTGTTAAAGAAGATGAGATGATAAAATTAGGGATTAGAAATACGTTTGATCATACAATTTTTTACGAGAATGGGGAAATAAAATCAACTAAATTAGTGAGCGTGGAAGAACACGGGGTAGGAATTAAAAATATTATAGAAGTTATTGAGAAGTATGATGGCTCATATGTTATAGAACATGATGATCAGGAGTTCTATTTTTCGATTATTATTCCTAGTTGATAATTGAGCGTCTTATATGTCGGATCAGTATTGTGCTTAACTTTAGCTATATGATTATTGCACCATTTTCTGCTCAATAGTAGCTATTTTCTGCAGAGTATATTGCTTTACTGTATTTTTCCCCTATACTTAATTGAAAGAGGAGCTCGTTTTTATGTGCTTGGTATAAAATATAAAAAGGAGGTAAAGGTAAAATGAAACGAGTAGAAATGATTGCAAAGGGGGCATTAAAAAGAGCAGATAAAATTGCCTAGGCTGAAATAAAGAAGACTGCAATTAGCTGAGTGTCAGCATGTTCAGCAATTTGGCATCAACCGAAGAAAAGTAATGACATTAGTTTTGGTGGGAGCATTGTTATTGATAGATTCTATTAATATTTATGCGGCTGAAAATGTCGTTGAGAGCAGAGATTATACTCCAATTGAAGGAACTAGCATAGACCCATCGATCATGATGGGAACAGAATTGCAAAATGGAGAAAAAATTATAGTAGGGGACTATACAATAGAATATAGTGAAAATACTGTCTGTCTAAATCCGCATTCGAGAGCAACTACAAAGGACTATAATCATACATCACATTATAAAATTACTAATAACGGATCTGAACAGGAATGGTATAAAATTGTGCAGACAACTAACTATACCTACGATGGAAAAACTGCAAGAATAAATACAGATCGTTGCAACTTAAACGTTACAAAATATTATGCTGAGGGTAGATATACTGTAGATGATCAAACAGTCGATAATTCAAGTAGTACAGATCCGACCCATACAGTTAAATTAACAATGCAATTCCCTTCCCGGTCTCTTACTATCAAAGATGTGGTTACTGTTCATGCAGATGGTACTCACAATTATTCCCATTATGAATAGGAGATAAATGGTGAAAAAAGGGATAATTTTATTACTTATACTGGCAAGTGTTTGTGTGGTTGCCATTGGAGTTGTTATATGCACCAAAAATACGAAAAGCGAGATTTTAACTGAGTATGATGAGGTAACTTATACATATGAAGAAACCGAACTTGGTAATAAATTAAATATATCTTCTGAAGATTATTCGCCTACAGAAGAATAAATTATTAACAAAGTTAGGTAGAAAACAGATCTATTTGTGTAATGAGAATCAAACGTCAGAAGGGGCTGTCGCGAAAAAACAGTCCCTTCTACTTTTTGTATTGTAAATGGTAGATAATGCATAACCCATACAAAATAGGAGCAAACCTGTATGATAGAAACAACTCTGCTCCTGCCTTATTGCATTTCATCTTTACCGGGCTTCCGGCAGTTCGCGGGCATGTTCGGTGACCATGGGAGCAGGTCATCCCAAAAAAGAACGCTCTGGAGTAGCCATTTTCTGCAAAGTGTATTGTTATTTTTGCAGTTTTCTCTAAACTTAATACAAAGGAGGGCCGTATATAAATGGTTGAAGAGATAGTATTGAATATAGTTAATCAGATGGAAGCTAAGAAGATGATAGAAGAAGGCAGCAGAGATTTTTATGAGTATGCTTTGATTATTATGGCAGAACGCGCGATATCTGTCGGAACTATGTTGATTATTGCCATTATTATTAAGCAATTTTTACCAACCGTTGCTTTTCTAATATTTTTTCTTTCACTGAGGAAACGAACCGGGGGCTATCATGCTGATAAGTTCTGGCAGTGCTATTTATTGACAGTCATGTCTTATATTGGGGTTGTTCAAGTGGCATCTGTGCTTTCAGAAAAATCCCATATTATGTATGCATTATTGTTTTTTGCGGTGCTTGTTGTTGAGGTTATTGGAACAGTAAATCATCCAAATATAGATCTTGATGAGAATGAATTGCGAGAAACAAAAAAGTCAGCAAGATTGATTGTACTGATTGAGACAGGAGTAATTGTTGTTTTTGCTGTATTAAAAATTAACCAGTTATATGTAAGTTATATGTCAATAGCCATTATATTGTGTTCATCCTTAATGTGCTTGGCAAAAATGATAAAACAGGAGGTCCGGGTAAGATGAGAAGAGCAGAAAAATTTACAGACAAGGCATTAAAAGCAGTGGAGAGGATTGCTCGGAACGAAGCACAAAAGACAATGTCTGGAAAAACAGCAGAATGTGCTACAATTTGGCATCAGCCGAAAAGACCGAAAACTAAATAATGAAATTATTGTTATAAGGAGTCAATATTAAACAAAGAAAATTTTGACAGATTGTTGCACTAAGTTATTAGTGCAGCAGTCTGTCTGTTTTGAAAAGGAAGCCAGTTTAATATTGATTAGGTTAATTTGGGATATATCATGAATAAAGGTATCAGCGTTGTAATTAAAGATGACGGTATTTGTGATTTTTTTATTAAAAAGAATTGAAGAAAGTGTTGCTGTTGATGAAAATAGTGTTTGTCTAGTTGATACTAAAAATTTAGAATAGTATCAATTCTAATATGGTATAAAGATAGAACAAAATGTTGAATTAATATAGTAATGGAGAAAGAGAATTAAGTATAAGAAAGAGCCTTTCAGGATGATATATGCTGAAAGGTTTTTTTGTGCCGTTTTCTGCAAAAACAGTTCATTATCTGCAAAGGATATTGAATGTGTAATTTAGAAATATTACAATAAACTTGGAATTGCTTAGAAGAATGAAAAAAGTAAAAGTAACATCTATTTTTAATTGAATAGGACAGAAAAATTCAGTTTTGGTAGAGGTGAGCGGTTTTGAAAAAGTTTTTTTTGATTGTAACTTTTATAATAATAGTGGTTATTGGTGTAATAATGGCAAGCAGTAAGGAAAATAATTCTTCTTTATATGAAAATATGAATGCAACTGATGAATATATAGATGCAACTGATAACTTAATGAATAGTAAAGATGATATTTTTCAGCATGAAAAAAATAGTAAAGATGATAATGCGAAGACCTTAGTAAAACAAAATTGTGTGGCCGACAATTTAGTATATAAAGAGTTTACTTGTGGGGTTTATTATGACAAAGGATTAGAGGTGTTAATTGAGAAGGATAAGATAACTTGTGAAACAAAAAGTGAAATGAGTTTAGTTGTTATTTTGGATGGTAATGTATATAAAGAAATCTCTTTGGATAACTACGAAAACAAGGATATTGAATTTACACTAGAAAAAAGTGGTTATTATATTTTTTTAGTAATTGATGCAGATGGTAATTCTGTTGATATTTCATCAGCTGTAATGGCAATGAGATTAGCAGATGAGGGCGCTATTTTATTAAACTGAAGGAGGAAAGAATTATGAAGCAACTAAAAAAAAGTATGACCATTTGTCTGTTGGTGCTGGTTGTTTTAGGCAATACACTGGTTGTATCTGCAACCGATACTGAGGATATATTGCAGCCATATCAAAACAAATTGAATGAAATTAATGAAAAGCTAGGAACTAGTGTACCGACACGTTGATATTTAGATTTACTACTGCCTCTTTAGGCAGTAGTAAATCTGGGATACAAAGAACTAA
>CAMTMP010000013.1 GCA_947073545.1 uncultured bacterium
TACAAATTTATTACGTTGAATGCTTTTAAATATAGAAAAACAGCGAATAAACAAAATGTTTACTCGCTGTAAAAAGAATCCTAACTGCAATGTTGTCCTTATCTAAATGACATTAGGGGTAGCCCTGCCATTTTTTGTATAGGCCGTGATCAGGAATGCGCTCTGCGGGCATACTTACAGTATACATGGTAATTTATGAAAAATTACCACTGTAAGGATACCAGCACGGAACCGTTCCGCTGATCATGGTTAGAAATCCAGAAGTAGCTATGGGAGGGATTGAGAGAGGTGCAAAATAAGGTGTCCGCTGTGCCGGAAGAGGATCTGCGATTTAATCGCCATCCCGGAGGGGAGGACAGTAGTCCGTATTAGATGCCCCACTGCGGTAGGACAGTCAGGCTGGAATGGCTGGTGCAGACCTCATTGAAAATGTGATACTGTTTACTCGATTGTGCGAGCGGCCAAGTGACGAGCTGCGAAGGGCCGGAGTAAAGCTAGAAGCCAATACCTTAGCTTACTCCGGCCTTTTTACGTTTCTTAGGTAGTTTCATATCAAATAAATACAGCGTTTCTGGCTTTACGAGGGCGTAAAGAAAGAAACGCTGTATGTCTGGAAAAATCAATACATTCTGCGTCCTGCCGGGTTCCGGCGGGAGGCCTGAATGAAGATCACCTATGAATTTGTGACAGGGGAAATCTCCGGGGTGGAAGTGGACGAGCATCTCGGAGGAATGCTGCTGGATTTAGACCGCCAGCAGTACAACAACGATCAAAAGGAGACCCGCCGGCATTTCTCACTTAACGGCATGGACATCAGGTCTGCTGTAACCAGCCGCAGAGCCTGCTTTGCAGCAACATAACTGGTATCACTATTTTTTTATTCTATTTTTTTAAATACATATTGACTGTACTGTTACTGTACGGTTTAGAATGAGGAAAATGTGAAAGATGAAAGGATGGATAGGTGATATGAAAAAGGTAAATTTGTTTGGTAAGGTTATGGTTGGTGTCGTTGCTGCTGTAGGCGTGGTGTGTCTGTGTTTTGGGAAAAAAATAAAGATACTGTATACATCGTTAAACAGTTTTAAAGATGAAAATCTGGCGCATACATTTCAGCATACGCCAGAGATACAGCCAACGAAAAAAATAAGCAAAGGGGAAGACACGTTTCAGTTTGTAAAGGAAGACAATACTGCATTGGCGGACGAATTTTGTTTTGAGGATACATTTTATTCTTCCGAAAAATTTATGGAGGACACGGAAACGTCAGCGATGCTTGTTATCAAGGATGATGTAATTAAATATGAAGAATACTTTTTTGGCGGAGATGAAAATACGCTGTTTTCGTCTAATTCAATGGGAAAGTCCTTTGTGTCTGCGTTAATGGGGATCGCTGTGTCAGAGGGATACGTCGAAAGTGTCGAAGACCCGATCGGCAAGTATATCCCGGAATTTTTGGGAACGGAGATGGAAAACATTCCGATCAAGGCGTGTCTGCAGATGGTTTCCGGAATTAACTTTAACGAGGACACAGATATGAGTGGTTTTTCTATGCACACTCTGATGGGGAAACCTGCCATGAAAGTTATTGCAAAATATGGTATGCAGGAAGAACCGTATACTTATCGAAGGTACTTGAGCATCAACACGGAAATTTTAGGACAGGTGATTAAAAATGCAACCGGGCGCAGCCTTGCGGCATATATGGAAGAAAAACTTTGGAAGAAGATTGGGGCTGCACATGACGCATATTGGACATTAAGTAACGGAACGGAACTTGCGATGGGAGGATTAAGTGTTTCTCTCAGGGATTATGCGCGTTTTGCAAGGCTGTATCTGAATGAGGGCAGTTATGAAGGCGAACAGATTTTGGAAAAACAATGGATACAGGACAGTATGGACATCAGTGCGGCATATTCCAAGCCGGGAGCAAATTACGATGCCTATAATGTGATTGGGTATGGATATCAATGGTGGATTCCCAAAGGGGATAAAAGTGAATTTATGGCGATTGGGGTTTATGGACAGTGGATTTATGTGAATCCGGAAAATCGGGTAATTATAGTGAAGCTCAGCGCAGATCCCAATTTTATGGAAAAGGGTTACGAGTTAAAGCACGTAGAGTTTTTCAGGGCAATTGCGAAAGAAATCTGACAAAATGCAGGCCGGAAAGAGAGAACGCACTATAAACAGATAACAGAACTGTCAGAATATGTCATGGGAACATGGGCTGCATGATTGCAGCCCTGTCCGGCTTAACGCATATACACTACATTTCGGCAACAGGGATTTCAATCTGGACGATATAATCTTCCATTTTGTCAATGACATTTTCATTGATGCCCATTTCATAAGAATATCCATGAAGAGTCAGGTTGTGCTTTTGGGCGTATGAAAAAATTTCTTCATACCGCTCAGGTATTTTGTCCCAGCTTCCTTTATGGAAAGCTCTCAGATATTTCCCGCCGGGAGTTGTGTGCATGGCTGACTGGAATGTGAGAAAGGGAAGTTCAATAAAAAGTTTGGAATAATCATTAAAGTTTCCGCTCAGCAGGCTGGAAACGGAAATCATGGAGCCGTAGGAAGCATCGTGAAGGCGTCCGAGATGGTACTTTTCCGTTTCGGCAGTGATCAGTTCGACTTCTTCTTCAAAGGAAGTGTCCGGGTTCACATCAACCGTTACAAGACAGCGTTCTTTATGATCAATCATACTGATTTCTGATAAATCCATTGTCATTAGTGTAACCATATGCTGGCGTTGTGTACATAGAGTTGTCCTGATTGCCTGCAAGTGTATGAGCTGTGAATCAAGGTCTGCTATTTTTTCGTCCAGCAGATTTTTTAAGTTTTGGGCAGAACGGTTCTTCATAAAATTCTGTACTTCGTCGATTGGAACTTCCAGTTCCCGAAGCAGGAGGATCGTTTCTAGAATGGAACTTTGGTAATAGTTATAGAAACGGTATCCGTTATCAGGGTTGATGGAAGCAGGCTTAAAAAGACCAATTTCATCATACCACATCAAAGTTTTCTTATTGACTCCATGCATAGCCGCAAACTGGCCGATCGTGAGGAGCTTGTTATCCTTAGTCATAGTTACCTCTCATAAGCATTAAAACATCCTTGACCATACTGTTACTGTACGGTATATGATACCAAATAGAAAGTAAAAAAACAAGGTAAACGGAGGAAAGGTTTATGGAAAATCAAAATGTTTATGAAAAACCAGTAACATTACAAAACATATTAAAATTTGCCGTACCTACAATTGCAATGACAGTGTTTATGTCTTTTTACACAATGGTAGACGGTCTGTTTGTGTCGAACCTGATTGGGACAAACGCGCTCTCGGCAATCAATCTGACGGCTCCGGTGATCCAGCTTGTCACTGCAATTTCCACGATGCTTGCCACCGGGGGCAGTGCAGTCATCATGAAAAAGATGGGGGAGCAGAAAACGGATGAGGCAAAGGAAGATTTTACGTTTTTAATAGTAGTAAATGTCATTGTGGGGCTTGTCATGTGCGTGGCCGGCTATCTGGCAATGGATCATATTTTTACAGGTATGAATCTTTCCGCGGATGTGGAAGGGTACTGTGTGGAATACTTAAGCCGTTATCTGGTGTTCACGGTGCCGATTCTTCTGATGATTAATTTTACGCTTTATATGATTGCCAGTGAAAAGGCAAACCTTTCTCTGGTCTGTTCGGTGGCAGGCGGTGTCCTTAACATGGTGTTTGACTATGTGTTTATTGCCGGATTGGATATGGGGATCAGCGGTGCGGCGATTGCAACGGGGCTTGGATATTCTGTAACAGCGGTGGCGGGTTTGTTTGTATTCAGCCGGAAAAAGAACATGCTGCATTTTAAAAAGCCTGTAGTCCGATTCAAGGTTCTTGCGAACGCGGCTGCAAACGAATGTTCGGAGATGGCGACTGCGCTTGTTACCGGGATTATTACAATGATGTTTAACTGGACGATGCTTCATTATGTCGGGGAAGACGGGGTTGCGGCTGTTACCATCATCATGTATGTGCTGATGTTTGCAAGCTCTTTATATACAGGATACTCTTATGGTGTGGCTCCGATGCTGAGTTATTATTATGGAGAGCAGAACCATGAAAAATTGAAAAAGCTGGTTGCGCTGAGCATGAAGGTGATCGCTGGGATCTGTGTGGTCACGGTTGTTGCTTCTTTTATGCTGACAAGGCCGCTGGTATCCGTATTTGCCCGGCCGGATAATCCGGTGTATGATCTGGCGGTAACGGGAAACAGGATATGCACGGCAGCATTGTTCTTTATCGGATTTAATATTTTTGCCAGCGGAATGTTTACCGCATTATCCAACGGGATTGTTTCGGCTGTCCTTGCATTTTCCAGATCGTTTGTATTTATGCTGGCCACGATGATCGTGCTTCCACTTATTTTAGGTGTGAATGGAATCTGGCTGGCAACTCCTGCGGCGGAATTGATGGCGCTTGCATTGTCCGCTTTTATGTTTTTCAAATATAGGAAGAGGTACGGTTACTAGGAAACACCAAATGATTCCAAAACAGGGAAAAGCTGTAAGCCAAAGAGGCAAATATCGCAAAGAGCAATGTAAAAAAGGAAAGTCAGGTTGATAACAAGAAATTACAAAATGTAATCGTTTTGTGTTGCGCTTATTATGGCGGGATAATATACTGTTCGTATAAGAGTCTGTTCTGATATAGAATATGGAGATTTTACGATGATATTATTCATGATCAAAAAAACGAAAGAAGCAGCGCCGGACGGACGATATGTGATTCCTTTGCGGTATCCGGAGGGCGAAGACGCTAAAATTTCGGAAAAAAACGTTCGATTTATATCGTGGAACGAGGCAGACTGCTGTTTAAATGAAGAGACGATCGTGCGCGTTGTAAATATTAATATGTTAAAGCGGGCTGTCTATCATGCCGCCAAGCAGGATGAGGCTGTCTGTGGGAGTATGATAGAGCGGTTTCGTCTGCAATATGGCATTGATATCCATGCCCTGTGGGATCGGACGGATGATCCTGCCTATCATATCATCGGGGATGTGTTTACCCAGTGGGCACATCCCATGATTGGCAATGTGGTGGTCAGTTCCGGAATCAGACCGCAGACATCCGGAGACCAATATACACGGAACTGGGATTCTTTCCCGGGGAATTACATGACAGTGGAAACAAAAACAGCGATTAAGAAATTGATTGCTGACAGTCTGCCATATGATTCGGAATCCGGGGACGTCAGTGAAGCCGGGCTGTGCAGGCCGGTAAAGTCAAGCCGGGATCAGGTAAGGTGCTGTAAGGATATGACGGAATTGGCCAGAGCGGTCATCGGGGAGATCACTACGTACGCAACCAGGAAACTGGAAAAGATATACGCACTCGAATTGTGTAATTCTGAAAGACTTTTGGCGGCGCAAAAAGAGTTTTTGAAATGTGTGGTTCTTGCGCAATCAAAAAAAATTGCGGGGAATTTAAAACTGCAGGAATATTTTATGGAGGCTGATGAAAACCCGATCGGTGTAACGGAATACATCTATTTCTATTTTCCACAGCTTGCCAAATTGAAGAAACAGGATCAATGGATTGCTTTTATATGTTTGATCAACGCGTATTTGGACGGCGATTATGAGATCCCTTACGAAAGACCGAAAGAAGAGAAAGTCGCCGGGATCATAGATCTGTGTGTGAAAGGGTATCGCAATTTTCCGCCGGTCATACGCGGAGCCATGCTCATCAATGCCATACGGAAATTTAGAAAGCCGCCTAATAGGAATCGTTATGCTTTACAGGTCATAGATGAGCCGAGCGGATGCTGGGGAATTGTGGATGCGCCGGAGTCGTCTTTCATCCCTACGCTGCCAAAGAGGAGAGCCAAAAGTATTCATGACAGACAGCCCCGTATTCTTTTATGGAATTGGACCCGGGACGAGATGCATCCGGTGACCGCAGGGTACAGAAAATGTCTCATGCCGCTTTGGGCAGGGCCGTCCGGACACGCCGCCGGATTGCTGGATTTTTACGGCCTGTATTTGGAGAAAGAGTATTTCTTGTTTGAGCGTATGCCCATGCCGATCGGACTGGTCGTTCTGCCCACGATGTTTGCGTTCTGGCGACTTTATTATGATAAGCGGATCACCGCGGTGCACACGCTGGCGGAGACATTCGAAGGGGGATTGTCCCATGCATTGGCACCGCCGGATATGTCTTATGGGATAAGGATGTATGGCGAGCTGCATCATCAAATCAATATAGAAGCGGCAATGACGGACAGGAATATATTCTCCGACTACGATGACCCGTTTGAGATTGTCAGTACACTGCCCTACATGGATGCGGCGGTGCCGAATGTAACCGGTGTGTTACATCCGGTGCGGGTTATGGCACAGATCCGGGTTAAGCATTATGATAGTCTGCCGGGGGAGAACGGCATTGCAAAGATGGATGCGCTGGACGGTATCATAGACGGACTGCGCGGCAGGCTGACGGATCAGCGGTATGAAGTGCCCAGATGGTCAAAGCCGATCAAGGGGCTGCAAGACGATGGCAGCATTGCGGGAAGTACGGGCAGCGGCGGTTTTGGCGGCTTGGAGATACGCAGTTTTCGGAATTTAAACGTTAAGGTGTTCGAGCAGAAGCACCTGCTTCGCCACATGGCGCAGCACTGTCTTATGGGGAGCGGTGACTTCGCATTATCAGTGACAGATGGGAGATGCAAATCTCTTTATGACAAGATATGTGACTGTGCGGCATCCGGAAAAAATTATCGGTTTGCGGATGATTTTCCTAAACTGCCGGAATATGATATGGATATGCGCATGTCGCCCTTTCTTTCCGAGATATGCTTTTCCGATATCCGGGAGTGCGCTCTGGCCGAGAAGGCATTTACATACAGGGCAGAGATTAGAACAGACGCCGTGTTTTGGAAGCGCCTCAAAGAGATGGTGCCTTTGGCGGATTCGGAGGATATTTTCTGTACGGTCACGGAGACTGCGGGCGGTCTGCGTTTTACAGGGGAGATCGAGGCCGAATTTGTATACCGGGTGGCGGATAAGCTGTCCCTTGCGGTGCACCGAGTGAGTATAGAAAGCGGGCTGGATGATATATCCTGTTTCCCGAGTATATGTATCACAGCAGAAATCGCGGAACAATTTGATATCATGATAGTGGTTTCCCCAGGCGGTGACAGGCTTTATATCAGCGGTGAATATGAGGAGGGCAGGGTTCTTACGATGGCCGATCTGCTTACTCTTTTCGGGCTCGACGAAGTGATTCAGGGTTCCGATCTGCTGCCCGATGAGGAGAGCATATTTGGTTCGCTTGGACTATACGCCGTTTCTATCACTGTGGATACGGTGTCGGAGGGGATCACACAGATCGGTTTTACGGTCACGGCGGAAAAACCGTGGCGTATTTTCGGTGATAAGATTACGTTGCAGCCGTACTTTGAGATGAACATAGAATACCCTTTTGACGGTGGGAGAAGGAAAGTTGATTACCGTGTACTCGGCAAATGGCACATCGGGAGTACGGTCTTCGATCTGATGTACCGCTCGGACAAGACGATATATGCGGGTTTGGCGCAAGACTCTACGCTGCGGTTTGCAGATGTTGTAGAGCTGTTCGCCAAAGACGTTTGCTTTCCGTCTGTGGAACTGACGGGTATGGAGTTTCGTGCGGACGTGGCTTTGGGCGATTATTCCCTGTACCTGTCGGCGGCACATGTGCTGGAATTTGAAGTAGGGAGGGGAAAACTTGGCATTGAGGGACTGTCGCTTGCGCTTGACTTTACAGACGGTAAGTTTGGTGCGATTAAGCTGGGCGGGTCTTTTGCGCTGGGCGGTGTCACACTGGCGCTGAGCGGCAGCTATGGCGCGGACACAGGTCTCACCTTTCAAGCCATAGCTTATTCGGAAGAAGACTACAGTCTGGGGGATTATATCGCGCAGGCAGCACAGGATCTTGGGCAGGTTTTTGACAGGGAATCCCTTCCAAACGCCTTGCTTGCCGTGAATATGCGTATGCTTGCGGTTTCCTATGAAGCGGGGCAGAAAGCGTTTCGCGGGTATGTGGATCTTGAAAATGTGCTGGTGGTGTCGGAAGCGTTTTCCATCCGGGAGACTGCCCTTGAGATTTCTTCCGAACAGGGGGCGGGCGTTTCGTTTCAGGTGATAGCCCGAATCCATATATGTGGGACGGAAGTATGGCTTACGGTGTCTAAGGATCAGGAAGGATTTCTATTATCCGGCGAGGCGGTGTTCACGAATCTGACTTTCGGAGGGATCGCCGGAGAACTCGGGATCGATACGGCGCATCTGCCTGATTTTATAGCGGAGTTTGCCGTCACAGACTTGGGGATCATATACAATTTTACCACCAAGGAATTTGCGATGCATCTAACCACGTGCGCGGGGAAAATCTCCGCAGAGATAAGCCCGGGAGAACAGTCCGGATGGCGTATCGGTTTTGAGACGGATTCGAAGGTTTCCGTGGATATGCTTCAGATGCCTTTGGTGGGGGAAATGGTGAAGAAGGCGGCACCGGAAACCACCGGTTTGTCCATAAAGGATTTTGTGCTGGAGGCGTCTTCGACGGAGGGTGTGGTATTCCGGTGTATGGCGTTTGGCAGCGCGTGCGCACTGGAACTTTATAAGCCGAAGTCGTATCATGCAGTCATGCAGAGCCCGGAAACGGTAAAGTGGATTACCTTGAACAAGACGTTCGCCATCTTGACAGTCTCAAAGGCTGGGATCGGTCTGGACGGCAGCAGGGTGGTGGTGCTTTTGGATGCTTCTCTTGCGGTCGCACCGTTTACTTTCAGTCTGGCGGAGGCAGGCGTGGGGATCAATGTTTCCAGACTTTCGGATGTGGCGTTTTACCTTTCCGGCTTCGGGGTGGCGTTTGACAACGGGGCGCTGGCAGTAAGCGGCAGTTTTTCCAGAAAGCGCAGAGAGGAGAAGGAAGTTTATGCGGGCTCTCTTCTGATAAAGTGTAAGGCAGTCACGGTGACGGCGGTGGGAGAATATGCTTCCGGATCGCTTTTTGCCTATATGGCGCTCCAGACGTCTTTTGGCGGCCCGCCGGCGTTCTTTGTGACCGGGCTTGCACTTGGCTTTGGATACAACAGGAGACTGACTCTGCCTTCTGTTGAACAGGTGCCGGAGTATCCGCTGATCAAAGCCGTGAAGAAAGGATTTGACGCGCAGACGTTGAACGAACTGAGCAGATATATCACAGAGGAGGACGGGCAGAATTTCCTGACGGCGGGTGTGAGATTTACTTCCTTTCGAATTGTGGACGGTTTCCTTCTTCTTTCGGTTTCTTTCGGGAAAAAGTTTCAGATCGGCGTGCTTGGGACCGCGGATATATCTATGCCGCCCAATGCGCCGTCTCACCCTGTGGCAAAGGCACAGCTTGCCATAAGGGCGGCATATGATCCGTCGGCCGGGGTGTTTGGCGCGGAGGCGCGGCTTACTTCCGAGTCTTATATCCTGTCAAGAGACTGTAAGCTGACAGGCGGGTTTGCGGCATGTTTCTGGTTTGATGGCAGTGCGCACAGCGGCGATTTTGTGATTACGCTTGGCGGCTATCACCCGGCGTATCAGAAACCGGCGCATTATCCGGATGTGCCGCGGCTGGGACTAAACTGGAATGTGAACGCGAACATCAATATATCCGGCGAACTCTATTTTGCGCTTACGCCCGGCGCGGTTATGGCTGGCGGCAAGCTGAGCGCGGTCTACACGCAGGGTAAACTGCGCGCATGGTTCATCGCTTATGCGGATTTCATCGTATCGTGGAAGCCATTGTTTTATCAGGCAAGGATCGGGGTGTCACTGGGCGCTTCTTATCGTGTTGACGTGTGGTTTATCCATAAGACTTTTTCTATTGAGCTGGCGGCGGAGTTGGTTCTCTGGGGGCCGGAGGTACAGGGGCGGCTGCATATTTCCTGGTTCATTATTTCTTTTACGATCTCTTTCTCCAAAGGGGCGGATCATTCCGGGGAAACGCTGGACTGGGGTGCATTCAAGGAGGCGTTTCTGTTGGACCGGGGGCAGAACCGTATGGTGAGAGAGAACAGGCAAGTGGCGGCCGGAGATACGGATATCCTGACAGTCACGGTCACAGGCGTCTGCGGGCAGGCATCCGACGGAACGGATATCGTCAATCCAAGCGGGTTTCTTATCACATTGGTTTCCAAGATACCGGAACAGGGAAATGTGCGGCCGGTTAACAACGCAGCGCTTCAGTCAACGATAGCGCTGAACGTGGAAGACGGCCGAAAGAGAACGATAAATGACAGATTCCGGAAAGACAGTGTGGTCAGGAATGTGCCCTCGGCTTTATGGAAGAGCGCGCCTGCCAAACAGGACATACTGCGGGAAGAAAATATGGTAAAGGATGCCCGGTGCGGCATGTCCTACGAGCTGTTAAGCGAGGCACAGGCACAGGAACTTTTCCCGAAAACCCGCTATATTTCGTTGGAAGAACTTTACCGGAATAATACGCTTACATATGGGAACTGTTTTCGGTTTATTTCGGATCGGAGTCCGCACCTTTCCGATGAGGATTCGATCCGCAGATTTTTCCAGAGTGCGGACAGTGAAGAAACCCGAAAGAGACGACAGAAATATCTGGCAGACAACGGCATAACGGAGCAGGTGTCGATTGCACGGTTTGCAAAAGAGGCCGAAAACTGGCTGTCTGAGGAGCTGTTAATCGGTACATAAAAGAGAGTGGTTTCTATGGAGGTTACGATGGAATTTCAGGATCAGGATTTTAAACTGGCGGATTATATGAAACCGGCCATTGAGGAAGGCAGGTATACGATTATCGGCCGACAGGATGTTTCCAGACCAGTATCGGAGACCTTTCAGATACAGAAGGAAATCTGTATTGCGGCGAATACGAGAACGCTGGCGGGGCAGGATGTGTTCAGCGTGTATCCGTCATCGGAGCAGCAGGGAGATTTTGCAGGCACACTGCCTTTTCTCGTATTGAACAATCAAGTATATCCGTGGATACGACACTGGCGGGATGATATCGATGGGTGTCCGGTTCCATGGCTGGCCCTGATCGTTGTGTCCGAAGAGGAAGGCGCGGCGGAGACGGATGTGAAGAACAAAGAGCTCCCCGGACTAAAAGAACCGGGCGTGTTTTTCCCGCTGAAAGAAGGGGAAGTAACGTTATGCCAGGAGGATGATAATATTCATATCCTTACGGTGTCGAAGCAGACATACCGGAATGTGATGCCGACGGCGGAGGATCTGCCCTGGCTTGCCCATGTAAAATTCGTGGATTTGTCAGCTGCAGAGGATGCGATCGCGGAACAGGACGGGTGGTTTTCCACTGTCATAGCCAACCGATTTGTGCCATCCTATGCGGGGCGGTGTGTAAAAAGCACGGTGCATCTCATATCCGTTGACGGCTATCTGAACGGGAACATACCGTCTGACTGTGACAGGGTGCGGTTTATTTCGATCTATCATTGGAGCATTTATTCCGAGAAGACGCAGGAGCAGTCTTTCGCCGCACGGATGTACGAAATTGGCCGTAATTCCTGTACCGTGAAGGACCAGTCTTTAAAACCGCATTATCTGCGCACAGGGGAAAAGGCATATTCCCGGTACCATTCGCCGCTCGTTCCATATCATGCCAAACGGTATGATAATCTGGGCGGAGAGGAGCGGTATACGGCGGACGGCAGGCTGATCTATGACGAGCGAAACGGCATCTTGGATATCAGTTATTCAGCGGCCTTTCAGCTTGGCAGGATGATCAGTTTAAGCCGGCGCTCGGAGGCGGAAAAGATCGCAGCGTGGCGGAGAGAGCAGACTATGGGTGAACATCTGCGCATGCTTGACGAGGCGATCGGCGTGTCGCTGCCGGAGCTTTGTGAAATATGTGAAAAACTTTTGGAAGGGGATGCGGAAACATTATGAAACGTCGGATCGTGGCGGAACAGGGGGCAAAGAGCCGGGTAAAGGAAAGAAGTTTTGTCCCCATAGATGTTCCGGGTAATCTGAAAGAGTATGCCGATGAGCTGCGTCTGTTAAAGGGTGTCCCGCTTACCTACCTGCTGACGGAAACGGCGGATCTGCAGGAGGAGAGCATCCGCTTTTTCCATCTGGATATCAATTGGACGGACGCCCTTCTCGACGGTGCATTTTCCATTGGGAGGGTGTGTGCGGAAGATGCCCTGTGGGACAAGACGATGTTAAAAAAGGCGGGTGAGAACAGACATTATGCGGATATGCCCAGAGTGAGGCGGATGCATGTCAATCACAGGGTGCATGTCCTAAAAAAGGAGTCGGCCGACAGTGCGCCGGAGGACTACAGGCTGGTGAGCGGGTTCTTGCTGCGCTCCCGACTGGTGAGCGAAAAGAAAGGGCTGCACATGTATGGCTATGACAGGGAGGGGGCGCCGAAAGATGCCATGGACAGGGGCACGCCGCTTCCGGTTCTGCGCATGGAGACAATCGCGGATCATGTACTTCTGGCACTGTTTCACGGGGAAGTATATCAGGTCATGATTGAGGAGCCGAAAACCGGGCTTCGGTTTGGCGCATCATCTACGGATGTATCTGCAGGACAAATTACCCGCAGTATCGATCTGCGTTCCGCAAAGGATAGTGCAGAGCTTGGAAAGAGTGTGGGGCATTTTTGCATTGACGGATTCACGGACGACAACGGCAGGCTCCATGCCGGACAGCTGGCGGATGCAGTGGGAACTGAATTGAGAGCAAAGGGCGCGTTGGGAACGGAGCAGTTCACCCCGGCACGATTTGCCTTTGAGATGATCGCGTCAGCGCACCGGGCGAAACTTACCGCGAAGGATGGATGAGAGGAGACAGAGCATGGCTGAAAAAATCGTGATTCCAATGATTGTGCTGGCGCGTTACCTGAAGAATCCTGTTCCGGTACCGGCGCTTGACCCAAATTATAAGACCGCGCTGCGCTCCTATCTGGGCAAGGAAGCGTCCCCGGCGGCATTCAACACAAATCTTTTGCTAAAACGCGGTGTGCATCTGCATTTCGTTCTCCCCTCGGCGTTGAAGAAAGGGCGTGAGGTGACGGGCGAAAACGGGGAAAAGACAATGGAGTATCCGGCTGTACCGGACCGGTATCTGGTCACAAGAATGTATCTGGCAAACCGGAAGATCGAGACGGCCAGCTATATCGTGGAAAGTAATTTTTATTCGCTCGACGATACCTACAGTGACAGCATAACGGTTCCGAAATTCGACGATCTGCGTGCAAGACACCGCTTCCGCTATATGGGGCGGACGTATTCTGCCGACGGGCCGACGCCTGAACCGGTCGGAGAGTGCGGGTATTTTGACAGGATTACGGCTGTGGGCGCAGGGAATCCGATGTTCTCGGCATATTATCCGAGCTGTTCCAGCGTATTCGGATTCTATGACAATCTGGAGGGCGTACCTGCGGATGCGGTACTTACATACTGCGTGACGGGGATTTACTCGAATCCCGCCAATGACTTGTTTCATCAGGTACAGAATGCAGAAGAGATGGAGAAAGTTATGGCGGATTATGGTCTGTCGCTGGACGAAGAAGGGGCGGTCTGCCAGGCCAGTATGGTCTTTGGTGTGGCGGGCGGCATTGATCTTTTGGAGAATCAGTCTGTGCCTGTAGGGGAGATTCATATTGGCATAGGCAGGAGTTCTGCGGAGGCGCTGTCAGCGATCGTCAGTGAAAAGCATTTTGGGGACAGGGAGGGCATGGAGCGTTTTCTGACATCGATTCAGTATGACACGGCGGACGAGGCAGCTTCGCCGGACGGTGATTTTAAGATAGACGATGACATTCATTACCGGGGCTTTTCCAGACTAGATCCGATAGAGAGGGCCTATAGTGTCAAACTGCCGAAGAACCCGCAGGAGAACCATAACGCGGATATGGCAGATCTGGAAAAACAATACGTAGAGTTGACTTCTCTGGAACGGGAGATCGGCAGGCTGCGCCGTATGCTGGAGTATCAGAAAGACTCCCTCTACGGTCTGTGGGAGCTTTACGAGGGAGCGGGCTTAAAACGGTCGGAACAGATCAGAGGTTATATGGAGCCGCTGAAAGAAGCGGTGAAAAAACAGAGAAGCACGATAGGGAAAAAGCTCACGGAGGCGGAAGCGAAGAGAGACGCGTTGGAAAAATGCCTTGCACGGATCGGCGCGGCATTGGAGGAGGAAGCCTGCGAACCCTTTTTTAGGCATGGAGATCCGGCTGTCATGCTATTTGGCGAGGGTATGAACAGAACCTATGCATTCGGGGAAGAGAGGCGTTTTGAGGAGGACGGTACGCTTCTGTGTCTGATCGGGCCGCTGACGGCGGATATGCCGGAGGAAGAACTCTTATCTTATTTTGTTCATTCCCATGTTTTGGAATACAATGATTATCTGGTATCGGCCCTTTTGCTGGACCAGAGGAATCTGCTTCCGGGACTGGGGCTGTCCCCGGTGATCCGGGAGAAAGTGTCCCCGGTGGTCTATAATGGGAAACCGACGCAGCAGGTTACGCTTCTGATGCAGTGGGAGTCGGTGTTTTATCCCGATTATGCGGACGCGGTTCCGGCAGAAAGCGTTCTGCGGTACGGGGATACGGACTACCTTTATCAGGGCAGCCGACCGCGTCATAGCGTACGCAGCGAAGGCGTCACGGTGCTCACGCCCCACGGCGTATGTCGTCTGCAGGAACAGTTGGAGAAATATCTGGCCTTATACGGGGACGATTCAAAGATCACAGCGTTAGCCGGAAAGATTAAGGATCTGGCCGCGGTATCACAGTGTCTCGGCGGCTTTGGCAATGATCTGTGCGGGCTTTCCCATGCCTTTCAGTTTCCCGTTGACATTGACCCAAAGGATGCCTTTGCGCGGGAGGTGGCAGCATGTATTTCGCCGAAGGAGCGGATGTTCTATGAGCCGGAGGCAGAAAGACTTGCCGTGCGTGATAACGCGCAGATATTTCCGCTCAGGGAAGGATATTTTGGCCTGTCGAAGCTGGCTATGGTATCTTCTTTCGGAGAACAGAGGCGGATTTTGGATGACGAACTTGCCTTTCGGGGCAAAAGATATATCTCTGAGAACCTGCATCCGGTGCGGGACGGCCTTTGTTTCTTCCCGTTGGCGTTGACCTCCGCCGCGAGATTACATGTAGATTTTGTTTCGGCAGGGAATCGGGATGTCTTCGCCTCACCTTTTCCGGGAAGTTCGCCGGTGATCGGCATTTTCCTGCCCGATCTGCTGAATCGGAATTTGAATGTGTTTTCCGGTTCGGGTGAGAGGATCGGGCTATTGAAGACGGCATACAGGACGATCGGCGGGAAAAAGAGAGCGGTCTGCAGATTTCTTCCGGCACCTGACGCGCCTAAGACAGTGGAATCGCGGCTAAAAAAGCTGATTGATGTCTTGGCACAGGATACATCGGCTTTTGCCGAAGTGATGGAGACCATAGACAGCAAACTAAACGCCACCCTTCCCCTTGCCCAGAACCATTTTGTATTCGGGCGTGCGCTGGTGCTGGCGGAAATCGCGGTGGAGCTGGAATATTACGGTGCGCCCCATTGGTCGAAAAGAGATAAGGACATTGGCAGGTTTGACGACGCCGGGCTTGCAGCGCAGGCATTTCCCGTTATGTTCGGGGACAGAAACAGAAGCACAGACGGGGTGTGCTGCGGCTTTACACCGGACTTTGCACATGGCTTTGCCGCTTTCGGGGCAGAGCGGGAGGATGCGGCGTATCTGAATGCACCGGCCGTCACCGTGAGGGGAACGGGAGGGACAGTATATGTGCCACTGCTGTTTGATCCGATGCTGAAGGTCACGGCCGCCACGGGGATTTTGCCGGTAAAGCAGGTGGAAATCTGCGGAGAGCATGTTGACTTCTCGCAAGATCAGCTATGTGCCGCACAGCTCAATACGGTGCTCGCACAGGAGACGGGGGTAGAGCTTCCCGAATTTGCGGAAGATGCACAGTACAGCCTTTTTTATCCGACAGATGTGTTGGAGATGCAGGATGACGGCGGCGGGATCTTTGAAAAAATAACATATAAAGAACTGCCAATTGTGAACAAGACGTTATCCATGGGAGAAATCGGCCAAGCGGGATCGATGGTCGTTGACGGCATGCTGGGGAAGAGGAGGATACAGGAAAGATGAAGGAAAAAGCGCAGCAGATGCAGACAGCAGGAGAAATTCGCGTTACAATTCCTGAGAAAGTCTTTTTCTCGAAAGATCCGGTTACTTATGTGGTCAAGAACGACTTCTATATTACGATATCCGGAAATATGTCCGACGGACAAAAACAGGCGGTGCATGCTGAGGGGGAAAGAATGTCTGCACGAATAGGCGCTGTGAAAGGAGAGAGCTATCCCACAATCTATATCAAAGGATTCGAGCAGCTTTTTGACGACGGCACCGCCGGAAAGGATCAGTTGAATGCGTTCTTTAAAATGTTTCATGTAAACGGCAATAAGGACTGGGAGATCGGTTACGGCAAATTCAGGGACACGCAAGAGGACTGTGCGGTGATCACCACGGCGGCGCTTTCCCTGAAACCGAATTTTTCGGTGGGCTTTCAGTTGTCTGATAAATGTGCGTTCACGAGAGTGCTTGAGGATACGAGTCCCATAGCGCTGGATATCTATATCGATGACTTTGACAGTCTGTTTACAGGGCTGGAAAACCGTATCCACTATACGCTAAGCCTTGAGAGCGGATACGCGGTTTATATTGACCGGTTCGGCGCATATATGACGTCAGATCCGGACACAGCGGTGACGGCGGTACATAAAGGCGGTACCTGCAATATCTCATGGCGGATCGAACAAAATGAGAAGGCGTCGGCGTTCCTGTATGATGAAAACGGCACAGTCGTGGCAAACCTTCCGCCCTATACGGCAAAGATTGACCGGGACCGGAGATTCACGCTTTTAGCCTATAATGCGTTCTGTTCGGTACAGCAATCCGTGACGGTATACCGGACGCTGTGGGATCAGACGGGGACGGTATTGACTGGACTGCCAAAGACAGATAAAGAGGGGCGCTTTAAAATGTATCAAAAGGACGGGGGCAGGTATTTTCTGTACATTCATCCGAATCTGTATGTCAGCGAAGACTGCGCGGCATGGGAGGTTTATGCCGGGAATACGGCTGCGCCTTCCGGCTATACGTTCTATTCGTCGGCTCTCTCGGAAGACACATTCTTTGTGTGCTATCTGGATGACCGTAAGGTCACCTGCTGTGAGATGGATTGGAACCATAAAAAATGGTCTGCACAGACCGTGGAGAGAACCGGGCTGACAGGCGTGTATGCCCTGCTATCCGATCCGCAGAACACAAGGATCGCTCTTACGACAAAGGAAGGGATGGGCATCTATGAATGGAAAGGCGGGGCACTGATAAACGGACAGTATATAGGCGTGCCGTCAGACACGGAACTTGCAGCGGCAGATGTGCTTGCCGACGGCAGGAGGAGTTATGTGACGTTGTCCTGTGTAAACGGAAGAGTGTATTTTTATGATTTGGACGATGATTTTAGGAACAATATTTTTGAAGGCAGGAAGGCGTCTTGGGACAATCTCTGGCTGGTGAAATCCAACGCGGTATATGTCCTGTCAAACGGGTGTGTCTTTGAAGCTAACGACCGGGAAAAATTCATGGACGTGCACTGTTTTCCGGGATTTACAGAAGGAACCCGTCCAGTCATCGGGGCCTTTGACGCGGAAGAGATCAGAGGATTTTTCCCGGACGGGGAGCGCATGGTGTGCTGGAACTATAGATTTTGACGAAAGAAAGCGAGGGAGGAAAACAGTTGATGGAAAAAAAGAAGACTTATCAATCGCCCACAGGCGCTTACAGATATGATTTTACGGACCCAGAGGACTATGAGAAATTTGTGCAGATCTTCGGTGGTGAAGCGGAATTAAAGAAATACCCGCAGATTCGGAAGGCAGCATCCGGGACGGCCGGTGTGTATACGGCTTCGGAACAAGATGCCGATCGAAATGATGCTGCCCAGGCCATACTGGAGGGCAGTATATCGGAGATCAGGGCGGTTGGCGTGAAAGAAAGCGGAGCGGGTATTCGAAGCATTTCACCGCAGGACGGGGCGGAGAATGCACAGAAGGAAATCTATAGATTCTACAGACTTACTACAGAGGTGGAACTATCCTATGCAGCCAAGGCGGATATGGTGACGGCGGCATCCTCTGAGGAAGAGGCAAAACAGGATGCCATGGCATGTTGTCTGCTGGTCAAAGTGAAAGATGACAGCGCGGGGACATATATTTATCAGACAAAATTGTACTATGAGAATGAACCCATGCGGCTGTTGGAGGAAGTATCCACCAGCATATTTCCCTATGAGAAACTGGCGGGAAAAAGTTTTACAATGACTGTGGATGCCATGTGCGAGACAAAGGATGGTACGCTTACGGCGGCCAGCCTTGCACCCAGAACATTCCATTTTGAAAACGCAGCGGCACAATCTTTTATCAATAAAATAACCGTGACAGATCCCCGGTGGAAAAATGGGAAACAGCAGGGAAGCATTGTATTTCTGTATGGAAGAAAAACATTTGGAGCGGTGAAGGAGGATTATGCCGGCGGCGATTATTTAAAGAATACGAAAGGGGACAATCTGCGTACGATCATACCGATCAAGGGAACCATTGAACTGAATCCGGTCAAAAATATAACCGGTGTCTCCATAGATTCCTATGAAGCAGGCAACGGGAAATTTCCCAAATCCTATCTCGATTATGCCGTAAGCACCGGAAAAGTCATCGCAGAGCACGGCGGCAGTATTAAACTGGAGGATCTGGGGGGAATCCTTCAAAAAAACGGTGATTTGACTTTTGACAGTAAATCAAATACGGTCAGCTTTGATTTAAAACTTCCGGTGAAAGGTTCTATGCTTGGCCCATATGACTGGGATTACAGTTTGAGCGACGTATTTTTAAATGACAGTTCCCATACTTGTTATCTGACCGGATGTTTTGTGCTGCGGATAGAACATGAACCATACATGGGGGCAACAGTCGATCAGTATGCCATCTTTATTTATAGTGTACCGCAAAATCCGGGGCAATCGATAGTCTATTATGAAAGCGGGAAAGGGGAAACCAATGTTTTCATTCCGCCCATTGAGATCTACTGGGGCTGTTTTGCGAAAGATACACAGATCAGAACAGCGGATGGCAGCACAAAACGGGCGGAGCAGATCAGGACAGGGGATCAGATCACGGAGCGTAACGGCAGGACGCTCACCGTGACGGATATTCTGACAGGGGAAGACCCGGAGATCATTCGTTTTGTGACCAAAGACGGTAAGAGCATCCGGCTTTCCGGCGGTCATGCCATGTTGGTTTACGATGAAGCAGAGCCGACCGGCAGACGCACAGCCGCAGGAAGACTGCAGGCCGGGGACCGGCTTATGACGCCTGACGGGGTATCGGTGATTTCGGAGGTGGTGACAGAACCTTATAACGATAGCGTATACAATTTTGTGTTTGACAGGGAGGAGAGCCCCCACTACATTGAGGCGGACGGATTCTGGTCCGGTGATTTTTACGCCCAGAATGAGAAAAAGGAAAAGAAACCGGCGCAGTTTACGCAAGAAGCTGTGGCGCTTCGGGAGGAGCTGCGGAACTTTGCGGAGGGAAACGGATTTTTGCAGGCAGATACGGTGAACTTATAAAATCAAAAGGAGGATCATCATGGGAATTTCGGCAGGCTTTATGGTGCCGCACCCGCCGCTCATCATACCCGATGTGGGCGGCGGTGAGGAAAGGAAGATTCAGAGGACGATTGACGCGTACAAAAAAGCGGCGGAGACCATCGGGCGTCTGCGGCCTGAGACGATCGTGCTCCTTTCCCCGCATCAGACTATGTATGCAGACTATTTTCACATTTCGCCGGGGAAGGGTGCAAGGGGCGATTTCGGGCAGTTTCGCGCCGGACGGACTGCCATGGAGGTCTCCTATGATACGGAATTTGTCCGTGCGCTGTGTGAGGCTGCGGAGGCGGCCGGTTTACCGGCGGGGACGTTGGGAGAACGGGAGAAAAAGCTGGATCATGGCACCATGGTGCCCTTGTATTTCGTGAATCAGCGTTGGACGGGATATCGCCTGGTAAGGGTCGGCCTGTCGGGTCTTCCGCTGACGGCGCATTACCGGCTGGGACAGTGTATCAGGGCAGCGGCGCAGTCTCTTGGACGGAGTACGGTTGTGATTGCCAGCGGCGACTTGTCCCATAAACTGAAAGAGGACGGGCCCTACGGCTATCAGGAGGAGGGACCTGCCTACGACGCGCGGATCATGGATGTGATGGGCAGGGGCGATTTCGGGGAACTGTTTACATTTTCGGAAGATTTCTGCGAGAAGGCGGCGGAGTGCGGGCACCGCTCCTTTACCATGCTGGCGGGCGCATTTGATAAGACTTGCGTGGAGGCGGAGCGGCTTTCCTATGAGGGGCCTTTCGGGGTGGGGTATGGTGTCTGTACTTATCGTCCCTGTGGCAGTGACGGGACACGGAATTTTCTGGAGCAGTATGAAGAGGAAGAAAAGATTGCGCTTTTAGCCAGACGGGAGCGGGAAGACCCGTACGTCAGGCTGGCGAGGTACACCGTCGAGACGTTCGTAAAGACGGGGGCTTTTCCGGAGCTGCCGGAAGGACTGCCGGAGGAATTGTACCAAAGCAGGGCGGGTGCGTTTGTATCCTTGAAGGAGGACGGAAGGCTGAGAGGATGTATTGGAACCATCCGGGCGGTGAGAGCATCTCTTGCGGAAGAGATCATGCACAATGCGGTCAGCGCTTGTTCGGAGGATACCAGATTCTCTCCCGTGGAGGAATGGGAAGTGGCGCGTCTGACGATCAGCGTTGATGTGCTGGGGGAGACGGAGAAGATTTCCTCTCCGGAGGAGCTGGATGTGGCCCGGTACGGCGTCATCGTGACAAGGGGCGGAAAGCGAGGGCTGCTGCTGCCCAATCTGGAGGGCGTGGACACGGTAGAGCAGCAGATTGCCATAGCGAAACAGAAGGCGGGAATCAGAGACCATGAGAGCGTGGAGCTGGAGCGGTTTGAAGTGATACGGCACCACTAATAGAGTGAAAAGAACTTCCAGCCACTTGCAGCATAGGCTGCTTCGTGGAGAAGTTCTATATTTCACTCAGGAGAATGCCTGAGAAGCGGCATTCTCCGCATGGACGAGAGGGAGAGGAATGAAAATAATTTGTCAGGTGTGTATGCATCACTGTGCGCTGGAACCCAGACAGACGGGGCTGTGCAGAGCCAGAAAAAATGAGGGCGGGGAGATCATCTGCGAAAACTACGGCTGGATTACCGCTTTAGCGCTTGATCCCATCGAAAAGAAGCCTCTGTATGATTTCCATCCGGGAAGCAGGGTTTTGTCTGTAGGGAGTTTTGGCTGTAATCTCAGATGCCCTTTCTGTCAGAACCATGAAATTTCCATGGCGGGCAGGGGCGTTTCCGGTGCAGAGTATGTGTCTCCGGAAGAGCTGGCCAGGATGGCGCTTACGTGGAAGGAAGAGAAGAAGGCGGGAAACATCGGCGTAGCCTATACCTACAACGAACCGCTGGTTGGATGGGAGTTTGTCCGCGATACGGCAAGGCTGGTGAGAGAGTACGGTATGCGGAATATTCTCGTGACGAACGGCACGGCTTCGCTTGCTGTGCTTGAGGAGCTGCTGCCGTGGATAGACGCCATGAACATTGATTTGAAGGGCTTTCGGGAGGCGTACTACCGGAAACTCGGCGGGGATCTGGAGACGGTCAGGGCATTTATCGCGAGGGCGGCGGAAAGCTGTCATGTGGAACTTACTACGCTGATCGTGCCGGGGGAAAACGACGCGCCGGAAGACATGGAAGCGCAGGCCAAATGGATCGCCGGTTTACGTCCGTCGATCCCGCTTCATATTACACGCTTTTTTCCGCGGTATCAGATGTTGGACAAAGAGGCCACGGACGTGGAGCAGTTGTACCGTCTTGCCGGGATCGCCGGGAAGTATCTGGAAAAGGTGTATGTGGGGAATGTGAAACTTTTCTGACGGTTGATTCGTATTGTTCATAGAGGAAATGACAGGACGGACTGACAGGACTGGAGATTTCCGTATGATATTGTCAATATAGATGACATCGAAGGAGGGCTTTGAAAAATGAGCGTAAATGGCATAGGTCACAGTTTTTATCAGAACAATGTATCAGCGAATAAGTGCAACAGGAGCAGAGCCGGACAGTTTTACCCACAGCAGCAGGCGGCAGCGGAATCCGCTTCCGAAGGGACGAGGCAGGATGCCAGCGTGCAGGATATTTATGAGTCGCTTAAAACAACAAATACGTTCACGGAGAGGGAGGGAAGCCTTGTATTTTTATTCGATGCCAGTGATCTGCAAGCGTGGTATGGCGGCAGGCCTTTGGAGGAATGGGCGGCCCAGGACCCCAAATATGTGGATGAAGAAACCGGTTTTACATGGTATGTCAGGGACGGGAAACACCCTTATATGGTGGGGGAAGACGCTGAGAAGTTTAAGGAAATGTGCAAGAAAACGGGAGAGTCGTGGCTGAAAAAGTTTGCGGAAATGACAGGGATGATACAACATCTGGATGACAATACGACTGCCTTTGCCGGAGTAAACGGCATGTCGATTCGATCAAAGGATGGGAAAAGCCTGTTTGTCGACACGAGATCCATGTCTTACGATATGATTATGAATATGTTCCAGAATGCGGCAAAGGGCGGGGATTATTTTGACAGCTCGTACTGGGAGAAGAAGATACAGGAAGCGATGGCTTCTGCCGGGAACTGAAATTGGAATAGCTGACGCAGACAAAGGCTTAAAGTATAAGGCAATATTTGTAAATGCGATCAGAGTTAAAATTGACAAATCTTGCATATTTGAATAAAATACGAATGAACACGTTCACAAAAAGAAGGCGGAAGGAGAGAGCCAGTGCGTAGAAAGGACGATACCCTGCGTGACACATTGCTGAATATAGCCCGGAGTATGGCTGATACGGAAGGGATTGAGTCCGTCAACATTCGCTCCATTGCGAAAAAGGCCGGTATTGCAAGCGGAACCGTATACAATTACTTCTCAAACAAAGATGAAATTCTGCTGGCTCTCACGGAAGTATACTGGAATCAGGCTTTGTCGGAAATGAGAAATGAGATTACGGCTGCATCGTTTTGTGAGCAGCTACAGGAAATATTTTATTTTCTGCAAGAGCGCATAGACAAATCCGCCGGAAAACTGATGAACAGTCTTGGCAGTCTGGAAGTGGCAGGACAGGCCCATATGGCGTCCGCACAATCGGTATTGGAGGCGGCATTGATTCAGCTTTTGGAACAGGATGAGAGGGTCCGCAAAGACGTCTGGAATGAAACATTTACCAGGGAGCAGTTTGCCCGTTTCCTTCTGATGAACATGACAATGCTTTTAAGAGCACGGGCGTCTGATCTTTCTTTTTTAATCACAGTCATTCAGAGAACTATTTATTAGCTGCGTGAGGAAAAAAGTGCAGTTTTAACGATCGGATAATTTAATTTTTTCGGCTTGACCAGATTCTTATTCAGGATGCTTGTTTGTCCGGTGTCAGTATCGAAAATCAGTACGACCATAGTTCTGGGGCGGATCGTCATAAGACGGGCATCTTCCAATTTTATCCTAATTAATGAACGTGTTCAACAAAGGGTATTGACAAATCCATAAATTAGCATACAATATAAATGAACGCGTTCATTAAGAAAAAAGGAGGAACAAGTATGCCACAGGCAATAGCAGAAAACGTTTTTGACGTACTGTATCTTGGATTTGCAATCACCACGGGTCTTACGATGTTGATAAAGGGGAAGGATTCCCTTGTAAAAAAGGCAGGACTGATGGCCGCGCTGCTCGGCGCGGGCGATTCCTTCCACCTCGTCCCCCGCTCCTATGCGCTCTGGACGAACGGACTGGAAGCGAACGCGGCGGCGCTGGGCGTGGGAAAACTAATCACTTCCGTCACTATGACGATATTTTATCTGATTTTATATTATGTCTGGCGGGAACGCTATCAGATAAAGGAGCGAAAGGGCCTCACGACAGCGATGTGGACATTATCGGTACTGCGCATCGCGCTTTGTCTGCTGCCCCAGAACCAGTGGCTTACCTATCGTCAGCCGTTATTGTATGGCGTGCTCCGCAACATACCGTTTGCGGTCATGGGAGTGATCATCATCGTCATTTTTGCACAGGAGACGAAGAAGGCAGGCGATCCGGTATTCCGGTTTATGCCTTTAGCGGTAGGGCTGTCGTTTGGGTTTTATCTGCCGGTTGTCTTGTTTAGCGGGATATTGCCGGTCATAGGTATGCTGATGATTCCGAAAACCATGGCCTATGTATGGATTGTGCTGATGTGCCGGCGGCTTTCGCGCGACAGCATATAGTGTGATTTTCTTATAAACATATTTTCAGATTTTTCTATGCCTGCCACACCGGATTTTGGGGTTTCAAGTGGCAGGCATTCTTTTTTTCTTTCTCACGCGGTCAGACCAGATGCGCCGGATTGGACGCAAGCCGCTTTTTTACATAATCGCTGTATTTTGACATATGCTATTCAAAATCAGTCCGGTCTCTTGCGGGTATTTCCATGCAGGGACGGGAAAGCGCGGAGGGGAATATGGAATCTGTCTGGATGAAAAGCAGTGAGATCAGGAAGCGGGATCCGCTGCCGGGAGACATGGAGGCGCCGGTTGTTGTCATCGGGGCGGGGCTTGCGGGAATTTTGACGGCATATTACTTAAAGCAGGAGGGCATCCGGGCGGTGGTGCTGGAGGCGGACAGGATTGGTAGCGGGCAGACCAGGAATACCACGGCGAAAATCACATCCCAGCACAACCTGATTTATAGCAGGCTGATCCGGACATTCGGCAGCCGGATGGCGGCGCATTATGCCGAAGCCAACGAGGCGGCGATCGGTGAATACGAGAGGCTGGTTCGGGAAAAGGGGATCGACTGCGGCTTCGTCAGGTGTCCCGCATACCTTTATTCTAACGTCGGAACGGCGCTTTTGCGGCAGGAGGCGGAAGCTGCGGCATCGCTTGGGATCAGGGCGTCCTTCGAGACGGCATGTGAACTGCCTTTTCCGGTGGCGGGCGTGACCATGTTTGCGCGTCAGGCAAGGTTCCATCCGCTGAAATTTCTGGCAAAAATGGCGGAAGAAGTGGAAGTGTACGAGCAGACGAAGGTGTTGAAAGTGGAGGGCGGCAAGGTGGAGACAGCCAGAGGAACAGTGACGGCAGAGCATGTGGTGTTTGCCTCCCATTATCCGTTCATCAACGTGCCGGGATATTATTTTGCCAGAATGTATCAGGAGCGTAGTTATGTGGTGGCGTTGAAAGGGGCAGCGCGGCCGGAGGGCATGTATCTGGGGATTGACGGGGACGGGCTTTCCTTCCGAAGCTGCGGCGATTTATTGCTTCTTGGAGGGGGCAGCCACCGGACAGGGGGGCATCCGACGGACAAGGCGGGGACGGGATGCAGATATGATATGCTGCGAAACAGGGCGCAGGACATGTATTCCGGATGCAGCGAAGTCTGTCAATGGTCGGCGCAGGACTGTATGACATTGGACGGGCTGCCTTATATCGGCCGGTTTTCCGGACGCAGGCCAAACTGGTATGTGGCCACGGGATTTGGAAAGTGGGGCATGACCTCTTCTATGGTGAGCGCGCGCATCCTGACGGCGCTGATCACGGAGCGGAATTGTCAGGAGGCTGACATATTTTCACCTGACCGGCGTTTTACGGCGCGGGCGGCGAAAGAACTGGCCGTGCACGGCGCCCACACAGTGAAGGGCCTGGCAAAGCATTTCCTGCCTTCGGGCAAGGGGCAGGTGATCAAAAACTGCCCCCACATGGGCTGTCGTCTGGAGTGGAATCCGGCGGAGGAAAGCTATGACTGCCCGTGCCACGGCTCCCGCTTTGACGGGGAAGGGCGGCTGATTGACGGCCCTGCCCGGACGGACTGCAAAAGTCGGGAAAAGCATGAAAAGCGGCATTCTCCGCACTGATTTGAGTCACGGCAGAACTGTGACATATTGATTAGCGTGCAAAGGAGTGAAGGGAACGCTTGTATTCGGTGATCTTATGCCGTTAAGGTACCATATCATGGGGCCCTTTTCCGGAGGGTTCGCTTATGCTGTCTGTGGCAGATATTCCCATGTTTGGTTTTCACTTCCGGGGCGTGATCGGCGTTGTGGTTTTAGATGGCAGGGAGTACAGACTTGCCACCTATCTGGGGGCAAAGATATCTGAGATCGGGGACGGCATGGTAAAAGTAATGCAGGGACGTCTGGAACTGGAGCCGCACCCTTTTGTCCTTTGAGACGGACAGGGCATCTTTTGAGTACGAATATGGGATATAACGACTTTCTGGCTGCTGTTTGTAAACAGTATATTTTCATGAAACTTTTTTGCGGGCTGATTCGTATTCCTTATAGATGGTATAAGTTCTAAAAAGAACGCACTGTCAAAAAAGGCAAAGCACGATGGAGGGTTTGAGGATGGGGATTAACGGAATTGGAATGGCAGGATATTTTTCAAGCGGCTATACGGGCAATAACACTGCAAAAACAGAATCGGGAAAGCGTTTCGCGGATGTGGTCAACCAGAAATCAGCGGAAGCAGAAAAGGCAGAGAAGGCAGAAAAGGACGAACGCGCTTCCCGCGTTTTGGACTCGGTTGCGGAACATGCACCGGAGGAAGTGAGACAGGCATTTCTGGAGGCGGAGAAAGAAACAGGCGGCACTTTTACAGTAGGCGGTATGTGGGTGTCAGCAGACGGGAAACGGTCCTGTATTACGCAGATGGCTGTGGACCGCATTATCAGATGGTATCATGGCGAATACAATTGTACGGACTTGCTGGGAACATCTGTGGGGAGTGCGATCAGCGCTGTGAAGAAGTGGATTTATGGGTTAGACCACCCGCTTGGCGGACAGCCCGCAGGCATGGAAGAAAAAGAGCTGATGGAGATGGAGCGGGCATTTTATGTATCATTTCTTGACAAATTAGAAAAACTAAAAGGAAATGCACTAAGAGATTAAGATATCCTTAAGTCGATTGCGCTCCGGATTAAAATGTGATAGGTTTAAGTCATAAGCGGCAGGAATCAATTTTGGGATAACTGTCATACTAACGGTATCGACTTAAGGAAAAGGACGGGAGTACGGATGAAAAGTAAGCTGTATTATGTACTGTATCTTTTGTATGCCATTGTGGCAGCCTTTGTTTTGTATCTGAACGGTGTGTTTACGGGGGAAGAGATTTCTGTCGTAAACCTTTCCATCAATGTCGGATTCTTACTTGTGATCGGGGTTGTCTTTATCATTTCTTCCGTCAGTTTCGGGCGGCTGAACAGAGTCATTTACGATTTGGAAGATGCCACGATCCGATTGCAGAAGGAATATAAAGAGGCTGGCGGGAAAAATCTCTGGGGAAATTATAAGAATAACGACAAGGTTTTTGAGGAAGAGGCTCTGCAGGATGCGTTCGATAAGTACCGGCTGCGGATAAGAGGCTCGATGACCAGAAGAGGCGGATCGAACTGCGATCTGGGAGAGTATATCAATGAGGATCTTCTGGACAGGGCAGGTATGAACTACTTCAACTCCGGTGTTTCCGGGACGCTTACAGGTCTGGGAATACTAGGGACGTTTCTGGGACTTTCCATGGGCATGGGTGCATTCAGCGGGGACGATATTTTTTCCATCTCCGATAACGTGGGTTCCCTGCTTTCCGGTATGAAGGTAGCGTTTCACACTTCGGTGTACGGTATCTTTTTTTCACTTGTGTTCAATGTGGTTTACCGGAGCATTATGTCGGATGCCTATGACGTGCTGCATGAATTTCTGGATGCGTTCCGCCAGACGGCGCAGCCGACTGCCCTGAAAGAGGACGAGAACGCGGCGACGATGCTCGTCTATCAGGCGGGAATGGCCAATTCCTTAAAACAGATGCTTGAGCTGCTGAAAGGGAATGCGATGGAACAGACGGCGGGCGTGGAGCGGATCGTGGAGAAATTTACGTCGCAGATGGAGAAAGCGCTGGAGGCGGACTTTAAGAAGCTGGGAAGTGTCTTGAAGAATGCGGGAGAGTCGCAGGCTGCAAGCGCGGCTGGTGCCGCGGAAATGGTGGAGGCGGTGACTGCTCTGGCGGAGGCAAACCGCAGCATGCAGGAAGCCATGGTGAACGTCATGGAAAGGCAGGAAGTATTTGCGGGAGAGCTTATGGAGCAGAAGAAAATGCTTGCGGATATGTGCAGCGAAATGAGCGATGAAATCAGCAGCCAGATCTATACATTTGAACAGATGAGGAACTTATATGAGAAATAGAAGCAGGAACAGGGAAGCCTTTGCGGAGCACAGCTATTGGCAGTCCTACTCGGATATGATGGCGGCGCTTCTGCTGATTTTTATTTTAATGATAGCGATCACCCTTGCCGTATACAGACAAAAAACGGATGATCTGGATCAGACAAGACTGGAGCTTAATGCGGCGCAGAGCGAGCTGGATGCGACGATAGCGGATCTGGAGCTTTCCAAGGCGGAGCTGGAGAAGTCAAACGAGGAGCTGGCTTCCTCGCTGGCGCAGCTGCAGGAGGCGTACGATCAGGCAGCCCTGACGCAGGAAGAGCTGGACAATGCCTATCTGGAGATTGAAGACGCCAGAAATGAGCTTTCGACGACAAAACAGGAGCTGCAGGACATCGTCGGCATCCGCACGGATATCATCGGTGCGCTGCAGTCCGCTTTCAGCAATTCTACCATGAAGGTAGACGCCCAGACCGGCTCCATCACGTTTTCCTCCGATGTGCTTTTCCGTTACAACAGCGCTTCGCTTACCGCGGACAGCAGGGAGACGCTAAAGAATATTATCCCGATGTATCTGGATGTGCTGCTGCAGGATCAATTCCGTGATTATATCGCGGAGATCATCATAGAAGGGCATACGGACACGGACGGCGGCTACCAGAGCAATATGGAACTGTCCTATGAGCGTGCCAAGGCCGTGGCGGATTTTTGTCTGAATAAAAGAAACGGTCTCAGTGAGACGGAAATAGAGCAGCTTCAAAAGATACTCACCGTCAATGGTAAATCGTGGAGTACGCCGGTTTATCAGAAGGATGCTTCCGGCAGTTTCACGGATGAGGTGGACATGCCGGCTTCCCGAAGGGTGGAGATTAAGTTCCGCCTCAAGGAAGACGAAATGATAGAGAAGATGGCGGGTGTTTTAGAGTAGGAAGCGCGCCTGATGGCGCCGCTCTTTCCGTTTTCCGGGATCCACTGCCAAAATACACGAAAGAAGGAAAGCGAACGCTGGAGGGACTGCCATGAATCACAGAGAAAAAGCCATCAGTTTATTGACGCCGCCCGGAAATACGCCCGACTATAGAGTCTTATCGGAGGCAGCCATACACGATTTGGGGCTGGACTATCTGTGCGAACAGGTCACGGAGAAGAAGCAGGAGAGGACGCTGTTTTTGTCTATTCTTTCCAAAATGACGGATAACCCCGAAGTGACGAAATACCGGAGCGACGTTTTTGCGGATATTTACCGGAATGAGACGATGCGGGATGAAATGCTGCGTATTCTGGATAAAATTAATTTTCTGCGCGATTACGGGAGTATCGGAAAGACGTTTGAGGAGGCGGCGAATGTGTGGGATCTCATGCACCGTCTGGATGAACTGAAAGACTATATCCAGTGTGTGGAAGCTGTTTTCAAAAGTCTTTCGGATGCGCCGGTGCAGGCGGAGGGACTGCTTCGTTTAAAGGAATACGTTGACGGGTTATATCATGATAACGGATTTTCGGAGTTGAAGAAGGATATTGCCGCTCTGCGGGCAACGACGGAGCAACTGCGGAGCGTTACGGTGGGCATCAACTTAAACGACCGCTTTGAAGCGGACGGGATCGGTCTGATTTCCGTAAACAGCAAGTATTTTACCAAATCTAATATTTTGGATCATTTTTGTGAAAAAATTTCCATGAAGGAGGTTATAAAGCCGGATACGGAATGGAAGGAGGAGTATAAGTTTCATCCCTTTGCCGCAGAGACGTCTAAAATGCCGGATATCATTCCCATTCGGGGAATCGCGCTGATTCCCGAGGGCGATATGATGGAGGACGTGCCGCGGTATATGAACCGTGTCACCAACCAGATGCTTTCGGCGGTCGTGAAAAAATTGAAAAACGTACTGGACAGGTATGTTTCCGTGACGATCACGGAGATGACAGACCTGATACCGGAATTTATCTATTATGTCCGTTTTGCGCAGTACATAGAAAAGTTAAGCGGCCGGGGAATGGTTTTTTGCAAGGGGACGCTGGCGGCGGAAGAAGCGGGAGAGCGCGTGATGCGCGCGAAAGGGTTTTACAATCTGAAACTTGCGGCGGCGGTCGCGCAGAAACAGGAGACGGTTGTTAAAAATGATTTGGACTTTGACAAGGCGCATCTGGTATATGTGCTGGCAGGAGCGAACCGGGGCGGGAAGACGACGGTCACACAGGCGGTCGGCCTGTTATTTGCGCTTGCGCAGGGTGGGATTTTCGTGCCGGCGGATTCTTTTTCGTTCCAACCGGTTGACTGCATTTACACGCATTTTCCGGCGGACGAGGACAAAACCATGGATTTGGGACGTCTGGGCGAAGAGTGCAGGCGGTTTCGCCGGATTTATATCGACAGCACGGAAAGCAGCCTGCTGCTGCTCAACGAGACATTTTCCACGACCTCCTTTGAAGAAGGGTATTTCATAGCGAAGGATGCGGTCAGGGCGATTCTGGCAAAGGGAGTCCGGACCATCTACAACACCCACATGCATAAGCTTGCCTTTGATCTGGAAGAACTAAACCGGTCTTACGATTCTGTGCAGGCGGTTTCACTTGTTGTAAAAGCGGACGGCGGCAATCGTTCCTTCAAAATTGCAATGGCGCCGCCGGAGGGGATGTCCTATGCGGGTGATATCGCAAAGAAGTATGGGGTGACGTATGAGATGCTGGTGGAACACGATTAGCTCCGGCTGTGGGAACTGTCGAGTGTGTCAAAAACAGAATGTGCCAAATGTGCCAAATGTGCCAAAAGTACTAGAAAGGTCTTTTCTTTATATGCCATTCGTGGTATGATATCAACGAAGTCTATTGATCTTCGGCATAGGAAAGCGGACGCTTCTGCCGGGGGATTAAGTGGGCTTTTGTTATGTGTCTAGACAACAAGAAATCTGGAGAAAAAGGAGCGATGTGCACTATGGTAACTAATAAGTCAGACTCCCGCTCTGGGCGTAAAATGAGGAGGAGTCTCAATGGAAGAATATTGAGGAATACCACACTCAATATTTTGGTATTGGTGGCAGTATGCTGCGTGATTATGGCCCTTTCCATGCAGTCACTGGCTAACAGCATTCTGCTGGACTGTCTGCAGCCCATGGCAAGGCAGTCGGCTAAGACCGTGGAAGCCAATATTCACATGCTGGCGGAACGGATGATGGTGATTGCAGGCGATTCGAGAATGAACATAGTCGGTTTTGGAGGAGGCGAAGCGGAGACCTCCGGAGCGGATGCGGAAATGGAAGGCTGGCAAGCGGTTCTGACAGAGGCGGCCGAAATTTATGAATTTCACACGATTGCCCTGTATGATCTGAATGGCAGCCTCGTTCAGGGCATAGACGGCGCGGCTGACAGTCTGAATGCAGATTTTCTGGCACTCTTGCAGGAGACGGACAATCTGACAACATATACGAGCACTGTCTACCAGGATAAGCTCGGCATTACGATCGGTATGCCGGTGAAAGCGGAGGGGGAGACCGCTTACTATGTGGTAGGCGTCTACAAATATGACGCGCTCAACGATGTATTAAGCAGCATTAATATAGGGAAGCATGGCATGGCTTATATGGTTAACCGGGAAGGGATTGTCACGGGACACCCGGATCAGGAGAAGGTGAAAGCCGGAACTACGCTCTTAGAGCTCAGCGGAGGCAATGAGGAAGCCATAAAGGGTGTGACGACGGGAGAGACGGGAGCCACAGAGTTTGCCATTGACGGACAGCAGATGCTGGCAGCGTTTTCCCCTGTCAGAGGGACACAGTGGTCGCTTGTGATTCAGGTGCCGAAGGAAGATTACGATAACCTGATTGACCGGGCGATGGTAGTGGCAGGGATATCTACGCTGGTGGTGCTGGTTATTTCTATTCTGCTGATTTTGAAGATGGCTTTTTCTATCTCAAAACCGGTAAAGAATGTGACAAACCGGATGGTTTCCCTTGCAGACGGGGATCTGCATACGGAGGTGATCAATTTAAGATCCGGGGATGAGCTGGAGATTATGACGAGAACGCTGGCTGACACGGTGGAGAGTTTGAACAGGTACATATCGGATATCCGACAGGTACTGAACGGGGTTGCAGACGGAGATCTGCAGATTGAGCCGCGGGTGGAATACAGAGGAGACTTTACGCAGATCAGGAACAGTCTGGGCAATATCTTACAGTCCATGAATGAGACCATCACAGGATTCCGCGCGGCGGCGGCCCGTCTTGCCAGCATGGCGGATGAGCTGAGCGGGCAGTCGGGACAGCTTCATGAGGCGTCTCTGGAGCAGAATCAGGAGACGGAAGCGCTGGTCGGTGAGGTGACTCACGTGAAGGAACAGCTTGTCGATGTTACGGAGAGCAGCAGACAGACACGTGCCATGACCGTGGAAATTACGAGAAAGGTGCAGGAGGCAAATGACCAGATGACGGCCCTTTCAAACGCCATGGATGATATCAGCTTAAAGGCACAGGAAATTACCACCATTGCCAAGTCGATTGACGATATTGCGTTCCAGACGAGCATTCTTGCTCTGAATGCTTCCGTGGAAGCGGCTCATGCCGGAAGCGCGGGCAAAGGGTTTGCCGTTGTGGCGGAAGAGGTGAAGGATCTGGCGGGCAAGAGCGCGAAGGCAGCACAGAGCGCAATGGAAATTGTGGCAAATACCAGAGCCGTTATTCAAACTGGTGTGGAACTGAATGCCAGCACGGCGGAGTCCCTGCGATCCATTTACGGTGTTTCCTCTGAAATCAACGAGCTTTCAGACCGGCTTGTCGCGGCAGTGCAGGGGCAGTCGGACGCACTGGCCAGCATGGAGGAGCGGATCGCCGCCATCTCCGATATTGCTGACAGGAATCTCCAGAATGCAGGGGGAACCAGTCAGTCCAGCGGACTTTTGGCGAAGGAGGCCGAGGAACTTCAGGCGCAGGTAAAGAAATTTGCTTTGAAGGAGGAGTACGACGTATGAAACGGATGTTGAGCATAACGCTGATTCTGGCGTGTATGATGCTGTTTACAGCCTGTGGGGAACAGACGGGACTTCAGGATGGTTATTATACCGCGCAGGCTTCCGAGTTCAGCCATGGCTGGAAAGAATATATCACGATTATGGTCAAGGGCGGGAGTATAGTTTCGGTGGAATACAATGCGGAGAACGCCAGCGGCTTTATCAAAAGCTGGGACAATACATATATGCAGAACATGCTGCACAGCAATGGTACTTATCCTAACGAGTATACCCGCTATTATGCCGGGCAGCTCCTGGAGGGGCAGGGGGAAACGCAGATTGACGCCCTGTCCGGAGCAACTTCTTCACACGGATCGTTCCAGAAGCTGCAGGCCGCTGTCATAGAGCAGGCGATGCAGGGAGATTCCAGTATTGCTATTGTGGATACGGTCCATTAAGCGGCATATGCTGCATGTCAGGGAGCAGGAGAGCGATCCGATCATAGAAAGCGTAAATGAAAAGAGTACAGGCCGGAATTTGGCAATTCCGCCTATACTCTTTTTTGATAATCGTAATATGACAAATAGAAAACTAAGCGATGGAAACCTGAAATCCCTGTTGCGCCGCCTCTTCTTCCTGTTGTGCCGAACCAAGGCCGCTGACTTGGAAAGTTCTTCCGGTATTCGCCTGTGCGCCGGTTTTTGCGGCTGGGTCTGTCTCCGATGCCGTCTGTATGCCGCTTTCCGCCGTACCCAGCAGAGAAAATTGAAAGGCCGTTTCCCGCTTACTCCGTTTTTGCATATCCGCAAGCTCTGCCTCTTTTCTGTCCGTGTCTGTGCCACGATAGGCATCCAGCTTGATTTCTCCTTTTAAAACGGCAATGCCGTCCTCGGTTTTGGCTACAAGTGTTCCCATACGGTCTGCAATCTGTGTGGAATTGTCAGCCGACACCATAGCCTGCATTTCGGAAGTGGTCGGTCTGAACGCCTCAGCCGGATCCGCCTCCTCTTTAGACGTGTCAGCTTCCTCTGCGGCAGCGGCCGTTTCTTTGGTTTCGTCAACCGGTCTGCTTTCGGCAGCCGCCGTATCGTTTCCGGCAGAGTTCATGACTTCTTTCAAAATCACGGTGCCGTCGCTGCTCTGGCTGATGACCGTGCCCGGCTGCAAAGGCTGCGCCTGTTTCTCGTTAGCTGACGGGGTTTCTTTTTTTGCATTGTCATCTGCGGAAGGCTTTGCAGCCGGGCTTACGTCTTCGGTGTCTTCCGCTTTGACAGGACCCTGCTCTTTGCGAAGTTCTGCGAGCATGGCTTCTCTTTTCTGTGCGCGGAGCAGTTCTTCCTGATGCTGTTTCAGTTCACTGTCGAGACCGGATTTTTCCTTTTGCAGTTTCTTTCGCTCATCCGCTTTCTCATTGGCAGAGAGTTCCTCTGCGGACGAGAGTTTCTGTAGCTGCTGCTGTACTTGGGTGATTTCGTTTTGAATGTTTTTGCTCTTGTGATCTTTGAAGCCGGTCGAAGGCATCTGCATGACCGGCATGTTGTTTGTTGACGCGATTTTGCCTATTCCCATAATAGCATCTCCTTCCCCACCAAGGAACCATGGCAAGAATGCATCTTTACATTTGATGCGCCTAAATCTTCTTAATGCCGTATCTTCTGCAAAGCCAGTTCTTAACGGTTCCCAAAGGATGATGTGTTTTCTTTGTGTATTGCTATATTTATTTATATTTTACTATTATCGGCGGGCAGGATGCAAGACTTTTTTGCGATTGTGCCGGATTGACGTCCCTGCCGCAGCATGCTGGAATCAAGCCCACAACCAGTCGATAGCGAAGACGGGAGAGGAGAAAGCTACGCGGATTGTAAAAGAGACAGAAAAGCGGAAAACGAGATACGGGAGGTGACGGTTGGCATTCCTGTATGCAAATAAGGCGTTTGATACGCTTATGGTGCAGACGGCGGCGGATATTGTTTTTTTCGTGATTTTGACGGTTCTGTATCCGATTATCACGGCGGCTGCCATGTGGATCGGAAACCGGACGGCAGGAAAGAGATGATGTATTTATAGACTATGGAAACGGCAGCGGGGCAATATTGGAGCTGGCGGCTTGGCGGCATAGGAAGTGGAAACGGCTTATGCGATGATACGAAAGGGGAGCGGTATGCAGTTTGAACGAGTCGGCGGAGGCTTTGCGGCGACGGGAAAAATACAACATACAGAGCAATTAAATTCTCATAAACGTTTCGTGAAAATTTTGTGAATAATAGACTGGAATTATGGAGGAAAAATGCTATAATAATAGATGCAATATTCAATACAGAAGAATATTAGGAATTGTCGGTTTTGTGAGAGGTCTTGGAAGACAGTTGTATATCTGACGGGAGGGGAGGGACTTTGAGCAAATCTGGGACAGTGTATCAGGAGGGAACAGAGATGTATGAGAAACTGAATAAGTATCGGATTAAGGAACGTTTGGTGCGTGGATTTGTGATTGCATCAGGCATTCCGGCAGTGGTAGCTGCAGTAGCGTTGATTGCCTTGATTATTGTGGCGATGAGATATTCGAACGCGTTGAAAGTTTACGGATTTGCTCAGGGAGACGTGGGCAAGGCGATGACTTATTTCGCTGAGACGAGATCCACGATGCGGGGTGTCATTGGTTATGATGACGAAGCTGTCATAGAGAGTCTGAAAACTTCTCACGCGGAGAGCATAGAAAATTTTACAGCCAGCTTTGAGGCGCTTGAAAAGGCTATGGTGTCCGAGGAGAATAAGAAAGTGTATGAGGATATCAGTTCCAAGCTGCCTGCTTACTGGGCGCTTGACAATGAAATTATCGTGCAGGGCGGCGTTACGGACAGAGAGCAGTGCGAGATCGCGCAGGCGCGGGCGATCAATGAACTGGCTCCGCTCTATGAGGCGATCAATGACGAACTGATTGAAATTATGGAGATCAAGGTAGACCGCGGAAATAGTGTTTCCGCCGTGATGACAATCGTGTGCATAGTGCTTTCTGTAGCGATTGCCGTGATTATTATAATCGCGATCACGAGTTCTGTCCGACTGGGTAAGAATGTAGCGGAAGGAATCTCCGCACCGTTAATCCGTTTAAAAGACAGACTGGGATTGTTCGCGGAGGGAGATCTGTCCACACCGTTCCCGGAAACGCAGGCGGATGATGAGGTGGCAGAAATCATCGGTTCGGCAAAGGATATGTCGGAGACGCTTATTTTTGTCATCTATGATCTGGAATATATTTTGGGCGAGATGTCTAATTCCAATTTTATCATTCGCTCAAAGGACAGCGAGAGGTACAAGGGAGAGTTCCGTCAGATATTCGATTCCCTGAGGCAGCTTCGGGACAATATGGTCGAAACGCTGCGTCATATCGGGATGTCTTCGGAACAGGTCTCCGCAGGTTCTTCCAATCTGGCGGATACCTCCCAGAGCCTTGCAGAAGGAGCGACGGAGCAGGCGGGCGCGGTGCAGGAGCTGCACGCGACAATCACTACGATTTCGGAGGCAGCGCGGAGAGCGGCAGATTCTGCGGAGGATGCGTACAAGCAGTCTCAGGAATATGCGGATGTGGCTGACCGCAGCAGTGGCGACATGAAGGAAATGGTGGAGGCTATGTCACGTATCAGTGAGGCTTCCCATAAGATCGGAAATATTATATCCGAAATTGAAAATATTGCATCCGAGACGAATATGCTTTCTTTGAACGCGTCTATCGAGGCAGCGAGAGCGGGAGAAGCGGGACGCGGTTTCTCCGTTGTGGCTGATCAGATCAGACAGCTTGCGGAGCAGAGCAGCAAGTCGGCCGTGGACACCAGAGCACTGATTGAAGGAACCATGAGAGAGGTTGAGAACGGCAATAAGGTTGCGGAGCGTGCGGTTGCGTCACTGGCGATCGTGGTAGAAGGAATCAGGAAGGTGGCGGATTCTTCCAAGGAGCTCAGTACGATTTCCTCGAACCAGATGGCTACCATGAAAGAGGCAGAACAGGGCGTAGATCAGATTTCCGATGTCATCCAGACAAATGCGGCGGTTGCCGAGGAGTCTTCGGCTACCAGCGAGGAGCTGTCGGCGCAGGCGATCTCTTTGGACGAGCTGATTGCCAAGTTCACGCTGCCGGAGAAGTAAGGTTTCAAAAGGGAGAGAAGGTTATATACATAAAAAAGGAAGGATGGAATACAGGGTATATCCTGCTTTTCCATCCTTCCTTTTTTATGTATATGTACTTATCGACTTAACCGTTCGACGATCGCCGCCATTTCATCCCATTTCTTCTCCATATCGGCTACCAGTGCAAACTGCGTTCTGGCACGGTCAAGGTTATGGTTTTCCCGATGAATCTTGAAGTAGACGTCGCCCTCCAGATGATCCGTGAGAAAGCGGATGCCGCACTCGTAGGTCATAAGTTTCGCACCCATGGGCAACAGCTTGATTTCTAAAGGCGTGAGACTGCCCGCGCATCCGGCGAGAAACCCTTCTGTGAATGTCTCGAACAGGGAAAGATCCAAGCTGATCTTAGACAAATCCGTCTCGTCCTCCGCGCCCGTATTTGCACCGGTGCGGATGGAATCTCCGAAGTCATAGAGGGAAAGGCCGGGCATCACCGTGTCAAGGTCAATGATGCACAGCGCCTTTCTCGTGTCGTTGTCAAAGAGAATGTTGTTCAGTTTCGTGTCGTTGTGTGTCACTCGCAGAGGGAGTTCCCCTTTTTCGAGAAGATCTGTGAGTGCATGGGTGTCCGCCTCCCTTGCAAGGGCGAAGTCGATCTCAGCCTGTACCGAAGCAGCACGCCCTTGCAGATCGTCAGCCACCGCTTTTTTGAAGTTCTGAAAGCGGGAGGGCGTGTAGTGGAAGAGGGGGATCGTCTCATGCAGGGTCTCGGCGGGATAGGCGGAGAGCTGTCTTTGGAAATTACCGAAGGCAACTGCGCAGTCGTAGAAATCCCGGGCATTTTCCACCTGTTCCAAGCAAAAGGTATTGTCGATAAAAGGGAAGACACGCCAAAAGTTATGTAAACTATCCTCAAAATAGTTATCTCCAGTTTTTGTCTTGATGACGCTTAAGGTTTCTCTGTCGGGGTCGCCGTTTTTTTCTTTGATCATCTCCTGCAGATAGGAGGTGACGCCGGTCACATTCTCCATGAGCGCCTGCGGGTTTTTGAAAATGGAGTGATTCATTCTTTGCAGGATATATTTCTTTTCTGCTCCGGCATCATCGCAGATTACCAGAAAGGTGTCGTTGATGTGGCCGTTTCCGTGCGGGCTTACACTGCGCGGACTGCCTGCCAGGCAGAAGGCGGCGACGGCGTTGTTGATGGTTTCGGGGGCTAGATTGTTGGACATATGGAATTCTCCTCTCTTGGTGGTATAAGTTTTCCCGATTATCTGCAGGGTCGTTTACTTCCGGCAGACTCACAGGTTATCTTCGTGTTTTTAATTTCAATTCCGTGGTGGGCCGCAGAGTAGATGGCGTGAAGCGGAATACGGCAGCGCTTCGGGCATATCGCCCTTTCCCTTCCGTTAAAGTCTGCGGTGCGGATCTGGCAGGCAAGCGGCGTTCGATTTGCTACTCGGTCAAATGCAGATAACTTAAAGTTCCTTCGGGAAGTCCCGTTCCCTGTTCCAGCAGGGAGATCAGCCCCCGTATGGTGTATTCGCAGTCCTCCGGCGTGGTGGAAAGAAACGTGTTGTTCAGCTTTACGCCAAGGACAATCAGTACGATTTCCGCGAGCGCTTCCGGATATTCGAAATGGATTTCTCCGGCGATAATACCCTGTCTGATAATCTTTGACAGATTCGGCTTTAGTTCCGAGATCAGATAATTTAAGTATTTCTGGTGCAGATAAGCGGATTCCTGCATGGTGATGGTTCGGTTTTTTTCGCTGCCCTGTTTCAGAAAGGCAGCCGCGGAACTGCGGCAGGCCTGAAATAGCATGGCCATCTTTGTGAAGGGCGGAATATCCGCCTGATCTGCCAGCAGTTTAGCGGTCTGTAAAGGCGCTTCGTAATTTCTTCTGATCAGCGCGTCTAAAATTGCCTCCTTTGACGGAAAATAATAATAGATGCTGCCCTTGCCGATGCCGGCTTTGGCGGCAATGTCGCTGACGGAGATATTCTGTATATTTTCGTCAATCATAAGCTGCTGGAGCGCGTCTAAAATCCGGTCGTATTTTTGTGTGTCTGCCATGATGAGCGCCTTTCTGGTTGAGTATGATGTCATTCATTTTATCACAGTTTAGCGGTGTGGACAATCGCTGGGCGGGAAAAAACGTATTTAAATCAATACATTTCACAAAGAGGTTGACCGTCGGTCGAAAAATATGGTATTGTTAGAAAGAAGGAATCGACCAATGGTCGAAAGTGCAGAGACAAAGAAGAAGGGAGCAAAGGCTCCGGCCAGGAGGAAAGAGTAAAATGACTTACGCAGATTTTTTCTATGACATTAAGGGAAGATTCATGGGCGCGGATGTGAGTGACATTCATGAGCATCTGGCTTTTGAATTTAACATTGAGGACGAGGAGGCGGGCGGCGCCTTTTATGTGGAAGTGAAGGACGGCGCGCTCTATGTGGAGCCTTACGAGTACTACGACAGGGACGCCAGATTTATCTGCGCGCCCGATGTACTTGTAAAGATCGCGGAGGGTGAGATGGATCCGGTGTGGGCGTTCACGACCCAGAAACTGAAGGTGGAAGGCAATATTGACAAGGCGCTGCGCTTAAAGGAGATTATAGAGGCCAAACAGCGGGAGATGAAAAAGGCGGCGAAACAGGAAAAGAAGGCGAATAAAGAATGAGTAAAAAGACGGGGATTTTAAAAAAGGCAGTGTTTGGAGCAGGACTTCTGGCGGCTGTCTGCGGCGGTGAGATTGCCTATTTTTACGGGCGAACCATGAAACGCGGCAGGGCGAAGACCGAGCGCACCATCAAGATGTCGGGCACGGACTGGAGCCGGTATATGCCGCTGATGGAGGAGCGCAAGGCGGCCATGCTGGAACGGCCGCACAACGACGTGTGGCAGACGAGCTTCGACGGTCTGAAGCTTCATGCGACTTATTTTCCGGCGCAGGCGCAGACGGGAAAACAGAAGATTGTGATTTGTTTCCACGGTTATACGAGTCAGGGTATGTCTGACTATATCGGCCTGTCGGATTACTATCAGAAAAGAGGTTTTGCCATGCTTTTACCGGATGCGAGAGCGCACGGCGAAAGCGAGGGAGAATATATCGGATTCGGATGCCTCGACAGGCAGGATGCACTTGGCTGGGTCAGATGGGCGGTTATGGAGCTTGGCGAGGAGACGGAGATTCTGTTGCATGGCACGTCTATGGGGGCGGCCACACTTCTGATGCTGAGCGGCCTGAAACTTCCGGAGCAGGTGAAGGGCATTGTCTCTGACTGCGGGTTTACTTCTCCGAAGGAAGTGTTCACCCATGTGCTGCACACCATGTATCATCTGCCTGCTTTTCCGATTATACCGGGCGCGGACCTGGTGAACAGGAAACTTGCAGGTTACGGCATGGATGAGTGCAATGCCAAAAGGGAAGTGGAGAAGGCCGAAGTGCCGATCCTGTTTATCCACGGCGGAAACGACACCTTTGTGCCATGGCAGATGTGCGATGAGATTTACGAACACTGCGCTTCACCAAAGAGAAAGCTGATCGTCGAGGGCGCGGCCCATGCGGAGAGCTACTACAAGGACATGGAAAGCTATGAGAAGGCGTTGACAGAGTTTATCGGTGAAGTAGAGTGAAAAGAACTTCTAAAGCTCAGCAGCAAGGGCTGCTGAGCTAAGAAGTTCTAGGAGTTGCTCTGCAACTCTGTTTCACTCAGGAGAATGCCTGAAAAGCGGCATTCTCCGCACGAATTATGGAAGCGGAAAAAGGGAGAGAAGATGAAAACAAGAAAGGGTCAAAAGACATATCCATTGACGGTGGCGCAGAAATTCCATGTTTTTTACATGGATTTCTGTCCCAAGAAAGAGGTCGTAAATATCGGCACCAGTTTGACCATCGAGTATGAGCTGGACATCGAGGAGCTGAAGCGTGCGGTTTATAAAGCGTATGAGCGCTGTGAGTCCATGCGGGTGCGCTTCGCTTATGATAAAAAGGAAGAGCAGTGGTATCAGTATGTGGTGGAGAAGGAAGAGCGTGACATTGAGTATGTGGACTTCACGGGAAAAACCATGGAGGAGGCGGCCGAGATTATGACGGGCTGGACACGGGTGCCTTTCCGGAGAGAAGACAGCCCCATGAACCGGGTCGTGATGATTAAGACGCCGGACGGCTGTCAGGGGTTATATGTGCTGGGAGACCACATGCTGATGGATGCCCAATCCCTGATCTGTTTTCTTAGGGACGTGATCGAGCTTTACTGTAACGCCAAGTTTGAAGGGATTGCCTATCCGTCGGATATGCGTTCCTTTACCGAGCAGTTGGAGAAGGATCTGGCCTATGAGGCTGAGAGTAAGGCGCAGGCCAGAGACAGAGAGTATTTCCGGAAGCTGATTGAGGAGTCGGAGCCAATCTTTAACGGCATCGAGGGGCCGGGACAGCTTGTGGAAGCGCGGAAAAAATTCCCCGGGACAAGGGCGGCTTTTTCTGCGACGGCAAAGGTGGATTCCGCACTTGACATTTTTCATTTGGAGGAGGAGCCGACACAGAGATTGATGCGCTTTTGCGAGGAGCAGCACGTATCCTTACAGTGTCTGCTGATTATGGGAATTCGCACCTATCTGCAGAAGATGAACGATAACGACGACGTGTCGATAAACGTGGCCTATGCGAGAAGAGCGACCCTTCTGGAGAAAAAGTCAGGCGGTACGAGAATCCATTCCTTCCCGTTCCGGACCGTTCTCTCCAGAGAGCAGACCTTCATGGAGGGCATTCTTGCCATCCGCAACGGGCAAAACGAGGTGTTTCGACATACGAATTTTAATCCGGTGGAGTACTTCGCTTACAGGAGTAAGGTTTACAATACGCCGCAGGGCGCCACATATGAGCCGATGTCCCTGACCTATCAGCCCATGACCCTGAAAGAGAAAGGTCTGAACCAGCTTGGCGACATCCGCTATAAGACGAAATGGTATCCCAACGGAGCGACCACCCAGGCAATGTACCTGACGGTGATGCACCGTCCCGACGACAACGGGCTGGATTTCAATTTCGAGCATCAGGTGGCGGCGGTGAGCCGTGAGACGCTGGAGCGTTTCTACTACTATATGTGCAAGATCATGTTCAAGGGGACGGAGAACCCGAACATGAAAATTGGCGATATCATAAAGCTGATATAACGTTCGCGATGGCAATGAGCAGTGCTTCTGCGTAAGATGGCAAAATGAATGCTTGCATTCAATTCTGACAGATTGCGCAGTGATAGGGCGAAGCCCGTGAGCGAGATGGAGAGAAGCGGAATCGAGCATGCGCTGCGTAATAGACAGGAAAAAAGAAAATAGAAAAAGGAGGCTGACATCACATGTTTGATCAGTTGGCGGAAATGATTACGAACTATGTGGAAGTGAAAAAGGAGGATATCAGGCCGGAGTCCCGGTTTATGGAGGATCTGGGCTTTTCGTCCTTCGACTTTATGAGTATGCTGGGAGAGGTGGAGGACACCTTCGACGTGGAGATCGAGGAGGAGAAGGCGGCGGGTATCCGCACGGTGCAGGAGGCTGTGGATTATCTCGAGAGCTTATAACGGAAGGAAAGAACGGGTTCGGTTGTGCAGAAGCGTCACAGGTGATTCCGGCCGCAGGGCAGTATTTGAAGTGATGCCTGTGGTTTTCACGGGCGCTTCGGAATGGAAGGAAATATGAATGAATTGAGCAGTACCATCAGGGAAATTTTAGTCAAGGCTTCCGAGGCTTACGGGCCGCAGGACGCGGTCAGGTATAAGGCGAAGCGGGAGAAAGGAAACGGTAAAAAAGAGACGGTAGTGGAGGCTAGGACCTACCGGCAGCTTAGGGAGGACAGCGAGCGCTTTTCGGCGGCTCTTGACAGTCTCGGCGAGCAGGGATCCCACATAGCGATTGTGGGCGACAACTCTTATCCGTGGCTTGTCTCTTACTACGGCACGGTGAACGGCGGCAGCGTGGCGGTACCGCTGGACGCCAATCTGCCGGCGGAAGAACTGTGCGAGCTGATCGACCGTTCGGACGCGGCGGTGCTTGTCTACGATAAGGCCAGAGAGGCGGTGGCGGCGCTTTCGAGGGAGAAATGTCCGAAGCTGAAACACCGGATCGCCACAAATCCGGAAGCGTCCGCGGCGGATCTGCCGGAGGGAACGCTTCTCTTCGAAGAAGTGTTGGACGGACAGGCGCCCGGCTGTTCCTACAGCCCGGCGCCGGAAGATCTGGCGACCATCATGTTTACATCCGGCACCACGGGCAAGAGTAAGGGTGTGATGCTGACCCACAGGAATCTGGCGGAGAACGCCACGGCGCAGGATATGGGATTTGAGCCGGGGATGGTGCTGCTTTCGGTGCTGCCGATCCATCATGCCTACTGCCTGAGCATGGACATCCTAAAGGGCATGTCTCTGGGAACGGTGATCTGCATCAACGATTCCCTGCTTCGGGTGTTAAAAAACATCAAGCTCTTTGAGCCGAACATCATGCTCATGGTGCCGCTTATGATTGAGACTTTTGCCAAGAAGCTGGAGGAGACGGACTGGCTGCCCGCGCCCCTGATCAAGGCGAAGGTTTTTGGCAAACAGTTCCATACCATATGCAGCGGCGGCGCGTACTTAAATCCCGATTACTTGAAGCAGTTCGAAAAGTACGGGATTACCATATTGCAGGGATACGGCATGACCGAGTGTGCGCCTGTGATCAGCTCTAACTGTCCGAAGGACAAAAAGGACGGTTCCATCGGCAAATGTATGCCAAACTGCGAGGTAAAGGTGGTGGACGAGGAGCTTTGGGTGAGAGGTTCAAGCGTGATGCTGGGGTATTATAAAATGCCGGAAGAGACGGCGGAAACGCTCGTGGACGGATGGCTTCGCACGGGCGATCTCGGTTACGTGGATGAGGACGGTTTCCTCTTCCTTACGGGAAGGAAAAAGAATCTGATTATCACGCCAAACGGCGAGAATGTTTCCCCGGAGGAGCTGGAGAATAAAATCGGCGCGGCCCGCCTTGTGCAGGAAGTTCTGGTGAGAGAGAAGGACGGCGTGATCGAGGCGGAAATTTTCCCGGATCAGGAGTATGCATCCAAGAAAAAGATCAGGGATGTGGAGGGAGAGATCCGTAAGATCGTCGATGATTACAATGAAAAAGCGCCTCTGTATAAGCGTGTGGTAAGCGTGAAACTGCGCGACACGGAATTTGAAAAGAATACCACGAAGAAGATTAAGAGATTTTAACATATAAAAAGACCGCCCTCCGCGTTATCGCAAGAGAGCGGTCCTTTTGTTCAGACGGTGAAATCGAAATTCTTTCCGGGCATGGGAATGGTTGTCTCTTCCTTTACAGTGTCCCAGTCAAAGTTTTTAATCTTATCGAGCAGATCCTCTACGCTGCTTGCGGAGACGGTAGCGCGTTTGCTGTGTTCATAACTGTATTTGTCCTGCGCCTTGCCTGCTTTCTCGGCTTCCGCTTCCTTGGCGGCTTCCTTCTTGTCCTCGCGCATTTTTTCCACAAATTCCTTCGTGCGCTCGCCGGACTTTTCGAGTTCCGCAAAGTAGGACACCTGACCGTCCTTGCCGATGTTCACGCCGAGTGTTACGACTTCATCCTCGCGGCCGGTCTCCTTCAACTCTTCTTTCATTTCGTTTAGCTTGCCGAGAGACTCATCCAGAAGAGCGAAATTCTTTTTCTTTACGTCTTCGTCGTTGGCCATCCGCTCCAGCTCTTCGGGATCGATCAATATGCTGTAATCTTTCGAACCGCGGGAGAGATATTCGGCAGCCTCCTCATCGGACTCGTATTCAGCGACGTAGATATCCGCGTTGCTGTAAGTTTTCTTCATTTCCTGTAAAAGCGCTTTCGCTTTGTCACTCAACTGCACGGAATTGCTGTTTGTCTTCTTGGTTTCGTCGGTTTTCTTATCGTCAGCCTTCGCGGTCTTTCTGCTCTGCGCTGCAGGACTGTAGAGATTTTTCTGCATGGCATTATAGCTGCCGATACCGTTCATATTGTTCATGTTCTTGCCCTCCTTAGCTTTGCCTGATTACACTGTAAATCCGTTTACCCGTCGGAAAATTTTCAGACTTTACCTCTTATTCTATATATCGCCCGTCGGCAGAAAATTCTTAATAGGGAAATGGGAAAATAGTCCTGCTTTTTTGAACAAGGAGGGGTTTCTTGACAGCGCACTTCTTTTATTATATAACTTGGATATAAAACATATTGATACGATAGGAAAAGAGAAGATTTGAGACGGCGATTCTCAATGACGGGAAGGGAGAGCAGGGGATGAAAATTTCCACAAAAGGCAGATACGCGCTCCGGCTGATGTTGGATCTGGCGGTTTATGATACAGGCGCTCCGGTCAGGATCAAGGATGTTGCGGCAAGACAGGAGATTTCGGAAAAATATCTGGAACAAATTATTTCCATATTGAATAAGGCGGGGTATGTGAAGAGCGTCAGGGGACCGCAGGGCGGGTATCATTTAATGAAAGCGCCCGCGCAGTACACGGTCGGCATGATTCTGCGCCTGACGGAAGGCTCGCTTGCCCCGGTGGCTTGTCTGGAGGACGAAGTTAATGCCTGTGAACGGCAGGAGGGGTGCGTTACCCTGCGGCTGTGGCAGATGTTGAATCAGGCGGTCAGCGACGTGGTGGATCGCGTGACGCTGGCAGACCTTGTGGAGTGGCACGAACAAAAGAGCGGGAACTATGTAATCTGATGTAAAAGAAGACAAGCAGCTGCGCATATAGAAATCAAAAACCTCAGCCCGGACGCACTGAGGTTTCTGACTTCTTTTGTATTTTTTGCAATTTTAAGAATATTCTCGTAAATTCACAAAATTCTGAAAAGGAAGCGCGTTCTTCGTATACCCGGTAGTGCGGATCTCGATATTTCGACTCTTCTCCTTTTCAAAAGCCTCGTCGAGCACTTCGGAAAAAAACTTCTTGGCGAAGGCTTGGGACGGGTTCTGCTTGGACTGGCGATTTTTGTCAGAAGCTGACTTCTTTACCGGTGTAACCGCCATAACCGCTTCCACTTTATAAGTCCATTCATTTGCATAGATTGCGGTGATCCCTCCTTGGATTCATATTTGTGCGTTACTGTGATATGGCCATATCCTTTACTGCACAGCGAACTCCTTGTTCTATTAAGGATATCGGCAGGAATCCCTTTTACTTAACCCCATTTTAACAGTTTTTACTAAAATTGAAAAGAAAATAGTCTAAAAAAATACATAGAAAGTACAAAGTGAGCGACAAAACACACGGCAAAACGATAATAACAGACGATTTAAGAAGAAGGATTGTTGTCATAAAAAATGCAGGTTGACAACTGACTACCACAAGTGTATGATGGGAACATAAGAGGTAGACAAGTGACAACCTTTTCTTTGGCGGACCGGATGGCATATGAAAGCTTGACACGGCAGGTGCGTGTCGGGAGTGAAAGAGAGGATACTTATGATCAGATTATCAGAGGCGGAATGGAAAGTGATGAATGTGCTTTGGGAGGAGGCGCCGCAGACAATTATGCAGTTGACCCGTTGCTTTTCGGAAACTACGGGCTGGACGAAACATACGATTATGACCTTTTTAAAACGGATGGAGGATAAGGGCGCCGTCTGTTATGAGGCAGGAGAACGGGCGAAGCTTTACTATCCGAAGATAGAGAGGCGTGAGGCGGTGCTGCAGGAGACGGAGGAGTTTCTGGAAAGGGTTTTTGACGGGCGGATGGGGCTGATGCTAAATACGATGGTGGAGCAGAAAGCGCTTTCGGGAACGGAGATCGCGGAGCTTTACGAGATTCTGAGAAGAGCGGAGGAGCAGGGCGAAAGTGAGGACGGTACGGTGGAGCGGACTGTGCGGGGAGAGGAAGGTGAGAGGCTGTGATGGTATTTGAGATTTTGATTACTTCATCTGTGTTGATTATCGGGATTTTCTGTCTGCGGAAACTGACAAAGGGGAGGATCAGTATGCGGCTCCGCTATGCGCTGTGGCTTCTTGCGGCGGTCAGGCTGCTTGTCCCGGTGTCCGTCGGAACGAGCGCTTTCAGCGTGATGAATCTGCTGCCGGAGACGGTACGGGAGCGTGAACAGGCGTTTTCCGCAGAAGAGGAGAATGGATGGCATATGTCTGTGGACGGCGGCCATGATACAATGTTTGAGGGTGAGGCGGACAGCGATTCTGCAGACGGACGACAGGTGGAAGCGGCGGCCGGGCAGAGTAAAGAACAAAACGCTGTCTTGCCGATGGCGGGAAACGGGACTCTTGGAGAAAACGTCGGGGAGACGGCGGAAGGGAGTAAGGCAGGCGCAGCGAAAGAGACTGCCGGTTTTGCAGCGGCGAAGTTCGAAGAACTTTCTCTGAGCAGCGTATTGGGAATGATTTGGCTTTCGGGTTTTTTGGCCGTGGGCGGGTACATGGTTATCATGAAGTGGCGTTTCACACGATTTTTATATAAAAATAGGAGCGCTTTACAGGAGGAGTGCCTTCCGGAAGCGTTTGCAGCGCGCATTTCCCGCCGTGGGATGAAGGTATATCAGGTGAAGGGACTGCCGGGCCCCTGTCTTGCGGGAGGGCATATTTACATCAAAGAAGGCACGGCGGCACAGGAACAGAATCTTACGCATATTTTGGCGCACGAATACTGCCATGCGCGGCACGGAGACGGGTTTTGGGCTTTTCTGCGCTGCGCGCTGGCGACGGTTTACTGGTTTGATCCCTTTGTGTGGGCGGCAGTCTTGGCGGCCAGACAGGACAGCGAGCTTGCCTGTGACGAGGCGGCGGTGGAATTGCTTGGAGAGTCCGGAAGATTTGCCTATGGCAGGACGCTGCTTGCCCTTTCGAAGAGCGGCGGAGGAAGAGAGAGGTGTCCGGGCATGACTTTTATGATGGAAGGCGGCGGGCAAAACGTCAGAGAGCGCATTATGGCGCTGGCCAAGAGGAGCCGGACGAAAAGGCCGGTTTTTGCAGCGGTTATGGCAGCGGTTATTCTGGCTTGCGGCTGCGCCTTTACGGGAGCAGAGAGGGAAGGCGCGAATCCGGTGAAAGAGACGGGAGCACAGGATATAGCAGGAATGAGTGAGGAGGCGCAGGGCGAAAATCACAGCGGAGCGGATGGGCGCAGCAGTCAGATGTCGGACGGGGAAAATAGCGCGGAATTTGCCAGAATCCGGAAGGAGTACGAGGAAGTTGTGGAAACCGGAAAACGGATAGAAGAACAGGGCAAAGAGGTGGAAGAGAGCGCCTTGCAGGAGGCGGACTGGCAGGCATTCATGGAAACCCTGCACTACCATGGTGTGATGGAGGGGAAAGATGACAGCGAGCTTTCGAAAAACCGGGAATTCGACATCCAGGCATATTATGACTGGGTGGAGGGGAAAGGCGGTGAAAAACCGGAAGACGGCTGGTATCTGCTCTGTCGTGAAGACGGGGGGATGATTTCCCTTTACGGTCTCTACACGGAAGCGTTCGGATTCCGGGGGTTAAAGACGCGGATTGGGACGGATGTGAACACCCTTGATATTCCGTGGTGCGCTTCCTATCAGAACGGAAACAGCGAAAATATCCGCATTTTGGAGGCCGCGGAGGACGGAAGACCCAGGAGGTTTGTGTGGAAGCTCCTCACCAAGGAGAGCGGGCAGGCAGAGATATGGCAGCTTTACGAAGGATACCGCTATGATACCGGGACGATCGATTTGAAGACCCTCACGCAGGAGGAGTGCCTTAAGTGGGCAAAGGAGTATCTGACCTTCGACATCGACAAAGAGGCGGCAAAAGTGCATGTGGTCTGTGACGGGGACATGTATCTGGGGGCGATTGATATTTCCGCTTATCAGGACCGGGTGACGGAGGATGTGCAGATCGTGCCTGACATTGTCGGGATATCGCTGGATCATACGACTGCGGACGGCACGTCCCTGCCGGGTGAGGAAGGACTGGCCGTGCATCTGGCGGTGGGACTGAAACTGGAAGGTGTCGAAGGGCTGTTTTTCGACGGTCTGCCGTTATTGACGATACAGGTTACGACCGATGAGAACAGTGATTCCGGTTTCTGTCTGCAGACGCCGAGAATTGACGAGCGCTATGTGGCGCGGGCGTTATGGCAGGACAAATAAAAGTTTTTTTAAAGAAACGCGATAAGATTCTTTCTTATTGCGTCTCTTTATGATATACTCTTACATGTAAAAATAGTTTAGGCATGGTTTTACAGTGGAGCGAGGTCAGAAAATACATGAAATATAAAAAGATCAATGATGCGACAGTACAGTGTATCGTCTCGGCGGACGATATGGCTGAGTATGGACTTGCGTTATCGGATATTTTCGAGCGCAATGAGAGGGGTGAAGAATTTCTACGGGATATCATCGAGCGGGCGCATGACGAGGTGGGATACCAGATTAACAACGGGAATATCGCCATGCAGATCACGCCGCTTAAGGACAATGGCCTTGTGGTGACCTTTACGGATGAAGGGCCTGCGGCTTTTAAGGAGATGCTGCAGAATTTAAAAGAAGTGCTTCAGGAATTTAGCGCGGAGCTTGCCGGACAGGAAGAACGCGCCCGGACTGTGCCACAGACGGCGGATGAGTATGATGAGAGCCGCAGGATGTTTGTCTTTGCCAGCATGCATCAGACGATGCAGTACGCGGCTACGATTCCGAATACATATTCCGTGAAGAGCCATCTCTTTAAGGAGGGTGAGGATTATTATCTGGTGCTCGAGAAAAACAGGCTGTCCTATAAGTCGTTTAACAAAATCAGCGCGCAGGCGGTGGAGTTCGGAAACCTGATTGCGGTTTCCGACGAGCGGATGCAGTATCTAGAAGAGCACGGCGAGTGTCTGATCAGGGATCGGGCGGTGAGCAGGTTGCGCAGGATTTACCGTGCTTAAAAGAATGCGGCTGCGTGAAAGGAAACAGGGAGTGGTTGATAGGTGCTGCCATGCCTCAAAAGCTGGCAGCGCCTTTCTATGCTGCCCGCCTGCGGGGCACATGCGGCAACGTAAAATTTGATGAGAGAATGAGGAAAACATGAGCAGAGAGAAAAAAAAGAAAAACGAACATTTTGACGCCTTTCTGGAGAAAGAGATTTTGACGGCGAACCGGTATGACGGGGGAGCGGAGGAAGCGGAAGGAGAACAGAAGGAGGGGCTTTGTTACGAGGACGCAGGGATTGACGGCAGGATTCTGCGGGCGGTGAAGGAGCTTGGATTCGAACATATGACGCCGATTCAGGAGCAGGCCATTCCACTCTTTATGACAGGGCGCGATATCATCGGGCAGGCCCAGACAGGAACCGGAAAGACGGCGGCTTTCGGCATTCCAATCTTGCAGAAAATTGATCCGGAAAACCGTGGTTTACAAGCGGTGATTCTTTGCCCTACCAGAGAGCTTGCCATGCAGGCGGCGGATGAGCTGCGCAAGTTTGCCAAATATATGAACGGGATCAAGGTGCTTCCGGTTTATGGGGGACAGGAGATTTACAAGCAGATCAAAAACTTAAAGACCGGCGTGCAGATCGTGGTGGGAACGCCGGGACGTGTGATGGATCACATGCGCAGACATACGCTTAAGATGGATCAGGTGCATACGGTGGTTCTCGACGAGGCGGATGAGATGTTGAATATGGGATTTCGGGAAGATATCGAAACGATTTTAAAGGGAATGCCAGAAGAGCGTCAGACGGGCCTTTTTTCCGCCACCATGCCAAAGCCGATTCTGGATATCACGAAAACCTACCAGAAGGACGCGGCTTATATCAAAATGACGCCGAAGGAAGTTACGATACCCTTAATTAAACAGGCCTACTATCAGGTGCGCAAGCAGGACAAGGAGGAAGTGCTCTGCCGTCTGATCGACTATTATATGCCGGGACGCGCTCTGATCTTCTGCAACACCAAGCGGATGGTGGATGAGCTGACAGAGCATTTGAAGGGGAGAGGCTATGAGGTAGAGGGGCTTCACGGAGATCTGACACAGGGGCAGAGGGACACCGTGATGAACCTGTTTAGAAGCGGAAAGACGAATATTCTGATTGCCACCGATGTGGCGGCCAGAGGCATCGACGTGAGCGACGTGGAGGCGGTCTATAACTTTGACGTGCCCGATGACATCGAATACTATGTGCACCGCATCGGCAGAACCGGGCGCGCGGGCAAGACGGGAAGATCGTTCACGCTTGTGGTGGGCCGGGAGGCTTATAAGATCCGGGATATCGAGCGCATCTGTCATACGAAAATCAAAGAGCGCAAGGTGCCGGGCGCGGCGGATATTACCGCAAGAAAAGCGGAAAAGATATTGAAGGAAGTCACGGATGTAATCGAGAACGAAGATATCAGCAGGGCGACGGAATATATACTTGACGCCGTGGCACTTGGACAGTACAGCGCGACGCAGATCGCGGCAGCGTTTATGAAAATGAAGCTGGGGGATGAGATCGAGGACATCCGCACGGAGAAGTTTTTCTTTGAGAAAAGACCGATCAAGGCCGGGCGAAGCGGACGGGGCGCCGACAGGAAGTTTGGCGTCGGAAAAGGCGGCAGAGAACGAAGCGGTTACGACAAAAAGCCCGGCGGCAGGAGCAGCGATAAAAATAAGAGCGGCTACGGCGTAAAAGGGGCCAAAGACGGAGAAAAGAACAAAGGCATTTATGGCGATAAAAATAGCAGTCGAAACGAAAAGGGCGGATTTTCGTCTAAGGGAGAGAAGAACCGGGAGAAGAGCAGGTTTGCAGGCGGAAAGCCCAAGGACGTCAGGCGGGACGGCAGCGCGGTGTACAAAAGGGAGTCCGATTTTGAACCACGCTACGGCGGCCTGCGTATCAAAACAAAATTTGATTAAAGGATAAGTTCCTGCCCGTGCTCTTTCAGCCACTTTCTGTGGGCGCGGTAGTCGGGACAGACGCTCTCCACCAGCGCCCAGAAGGCTTTCGAGTGGTTCATATGGGTCAGATGACACAGCTCGTGTACGACCACATAGTCAAGAACCGCGGGCGGCGCCAGCATAAGACGCCAGTTGAAGGATAGGGTGCCTCTTGCGCTGCAGCTTCCCCAGCGGGTTTTCTGGTCGCGGATGGTGATGCGCGTAAAGGTTCCGCCTGTGAGTGGGAGAAAATAAGAAACCCGTTTCGGGAAATATGCTTTAGCAGCTTCGATGCAGCGTTTCTCAAGGACTGCGCGCTGCGTGTCCGTCAGGGCGGATACGGGCCGGGTTTCGCTGTGTCTTATGGCTTCCAGATAATGCGTGATGATCCAGTGCTGCTTCTCCGACAGGAGGCGGTTGATCTGCGCTTCGGAGGTGCCAAAGGGCAGCCGCAGGATGATTTTTCCTTCAGCCAGAATGCTGATTGCGCATGTCCGGCGGCGGCTGTAGATGACCTCGTAGGGCAGTTCATATAGTTTGCTTTGGTATTTGATGCGGTATATGTTTTCCATAGTGTAATTTAAATAGTATGAGCGGTGGTAACGACTGATCAATGCAGTACGATCTTGACAACGGTATCAGCAGGATCGGGGAGGGGCTGTGTTTCGTTTGACTGTGAGGCGAGGCTGATAAAGGTGTAGTCAGGATAATTTTCCACAGCCCATCCGTTGGTAAGGACTTCGGCCTCGGCTCCGTTTGAGAGTATCCGGGCATAACGGATATCCTGCGGCCGAATACCGGCAAGGGGAAGAGGCCCTACGGGCTGCTGCAGGACATGCAGATAAAGGATATTATCCCTGGCAGTGACCCTGCATCCGAAGGAGGAAACAGGGAGCGGGCTTTCCTTGCAGCCGTAAATGCTTTCCCCGTTGCATTGCATCCACCGGCCGATTTCCCGGAGTGATTTCACAATTTCCGGCGCAATAGAGCCGTTGCCGTCCGGGCTGATATTTAACAGATAATTTCCGTTCTTTGAAACACAGTCCGTCAGCTGACGGATACAAGTCTGCGCATCTTTATAGGCATGGTCATCTGCCGTATATCCGAAACTGTTATTAAATGTCTGGCAGGCTTCCCAGCATACCGGATGGCCGGAGGGAGTCTTTAGTGAAAACGGAGGGATGATTTGTTCCGGCACCGCGAAGTCTCCGGCCCAGGGAGAAGGGGAATCCGTCAGCAGGCTTCCAAGACTTCCGCCGCTTGCTTCCAGACGGCTGTTTATGAGGATGTCCGGCTGGAGGGATTTGACCATATCCACCAGTTCTTGAGCCCGCCAGTCGGCGCCGGAATGTCCCTCATAGGAAAAATCGAACCAAAGCAAATCAATTTTTCCATAGTTGGTGCACAGTTCCTTTACTTGGGCGTGCATGTAGTTCAGGTAACGGTCAAAATGACACGGTTCGTTTTGGGCAGCGCTGCTGCCCCGCAGAGGATGGAAGGGATCGTGAAAGGCCGGATAGTCCGGATGGTGCCAGTCTACCAGAGAGTAGTACAGCCCTACCCCGAGCCCCTCTGCCCGGAAGGCATCCACAAATTCCCGTACCAAATCCCGTCCGGCAGGGGTATTGACTGATTTATAATCGGTATAGGCGGAGTCAAACAGGCAGAATCCCTCATGGTGTTTTGCGGTCAGTACAGCGTATTTCATACCGGCCTGTTTTGCCATATGAGCATAAAAGGCCGGATCATAATGAGCAGGAGAAAATGTTTCGAAGTATTCGTTGTATTTTTCAGGGGATATCTGTTGGATGCTTGCATGCCATTCTCCTTTGGCGGCCACAGAATAAAGGCCGAAGTGGATAAACATGCCAAATCTTGCATCGGTAAACCATCTTTTATCAACCATTTTAATTACCTCTCTTTATCTATCTTGTTCTAGTACAGCAAATATTAAATAACTGACATCTTGACTTGTCTGATTGTTCATCTGCGGCGTTGTCATCAGTCGACGTAGCCACCGCTACGCCTCCTTCTTCCGCCTTGCATATGAAGCAATCATCCAGCGTCAATATATCAGAAATTAATTATTCGCTGTACTAGCAGTGTCAGAAGATGACTTTTGGCTTGTGTCAGTTTGGTTCCTTCTCTTGTATAATCACGGAAGCTGGTACATATGTTTCGGATGATGCGGTCGGTTTCTTCAGGGGCAGTGTCAATGGCCTGCATCAGAAGTTCATAGTCTTCCGCACCGGCTCTCTGGGCTTCAAACCGCATACTGCGAAGTGGGCCGTCTTTGCCCGGGTATACGATATGGGCATCTCCGGCAGGCAGCAGCGCGCCTTTATGGGGACAGCATGCGCTGTGCCATATATCGCTGCCGATATAGTAGTTGAATCCCCAGTGCAGGAATCCGGAAAGGCGGTAGAGCGCTCCCATCCACAATACGGCGCGGCTGGCAGTAAGGGGAAGATCCATACTGCGGTTCATAATGGGTCCGGCAGGGAAAGCACAGGTATAAAACCACATAGTCTCCCCGGCGGCCTGAAGTTTGTCGTACTCGGAACGCCATTTTTCATAGGTGTCCTGTTTGGGAACCCAGATATCAATACCGCCTCCCAGATTGGTGGTTTCTACGGCATCTATGATGGGGATACCGGGCAGGAATTTACGGAAGATACCGGCGAGAATCCGATAGGTACTGTCATTATGTGTCTGGGGTTCGTCCGCGAGAGCCTGTGCCATACAATCCTGCCAGTTGTTTCTTTTGACAATTTCTGCCCACTGGGTCAGATAAAGGCGAAGCTGCAGATAACCTTCCGTCGTTGTTATGCCAAGGGACTGATTCCAGATGGGATAATATTCCTGTTCGTCCCATTCATGCCAGTGGGCGATATGTCCGCCGCAGAGCCATAAAGCCCCTTCTCTTTTCGCAATCTGTCCTGCTTGTTCGGCCATGGAGAAATCAAATCCCGTAAGGACGCCGTTTTCGAACACCGCCTCACCAGACGGGAGCAGAATATGAGTGCAGCGCATATCGATCTGAGCCTTTACGTAGCGGGCAAATAAATTCCAATACGTAGCGCTGCCTTTCTCCACATGGTGCTGTGTGGCGAGTCCGTCATAATCAAAAAAGTTCAGCATGCCAAGACGGGAAGCGGACAGAGGCGGCACCAGAGCGGAGCTGACCTCGCACGTCAGCGGAATTTTTGTTTCCAGACTGCCTTCCAGAACAGATAATTCCCCCGTATAAGTGCCGGGGACAACACAGTCTTTTGCCTCAATACAAAGATAAACGGCGAGCCGTCCGTCTTCTTCGGGGGCGTCTTCAAAGGGGCACAAAGCATCGTAGACTTCAAAGGGCGCTTTTCTTGTGACAAAATCTTTGCACCGCTCATAATCGGTGGTAGTCATCAGCTTGCTGTCGGTATTTTCGTTTACGCCTACAGGAAGCAGGCGGAAAAACCGGATATCCAGATCGGTTTCCTGATGCCAGCTAAACTGCAGGCGCAGTGGAGCGGCCGGGGTTTCTCCCAAAATCTGAGCGCCGGTGTGGCCGCCGCGGGGGATGCGAAGCCGGACGGCTCTTGTTTCATTATGGGCGGAATCCGGATAGATCCAGTCGGTATCGGTAAAAACAGAATATTTCATATCGTTAGTCTCCTTTCTGTGATGCGGTTTCCATAGCGGGAATCCGTATCGTGACGACGGTGCCCTTTTGGGGCGTGCTTTCGCAGGACAGCCCGTAAGGTGCACCATAGGCGATATGCAACCGGTCGCAGATATTGCGGATGCCGTAGCTTCCGGAGGTCTGCGTGACGGTTCCGGCCGTGGCCGGGCAGAAGTGGGTCTGTAGTGTCTCTTCGTCCATGCCGACGCCGTCGTCTTCAATGGTAATGGTTATCGTGCCGCGGTCGCGTTTGGCGCATACATGCAGAGAACCGCATTTGGAAGGTTTTTCAAAAATGCCGTGCATGATGGCGTTTTCAATGAGCGGCTGGAGTATGATTTTGATGATTTCGCAATGAGCGGCCGATTCATCTAAGTGCCAGCTGGCCTGTATGCGGTCTTCAAACCGCATATTCTGGATGTCTACATAGAGCTGTGCGTGTTTCATCTCGGAAGACAGCGCAATCCGTTCGCTGCCGCCGCTTAAGGAAAGGCGGTAAAACTGCCCCAGGGACTTTACCATACGGCTGATCTGGGGTACGCTGTGGGAGATGGCGGTACAGTTGATCAAATCCAGCGAGTTATAGAGAAAATGGGGATTGATCTGCGCCTGCAGCGCTTTTAGCTCCAAATCTTTAATTTGCTGTCCGTAAATCATCTTTTCTTCCATCAGATGGTCGATGCGGTCCATCATCTGGTTAAAGCTGCTCATCAGCTGGGATACCTCATCGCTGCCGGAAGGTTCGGGCCGGATTTGCACGTTGCCCTCCTGCACAGCCTGCATGGTCCGGGTCAGGAGAGAGATCCTGTTCAGCGTGGAACGACTGATGGCAATGGCAAGCAGATATGCGACAGCGCTGACCAGTATGACTGCAATCAGCATCTTGGAACGCAGTTCATGGCTTAAGCGGAACACGTCATCAAAAGGAAGGACAGCGGCCATGCACCAGTCGGAGTGGGAGAGGGAACTGCATTGCACATAGTAGCGTTTCCCTCCTGCCTGAATGGATTCCCACGTACCGGTGTCGGAGGCAGGGAGTTCTTCCACAATGGCGGATAATGTGTCGGCATGGGGGCTGCTGGAGGAATGATAAAGAATTTCTTTTTCCGTTAAAAGCAGCAGGATGCCGTTTTCCGTGATGGAAGTGCTCTCGGCAAGCTGTATAATGCGCGAGGCATCCGCATCCGCTCTAAGTACGGCAAGGGGTTCTGTGATATTGCGCGGGTTGTAAATGACCTGCATGGAGGAAAACCAGGACTTTTCGCCGGGAGGCTGGTCGTTGAAGTCCGCCGGAGCAAACCACATTCTTTCGTTCTGTCCGGAGAGTTTCTGGTACCATTCGTATGCCGATGCATCGCGCAGCTGGGTAATATTTCCCTGACGGTAGAGATAGCCGCTGTCGGCATAAAGGCGGATACGCTCTATGCCGGATAGATTGCACAGATGTTCAAAGGTCAGGGCAAGTTTGTCAGAATCTTCCAGCCGCCGGATATAGCTATAGTCTTTGGGGTCGTTGGAAGCCATCTGGTATACGAGAGGGTCCATGACAAGGATATCAAGCACCGCATCCAGCCGGCCAAGCGCTTTCTGCATGGAACTGACGGTATCATCAAAGGCATTCTGGGCCGCGATAAAAGTCTGCTCCTGCACGACGTTACGCACGCGCTGGTAAGCGTACAGGGTAAAAATGCCAAGAGGAAGCACGACCAGAAGAAAATAGGTACAAAAAAGTTTGTTTTTAAGACTTTTCGGAAAAAATCGGTTTAACCATCCGGTCTTAGGTTTCATAGCGGTGTCTCTCCCTGTATTCTTTGGGTGAAAGCCCGGTTTCGCGGGTAAAAAGTCTGGTAAAATATTTTCCGTCGGCGTAACCTACATTGCGGCCTATCTCGTATAGTTTCTGGGAGGAGTCTGCGAGCAGTTCCTTGGCATGAAGGATACGCAGCTGCGTAAGCCTCTGGTTGATGGTTTTTCCACAGCTTTTTTTGTAGGCAGCACACAGATACGTATTGGTAAATCCAAGGTCGTGGGCCGCGTCTTGTACCGTGAGTCCGGAATTGCGGTAATGCTGTTCCAGATAACGGTCCACACGGGAGACAATGTCCATATCCCCGCACTGGAAAGAGGCAAAATAGGTCTTTGAGATCGACAGGAGGGTATCCCACAACTGAGACAGCGTTTCCTGTTGGGAGGCTGTATATAAATAGTAATCGGCATTCCGGATCATGGAGGATATATTAGAATTTTCTGCCGCTGTCAGGAACAAATGTACAATCTGACGGTAAAAATGACGCAGGTAAGACGGGTCGGTGCCTTCGTACTGCTGGATCTCCCGGTGGAGCCTGCGCAGTGCATTTTCCGTATCGGCCTCCTTTCTGTGACGGATCATATCGGCTATGGAATCAAGCTGGTCCTGATTGATCTGGAAGATTCGGCTGTTGAGTGGAGTATCTGTCCCTTGGCTGCCGTGAAAGAACAACAGGCGTTCGCTGTCGGGATTGTTCTCCATATGCAGCTTTTCCAATTCTTTTACGACTTCCGTAAGGACTTCTTCCATTTCCTCCAGATCGATTGGCTTTTCCACGTAGCTGGCGGCTTTCAGCCGGATGGCGCTTTTCAGATATTCCTTGTCGGAATATCCGCTCAGAAAGATGAACTGGCATTGTGGACAGAAATTACGGATTTCACCGGCCATTTCCAGTCCGTTCATCCGGGGCATTTTTACATCGATGATAATAATATCCGGTCTGTATAAACGGGCTTGTTCTATTGCCTCCAGGCCGTCTGATGCCTGAACAATCCGGGCGACTTTCAGACTTTCCCATGGCAGGTGTTCTTTTAGCACTTTTCTGGGCATGGTCTCATCATCTACAATTAATACCGTATAATTCATACAACATCCTCCCGCCTTTAACCATCCTCTTATGTTAATAATATACAATGGAGATGGAATTTTCAATTCAAATTGGGTAGATTGACTGGCAAAATGACAAGTAACATAATTCTGTACCCCCTTTCATAAATTAGTCCCGTTGTATATGCCCAAAGGCTTTTGATAAGATAAAGTAGTCAGGAGAACAGGGGGAGTGTTCAAATAAAATTTACAGGAAAGAGGGAGGGAGATACATACATGTATAGCGGGAAACATCCATTTTTGCATGACCTGCATAAAAACCGTACGAAGTGGCTGATGCTGGTTCCGGCGGCAGTGGTGGTGATTCTTATGTGTTATATTCCCATGGCCGGTATTGTTCTGGCATTTAAGGAGTATAACTACCATGACGGAATATTCGGAAGTCCGTGGGCGGGGTTTGAGAATTTTAAATATTTTTTCAAGTCCGGAAAGGCCTGGCTTACGACAAGAAATACGGTTCTTTATAATCTCGTGTTTCTGTGCATCAATACTTTTTTGCAGATTACTTGTGCGATTATGCTGAGTGAACTGGCCGGAAAGAAGTTCAAGAGGGTGACGCAGTCGGTAATGTTTCTTCCCTACTTCATTTCCTGGGTAGTAGTCGGCGCGTTTATTTATAACCTTTTTAATTATGAGTTCGGTGCAGTGAACACATTCCTTAAGGGCATTGGGGCGCAGCCCATAGACGTCTATTCCAACAAGAGGGCGTGGCCGGTGATTCTGGTGATTGTAAGCGCGTTTAAAAACGTGGGCTACGGTACGGTCATGTATCTGGCAAGTATCGTGAATATCGACGGGGAAATGTATGAGGCCGCCGATTTGGACGGCGCAACAATGTGGCAGAAGATACGTTACATTACCTTGCCGTGCATCCGGCCTACGGTGGTCATCCTGTTCCTGCTTGCCATTGGCACGGTTTTAAAAGGCGATTTCCAGATGTTCTGGCAGGTGACGGGCAATAATCCGATGGTGCTTGATGTGACGGACGTAATTGATACTTATGTGACACGTTCTCTCCTGACGCTGCAGGAGTTCGGCATGACGAGCGCAGCAGGACTGTATCAGTCCGGAATTTCTTTTATCCTGGTATTGATTGCCAATCATATAGTCAAGAAGGTAGAACCGGATTACGCGCTGTTCTGACGGCACGGGTGGGATGAAAGGAGGAGTTTTCCATGCTGAAAAAGAAACAAAACAAAAGTTACGACAGGGTGATGTTTAATCTGATCTCCTGTCTGGTGCTGGGAATACTTTCCGTTGCCTGCGTGATTCCCTTCTGGCTGGTTATCAGCGGTTCCTTGTCAAAACAGCAGTCTATCCAGTTATACGGATACCGGCTGATTCCGCGGGAGTTCTCGCTGGATGCCTACCGGATGCTGTTTAAGATTCCGGAGGAACTGTTACGGGCATATGGAGTCACCATACTGGTGACGGTGGTGGGAACGGGACTAGGTCTTTTGATCACAAGTATGGCGGCCTATGTTCTGGCAAACAGAAATTTCCGGTACCGGTATCAGGTTTCCTTCTTCTTTTACTTTACTTCCATTTTTGGAGGAGGACTGGTTCCCTGGTATATATTTAATACGAAGTATCTGCACTTTCACAATAATATAATCGCGCTGATTCTTCCGATTCTTGTGAATGTGACTTATCTGCTGATTTTAAAAAGCTATATGATGAGTATACCGGAGTCACTGTATGAATCAGCTTACCTGGATGGTGCGGGTGATCTGACGGTTTATTTCAAGATTGCGCTTCCGCTTTGCAAGGCGGGACTGGCGACGGTGGGTCTGTTTATTGCCCTGAATTACTGGAATGACTGGTACAACGCAATGCTGTTTCTGGATGAAGGGAGCAAGGAGCTTTATCCCCTGCAATACTATTTGAACAATATACTGACCAAAGCCCAGGCTATGAACGCGGCGGCGGCCCGCAGCGGGATTCCGGCAAGCGAGGTGCCGGGAGAACCGATGAAACTTGCGATGACAGTTGTTGCAACGGGACCAATCGTGCTGCTTTATCCTTTTTTGCAAAAGTATTTTGTAAAGGGAGTGACGATTGGAGCAGTCAAAGGATAACAATTTGAAGTTATTATAAAATTATTTTAAAGGAGGAAAAAGTATGTTTAGTAAAAAGAAAAAAAGCATGTCTTTACTGCTGGCGCTCGTGGTTCTGACGACCGGATTGTGTGCCTGTGGTGCGAAAGACGCCAATAACGGAGGGGCAGGACAGACGGATAATACGAAAGTGGAAAGTTCTGCAAAAGAACAGGAAAAGGCACCGGAAGAAACAGAAGCTGCCGGACCGGATATTTCAGAGGAAGTGACGCTTGTCATGTATCTGATTGGGGATCGCCCTGTGGATAATGACGAAGTATTTGCAAAGATCAACGAACGGTTGAAAGCGGAAATCAATGCGACGATCGATGTGAAATTTATGAGCTGGAGTGAATATGAGCAGAAATATCCTCTGATTTTTGCATCGGGTGAAGACTGGGATATCATTTATACGGCTGACTGGTGTTTCTACAATGCACAGGCTGCAAAACAGGGATTTTATGAGATCACACAGGAAGCGCTTGAAACGTATGCGCCTATGACGGCGGAGACTATGTATCCGGAAGCGTGGGAACAGGCAAAAGTAAATGACAAGGTATATATGCTGCCGATGAACTATAAAGAAATTACAGCGTATGTTTATATGGCAAGAGGGGATTTGATGGATAAATACAATATTACATCGGTTTCCTCACTGGATGAGGCAGAAGCCTACATGGACGCTATTGTGAAGAACGAACCTACCCTGATTCCTATTGATGTGGGATCTGACTATGATAAACTGTTTTTCTATGACCGCATGTTTAAGAAAGCGAACTGGGAAAGCGAAGAAAAGGTGATACCAATTGGGCCGTGGCAGGTAATGGCGAGTGTGAGCGAAGTAGACGATACGGTAAGCGTTGCCGGGACTTATGACCAGCCTGCATTTCAGGATGTCATCACCCGCTTAAAGGATTGGAAGGACCGGGGGTTCTGGAGTAAAAATGCGGTTGTCAACACACAGAATAATACGGAAAGTTTTCAGGCAGGAAAATCCGCGCTGGCAATGATGAATGTAAATACGGCGAAGAGTGTTTATGCTTCGGTATCTGCAGAACATCCGGATTGGGATATTCGCGTTTTCGACGCACAGGACGGCGTGCCGCCCGTATTGAATTCCTATCTGGCAAATGGAATGAGCATTTTCTCTAAATCGAAACATCCGGAGCGTGCGCTGATGGCGTTAGATTACTTGAGAAATGATGTGGAAGTCAATAATCTGTTCTGTTACGGTATTGAAGGCAAACATTGGGAAGCGGCAGGTGACAACGCGCTTGTATCTCTTCCGGACAGCGCTAATTACGCTTATGACGGCAACTGTAACTGGGGCGTGCGCAATGATGCCAGCTGGCGTGTGGTCGAGGGAGGCATTCCGAATCTGACTGAACTGAATCAAGTATGGCAGGAATCCGCGAGAAGTGAGCGGTATCAGACTTTCGTATTCAACGATGAGTCGGTGAAAAATGAAATTGCCGCAATGGGAGAAATTTTCGACACAGATTATAAACTTCTGGGACTTGGATTTACAGATGATCCGGAGGCGGATATCGCGAAACTGCGCGATAAGATGGAGGCAGCAGGGGCACAGAAGGTATATGACGAGATCCAGAAACAGGGACTCGAATTTCTGGCAGCAGAGTAACATATTAGAATGAGAGAAAGGGCGGGAATTTACCTGCCCTTTTATATTGAGAGCAGCGGGATCAGATTAAAATTTGGGAAATCGATTTGAATGTTTTGATAGAAATACAAGCGTCATAACTTTACACTTTTTTATAAAACGGATATAATAAAGCTGTATCGGGCAGGAGAGATTGCGGATATTGACAAAATAAAAGTAGTATTAGGCAAGAAGGAAATAGAAAAGGAGAAACAAGTCATGGGAACAAAAAAACCGGCAGTATTGATGATTTTGGATGGCTACGGCCTCAATGAGAAGACGGAAGGGAATGCGGTTGCGCTGGCGAAGACGCCGGTGATGGACAAACTGATGGCAGAGTGCCCTTTCGTGAAAGGAAATGCCAGCGGCATGGCGGTGGGTCTGCCTGACGGCCAGATGGGCAACTCCGAGGTGGGACACCTGAACATGGGCGCGGGCCGTATCGTGTATCAGGAGCTTACCAGAATTACCAAAGAGATTCAGGACGGCACTTTTTTTGAAAATCCCGCCCTTCTGGATGCGGTAAACAACTGCAAGGAGAAGGATTCCGCCCTGCATATGTTCGGACTTTTATCTGACGGCGGCGTGCACAGCCACAATACCCATCTCTACGGGCTGTTGGAACTGGCTAAGAGAAACGGGCTGACCAAGGTTTACGTTCACGCGTTTCTTGACGGAAGAGATACGCCTCCGGCAAGCGGCAGGGGCTATGTGGAGGATCTGGAGGCCGAGATGGAAAAGATCGGCGTTGGTGAGGTGGCTACCGTGACGGGACGCTACTACGCGATGGATCGTGACAATAACTACGACAGAGTGGAGAAGGCTTATCTGGCGCTCACCAAAGGCGAGGGCTTAGAGGCGCAGAGCGGCCCTGCCGGAATCCAGGCTTCCTATGACAGGGAAGAGACGGACGAGTTTGTAAAACCTACGGTGGTGATGAAGGACGGTGCGCCCGTAGCGACGATCAAGGACGGTGATTCCGTGATCTTCTTTAACTTCCGTCCCGACAGAGCCAGAGAGATCACCAGAAGTTTCTGCGACGATGACTTCAAAGGTTTTGCAAGGGAGAAGAGACTGGATTTGACCTATGTGTGCTTCTCTGATTACGATCCCACCATTCCGAACAAAGAGGTGGCGTTCCACAAGATTTCGGTGACCAACACATTCGGCGAGTGGCTGGCAGCGAACGGCATGAAGCAGGCGAGAATCGCGGAGACAGAGAAGTACGCCCATGTGACGTTCTTCTTCAACGGCGGCGTGGAGGAGCCAAACGAGGGAGAGACACGCATTCTGGTCAATTCGCCCAAGGACGTGGCGACCTACGACTTAAAGCCGCAGATGAGCGCTTACGAGGTGTGCGACAAGCTGGTGGAGGCGATCAAGTCAGGCACCTACGATGTGATTATCATCAACTTTGCGAACCCCGATATGGTGGGCCACACCGGCGTGCAGGAAGCTGCCATCAAGGCGGTGGAAGCTGTGGACGAGTGCGTGGGCAAGGCGGTTGACGCGGTCAAAGAGGTGGACGGCGTGCTGTTTATCTGCGCGGACCACGGCAATGCGGAGCAGCTCATCGATGAGGAGACGGGCGCGCCTTTCACGGCCCACACCACCAACCCGGTGCCCTTTATTCTGGTCAATGCAGACCCCGCTTACAAGCTGCGCGAAGGCGGATGTCTTGCGGATATCGTGCCCACAATCATCGAGCTGATGGGTAAGGAGCAGCCTGCGGAGATGACAGGAAAATCCTTGCTGGTGAAGTAATCTCACGGAATCAGAAAAGATAAAAGAACAGCCGAATAGAAAAGTAAATGAAAAAGTGTAGAGCCCTTGGAATAATAAAGAGTTTTACACTTTTTTATTTGTTTGTGCGCTTGACAAAATTCTCCTTTGGACGTATATTAAGTGTACCACCACAAATAGTACACTTAATATTGTGGGGGGGGGGTATATTCCACGGAAAGGAGATATTATGATCATCATAGACTATAAAGATACCCGTCCGATCTATGAACAGGTTGTGGAACGATTTAAGACGTTGATTTTGAAGGGCGTCATACAGCCGGACGAACAGATGCCATCGGTTCGCAGTCTTGCCATGGAATTATCGATCAATCCCAATACGATTCAGAAGGCGTATGCGGAGCTGGAGCGGCAGGGCTTTATCTACAGCGTTAAGGGCAGGGGCAGCTTTGTGCTCGGGGACAGCAGTCTGGTGGAGCAGCGAAAAAAGGAATATGTGGATCAGATCTTAAAGCTGGTGAGAGAGGTTCTTGAAATCGGTATGACAAAGATGGAGATTGTTTTGGAGATTGAGAACTTGCAGATGTAAGAGGCAGGGAGGAGGAAGCGTATGATAGAGATACATAATCTGACGAAGCATTTTGAAAAGATAAGAGCCGTCGATGAAGTCAGTGTGGAAATCAGGGAAAAGACGGTTTTTGGACTGATCGGCACAAACGGCGCGGGAAAGAGCACAGTGCTTCGCATGATCGCGGGCGTGATCAAGCCTGACGAGGGCACGGTGGCGGTGGACAATATGCCTGTGTATGACAATGTGGAGGCGAAAAAGAGACTGTTCTTTATTGCCGATGAGCCATATTTTTTCGCCAATTCCAATGCGAGAGCCATGGAGCGGTATTACAGCGGGGTTTACGGGGATTTTGACAGGGAGGAATTTTACCGGTATCTGGAAAAGTTTAATCTGGATAAAAACAGGAAGATCGGTACGTTTTCCAAGGGCATGAAAAAACAGCTTGCCTTGCTCCTTGGCATATGCGCCCACACGAAATATATTCTCTGTGACGAGACATTCGACGGGCTTGATCCGGTGATGCGGCAGGGAATCAAATCCATTTTTGCGAAAGAGATGGAGGAGCGGGGGCTGACGCCTGTGATCGCTTCCCATAATTTGAGGGAGCTGGAAGACATCTGCGACCATGTGGGGCTTTTGCATAAGGGCGGCGTCCTGCTGTCCAAGGATTTGGAAGATATGAAGTGCAATATCCAGAAGGTGCAGTGCGTATTTAACAGTGTGGAGGATGAACGCAAGGCGCTAAACGGACTGGAAGTATTGAAGAAAGAACAGAGGGGATCTCTTTGCACGATCACGGTGCGAAGTACGAGGGAGGAAGTGGAGGCGCGGTTTGCCACGGTGGACACGGTCTTTTATGAGGTACTCCCGCTGTCCTTGGAGGAGATATTTATCAGCGAGACGGAGGTGGTAGGATATGACATCAAAAAACTCATTCTTGGCTAGCAGCAGGGAAAACCATAAACGGAGGGTGTGGGTCTGGATCGTGGCGGTGCTGTCCCAGCTTCTCCTGTACGGCGGCATGATGACCATTTATTTAAGCCGGATCAGAGGTGTGTATGCGAACGGCGGTTTCAAAACCCCGGAGGCGTTTAAAGAGGGAATGTGCCGGGCGGCGCGTGACGCCATCGGCTTTTCCGATAATCTCTACGGGGTGATCTTTCTTCTTTCGGCCATCATCGGCATGCAGGGTTTTTCTTACCTGTTCGACAGAAGAAAGGTGGACATGTACCACAGCGTTCCGGAATCGAAGAACAGAAGGTTTGCAGTGGTTTACATAAATGGTATTGTGATTTATCTGGCGGCCAACCTGTCCGGGATGGTTTTAGGAACCGTCATCGCGGCATCCCAGGGGGCGGTAAATATGGATGTGCTGGCAAACGCGGGACTTGCTTTCGTGTGGAACCTGTTCCTGTTCCTGGCGTTCTATCATATGATGGTGCTGGCAGTGATGTTGACGGGAAACCGTTTTGTGACAGTCTGCGCGTTTTTGACTTTCGTTCTGTACGAGTACGGTCTGCAGACCCAGATCAGCGCATTGAAACGGCTCTTTTTCACTACCTATTCCGAATATTATATGGGGGCGGAACCGAAGCTGTCGGTGATTTATGACTGTTCGCTTCATATCTGGAATATTAAAAATGCGCAGAATGCCGCGGAGGCAGCGGCCATCGCCATGCCGATTGTAGCGAAGTGGATATTGATTGGAACTGTGTTTTTTGGTCTGTCCTACCTGGCGTACAAAAAGAGACCGTCCGAGGCGGCGGGCAGCGCCATTGCCTTTCCGTTCTTGAAGCCTGTTGTCAAGGTGGCGGTGGCAATTCCCGTGGCGCTTATGGCGGGGATGGTGGTGTATGATACTTCCTACCAGAATGAGCTTTTGCAGATCATCGGCATGCTGGCCGGAGGAGTGATTTTTTGCGCGGCGGCGGAGGTGCTTTTTGATTTCGATATCAGGAGCATTTTCAGACATCTGTTTTCAAGCGGTGTCGCGATCGTCAGCATATTGGCAATATTTTGTGTCTTCAAATGGGATGTATTTGGGTATGACAATTACATACCGGCACAAAATAAAGTGGAGAGTATTGCAATTTCAGCCGATGGGTACTATGATAGCTATTGGGATGAAAACCGACAGTATTTCGAAAAAAGCGATTTTGAAAAAGAGAATATGTTTTTGACGGATGTCTCACCTGTTCTGGCTCTGGTGGAGTCGGCGAGAGGGGCAGACCCGGAAAAAATGAGTGACGCCCGTTCCGTACAGATCTTGTACCGCCTGACGTCAGGCAGAACGGTTGCCAGATCGATATGGGTGGATTATGATGATCCCGGTACGGAAGAACTCCTCAACCGGATTTTTCGCACGGACGCTTTTAAAGAGGGTGTGTTCCAGGGAATCACGGACGACACTTCCTATGCGAATCTGGTGCGGATTACTTACACCAACGGCCCGGCAAGGGCGGTGATTCCGGTGGAGGAGGCGGGGAGACTGCGGGAAGCATGGCTGAAAGATATGGAGCAGTTTGATTTCACGCTGGTGCGCCACAATCGTCCATGCGGTATCCTCTATTTTCACTATGGGGACTATAACAAGAGACAGTGGGTGGTGTATGACGGCTTTGAAAATACGGTTTCCGCGCTGAAAAAGCTGGAGGCTTACTATCCGATGGAGCTTGACGCAGCGGATGTCGAGTCGGTTACGGTGACATGCTACCACAATGAGCTGGCAGAGCAGGAGAATCCTGTGGATTATGGAATCGAAGCCAGAGCCGTGGCGGAGACAGAGGCATGGGGCGATACGGATTATACCGTTTCCGAAACCTTCTATGAGGAGGAGCAGATTGCAAAAATCCTGCCAAACATCTACTCTAACTGGATAGACGTACCTTGGGGGAACTATAAGGAAATGGACGACAATTATTCCGTAGAGGTTATGTTTAAGCGGGACACGGCTTATCCTTATGAGCGGGACAGCTATTATTTCACCTACTCTTTTTACGCGGATCGGGTGCCGGATTTCGTGGCTGAGGCGACAGCGTATACAGGTAACTAGCGTGAGAAGAACTTCTAACCACTCACAGCAGTGGCTGCTTCGTGGAGAAATTCTATGTCTCACGCAGGAGAATGCCTGAAAAACGGGCATTCTCCGCACAATGAGCGATACCTATAGAAAGGAAACGGACGTGGACGGGAACAGATGGGATGAGCCTGTGATACAGGTGAAGGATCTCTATAAGATATACCGGGTCGGAGAGGAGAAGGTGCGCGCCTTAAACGGCGTCAGCTTCTCCATCAGGCGGGGGTGCTTCTGCTCCATTGTGGGCGCCTCCGGTTCCGGCAAGTCCACGCTGCTCAATATGCTGGCGGGGCTGGAAAAACCGACTAAGGGTGAGATTGTGATTGCCGGAGAACATATGGAGAAAAAGACGGAAAACCAGCTTGTGGCGTTTCGCAGGGAGCATATCGGTTTTATTTTCCAGTCTTTTAATCTGATGGGCACCATGAACGCCATCGAGAATGTGGCGCTGCCCCTGACTTTTCAGGGTATGGATAAGAAGAGCCGCAACAAAAGGGCGGAGGAGATGTTAGATCTGGTGGGACTGACCAAACATAAACGGCACAGGCCCAACCAGATGTCCGGCGGCCAGCAGCAGCGTGTGGGTGTGGCAAGGGCGCTTGTGGTGGAACCGGAAATCATTTTTGCGGATGAGCCTACGGGCAATCTGGACTCCAACACCTCCGTGGAGGTGATGAATCTGATGAAACGGGTGGTGCGGGAAAAAAACCAGACGCTTGTGATGGTTACCCACGACAATTATCTGGCGGGGTTTGCGGATATCGTGATTCGGATTCGGGACGGAAAAATTCTGGAGATCGAGGAGCGAAGCGGGGAGGACATGCCGGAGGAGATTGCGGTGCAGGAGGAGAAGACGTTATCTTCGTGAGAAGACGGATGAACCCGATGTGTGTAAGTTTGAGTGGAGAGGATAGGGCGATGGAGAAAAAGAGAAGATTCCAAAACAGTAGGATCAGACAGTTGGCAGGCGGATTGGCGGGCCTGTTTTTTGCGTTGTCTGTGTTTGTGCAGGCCGGATCTTGGGACATGGCTTCGGTGGTGTACGCGGAAGAGGACAAGGAGAGCGTCAGCGAGAACGAAATCGAGTATGTGGAGAGAAACTCCGACCGTGTGATCACGGACGACGACCGTTTTGATGCCGATGAGGATTTGCTCTACTACATGCAGAGTTTGGAGGTGCGCTATCATCTGGACGAGAAGGTGATGGAGGGACTGCACAAGCTCTTTGACAGCGCGGTCTACTATATCGCCAACACGGAGATGTCCCTGACGGAGATGTGGTCCTATGTGTCTTCTGTCAAGGGCAATATGGAGTCCGCGGCAATCGCGAAGGTGAGCCAGACCACCAGCGAGTTTTTACAGGTGGCCGACAACTGGCAGACGCCTGTTGTGAGCTACGGGCAGGGGGTATCCATCGTGCTTCCTATCGTCAATTTCGGGACGGAGGAGTTAAATGATCTGATCGTGGAACCGAAGATCTCCACGCTTGTGACGGAGTGGCCTTTCGAGCCGGACACCACCAACTATTTACAGACGGAGCCTTTTATTCCAGGCTGCCAGACGAAGGAGGCGGCCATGGCGAACCGCCGTGAGTTTACGTTTCATTTTAAGACGAGAAGCGACGTGATGACGGGCTATTACCCGTTAAAGTTCCAAATATCTTACACGAAAGCGGGCGTCCGCAGTGAGGAGCCGGTAGAGCTTACGGTGTTTGTAAAAACCGTCGGCAAACCGGGCAGCGGCATGATCGGCGGCAACGGGCAGGAGGCGTCCGGCTCCAAGCCCCGTATTGTGGTGACGGGTTTTGAGACGAATCCGGCCCAGGTCTTTGCCGGTGAAACTTTCACCTTGACAATCCATGTCAAGAATACCTCGAAGGATACGACGGTGACCAATGTGCTCTTTGACATGCAGGCGGCGCAGGAGGGGGAGGACAAGACGAACACCTACTCGGCCTTTCTGCCAACGTCGGGGTCAAGCTCCGTCTACATGGAAAAGATTGCCCCGGACACCTCGGCGGATATCGTGATTGAAATGACGGCGAAGGCGGATCTGGCCCAGAAGCCTTATGTGCTGGACGTCAACATGAAATATGACGCGGCCACCGTCTTTGACCTGACGGACAAGGCCAGCGTATCGATCCCGATTTCGCAGGAGAGCCGTTTTGACACGAGCATCCCGGAAGTGGTGCCCGACAATATCGAGGTGGGTTCTCAGTCCAATGTGATGTTCAGCATCTATAATACGGGAAAGACTACCCTCTATAATGTGCAGGTGAAATTTATCGCGGATTCCATCGCGGAGGCGTCGGCCTTTGTGGGCAATCTCCAGTCCGGCAACACGGGAAATGTGGATGTGATGTTGACCGGGGCGGCTGCTACGATGGACGACGGCATTGTGAAGGTTGAAATCTCCTACGAGGACGATGCGGGCAATGTGACCACGGCGGAAAAGGAGATCACCCTGTTTGTGAACGAAGCCATGATGGACGACATGATGATGGGTGATGATATGATGACGGAAGGCGATATGATGATGGAAGGCGAAGGGGGCGGTAAGCCTAAAACCGGTCTGATCGTGGGCGGCGTCTCAGGCGTTACGGCTTTGGCTGCGGCAGGGCTTGGCGTATTCCTTAAGCTTCGCAAAAAGAAAAAGGCAGCGGCGGCCGAAGCGGCTGAACTGGCGGAGCTGGAAAAGGATCTGCTCCAGTAGGCAGTCTTGACATAGCGTGGAGGTTTGGATGAAGTTTCTTGATTTGCTGCGGATGAGCAGCAGTAATCTATGGAAAAGAAAAGTGAGAACGATCCTGACGGTGCTTGGGGTGGTGATCGGTGTGGCGTCCATTGTGGTTATGGTATCTCTGGGACTGGGACTGAGCCGTTCTCTGATGGCGCAGTACGAGTCTTACGGGAGTCTGACGCAGGTGACGGTGAACGAACCGTGGGACGATTCTTCCTCGGAGGAGGTAAAACGGCTGGATCAGAAGCTGATCGACGAGATTCTGGCGATGGAGCATGTGGAATCGGTATATCCCATGCTGCGAACGCAGGCGCTTGCCAAATATGGAAGTTATGAGGGCTATCTGCAGTTACAGGGTCTGCCGAAGGAATATTTTGAGGATCTGGATATCAAGGTGGGTGAAGGCCGGCTTCCCGGAAACGACCAGAATCTGACCTTTTTCTACGGCTGTCAGGTACTGCAGGACTTTTACAATGCCAAAGGGAGCGGCGGCTCTTACTGGCAGACCGGGGTGCTGCCGGATATCGACCTGATGAAGGATCCCATCTTCGTGATTTTTGATATGGATGCTTACTATGCGTCGGGCACTCCGGATGAGAACGGACAGACACAGAAACCGCCGAAGAAATATCTGATCGAGACCTGCGGCGTGGAGGCGTCGCCCGGTGAGGACGAGTGGTCCCAGTACGGGTGGTATACCTACTGTGATATCGACGAGCTTATCAAGGAATTAAAAAAGATATTTAAGAATAAGAGGATTCCCGGACAGCCGACGACAAAGACCGGGAAGCCCTATAAGGAGATCTTTTATAACCAGCTTCTTGTGAACGTGGACAGCATGGAGAATGTGGTGCCTTTGCAGAAGGCGCTGACGGATCTGGGCTATAACGCGAACAGTCAGGCTGAGTGGGTGGAGTCCGAGCAGAAAACCATGGGTTACATTCAGGCGGTGCTCGGCGGCATCGGCGCGGTGTCCCTGTTTGTGGCGGCCATCGGCATCACAAACACAATGATGATGTCTATTTACGAGCGGACAAAAGAGATCGGTGTGATGAAAGTGCTGGGGTGCGATCTCCGCAATATCGGCAGTCTCTTTCTGATGGAGGCCGGGTTTATCGGTTTTATCGGCGGTGTGATCGGTCTGATTCTGAGCTTCATTCTTTCCGTGGTGATTAATAAGGTGTCGGCGGGCGCCAATGACTATATGAATGTGTCCGGCGGTATTTCCTATATTCCTGTCTGGCTGGTGCTTCTGTCTCTGGTGTTTGCGGTGATGGTGGGCATGCTGGCAGGGTTTTTCCCGGCGAGAAGGGCGATGAGGTTGAGCCCGCTGGCAGCGATACGCAATGAATAGCGCAAAAAAATATGGCGGCAGAGTGCACAAATAGTTCTCTCGTGTCCGGCTCCGTAAAATGGATTTTCTAAATATTCCGGTATGGCTGTGGACGGCGAACGCAACCGCCCGCTACTCGCCGTCCGGGCTCGAACCGGGCTTTCGCGGGCATCCATGCCCGCAAATTGCTGGGTCATGGGCGGAATATTAAGAAAATCTCATTTTATTGCGCAGGGACACAGGAGAACTATTTGTGCACTCTGCCGTTTTGATTTATGACAAATATTTTTTGAAATTTAATTCTGCGTAACAATACTATTTTTATAGTTGGAGGATGTGTAAGTGAGGAAGAAGTTGGCGGTTTTAGCGGGAGTTTGTATGCTGGGGCTTTGTGTTGGGTGCGGGCAGCAGGCGGATGGTGCGGCACAAGGGTATGAGATTTCTGAGGCGGATGTTTCTGAGACGGAGAATGACGGCGCGGAAGCTGACGGCGAAGGCGGTTTGTCCGGCGGGGATGCTTTGCCTGATGAGGCTGGCGGGCTGGCGGATGAGGCGGGGGCTGCGGGGGCTGCGGAGACGGAAGCAGACAGCGCGGATGTGCAGCCCCCAGCGGCAGATGACTGGGACCGGGCGGGGCTGGATAGCGGGGAGCCGTTCCCGCCTGTGAAAGAGAAAACGGGGTTAGAGATACCCAAAAACGGCAGGCGTTTGACGGAGGAGGAGCTTGCGGAATATACGGAGTGGATACAGGACTTTTCCAATTATGGATTCCTTTTGTCCGACTGGGAGAATCCTGCGGAGATCGATCTCTATCAGGTGTTTTACAGCAGTGCGGGGGTTGGGAGACCGGGAACGGATGAGGAGAAGCGGGCGCATTTGGCGCGTTGGAACTATGCGGAAATAGAGACGGATTTCGGCGCCATAGATAAGGCGGCTGTGGACGCGCTGCTTCTGGAAAAAGTGGGATTTACCTACGACGGGCTTGTGGCAAAGGGCAGCAGGGGGATGAAGGACTGGTATTATGCGGAGACGGACAGTTTCTGTTCGGAGAGCGGGGATACCAATTACTGTCGGTTCGTGTGTGTGGACGGTGTGCTCAATGAGGATGGCACGATTGTCACATTGCAGTTCGACGGGGATGACTGGGTGCGGACATGCGAGGTGAAAGTGAGCGTTGAGTCAGGGCACAGGCGTTTTCTCTGTAATCATATTGCGGAGGGGTGGATTCGTGACACGGAGACGTTCTCTGAAACGCATATGGAAGAGAGGAGCGACTGCCTGATCGAGGCGTCGGTTTTTGAGAATTTAAACATGGATGCGGATACTTCTGCAGTGGAAAATGCGTATGTGCTCGGCGACTGGGGCAAAATCACAAAAGAGGCGCTGCAGGGCATATGGTATTATCATCCAAAGGATGTGGGTGACAGCGAAGAATATGATGTGGTTTTGCAGTTTGACGGCGACAAAGCGGTGGTTTATTATCCGGAAGTAGAGTTTTACGGTGATACGTATTATGAGTGGGATGTTGTGGACAGGAGCAGCAGGGGGCTTTGCCCGGAGCTGGCAATTTACTGGCGCGGGACAAAGGAAGGCGAACTGGCTTGGTACATACTGGGGATCTCGGAGGAGAGGGATTATTTCTGGTGTAACGGAGAGGTTTTTTACAAACAATAGAGTTAAGTTGAAGTAATTTGAAAAATGCTTGCTTTTTTTGCCAGAAGTGTTGTATGATAGATTTACATAAGTATTTATTATGGTAATCTTGCGCAACATAGGATGGAGGAGAAGATTGTAAAATCTGCTCAGGTGAGGAGGAAAGCATGAAAAAATACAAAAGATCAGCGAGGGTTTGTATGACGGCCCTTGCCGCCTGCGGGATGCTGATTGCGCCTGCGGCAGCGAGAATGGAGGTGCAGGCGGCGGAAGTGATCGCCACGGTACAGGGCAAGGTGATGGAGGGAACCACCGCTAATCTGCTATATCTGGACACTTCGGATGGTAAAATGGAAATCAAGATAGACGAAGACACCAGCACGGGCAACTGTAAGATGCTTTTGCCGGACAAGAAGATCAGCGTGTCGGTGTCGCACGGAAACGACGGCTATCTCCATGCGGTTTCGATCTCGGAGAATGGGGAAAATCCCAGCGTTGAACTGGATACTTCCAAGGTTTCCAACGTGGTCGGAACAGTGAATGATAAGACGACAGAAGAGGTTCTGCACCTGGACACGTCGCAGGGTGAAATGGAGTTGAAGATTGACAGGAACACGGATTTGAGCAACTGCTCCGTTCTTGTGGTACACGGGAAGTATGTGGTAAGCTGCGCGAGAGGCGAGGACGCTTACATGCATGCCATCAGCATTGCGGATGTGGCGTCGGCGCCCGCCGCGTCATCCGACGTGTCCCAGACGGGAACGGGTTCCCAGACATACAGCCAGACGCCGGCGGTGAATCCCACAGGGGAGACCAGATCCGTGACGGGAACGGTGAAGGACAATACGGAGGAGTCGACGCTTTATTTGGCAACTTCCGAAGGGACTTTTACCTTTAAGATAAACGACAGCACAGACACCTCCAAAGGTATGGTTCTGACGCCGGACAATAAGCTGATGGTTACTTATTTCAGAGGTTCGGACAGCAACCTTCATGCTGCGTCTATTGTGGGTGTAAAGGACAGTTCCTCGGCTGCGGTGGATACTTCTTCTCAGGCGACAGTGATTGGAACGGTTAAGGGGAAGTCTACGGAGAATATCCTTGTGCTCGATACTTCCGCAGGGGAAATGGAGCTCAAAATGGATAAGGTGTCCGGGCCCGTCGGCTGTAAAGTATTAGTGGAGGGAAAGAAGGTTTCGGTGACTTGTTCCAGAGGGGACGATGCGTATATGCACGCGCTTACCGTTACGGCGGCAAAGTAAAATAACTTAAGTTTATAGAGACGGACAGATACATGTTATGGGCCTTCTCTGCGCATACTAGTATACTAACATGTTCATTTTCAGGCGGGATATTCGACGAAATATGGGCATGTCAGTATATTTAAATAGTGCGCAGAGGAGGTTTTTATATGGGCAGTAAACTGAGAATTGTGGATGTACATGCAAGACAGATATTGGATTCCCGCGGCAATCCTACGGTGGAGGCGGAAGTGACTGTAGAGAAGGAGGTGGGCGGCTGTCAGTACAAGGGGCGGGCGGCTGTCCCGAGTGGCGCCAGCACCGGGCGGTTTGAGGCGGTGGAGCTTCGCGACGGGGAGACGGTGTATTTCGGTCTAGGAACGACCAAGGCGGTCAATAATGTAAACACGAAGATCAGGGAGGCGCTTCTTGGTATGGACGCCTTTGATCAGGGGTTGATTGACCGCGTGTTGATTGAACAGGACGGCACGGACAACAAGAGCAATCTGGGCGCCAACGCCACGCTTGGCGTTTCCATGGCATGTGCCAGAGCGGGCGCGGCGGCATTGGGGATTCCGCTGTACCGTTATCTGGGCGGCACCTATACCAGACTGCTGCCGGTGCCGATGATGAATATTTTGAACGGCGGCAAGCACGCGGACAATACCGTGGATTTTCAGGAGTTTATGATTATGCCTGTGCAGGCGGAGAGCTTTGCGGACGGGCTTCGCATCTGTGCGGAGATTTATCACAACTTAAAGAAAATATGTAACGACAGAGGGCTTTCCACGGGTGTCGGTGACGAGGGCGGATTTGCGCCGTCCCTGCCGGACGCTTTCGCGGTGCTCGATCTGATCGTGGAATCCATCAAGGCGGCGGGCTTCACGCCCGGTCAGGATATCAAGATTGCACTGGACGTGGCGGCCTCCGAGCTTTATAATGAGGCGGACGGGGTATATCACTTCCCGGGAGAGACGGAGTTAAAACGTTACAGACAAGAGACGGCCGGATCTTTTGTGTCGGACTGTTATGAAGCGGGCTGTCAGACGCCGGACTGCGGGGAGATCCCGGAGATCACGAGGAGCACGGAGGAGATGGTGGCTTACTATGAGGAACTGGTGGAGCGGTACCCCATTATTTCCATCGAGGACGGGCTGGCGGAGGATGATTGGGACGGCTGGCAGATGATGACGAAAAAACTGGGCGAGAAGATACAGCTTGTGGGAGACGATCTGTTTGTCACAAACACCAAGCGTCTGGATGCGGGCATTAAGCTCCATGTGGCCAATGCGATTCTGGTGAAGGTAAATCAGATCGGAACTGTCAGCGAGGCTATGGATGCCATCGAGATGGCGCAGAAAAACGGCTATAAGGCAGTGATTTCCCACCGTTCCGGCGAGACGGAAGATACGTTCATTGCGGACCTGGCGGTGGCGGTGAACGCCGGGCAGATCAAGACGGGGGCACCCTGCCGAAGCGACCGGGTGGCGAAGTACAACCAGCTTTTGCGCATAGAGGAAGAGCTGGGGAATGCGGCCTGCTATAAGGAGCCGTTTAATAAACTTTAAGGGTAAAAGCGAAACTTTTTCGTGAGTATTGATTGTACAAATAGCTCTCATTTTTTAGCGCAGGGACAACTGCGAGAGCTATTTGCACAATTATTATGATAAGGAAATACGAAAGAAGAGGGTCAGAACATGAAACGGATTGGTGTGTTGTCGGATACGCACGGGAAGCTGCGGGATGAGGTGGCGGAGATTCTGCGGGGGTGCGATGTGATTTTACATGCGGGGGATATCAATACTTCGAAGGTGGCGGGGGTCCTGCGGGAGATTGCGCCGCTCTATATCGTACGAGGAAATGCGGATAAAGAATGGGCGCAAGGAATCCCCGAACAATTGTCGGAGGAAATTTGTGGACTGCGGGTTTTTATGGTACATAATAAAAAGGATATGCCAAAAGAGATGGGGAATTATGATTTGGCGGTATTCGGTCATTCTCATAAGTACGAGGAGCGCAGGGAAGGAAGCTGTCTTTTTCTGAATCCGGGAAGCTGCGGGCCCAGACGCTTTTCCCAGCCCGTGACGATGGCGGTGGTGGAAGTGGAAGAGGAGACGGGAAATTTCCGGGTTGCCAGAAAAGATATCGCGCAGGACGCACCGGCTCTTTCGGATCGAAAAAGCGGGCGGGATGCGTCCGTAAAAGGAAAAGCAGACGGTGCAGGAGGCGTGGCGCAAACGGCGTTTTCCGAGGAGAGACTGCAAGCGATCCTGCGGGACATCGACAAAGAAAAAAGTATTTCTGACATTGCTGCGAAATATGGGATATCCAAGGAACTGGCCGGACAGATCTGCCGCCTGTACCTGACCCATCCCGGCATTGACGCAGCGGGCGTGAGGGAAAAGATGGGGCTGCCGAGGGATCGGTAGGGATATAGAAGATAGGAAAATGGTGGGGCGTGCATAAGAACAGAATAACAGGGGATTGGATCATGCAGATTATAAAGAGTAATAAGACACAGTTTGAATATGACATACAGGCGCTTTTAAAGTCCTTTTATCCGGAGTGGGAGCCGCGAATGCTCGCACCGGATTCGGAAGTCAGGGACAGAAGGATTTTGGAAGGCGAGCCGGTGATGGAATTGTTTTTCGGTGAGAATGAGGTGACACTGGAAATACGGAAAGGATTCCGGGGGACAGAGCCGGGTGAGGCAGTTTGCGGCATAGGTGCGTCGGAATGGAATGATAGTTTACATAATATAGAGCTCGCGGTTGGAGCGGAAGATAATCATGTGTATATTTGGCGTCCACAGGAAGCGGTGGGTACGTCCGCCTATAAAAACGCTTTTAAGCGCTTCTTTTACCTTTCTATGCAGAAGGAGACAGGTACGACTATGCCGTGGGGCAATTTGACGGGCATTCGTCCTACGAAGATCGCTATGACCATGATGGAGCAGGGAAGGAGCGAGGGGGAAACGGCTGACTATCTGAAAACCATGCATCTTGTGAGTGAGGAGAAGACTGGTCTGGCTTTGGATATTGCGAAGCGGGAGCAGGAGATTTTAAGCACTCTGCATTACGAGAACGGTTATAGCCTTTATGTGGGGATTCCTTTCTGTCCGACCACCTGCCTGTACTGTTCTTTTACATCCTATCCCATCGCTGCGTGGAAAAAAAAGGTGGGAGAATATCTGGATGCGCTGGAGAAAGATATTGACGCGTCGGCCCTGCTATGCAGGGATAAGATATTAGATACGGTTTATATCGGCGGCGGCACGCCCACGTCCCTGTCGGCGCAGGAGTTGGAACGGCTTCTTGATAAACTGAAAAGCGCGTTTGATTTTAGTTCTGTGCAGGAGTTTACGGTGGAGGCGGGGAGAGCCGACAGTATCACACAGGACAAGCTCAAGGTACTTTACAGACACGGCGTGACGCGCATTTCCGTGAATCCCCAGACCATGAAGCAGGAGACCCTTGACCTGATCGGCAGACGGCATACCGTAGAGCAGGTGGAGGAGGCGTTTCATCTGGCCAGACAGACCGGATTTGACAATATCAATATGGACATCATTCTGGGGCTCCCCGGGGAGACGGCGGCGGATGTGGCCCACACCATAGAGCGGATCAAGGCGCTTTCGCCTGATGCGCTGACGGTGCACTCTCTGGCGGTGAAGAGAGCGTCGAAGCTGGGAAAGTGGATTGAGGAAAACGGAGCTACGGCTTACAACAACACAGAAGAAATTATGGAGATCGCGTCCCGCGGGGCGGCAGAACTGGATATGGTGCCCTATTACCTTTACCGCCAGAAAAACATGTCCGGCAATTTCGAGAACGTGGGGTATTCCAGACGGGGTAAGTACGGTATTTATAACATTCTGATCAACGAAGAAAAACAGACTATCGTTGCGCTTGGCGCAGGCGCCATCACCAAGGGGGTTTTTCCGAAGGATCGGATCGAGCGGTGCGAGAACGTGAAGGACGTGGCGCAGTATATCGGGAGAATCGATGAGATGATTGAGCGGAAACGGCAGCTTTTAGAGTCATGATGCCTGCATTTGGAAAAACGGGACCGGCATACAACCGGTCCCGCTGATATATCCGCCCGCCCGGAAGGGCGGTTCTTTTTATGTCCCCAGACGCTGTTTAAAGTCCGCATAGGCAAATCGCCTAAGGCTTTGTACGTTTTTGTCCGTATGAAGTACAGAAATGTCCGGCAGAGCCATGCCATTGAAGGTGTTATTTTTACACATCGTATAGATCGCCATATCGCCGAACAGGAGGAGATCTCCTTCTTGCAGGGGCGCGGCGAAGCTATATTCTCCGATTACATCTCCGGCCAGACAGGTAGGCCCGCCCAGACGGACGCTGCAGGGCAGCTCTCCCGGTTCCCCCGCCCCGTACAGCGGCGGCCGGTAAGGCATTTCCAGCACATCCGGCATATGACAGGCGGCGCTTGTGTCCAAAACGGCGGTCGTGATCTTTCCATTTTGCACGATGTCCAGCACGCGGGCAGCCAGATAGCCCGCATGCAGCGCGCAGGCTTCCCCAGGTTCCAAATAGACTTGCAGATCCCATTTTTCCTGTGCAAAGCGGATGCACTTTTCCAGCCGGGGGATATCGTACCCGGGCCTTGTGATGTGGTGTCCGCCGCCGAAATTGAGCCATTTCATTCGGGGGAGCACGTCGTCGAAACGCTGTGCCACTGCGCTTAACGTGATTTCTAATGCGTCGGCATCCTGTTCGCAAAGCGTGTGAAAATGCAGACCGTCCAGCAGGCCGGTCAGCTCTGCGGACATGTCCGCGTTCCACTGTGCGCGGGTGACGCCCAGACGGCTGCCGGGGGCGCAGGGATCATAAATGGCATGGCCTTCCTGGGTGGAGCATTCCGGATTGATGCGAAGCCCGATGTTTTTGCCGGCCGCTTTGGCGGGAGGGCCGAACCGCTTAAGCTGGCGGGGGGAGTTAAAGACGATGTGATCCGCGTATCGAAGCAGTTCGTCAAACTCCTCTGGCCGATAGGCGGCGCAGAAGACATGGACTTCCTTTTCCGGCATTTCCTCCGCGCCAAGTCTTGCCTCATACAGCCCGCTGGCTTCAGTCCCGTCCAGATAGGGGGCTAAGACGGGGTATAAGTCGTAGTTGGAAAAGGCTTTTTGGGCAAGCAGAATCCGACAGCCCGTGCGTCTGGCCACTCCGGCCAGAGTCTCACCGTTTCGACGCAGCATGGCCTCGTCCAGTATATAGCAGGGCGTAGGCAGATTTTCAAATAATTTTTGTGGGGACTGGCCGTCCAGCCCGGCAAAGCATGGACGGCTTTCTTTCGCGCGGGTATCCATCAGTCCACCAGCGCCGGTGTCCGGCTTTCGCTCCTTGGCAGGCCGTATTTGTCAAGCGCCGCAAGGAAGGGATCGGGGTCAAACTCTTCCACCGTGTAGACGCCGGGTTTGTTCCACTTGCCGGTCAGCAGCATCAGCGCGCCGCACATAGCGGGTACGCCTGTGGTGTAGCTGATGGCCTGGCTCCCCACTTCCTTGTAGCATTCCTGATGGTCACAGACATTGTAGATATAATAGGTCTTATCCTGCCCGTCCTTTTTACCGGTGAAGATACAGCCGATGTTGGTCTTGCCCTTTGTGCGGGGGCCGAGGCTGGCAGGGTCGGGCAGCAGGGCTTTGAGGAATTTTATGGGTACGATCTGCTGTCCTTCAAAGTCCACGGGACTGGTGGAGAGCATACCCACATTTTCCAGACAGCGCATGTGATCCAGATAGCTCTGTCCGAAGGTCATGAAAAAGCGAATCCGCTTTGCTTCCGGAATCGTAAGCGCCAGACTCTCGATTTCCTCATGGTGGAGCAGATACATGTCTTTGTGTCCCACCTGATCAAAGTCATATTCCCGCTTGACGCTCATGGGGGGAATTTCTACCCAGTGTCCGTCCTCCCAGTAGCTCCCGGGGGCGGAAACCTCCCGCAGATTGACTTCCGGGTTAAAATTGGTGGCGAAAGCGCAGCCGTGGTCGCCGCCGTTGCAGTCCAGAATGTCGATGGTGTCGATGGAATCAAACTCATGTTTTTTGGCGTGGGCGCAGTAAGCCTGGGTTACCCCGGGGTCAAAACCGCAGCCCAGAAGAGCGGTAAGCCCTGCCTCCTCGAACTTTTTCCGATAAGCCCACTGCCAGCTATAGTCGAAATATGCCGAAAACCCGGCTTCTTTGCAGCGTTTTTCGTAGACAGCCCGCCACGACGGATCATCGGTGTCCTCCGGTTCATAGTTGGCGGTGTCCATGTAGTTGACGCCGCACGCCAGACAGGCGTCCATGATGGTCAGATCCTGATAGGGGAGGGCGATATTCATTACCAGCTCCGGCTTGTAGGCGGTGATGAGGTCGATGAGCTGCCGCACGTCGTCCGCGTCTACTTGGGCGGTGGTGATTTTTGTCGAGGTTTTAGGGGCAAGCTCTGCGGCCAGCTTAGCACATTTGGATTTCGTCCGGCTGGCGATACACAGCTCGGTGAACACTTCGCTGACCTGACAGCATTTGTGGATGGCAACGGAAGCGACGCCGCCGCATCCGATCACAAGAACTTTACTCATAGTGGATGATCTCCTTTTTCTGTTTTATTTTTCCTTATAGGTAATTGTCTGTTTTATTTTTCTGTAAAGCTAAAATCAATTCCCGCAGCGTCTTGCAGGCGGTGGCGGTGGAAACGCCGCCCGGATCCAGCATAGGGGCCAGTTCGTTGATATCGGCCCCCACCACATGGGCGGTGCAGACCGTCTTAATGGCTTCCAGAAGATTTAAGAAGCTGACACCGCCCGCTTCCGGCGTACCTGTTCCGGGAAATGCGGAAGGGTCCAGACAGTCCAGATCAATGGTGAAGTAAACGGGAACCTGCTGTTTTCGCAGAGCCGTGACGGTTTTCTTAAGACCGTCAAAGGAAAAAGGGTGCATATCCGTATGCGCATCGGCAAAACGGAACTCCTCCCGGTCGCCGCTCCGGATGCAGAACTGATGGATGCGTCCGTCGCCTGTCAGCTCATGGCACCGCCGCAGGACGCAGGCGTGGGAGAGCTTTGCCCCCAGATAATCGTCCCGCAGATCGGCGTGGGCGTCAAAGTGGATGATGTGAAGCGCCGGATACTGTTTCACAATGGCACGCACCGCGCCCAGCGTGACCAGATGCTCTCCGCCAAGCAGCAGGGGGAATTTTCCGTCATGCAGGATTTCGCGGGCGCGGGCCTCGATGTCCGCCAGCGCCGTCTGCGCGCTGCCGAAACAAAGCTCCAGATCGCCGCTGTCAAACACGGCGCAGTCTGTCAGATCCGCGTCCTGATAGGGGCTGTAAGTTTCCAGACCGAAGCTCTCGTGGCGCATGGCGGCGGGGCCGAACCGGGCGCCTGGCCGGAAACTGGTGGTGGAGTCGAAGGGCGCGCCGTACAGGACGATTCCGGCCTGTTCATAATCGCTGTCACAGCCGATAAAAGTTTCAATATTTGGTTTCAACATGGCTTATCCCTCCACTTCCCGCAGCATTTCTTCCAGAAAGGCGGGCAGACAGAAAGCGCCCACATGGAGTCTGGGCGTATAGTAGCGCGTGTGCAGATTCAGTTTCTGCCAGGCCGCCGTGTCCAGATCGTCGGTGGGGTGATACTTTTTGCTGGCGAAACCGAACAGCCAGTAGCCCGCCGCGTAGGTGGGGATATGGGCCTGATAGACACGGCTGATGGGAAAGGTGCTGACGATGCGCTTGTGGCTGCGCTGCATGGCGTCGGCGTCCTCGGCGTAGAAGGGGCTTCCCTGCTGGTTGACCATGATGCCGTCCTCCCGCAGCGCGTTGTAGCAGCTCCCGTAGAACTCTCTGGTAAACAGTCCCTCGGAGGGGCCGAAGGGGTCGGTGGAGTCCACGATGATGAGATCGTATGCCGTCTCCTGCCGGCGGATGAACTTCAGCGCGTTCCCGAAGTGGATGTGAACCCGCCTGTCGTCCATCCGGCAGGCATTGCTGGGCAGATAGGTCCGGCAGGCTTCCACCACAAGGGGATCCATTTCCACCAGATCAATGTGCTCTACCCGGTCATACCGTGTCAGCTCACGCACCACGCCGCCGTCTCCTGCACCGATGACCAGAATGTCCCGGATGCCTGAATGCACCGCCATGGGCACATGGGTAATCATTTCGTCGTAAATAAATTCATCCCGCTCCGTCAGCATCACGTTGCCGTCCAGCGTCAGCACACGGCCAAATTCCGGCGTCTCGAAGATGTCGATGCGCTGGTAGTCGCTCTGTTTGGAATAAAGGTGCCGGTTAACCCGGATACTGTGCTTTACGTCCGGGGTATGAAATTCACTAAACCACATTTCCATATGTCGTCTCCTTTCACGCAAGTACATTCAACCGTTCCAGCTCAGGATCCTCCGGCCCGGTCATGCTGCAGCCTTTTTCCTTGGCGTATCTGATATGTTCCAGAATTTCTGCCGTGACCCGCTCTCCCGGGGCTAACAGGGGGATGCCGGGCGGGTAGCACATGACGAACTCGCTGCATACCCGTCCCTCGGTCTCCGTCAGGGGCAGGCTGCGCTTTTTGGCATAAAATGCTTCCTGAGGGCTTGCCACCACCTCCGGTTCCACATATTCCTGATTTAAAAGGCCCGTCGGGTCCTTCTGGTAGCGACGCCGGATCTCCGCAAGGGCGCTGACCAGACGCTCCACTTCCTGAGGGCGGTCACCCATGGAGAGATAGGCCAGAATGTTTCCGATATCGCCGAACTCGATCTGGATGTCGTATTCATCCCGCAGGAGGTCGTACACCTCAATGCCGGCCAGACCGATGTCCAGCGTATGCACACTGAGCTTGGTGATGTCGAAGTCGAATACAGAGTCTCCGTTCATCAGTTCCCGGCCAAAAGCGTAGTAACCGCCCACGGCGTTGATTTCCTGTCTGGCGTACTCTGCCAGATCCGCTACCTGATGGAACACGGTCCGCCCCCGCAGGGCCAGATTCCGGCGGCTGATATCCAGACTGGACATCAGCAGATAACTGCCGGAAGTGGTCTGGGTCAGGTTGATAATCTGCCGCACATACCCCGCGTGAATATCGGGGCCAACCAGCAGGAGGCTTGACTGGGTCAGACTGCCGCCGCTCTTGTGCATGGATACGGAGGCCATGTCCGCCCCCGCTGCCATGGCCGATACCGGCAGGCCGCCGCCGAAATAAAAATGGGTGCCGTGGGCCTCGTCCGCAAGGCATTTCATTCCGGCGGCGTGAGCCATTTTGACAATGGCCCGCAGGTCGCTGCAGACACCGTAATAGGTAGGGTTATTTACAAGCACCGCCACCGCGCGGGGATGCGCGGCGATGGCTTTCGCCACCTGTTCTCTGCGCATTCCAAGAGAAATGCCAAGCCGCTGATCCACGTCCGGATTGACGTACACCGGCACCGCGCCGCACAGAACGAGGGCGTTGATCACGCTTTTATGTACGTTGCGGGGCAGGATGATTTCGTCACCCCGCTTGCAGGCAGCCAGAATCATGCTCTGCACGGAGCTTGTCGTGCCGCCCACCATAAGAAATGCGTGGGCTGCGCCAAAGGCATCCGCCGCCAGTTTTTCCGCCTCCAGAATGACGGACACCGGATGGCAGAGGTTGTCGAGCGGCTTCATGCTGTTTACGTCCACGCCGATGCACTGCTGCCCCAGAAACGAGGTCAGCTCAGGATTGCCCCGGCCCCGTTTGTGTCCGGGCACGTCGAAGGGGACAACCCGCATTTGGCGGAAGGATTCCAGCGCCTCGTAAATGGGCGCACGGTTCTGGTTGATCTGGTTGGGATGGAGCTGCGTATTTTTCAATTTTTTCCTATGCCTTCTTTCTGATTGCTGGCAAAACAAAACCGCAGGCTGCGCTGTATGCACAACTTGCGGTTATCAATCAGATCATCTTCACACTTCCGTTTTCCGGCAAAAGGTCTATCGTCGAAAAGGTGACAGAAAAAACGCAAAAAACGGGATGCTGGCATCTGTTCAGATATACGGAAGATCAGAGTCTATATAGCAATACTACTTTTACCACTCTTATTGACCGTTTCACAAGTCTGCGCATAAGGCACATTTCGGTTATGAAGTAACCAACTTATAAAATTTGAGCTTTTAACTCAATCAATAGGGCAGCGCATGGCCGCCAATCGGCAGTGGACCCGGCTGTCCGTATGGCCTTGACTCCAAATGGAGTGGTCCGAGTAATTGCTTTGAAAAGACTCTGGAAAGAACTTTTCAACTGCTGACATGCTATCATGGGATCGCCGTTTTGTCAAGAATGAAATGGCGGAAACCAAAAACGAAAAAAATTTCCGCGCATATTATTTATATAGGATTAGTATAAGGAAGGATCAATCCTTAGCAGATTAGGAATGAGGTGGTTTCGATTGAATCAATTTAATATGAACTGGATGTTACCGCCGCCGAATTTGTTTGGCATGAGAGCGCCGAACAGAATCGGCAGTCAGTTTGCAGACCGGCCCTCCGCTGCGAATATGTGCGGAGAACACATGGATCTGTCCGGACGCTCTCAGCAGACAGGTGTTGCGGGAGAGGAGGACATGTCGGAGCGGCTGTACGATCCCTGTACATGCGGGCAGCCCGGACCCATGGGACCGAGAGGGGAACCGGGACCGCCCGGATGTCCGGGGGAACGGGGAGAAGCCGGCCCGCAGGGCGTTACCGGTCCACAGGGACCGCAGGGAGCCACCGGGCCGATGGGGCCGAGAGGAGACCCCGGGGAACGGGGCCCGGCGGGGCCGTCCGGCTATCCGCAAAATTATATATTTGCTTCCTATACGGCGATGGATCTGGTCATGCAGGATGCAGACTGTCTTCCACTCAAAACGGAGATCCCTGATATCACACAGAATATCTCTCTTTCTAACGACGTTTCTATCAGATTGACTTCTGGCTGTTATGCCGTCAGCTATTATATTTCCACGATGATGAAAAGACACGGTTTCATAGAGCTTACGCCGGTGCTGAATGACTGCTGGCAGAATTTGTATACTGCATATGCACAGACAACAAGGCGGAGAGAAATGCTGACATTAGCAAGATACTTTATCATGGAAGTGCCGACAGATTCCACCCTGTTTTTTGCATGGCGTTCTTCGGCCGAAACTTCCCTGACCAGCATGAACGTAATTTTAGAAAAATTCTGCAGACAGTAAATTCGGATGGGAGAAAACAAGATGCCTACAATAAGTCTTTGTATGATTGTCAAAAATGAGGAGGCGCATATTGCACGCTGCCTCGATAGTATAGCAGAACTTGTGGATGAAATTATAATTGTAGATACCGGTTCGACGGACCGGACGGTAGAAATCGTTTCCAACTATACATCCCGGGTTTATCGGTATCCTTGGAAGGACGATTTTTCGGAGGCAAGAAACGATTCCTTTTCCCGGGCGTCCATGGATTACTGTATGTGGATGGATGCGGACGATGTTCTGGAAGAGACGGAAAAGGAAAAATTTTTGCAGCTAAAGCGATCCCTGGCATCGGACACGGATATGGTAATGATGAAATACAACACTTCCTTTGATGAGGCGGGCAGGCCTTCTCTTTCCTATTTCAGGGAAAGGTGGATCAGAAACTGTGAGCGGTACCGTTGGGTCGGCGCTGTCCACGAAGTCATTCCGCCAAACGGCCGGATTGTATACTCGGATATTGCGATCTGTCATAAGAAAGTGGGAACCGGGGATCCGGACCGGAATTTGAGGATATACCGGAAGCTGCTTGCTGAGGGAAGGACATTAGATCCGCGGCAGCAATATTATTATGGCCGGGAATTGTACTATCACGGGCAGTATGAGGAGGCAGTTTTCGTGTTGGAAGCGTTTCTGCTTTCAGAGACAGGGTGGGTTGAAAATAAAATAGAAGCATGTTCCGTCTGTGCAAACTGCTATGATAAAATGGGGCAGGAGAAGAAGGCGCTGCTTGCGCTCCTTCGCAGTCTGAGCTTTGACCTGCCGAGGGCGGAACTGTGTTGTGAAATCGGCAGGCATTTTCTGGAACACGGAAAGATTCATAATGCAGTCTATTGGTATGAGACGGCACTGCGCATTCCGAAAAGGGAATATGCAGACGGGTTTGTGCTGCCGGACTGCTATGATTATGTTCCCTGTTTACAGTTGTGCGTATGTTACGACAGACTGGGAGAACAGCAAAAAGAGAGAGAGTATAACGAAAAAGCCGGGGCATGTAAGCCGTATTCCCCGGCGTATCTCTACAACAAGCAGTATTTTAACAGCCTTCAGAGAAAGGAACAGAGCTGAAGAACGCGAAAAAAATTCCCTTTTCGACAAAATGTGACAATGCTGGCAGAGGCGCATACATTAATTGTAGAAAAAGATATTTTTTTGCATTAAAAAATAATCGGAAAGGGTGAGTTTTGTATGAATCAAAATAATTTATGTAACTGTTGTCCGAATCCGTGTTTTCCCAACTGTTGTGAGCGCGGACCTGAGGGTCCAAAAGGGGATCAGGGACCCGCAGGCCCCTAGGGAATGAAGGGAGATACCGGCTGTCCCGGCCCTAAGGGGGACAAAGGCGATCCAGGGCCTGTGGGTCCCCAGGGTATTCCCGGTGCACCGGGAGCAAGAGGTCCAAGAGGAAATACGGGACCGGTAGGTCCTACCGGTAACACCGGGCCAAGAGGATGCGCCGGGCCGAGAGGCTACGCCGGCCCGCAGGGCATTCAGGGGGTGCAGGGAGTCCGTGGTGATATTGGCCCGAAAGGAGACCCTGGCTGTGAAGGCCCGAAAGGAGATATGGGCCCTCAAGGTCCGGCAGGCCCGAAGGGAGATGCGGGGCCGGCAGGTCCCCAGGGCGATATCGGACCACAGGGTCCCAGAGGGATTCCCGGTCCTACGGGTCCCAGCGGTCCTACAGGTTCCATGGGTCCGCAGGGTGTGACCGGGCCACAGGGTATTCAGGGTGAAACCGGGCCGATTGGTCCGCAGGGGCCGAAAGGATGTCCGGGCGACGAAGGCCCGACCGGAGCGACAGGTCCGACCGGAGCGACGGGAGCCGACGGCGCGACAGGCCCGACGGGCTCGACCGGAGCGACAGGAGCCGATGGGGCGACGGGAGCGACCGGAGCGACGGGAGCCGACGGCGCAGCGGGCCCGACAGGGGCGACAGGCGCAACGGGAGCGACGGGGGCGACAGGAGCCGATGGAGCGACAGGGGCAACGGGGGCCACAGGTCCGACCGGTGCGGCGGGCACGGGAGCGATTATTCCGTTTGCGTCAGGACTGCCGGTTTCTTTGACGACCATTGCGGGAGGACTTGCGGGTATTCCGGCTTTCGTAGGTTTTGGAAGCAGTGCACAGGGACTTACACTGTTGGGAAGTACGATTGATATTACAAACGCAGCCGGAACGCTTTCTAACTTTGCGTTTCAGGTTCCGCGTGCCGGTATCATCACTTCATTCAGCGCATTCTTCAGTACAACGCTGGCGCTTTCCATGGTAGGTTCCAATCTTACGGTCAGAGCGCAGATTTATCAGTCCGCAACACCGAACAATGTATTTTCTCCGATTGCGGGAACACTCATCAACCTGACGCCGACACTTACCGGAATTATATCTGTGGGAACATTGTTAAATGGAGCGCTTACCGGACTCAATATTCCGGTGACGGCTCAAACGCGGCTGATGCTGGTATTCTCGGCAACGGCAAGCGGTTTAACATTGGTTAATACGGTGGCTGGGTATGCAAGCGCCGGTCTGGATATCAACTAATACGGCAGGATAACGGAAAATCCCGGAGGTTTCGCTTACACGGAATCTCCGGGATCCTTTGCATGTAAGGGATGACTTTATGCAGAGATCTGCCATACAGCAATTCCTGTTCCTGTTTCCCATTTTGATATTGCCTGCCTTGATATGCCTGATTCTTTTGCTAAATCATCTTGTGTGTAGTTGGTGCTTTTACGCAAAAATTGTAAGTACTTTGATATGATGTTCATATTCATTGTTAGCGTCGGGAGAAATTAGCCACTTAGAGTCGGAAGAAAATGACCAATCTCCGCCGAACAGAAACGACCAATGC
>CAMTMP010000014.1 GCA_947073545.1 uncultured bacterium
TATTACTACTGGTGCTATCAGTTGGGGATATTCCCCAAAGGCACGGACTACAAGCCGACAAGCCCGCTGATGAAAGAAGAATTGCGGAAACTGGACGATATTACTGCACAGGTAAGGTATATGTCAAAGCAGGGCATCTCCACCCTCTCCGACTTACACGCCGACAGGGAGAAAAACCAGACCGAAATGAATAAACTTATCGACTACCGCCAGCACTTGCGGAACAAGGTACGCCGTGCTTTACCAGCCGAAAAAGAAACACTCCGAGCCGAAAAACAGGACGTGACAGAGAGGATAACGGAGCTTAGAAAGCGGCTGAAATATACAAACGAGATTGAAAAACGCTCTGCCTATATCGACAACTGCTTAGACCAAATCCACGATGCGATTGAAAACCAGCGGTCAAATACAAACGTCAGAGCAGGCAGGGCAGACCGCAGGAGGGAGGAATTATTTCGATGAATGAACCTTTTGGCGGCACAGAAAAAGAAGAATTTTCAGAAGAAACTGCCATCCGTCAGATGATTGATGAGATTACGGACTGTCTTGCATCCATGACAAAAGAAGAACGGCTGGCATGGTTCCGCAGGTCGCAATATCCCCATCCTGTCAATTTCCAGAAAGAGATAGGCGGCACGGTTTATACAGTTAATGCCCATTTTAATGCTGCCGCTTCTGAGAGCATTCAGGAAAAAACCGAACGCATTCTCCTAAAACTATAAACGGCATTTGAATTAAGGCTTTAAAGCGTTGAAGTATTCTGCCAGATATGGTATGATAATGACACCTACAATTCATATCATGTCTGGCTGCGGAAAGGAGAACTATGAGCAATCAGCCAGAAAAAATAACAGCTTTATACTGTCGTTTAAGCCGTGACGATGAGCAGGACGGGCTTTCGGGCAGCATCAAAAACCAGCAGTCCATACTGGAAAAATATGCAAAAGAGAATGGATTTCGCAATCCCCGCTTCTTTATAGACGACGGATTTTCGGGAGTTACGTTCACAAGACCCTCTTTTATGGAGATGATGGACTTAGCCGAGCAGGGGAAAATCGGGACGATTATCGTCAAAGACCACTCAAGGCTTGGGCGCAACCGCCTTGTTGTCGGGCAGTTACTGGAAGAAGATTTTGAGCGTCTGGACGTGCGTTATATTGCCATCATGGAGAATATCGACACAGCAAAAGGCATCAGCGACCTTGTCCCAATGCAGGACTTATTCAATGAATGGCACGCCAAGAACACGAGCCAGAAAGTGCGGAACGTGTTCCGAAACAGGGGAATGTCAGGCAAGCCTTTAACATTCAACCTGCCTTTCGGATACAGAAAAAATCCAGACAATCCCACAGAATGGCTTATTGACGAGCCTGCGGCTGAGATTGTGCGGCGGATTTTTGACATGTGCATAGCGGGGCTTGGACCAGCGCAGATAGCAAAAAAGCTGAAGGCAGACAAAGTGATGACCCCTACGGAATACTGGAACAGCATTGGGAAAGCATACCGCAGACCGCCCGCCATACCGTACCACTGGTCAGCCGACAGCGTGGGGAACATCCTCTCACGGCAGGAATATATCGGGGACACTGTCAATTTCCGCACAGCCAGAAAATCCTTCAAGCATAAGAAACGTCTGGAACGCCCGCAGGAGGAATGGCAGATATTTAAGGACACCCACTCTGCCATTATTGACGAAGAAACCTTCCTGCTTGTGCAGGAGCTTCGGGAACACCGCCGCAGACCGACAAGGAGTGGGATTGTCAGTATGTTTTCTGGTCTGCTTTACTGTGCAGACTGTGGGGAAAAGCTGTATTACAGCGCAAAAAACAACTATAAACTGGAACACGCCTATTTCTTCTGTTCCAGTTACCGCAGGAACTCAGATGTGTGTTCTGCCCACTATATCCGTGAAAAAGTCGTGGCGGAGATTGTATTGGAAAGTATGCAGCGGGTATTCTGGTATGTGCAGAGTTTTGAAAAAGATTTTGCCAGAAAACAAATGGCAGCTTTCGGAGATGAGATGAAAAAGGAACTTGCCCAAAAGCGGAAGGAGCTTTCAAAAGCAAAAAAACGCGCAGTTGAGATTGACCGCCTTATCCAGAAAATCTATGAGGATAATGTCAATGGGAAGATTTCTGATGAACGGTTCGCTACCATGTCGATGGCGTTTGAGGAAGAACAGCGGCAGATAAAATCCGCCATTCCCAACATGGAGCAGTACCTTGAAACAGAAACAGACAAAAGCGACAGCCTTCAGCGGTTTATCGACAGGGTAAAATGCGTCACGCAGCTTACAGAATTAACGCCAGAAATCGTACACGAATTTATTGAAAAGATTGTTGTGTCCAAGCCAGAATATATTGACGGCAAACGCCACCAGAATTTAAAAATATATTATAATGGCGTGGGCATTGTCCGAGAACCATCACCAGAAGAAATGGAAGAACTGTTCCAAGAGCATATGCAGGACAGGACAGCCAATCAGAAAATCAAAACAGCGTAGCCCCAAGGCTACACTGTCTACATAATCACATCATTATATTTTAGTCTTTGAAGAAAAAACATCCTTACGGAATACCGCCGAAGCAGTTCTTTTTCGTAGACCATGCACCCCTATTCTGTTCTGTCGCGCAATGTCTTTCTGAGGCTTTCCTTTTCAGCCCATGATAAAAATGCCGCATCAATCGCATAGTATGCCGCCTGTCTCAGTATCCGCGCATCAACCGGCCCAAAGGAACCGTCAAGTGTCTGCCACTCCTTAAAAAGCGAGGTGTTGGAAACCGTGCGGTTATCTGTGTTGACCGTGACCGGCACGCCTTCTTCCCGCATTTTTGCCCACGGATATGTTTCCAGGCTTTTTACCGCCCCGGTCTGCAGGTTGCTGACCGGGCATAATTCCAGCACGATCCCCTTTTCCCGGCAGATCCGTTTCATTTCCCCGTCGTCGGCAATCGCTACGCCATGACCGATACGTCCGGCCCCCATCTCGACGGAATCCCTGACGTTTTCGACACTGCCGCATTCCCCGGCATGCATGGTGAAAGGCAGCTGCTTCTCCCGCGCTCTTAAAAACAGCTCCCGGTAAAGTCTGGCCGGATAGGCCGCCTCATTGCCTGCCAAATCAATCCCCGCCACACCGTACTCCCGCATCTGCAAGGCGCAGGATAGGGTTTCGCCGTTTTCTTCCTGCGTCTTTCCCCGCATCATACAAAGGAGCAGTCGGCTCTTAACGCCAAAATCCTTTTCCGCCTCCTCCAGCCCTGTAAGTACTGCCTTCACCGCCTCTGTCTGGGTCAGTCCGCCTTTTTTATGGTACATCGGCGCAAATCTCACTTCCATGTAGATCACACTGTCTGCCGCCGCCTGCCCCACCAGCTCATAGGCTGCAATCCGCAGATTTTCTTCCGACTGGAGAAGCGGCAGCGAATGGGCAAAGCAGGAAAGATAATCCGCAAGGTCCCGCGTCTCTCCCCTGACCCGCATACTGTCCAGTAACACCTCCATATCATAGCCTGATTCACGCACAATCCGTCTGACCGCCTTCTCTGTAAGCGATCCGTCCAGATGGCAGTGCAGCTCTACTTTCGGAAAATTTCTAAGCTCTTCTGTCTGCAAGTCTGTCTCCTTTTTTGTATGCATTCCCAAAGCCTCTTTTGCACCCGTCTTTGGCAAAAGAGGCAGGGAACCCATTATAGCTCTTCCATTTGAATCATTCCCTTACTGTTTTCGAGAATCTTTAGCACTTCGGAATGATAATTTTTAACCGGCAGTAAAATATGTAAATTCACGCTCACAACTTTTTTCAGCACGATTTCCCCTTTTTCCAGACGGTGCTGCAGTTCGTCATCCATATCAATATAGGAAAAAGAAAGGATACTGCAATCATGGCTTGTGATTTCGCTGATAAAGTTGTTCATATTTTTTGCGCTGTCGAACGACACGTTCAAATCCATCACCCGGCTGCGCATCACAAGGTGCTGTTCCACATCGATGAGCTTCGTAAACGCCAGAAGAATCAATGCCGTGGCAAAAATGCCGCCGATATAAAACCCGCCGCCTATGGCAAGTCCGATACACGCACTGGCCCACAATCCGGCTGCCGTTGTCAGCCCTTTGATCCGGTTCTGTCTGTCCGTCAATATAGTTCCGGCTCCCAAAAAACCGATTCCGCTGATTACCTGCGCGCCCATACGGGCAGGGTCCCCGCCCGTTCCGTAGGCAAGGATCAGCTGTTCATTCGTAATCATAACAAGCGCCGATGCCATACATACCAGCGTATGTGTGCGCACACCGGCAGGTCTGTGTTTGCGCCCGCGTTCCAACCCGATTAGCGCCCCCAACACAGCCGCCAGCACAATCCGCACAATTCCCGCAACAGTCTGCTGCCAGTCACCGACTCCTATCATTCCTATATAATCCAAAAATTCGCTCATGCTGCTCCTCCCCATTTCACATATACAAGGTTCCGCGGCTTTTTTCACAAATCCTGTTTATTGCCTTTTAAAATGACTCCATCCTTTTCACCATCTGCATTCCTGTTTCATAGGCAAACCGCATGGCCGACGGTACGAGTTCCTCCGGCACAGCCGGCAGATAGTGCTGGATTTCAAAATTAAACACACCTCTATAGCCCACCTCTGAAAGCGCTCCGAGTATCCCGTCCCAGTCGGCATGTCCCAGATAAGGCAAAATATGGATGCTTCCCACCCCTGCCTCATCGGATATATGCGTTGCAACAAGATGCTCTTTCAGCATATGAAGCGCCTTTCCCTGATCCAGCTTTTCGATACTGCCGTGTTCCACGTCCCAACATATCTTCACGTGGTCGCTGTTCACATCCTCGATCAGCTTAAGCAGCTCGGCAGGCTCCAGACCGTACGGCTTTTGCCCTGCTCCCGTCCTGCCCCACATATTTTCCACAGCGATGCCGACCCCCTTTTCGGCTGCGACAGCCCCATACTTTTGGAAGAATGCCACATTTTTCTCATGGGTTTCGGGCTGCACCATACCACCCGTAAGGGCGCTGGACGGATGAACGACGAGCCACGGCGCTTTCATCATGGCGGCGCCCTCAATGCTTCGCCTAAAAAGCGCTTCCTTGTGCTCATAGTCTTCATCCAAGTTGCAGAAATCAAAAATCGTTGCATGTGCCTGTACAAAAACAAGCCCCAGCTTTTCGGCCAGTTCTATGTACTCCTGAATTTCCCTGTGCCAGTCATCACCGTGAAACCGCTTCGATACAAGCGCAAGCTCGGCAAAGCCAAAGTCAAGATACCGGAACCCTGCCGCCGCACACTGCCTTAACGTTTCCTCCACCGGAATCATCGAGCCGTCCCTTCGCTCAAAATATATATTGGTCGAAGTCGCCAGCTTTATGGACGGCCTCTCCTGCACGAATTTTTTGACGGCCTCCACGACACCCGCCGTGTAGGACGTCTCACACACATAGTCTGCGCACGCTTTTGTCTGCGCCGTCCCGTTTGCCACCACGGCGCCGATTCCGGCAGCCCGCAGCATTTCCTGATCGTTGGCATTGTCTCCCACAGCCAGCACATGCTCCATGGCGATGCCGCACACCTCGCACAGTCCTTTCAGCCCTTCCCGCTTGTTCACGCTCTTTCCGACGATCTCGCAGCCGCTGTTCCCATACAGAGCCACACTGTACTCCGTACACAGCTCATGGATCTGCCCGGTGAGCGTGGAGAATGCCTCTTCGTTCCCGTCCGCCATGACGTTCACCTTATATACCTGCAGGCCGCTCTTTCTTATACTTTCCACCGAACGGATGGGAAGTTCTCTGCCCGCTTCTTTCCGCACCCTCGTCCAGTTCGTCTCGGCAAGCGCGTATTCCACATTCCCTGCATAGACCAGTACAGTCAATCCCATTTCGGCCGCCTGACACAAGAAAGGCTCCAAACGATCCGTCCGCATCGGCGTATCCTGCAGGATTTGTCCTGTCCCGTAGTCATAGATGACCGCACCGTTACAGCTTACAATCGGCGCCGTGATTTTTACCTGATCGGCAAACCGGCTGACGGCATAGGCCGGCCGTCCCGTGATAAAGGTAAAGCGCACGCCGGATTCCTCCAGCTTTTCAATCATTCTAACCGCTTCCGCCGAGATTTCCTTCTCCGGCGAAAGCAGCGTATCATCCAAATCCGTAACAACAAGTTTCACTTTTCCGTGTTTCACTCTTTGACCCCTTCCTGTCTGACGGATCACTTTTATCCGTTCACCGAATGGTACTCGTCCAGCGCATCATTACATCTTTCCACAATCTTATTTACGGTTTCGTCCACCCCGAGATTCCCCTGACAAAACTCCAGCATGATCTCTGTGATAATGCCGTTGATCTCATTGTAAGTTAAGTCAAGCGGCTCCTGAGACAGCGGGTTTGCCTCTTTCATCTGGTCGAGCGCCACCTTATACTGGGGATTTTCTTCGTAGTATGTTTTCATCTCATCCAAGTCTTCACAGCCTTTGTTGACCGGAATATAACCCGACGCGGTGGAGAATGTGTACTGACTCTTGGGAGATACGCAGTACTGCACAACATCCCATGCCGCTCTTGCCCTGTCATCGTCATCCCTGTTGAAAATATTTAAGCAGCTTCCTCCTACGGCGGCGCCGCCTGCATCGTCCGCATTGACCTTCGGCAGATACGCAGTCATATATTTGCCGGGCATCAGCTCATCCAGCGTACCCATGCGGGAGGAAGACATGATTGCCATCGCAGAAAGGCCCTGTGCAAATTCCTCGTTGATATTGTCTTCTACATATTTATAGCCGCCCGTATCAATAAGCGCCTGCAGCTTTTCCAGGAATGTCTTGAGCGTCCCGTCATCTCCCGCAACGATCTTCGTCATGGGCGCTTCTCTGCCGCCCTGGTTGTCACCGAAAAAGCTTACTTCACCCTGACTGACGCAAAATTCCACGAGCTGGTATCTCTTCACCTGCATATTCAGTCCGTAGCGTGCCACTTCACCGCCCTCTTCGACCGTCAGAGCCGTCACGTAATCTTTCAGCTCATCCATCGTCTCCGGCGCCTTGTCAAATCCGGCTTCCTCCAGCATTTCCTTGTTGTAGTACAGAAGCGGTATGGAGTTTGAAAAAGGTACCGCAACCATCTGTCCCTCATAAGTGCATGCCTGCTGCAGAGGTTCATAGAACGTATCCTTCGTCACTTCCGAACCGTCCTCTTGCATATAATCCTCAACATTGACTGTCCATCCCATATCCATCACGGCCGGGATCGTGGACGTAAGGCCTACGTTGATATCCGGCGCATTCTCATAATCCTTCGTCTGATAAGCAAGCATAACCTTGTCCGTACCTTCATAGCCCTGATACACCAGTTCCACATGAATGCCCTTTTCTTTGCCCCTTCCTTCATTATATTCATTGATAATGGAAGTGAGCGCCGCCTCCGTTGCACCCGAAAAGCTGTGCCAAAATACCACTTCCTGGGTATCGCCGGATGCCTGCCCGGAGCCTGCACTGCCCGCTCCCTGTGCGTCAGATCCGCCTTTTCCTTCATTTCCCGCTCCGCACGCTGCCGTTCCAAGCGCCATCGCGCCGCATAAAAGTAACGCCAATAATTTTTTCATATCTTTTTTCCTTTCCTTATCAATTGATTTTCGTTTATCCTTTCACTGCACCTGCCATTACACCGCCTACAATCTTCCGCTGGAATAGCAGGAATACCGCAACGGAGGGAACCAGAATGACAACTGCTGCCGCCATCACTGCGCCCACGCCATAATTGCTGCCCTCGTTGTTGTTCAGCATCGTGACTGCAACCTGCGCCGTGCGCATGGCATCCGTATTGGTCACCAGCAGCGGCCACAGATAGGTGTTCCACGTTCCTACGAAGGATGAGATAAATACGGTAGTGATCACCGGAATGTTGCTTGGCATTAATATCTTCCGGTAAAACTTAAAGTTTGTGCATCCGTCGACCTGCGCCGCTTCCTTCAAGGAAATGGAATAGGACAGGAAATTCTGACGCATGACAAAAATATTGATACCCGAAATGAAGAACACCACCATCATTCCCAGATATGTATTGATCAGCCCAAGCTCCGCCGTGGTAAAATAGTTCTGTACCACCAGCACATCAGCCGGAATGATCATGCTTCCGACTACCAGAGCAAACAGCGCTTTCTTCCCTTTGTATTCAAAGAAAGAGAAGGAGAATGCCGCAAGGCTGGCCACGATAACCCTCACGATGCTGGAAATGCCCGCCATAACAAGGGAATTCCACATAAACCGCAGTATTCTCGTGTGCATGAATACGATTTTATAGTTCTCCAGATATCCGAACTTGCTTGGAAAAAAATGGAGACTCGTAGTCAGTATTTCATCCTGCGGCATAAATGAAATATTGATTGCGTAGATAATCGGCAGGATCAGTATCACGCCCGTCACAATGCATAGTAACTGATAAAACATATGATTTTGCTTTTTCAATCGTAATTCACCTTCCTTTTTTCGAGCACTAGGCTGAGAGCCATCATAACTGCCGCTAAAATAAACCCGACTGTGGTGGCCGCGAATGCCGCATTATAGTTTGTTCCTACAATTCCCTTCCCATAAACATAAGACATGATCGTCTCTGTCGTACCGTTCGGCCCTCCGTTATGGAACACCGGATAAGTCAGTATCAGAGTGAAACTTGAAGTTGTCATCGCATAGGCGATATCCTTCATCAGAAGAAACAAAAGTGTGGGCGATACCATCGGTATGATAATCTTGGTCAGAAGATGGATGCCCGTCGCCCCGTCAATCCTCGCGCTCTCCAGAACATCCTCGCTCATCCCACGAAGCCCCGACAGCAGGAAGATGAAATTGTACCCCACATTCGCCCAGATCTGGATGAATATGATCGCTGCCAGCGCTGTCTTCGGATCGGTAAGCCACGAAACATTGGTTCCGAAAAGTTTGTTCACAATTCCCATAGACGGATTAAACGCCAGCTGGAAAATCATTGCCACAACCGAAACCGAAATCGCCATAGACATGGAATACATCGCTTCATACAATGAGGATGTCTTTGTCCGCTTTCTGGCAAGCAGCGCCAGCCCAAATCCCACCACAATGCTGACGGGGACCGTAACCACGACGAAAACAAGCGTATTGCCTATGGACTGAATGAACTTCTCGTCTCCCAGAACCTTGATATAATTGGCTATCCCGGCAAACTCCCTGATTTCCCTGAACTTGTTCACCGTAAAGAAACTCAGCACCGTGTTTTTGGCAAACGGATAATAAGCAAACATGATCAGGAGCAGAAATGCCGGAAACAAATACAGATACGGCTCTACTGACTGAAACAGTTTTTTCCCAAATGTTTTTCCTTTCATAAATCTCTCCCATTCTTATCTGCCTGCGAATCTGAATCGCCGGCTACTCATATTGGCTGATTTTTGTAAACAGATCCTCCATCAGGCTGTCCCTGTCCACACTGTAGACATAGCGGATAAACAGCCTGCGCTGATCTTTGGCGTAAAGGTGGTCATATTCCATCACCGGACTGCTCTCCAGACGGTCCAGCATGAATTTCCTATCCTGAAGCCATGCCACCGCCATGACATCCGATATCGGCCTGCTCCAGCACTTGCTGCCATTGCAGATCCCTGCCTCCCTGACCGTCTTTTCCACGATATAATCGCAAAATTCGTTCTTGCCTTTCAGCCAGTAATCAAGCTCCGGTCCTGTCGTGGCAAACTTTTCCGCCACCCCTTTTCCCGGAATCAGAACGAGGGGAACCCCGCTTCCCAAAAGCACTCTCGCCGCAGCCACATCCTGACCTGCATTGAATGACTTGTTGTCATGCCAGTCAAAGCCCATACCGCCAAGCCATACAACGAAGAGCTTTTCTTTTAACTCCGGACATTTGATCAGCGCCGACGCAATGTTGGTGCACGCAGCAATGGCTATGACATACAGCGGATTCTCTGCCGAATAATCTTTTGCCATCTCAATCAGTCTGTCCACTGCTTCCGACTCTATGGGCGTCTTCTCATCCGAAAGAAAGCTGTCTGATCCTTTGTAGACACTGTCACAATAGTTTTCCCGCTTTAACAGCTTCAAAATCCTAAATATTTCCTCATAACTCTTTTCCATGCCATCCTTCGCGTCCTCCGAATGATGGTTATAAAAGGGGGCCGCAAATACTGCTCTCAAACGCATCTTCTCCTCCGACTGCAGCAGATAGGCCAAGGCGAACTGGTCGTCTACCTCGTTAAACATATCGGAGTCCAGTACGACATCAATTCTGCCTTTTGGTTTTTCCAATCTTCTGATTGATTGCGCATAATCTTCCATGGAATTTGGATTATTATCCGTAAACAAATATGGCTTTGGACTTTCCATCTTCTCATCCTCCTTTTCTTGAAAAAAACCAACTACAACTTAATAATCTGTGTTTTGCCAATTTATTTTTGTCGTAATTTGTCTTTTTCCAACTTTTTAATCATAGTATCACGCCGACCAGTGAGCGTCAATTCTTTTTTTGTCGACATTTGACAATTTGTGAAGAATATACAGATCTCTCATCGTGATTTTGTTGGAATTCCCAACTTTCTAGACGTTTGACATTGGTTTTTTCCAATGTTACAATAAGATCATAAATGACGTGGAGGATCGTGCATGAACAGCAAGTTAGACAAAAGACGCAAAGAAATATTGAACATACTCGCCAGAGTTCCCATAAGCTCCACCCAGCAGCTCGCCGAGGATACGGGCGTTTCCAACGAAACCATGCGAAAAGATTTGGATGCCCTTGCCGACGAAGGGCTGATCGTCAAAGTCCACGGCGGTGTTGCCCTCGCCGGCGGCACTGTCGCTGAAATTCCTTTTGACCTGCGCGCCACACATTATGCGGCGGAAAAGCGGGCCATCGCACAAAGCGCGATCCGGCTGCTTTCCCCGAAGGATATTATCATCTTAGAAAGCTGCACGACAAACTTAGAACTGGCAAAGGAACTGGTGACGCTCCCCGATTTACTGGAAACCCTGATCATCATCACCAATTCCTTCGCCATCGCCTCCACCTTTGACGGGGGGCGCAAATGTAAAAAAATGTTCTTTCTGGGCGGCTGGGTACACACCCAGCAGTTTTCCTGCTTAAGTTACCAGACCGTCACCCAGCTAAAAGAATTTCATGTCAACAAAGCCTTCCTAAGCGGCGCAGCGCTAAGTGAAAACTATATCGTAACCGGGTATTACGACGAGGACGTGGCATTTCAGCGGGCTATGCTGGAAGCGGCGCAGAAATCCATCCTGATGATAGACCACAGTAAATTTGACCAGGCCGCCGTCTTCTCCGTTGCGCCGCTTGCCGACTTCGATTACCTGATTACCGACAAAGAGCTGTCAACGGACACGCTCGATTACGTGGATGCCCATCATATCACCTATATCAGATCCGGGGCACATTAGCGCCGTTTCTTCTATAAGCAAAACTCTGCCGGAAGCAGGTCTGCACACCTCTTCCGGCTTTTAGTTTACATAATAATCTATTCCTCCACAGGCTTAAATCTCTTGAATACCTTTTCCTCACTGCAGACATGCTTGGAACCGTCCAGCTCCGTTATGATATAATCCCCCTCCGCAATAAATGTCTTGCCTCGCTTATGCAGGATGTAGGGACATACAATCGCACCGTTTTCCTTCTTGATCTGCACGAGGGAATCCGTGACAAACCAGCCTCTTGTCACCACGTCAGTCCACAGTTCCACGCCGTCCTCCATGCCTTTTCCCACCTCATATTTTTTAACATCGACCTCGAGGGCCACTCGCAGACATTTCATAATATCACTTCCTCCTTTCGTCTGTCGCCGGAGTCCCGGCCTGTTTATACACCGCCAAAGATTTACGCCAACGCTTCCCTGAGGGCCTTTAGCAGCTCCTCATAAGTCTCGTAAGCGGGAATCTCCGGATAGTCCTTTTTGATCTGCTCCGTACTTCTAAATAAAAATCCTGCTTTTCCCGCCTGAATCATCGCCAGATCATTATGACTGTCCCCGGCCGCAATCGTCTCATAGCCGATGGACTGCAGCGCCTTCACCGTGGTAAGTTTGGAGTCTTTGACACGCATCTTATACCCGGTAATCGCACCGTCAGGCGCCACCTCAAGGGAATTGCAAAAAATCGTCGGCCACCCCAGCTTCTCCATCAGCGGCCCCGCAAACTGAGTAAAAGTATCGCTGATAATGATAACCTGCGTCATCCGCTTCAGCTCGTCCAAAAACGCCTTCGCACCCGGCAGCGGATCTATCTTCGAGATCGTCTTCTGAATCTCCTTAAGCCCCAGTCCGTGCTGTCGCAAAATGCCAAGCCGCCAGTTCATCAGCTTGTCATAGTCAGGCTCGTCCCTGGTCGTTCTGGTAAGCTCCGGAATACCGCTCTCCTTCGCAAAAGCAATCCAGATCTCCGGCACCAGCACACCCTCCAGATCCAGACAAACAATATGCATACCCATGTAATGCCTCCAATTAATCTAATATAAGTAAATGACGTGAAACGTCATTCCTGCCACTATTGTACTGTAAAGATACCCCTGCGCGCAACAAGAAGTTTTGTTCTTTCGCCTGCAGCGCACAGCTTACGCCTTCGCTGCCTGCATACTCTCCCGCACAATCAGAAGTTCCACGCTCATTACGTCGTTCATCCGGCCTGTCTTGACTGCCTCTTCCGTCTCCACGCAGTCTGTCAGCGCCCGCCTTAACTCCTCCTCCTTAAACTTCGCCGCCTGGCTGACATATTTTCCGGCGATAAAACCCTTGAGCCCCACTTTCTCACCGATACCGCGCGTATCATACCCCTTGTTCTTTAACTCCTTCACCTGCAAAAGCAGATTAAACTGCCTGGCGATCAAAAACAGAATCCGCATGGGCGGTTCCTTTAATGTCAGCAGATCATAATATAGCTCCATGGCCCGTCTCTGCCTCTTATCTGCAACGGCCTCCACCATGTCAAAGATGCGGCTGCCGATCTGTCTGACACAGACCGCCTCGATGTCCTGCGCCGTGATCACATCTCGCTCCAGCGCGTAACAGACAAGTTTCTCCACCTCGCCCCGGATGTTTTCCATATCCGTTCCCGTCTTTTCCAGAAAAAAGTCAAGATCCCGCTGGGTAATCCGCTTGCCGTCCTTCATAAGAAGCTCCGCGACCCAGCGTTTCAGCACACCGTCGTCGGGCGTTCTGCACTCGATCACACGTCCCTTTGCCGCAGCCGCCTTGTAGAGTTTACTCCGCTTATCGACCTCCGTCTCCACAAACAGGAAATAAGCGCTGGGCGCAGGGTCCGCCAGATACGCCGCAAGCTCTTCCCCGCCTTTCTTGAAAAAACCGCTGTTCTCTATGACAAGAACCCGTCTCTCGGCAAGAAAAGGCATGGTCTGCGCCAGATCAACCACCTCTCCCGGCACGATGCCTTTCCCCTCGAAACAGTTCAGGTTCATAAGATCCCCATCCCCTATCAGGGCCTTCTTCACCCTGTCCCTGTACTGTCTGCGCAGATAGGCCTCCTCCCCGCACAAAAGATATACCTGTTTTAAGTTTCCTTCACGGATTTCTTCGTTTAACTTTTTCATAACTAATCTTGCAACCCTTTGTTGATTCTCGCCTTTATCTTTTCTATTTTCTTGAAAGCTTCCTCTGTTTTACCGTCTCTTAAAAACTCTTCTACTTCCTCCCAGTCTTCAAGCTGTACTCTCAGATTGTCCTTCCATTGGTTGTCCGTCATTCCCCTAACTTCTGCTGCCTCCAATCTGTTTTCCCTCCTTCCGGCTGTCCCATTCTTAAGATGATTATATGTAATGCAGAATAACCGGTCAAGGTGATTATTTTTAGATTATTACATTTCCGATACTTTTTATCCGGCTGCTCATTTGATCAGATACGTCTCCAACAGGACGCTCCCACCCCTCACCCGGACCGTCACCGCGCCGCTCTCCGGCGTCTGATAAATCCGACATCCCCTGTCCGTAAGCCGTTTAAGCGTCTCTTTGTGTGGATGTCCGTAGGAATTATCCCGCCCCGCAGAAATGAGCGCAATCCGGGGATTTGTAAGCTCCAGAAACGGCTCCTTTGTGGCGTTTTGGGAACCGTGATGGGCTGCTTTCAGCAGGGTAAGGGGCTGCGGAACAATTCCCGCGCCATCTCCCATATGGGAAAGCCTCTCTGTCGCCATCATTTCCCCCTCCCCTTCCAGATCTCCCGTAAAGAGCGCGGAAAAGTTTTCATAGGTCAGATACAGAACCATGGAACAGGCATTTGCACTTTGGTTTACATAATTTTCGTTCGGATGCACACAGGTTAACATAACTTTCCCGCTCTCCAACCGATCCCCCGCATGGAGATACCTGACAGGCACACTTGCATCCGCCGCCAGTTCCTCCAGCCCATGATAGGCTTCGTCTCTGCTCTCTTTCCCTACGTCCGGTAAGAACAGACAGCCAATCTCTATCCCCGTCTCCCTGTAATCCCGGAGCATTCCCTCAATACCGCTTATGTGATCCGCATCCGAATGGGTGACAAACACTGCATTCAGCCTGCTTACACCCCGGTACTTTAGAAACGGCACGATCTGATATGTCTCCACTTCTTTCCTGTCGGAGCTTCCGCCGTCAATGAGATAGTGCCCTCCCGCACCGTCCGCCAGATAAATACAGTCTCCCTGCCCGATATCCAGCATGGTAATCTCAAAGCTCTGCGGCATCCGAAAGCCCAGAAGGATCACCGCACCGATAACCGCGCACCAGAAATATCCCTTGCTTCTTTTTTCCGCCTTTCCCGCAAAGAAAACCGCCGCCGTCAGAAGCGCCGGATATAGCGCAGTCTGCCAGTTCTCCGGCCTTCCCGCCACCCACCGTCTTCCGGGCAGTCTCAGGCAAAATGCAGCACATTTTTCGTAAAAAGCCAATATCCAGATAGCGGGAAAGGCCGCCAGACGCCCAAGCGGCAGCAGACATGCCGACGCCCCCAAAACAACAATACCGCTCATCAGAAGCGCTCCCATGCAGGGAATCACGATCAGATTTAAGAGCACGGAGTAAGGCGGAAATTCGTAATAAAAGCACAGATACACGGGCAGGGTGCAGAGGGAAATCCAGCCTCCCGTGAACACTGCTTTTAAAAGACGGTTTCCCACAGAAAAACGGCCGGGTCCCTCGGGAAATTGCCTCACAACCGTCGGCAGCAGTCCGATGCCGCATACCGCGGCGAAAGAGAAGAGAAAACCGCTCTGCGTCAGATAAAGCGGCTGTTCGACAAGTATCAGAAGCGCGGCCGCCGTCATGGCCGTCAGCAAGTCGTAGGTCCGGCCGCATAAGTCCGCGCACAATTTCATCCCGAACATGATAAATGCCCTGACAATGGATATCCCCATGCCCGTCATCGTCCCGTAGCAGTACATCAACGCAAGCGTCAATATGATGTTGACTGCTTTGGGGACATGCATTCGCCGTAACATCCCGTGAAACCCCATTCCCAAAATGGAGAGATGAAGGCCGCTAATTGCTAAAATATGTATGATGCCGTTTTGCCTGTACAGGCTTTTGACCTCTCCGTCCAGCATGGCTTTCTCCCCCAGGAGCATAGCCCGCATGACGGATGCCTCCTTTTGGGGGTAACAGGCGCCCAGAAGAAACGACAGGTATTCCCGACAGCGGTACAATCCTTCCCGGAAAACCGAAAAATCCCCGCTCTGCGCCAGACAGGAGGCTCTCATCAGTCTGCCCTGCTGCCCCGTCACGCGATAATAATTCGCCGCGTCAAACTCGCCGGGATTGGTGGCCTGCGAAAACGGACGCAGCTTCCCCTCCACCAGCACAAGACTACCCATGGCGGGATTCTCCTCTCCCCCAAGATAGCATAATAACCCCGTGATCTCCTCCGCGTTCTCCAGACAAAGACGCTCCCTGTTTTCTTTTAAAAATTTTTTTGTCTTCTTTACGGAATCTGCAGCGATCGAATTGGAAAAAGCTGTGTCAGAATCTGCTAAGATTTGTTTCAGAACGGATCTTTGATCCGATTTTAAAATGATGACCTGCTCTAATACGACTGCCAGAACTTCCTCCGATCCGGAAATTCTGTGCTCCTTCCACTCCACACGTCCTACGACAGCGACAGTTTCTTTGTCGAGCGCACCATAATCCGGCGGATTATGTGGAATCAGGTTTATCCCAAGAAGCAGAACCATCACAAATGCCAGTCCGAACAGGCATAGTGGTCTGCGCATGTTTATCCTCCTTACTCTTCTGTTCTATAAGTTTACATAATTCTTCCCATCCTCTGCCCCTCTATCGTCTGTACCGCTTTTCGCTCACACGCTTTCCTTGGTTTACATAAATATTCTACCGTCCGATTTATTAGTTTACATAACGCATAGTCACTGCACGCTCCCCGCATCCAATATATCCAGATTCCTCTCAAACACATTGTTCAGACTCATATTTTCCCGATATGAAATATTGGACTCCCCATTGACGGCAATCTGCACCCGGTTCACATTGGACAGCTCCACCAGAGAGTTGGTGATGGAATAAATGGTTACATCGGAGGATACGTTGTAGGGCTGGCTTAAAAAATCATTGTTTAAGTTTACATAACACGTACCATCCTTCACCGTAACGCTGACAATCTTTGTGGCCGGATTGACGGTCGGATACGCCCCATCCGTCATCGGTCCCTGCACCAGCTTCTCCACCACCAGCTTTTCCAGAGAAATATTGCTGTTATACACCACGTTGCGGCGGTTCTCCTCCACCAGACTTTCCCCCGTCTCATTGGCGAAGTAGAGCTTTAAGTCCACTTTTTCGTAAGCATTGATCTCATTGCCTGCATTTTCGATAAAGGTATCGGCCGCCATCACGCCCACGGCAGTTCCCACCGCGTCCATAAGCTGTTCCCCCTCCACCGTAAAAGCCATGCGCTCTACACCCGGAAGCTGTGTCATCGTTCTCACAATGGACGCCCGCGCAAGAATCTCCCTCGTCCCCCGCAGCTCCTTGTATTTCTCATCAAAATCAAGCGTAAGCAGGCCGTTTTCCAGCGTATGACTCTCCACCGAAATTTCTTTGGAAAGAAGCGTCTGGTAATCCATTTTTTCTGAAATATGGGAAAGCTGTTCCAGCAGCTCTTCCAGCAGCGCTTCCCCATCCGAGGTTTCACTCACATACTCCCGCGCTACGATTTTTGTCTCTTCATTGTTTACATAATATATGTTATATACGGTTCCGTCCTGTTTCTCATGCCTGCCTGCACAAGCCGTACACAGAAGCAGTCCCATGATCAAAACAGCAAAGACAGCGAAATGTCCCGTCTTTTTCATATCAGTCTTACCTCCTTACACCGCGCCGGAAACAACTCCGTCTCTTTCCGTCTACACCGCAATGTACTTCAAAGGGATTTTCACCGTAAAATCGGTTCCCTCCCCCTCGATGCTCGCCACCTTAATCGAACCTCTGTGCATGAGAATTGCGCTCCTCGTAATAGCAAGTCCAAGCCCTGTTCCACCGATCTCTCTGGATCTGGACTTATCCACACGGTAGAATCTCTCATAAATATGCTCCAGCGCGTCCTCCGGAATGCCTACGCCGGAATCCTCCACCTGCACCGTAAAAAACTGGTGATCGGCATCCAGCGTCACCTTCACGAACCCGTGCTCCTTGTTATATTTAATCGCGTTCTCCACAAGGTTAGACAATGCCAGCGTGAGCTTGACCTCGTCCACCGCCGCCGTCACGGGCCGCAGGCTCTCATAGACAAGCTGCACATCCCTGCGCTTGGCGATGGGCCGCAGCCGCCTCATAATCAGCTCCACAAGCGCGTTGATATCCACCTCGGAAATGTTCAGGTCAGCCGATTTCCTGTCCATCTTAACAAGGGAGAGCAGATCGTTTATGATCTTGTCCTCCCGCTCGATTTCGGCGGCAATATCGGACATAAACTCCTGATAAACCTCCAGCGGCACGTCATTTTGGGTAATCAGGGAATCCGCCAGCACTTTCATGGAGGTGATCGGCGTCCGAAGCTCATGGGACACGTTCGAAACAAACTCCTGCCTCGAATCATCCAGCATCTTCATACGCCCAAGCACCCGGTTAAAAGCGTCGCCGATATGCTCCGTCTCCAGACAGTCCGTCACGGAAATGGGATCGTTGGTATATCCCTCCTGCACCTGGTCAAGCGCCCGTATCATCTTTTTAAAGGGAGAAAAGAGGAACTTGGAGACCAGAAGTGTCACAACGAAAATCAGCACGCCGACAATCGACATAATGATCACCGCCTGACGGTTCAGGATATCCATGGTAGCGATAATATTGTCGTTGGATGCGCTCACAAGCATAATGCCCCGCACCAGCTCGATGCGTTCCCCCGCTCCCACCGGCAGATCCGCCGCAAGCGTCTCCGTAATAGGTATGGTCATCTCAATATAGCCGTTTTCCCTGTCGTACTTGTTGGCGCTCTCGCCCCGAAGACAGCGGATGACCTCCTCCGAAATAATCGTTTTTCCCTCACTGATGCCATAGGTGTCCTTCACAATCCGGAGATTTGCATCGATCACGAGCACGCGGCCGTCATACAGATTCGAAAGCTGCTCAAGCTCTGCATTGATGACCTCGGAGGAAGTATCCTGCAGGTAATGATAAGTAATCAGGTGATTGGCCAGAATCCTGACTTGGGTGGAAATGTCAGAAGTTCTGACATTTACCGCCCGCCGTTCATAGTTTTGCAGGATCGCATAGCGCATGATAAAGCACGGAATCAGCCCGACAATGAGCAGAATCAGGAAAATACGCCCCTTCAGGCTCCTCAAGAATGGAATTTTACGTAATTGTATATTAAGCAAAGTAGTATCCAACGCCCCACTTCGTCCGCACATATGCGGGCTCTCCGGGCACTTCCTCTATTTTTTCGCGCAGTCTTCTGATATGTACGTCCACTGTCCGCACATCTCCGGGGTAGTCGCTTCCCCACACCAGCTTGAGAAGCTCCTCCCTGCCGTAAACCTTTCCGGCATTCCGCATCAAAAGCTCCAACACCTCAAACTCCTTGGCTGTCAGGTTGATCTCCCGATCCCTGATATACACTCTCCTGCCCTCGCAGTCGAGACGCATATCGCCCCGCTCCACGGTCTTTGCCGACTCTTTTTTTTCCGGCGTCTGTCTGTTCGTCCTGCGCATAATGGCCTTGATTCTGGCCTTTACCTCCAAAATGTTAAAGGGCTTCGTGATATAGTCGTCCGCGCCGTAGTCAAGCCCGAGAATCTTATCCATATCGTCACCCTTTGCCGTCAGCATGACAATCGGCACATTGGAAAAGCCGCGGATCTGCTGACACACCTCAAATCCTGTCATTTTCGGCAGCATCACATCCAAAAGGACCATATCGTACGCATTTTCCTCCGCCAATTTCAGGGCTTCTTCCCCGTCGTAGGCGCAGTCCACTTCCATGCCGTCCTGCTCCAGACTGAACCGAATCCCCTTCACAATCAACTTTTCATCATCCACTACCAAAACTCTCTGTGCCATACTCCCTGCCTCTGCCTGTTATTTAAGGTAAACGCCTGTTTTGACTGCGTTTCTCTAGTTTACACGGATGCTGTCCTTTATTTTCTCATACATGCCTTCTTTGATGCCGTTCACTCTCATGATGTCCTCCGGCCTCTCAAAAGCGCCGTTGGATTCTCTATAGGCCGCGATAGCCGCCGCCCGCGTGGCGCCTACGCCGGGAATCTCGCAAAGCTCAGTTTCCGACGCGGTGTTTATGTTGACCCGTCTGTCTGAGACGCCGTCGGCCCCGCTTGGTCCGCCGGAAGCTGTGCCGCCCACAATGCCAAGCGGCTTCTCCGCGCCCTCCTGTGCAGCACCGCCCACAATGCCCTTCCCTTTCTCCACACTGTCCTGCAAAGCACCGTCCTTCTCCGATGTGCCGTCCTGCGCCTTTCCCGCCGCAGCCGCCTCCTCCTTTGTGGGAATCACCAGCTTCACACCGTCAGCCAATGCTTGTGCCTGATTTACATAATTTTGCTCAGCGCATTCGGTAAAGCCGCCTGCCGCCTGCACTGCCTCATAGACACGGCACCCCGACTCCAGCTCATAAACACCGGGATTGGCAACCGCGCCGCAGACATGGACGTAGATCACGCCGGGATTCGCTGTTATGACATCCGTCTGCATGGATGCTTCGCCAGAGACCGCCCGCGCCCCCTGACTCTCACCGTCCTGCACATGCCCTCTCTCTTTAGCCGTGTCGCACAAGACTTCTGACTCAGGAGCCGCCTGCTCTCCGAAGTCTTCCGAAAAAACATCCCGTTCTTCCGACCTCTCTGCCGCATTCTCTCCGTTCAAAAGAAGAAGTTCCTCCTTCTTCGTGCAGCCGCATAACAGCATAAGCAGTGCGAATATGAGTCCCGCCTGCCATGCCCTGTCCGACAATTTTTTCTCTTTTTTCTTCTGCATAGTCTCCCTTCCTGGCTCGTTGCCCTCCGGGAGGTTCCCGCTATGCGCTGTATTTTTATTGTAAGATAAATCTCGAACTATGTCCACTTAAAAATGACGATTCCCGCAATCATCACGCCGGCCCCCAACACTTTTTTCATTTCAAGAGGCTGTTTTTCCACCCCGAAAAGGCCGAGAACTTCGATGGCATAGGCGATGATCAGCTGGGAAACCACAATGAACATCACTGACCGCGCAGGGCCGAGCAGCTCCATGCTCTTGATCACAGTGTATGTGATAAACGTGCCGATGGCGCCGCCAAGCAGCATATACTTCGGCTCCACCTTGAGAAGCTGTGCAAAGGAGGACCGGTCCGTCGCAAGCCAGACGGCCAGGCAGACCAACAACGCCGTAAACTGCACAAAAGCGTTTGCGACCCAGATTCCCGACTGTTTGGTAACCTGCGTGTTAAAAACTCCCTGCACGCTCATCAGCGCGCCCGATAAAATGGCGATCCAAAATCCTAACATAATTACCTCCTCCTGTTATACCTTGCAAATAGGCACAGGCAGGCTCGAAATGCTTCGCATTCCTCGCTCGCGCTGCTCGTCAGAAAGCGTCACAGCCAGACTTGCATACATGCAGTCTGTCTTTGACACTTTCTGGCTCTGCCTGTGCGCGAAAAATAAAACAAGACGGGTTTCCCTGTCTTGTCTTAGGTTGACCATATCAGTCGGTAATTATTCTTATCTGTAGCATGACCGAAGGAATCTGCTTCTATTCCTGCTCCTGTGTTTCCCCGTCTTCCTCTGTCTCCTCCACCGGAAGCGGCACGTCGATATATTCCTCCGTGTAGGCTTCGCCCATCACCTGTCCCATAATCTGTTCGGACAGCGACCGCAGTTCGTCGTTGGCATCCGCTCCCTCCCAGATTCTTGCAAACGCAATCTCAAGCTGTACCCAGAAATTGCTCGTCTCTATCATTTTCGGCATGGGAACCGACCTTTCGTATTCCTCCAGAAAGGCCGCCGCATTGGGATCGTCGTAGGTTCCCCCGTCGCAGTACACAGGCAGTTTGCCCGTTCTGACATAAAGCTCCTGCGTGTTGTACTGTGTCAGATACACCGCAAAATCGTTCGCCATCTCTTTTTTCGTGGAATAGCCGTTGACCCCGACGCACTGTGTCACGGACAGGGACGCGGAATCCAGCTCACCGCTTACATCCGGCACTCTGGTCACGCCGTACTCATAGGAAAATATTCCTTCCCCGCGGGCTTTCTCAAGTTTTGACAGGGCGTCCGTCGTGGCCACCGTGTAGACGATCTTTCCGTCCAAAAAATCCTGCAAAACGCCGTCGTAGCTGATCTCCTTCGTATCTATGGAGAAAAACTGGTTCAAATTCTGGTACACCCTAAGCGCCTTAATGGCGTTTTCATTGTAGATGCCGATGGAATCCGCATTGTCGCCGTTTTTGCCGCCAACGTCAATATAGTTCCCCACAATAAAATAATTATAAAAAATATCCGACACATCCCATTTAAAGACAGCCTCCACCTGTTCCGGTGCGTCGTAAACGTCCGCAAAGGATAAAATCTGATCTATCGTCTCGGGAATGGCCTCCGCCATCTTGGCTGAAATCTCCTCCCGGGATACTTCCTGCTCCTCCTGCGTCTCCTGAATCTCTTCCTCCACGTCGCCGCTGTCCGCCTGCTCCTGCGCGTCCTGAGCTGCCGCCTGATCCCGCTCGGCTGTGATCTGTGCTTTTGCCCACTCTTCCAGATACGTTCTGTTGTAGAGCAGACAGCTCGTCTCAAAGTAGAAAGGATAACCGATCTGCCTGTCATGGTATGTCACCGCCCGAACTGCCGTTTCAGGCAGCAGTTCCCCCATGGTCTGCGCCCCCTCGGGCAGCTTAACCTCACAGGCAAGTCCCGCCAGATACGCCTTTTCCAGAGAATCGTTGCTGACTATATACAAGTCGGGCACTTCCTCCCCCTGTAAGGAAGCCTGATTGATCGTCTCCAGATACTCAAGGCCTTGGGTGTAGACCGGAACTACGCGCACCTCGTCCTGATATTCGCTGTAGGCCACCGCCACACCGTTTAAATAATCGGTAAGGCCCTCGTCAGCATACCACAGATACAGGGTTTCCCTGTGTCTGAACAGGGAATCTTCCACTGTCTCTTCCTCCGCTTTCGGCAAAACCGTCAGCCCAAGCCTCCCCGCACCATAAAGACCGCCTGCGGTCAGTGCAATCACGAGGATCATAAGTAATCTTCTCTTAAATGCCAATTCCGTTCTCCTTTTATACCAAATACCGAATCACCGCTCAAAATGCCCTATTTTCAGCATTCTCCCGCTCACGCATCACACGTCTGTAAGCTCTTTTTCAAAATAGATATCATTTCGTCCACATGCTCCTCCGTGATGACAAGCGGCGGCACAAAGCGAATGATGCTCGTCCCGGCATTGATCAGCACAAGTCCTCTCTCCATTGCCTCCGTGATGATACCGCCCACGGGCCTGTCAAGCACAAGCCCCTGCATCAGCCCGGCGCCGCGCCGCGCCTCCACGCATGAAAACTCTGCGGCAAGCTCGTCAAGCCGTTTCTCCAGATAGGCGCCGACCCTGTTTACATTGGCGAGCACATCCTGCTCTTGAAACAGGTCAATCACCTTGCTGACCGCCGCGCAGGCCAAAGGATTGCCGCCGTAGGTGGTGCCGTGGTCACCGGCCGCAAGGGAGTTCGCGCCCACCTTCTCCGTCATCAGAAAGGCCCCCACAGGCACGCCGCAGCCAAGCGCCTTGGCCGTCGTCATCACATCCGGCTTAACGCCATAGCGCTGCCATGCAAACATCGTTCCGGTCCGCCCCATGCCGCACTGGATCTCATCCAATATCATCAGGATATCCCTCTCGTCGCAAAGCACCCTGACTTTTCGCATAAATTCCTCCGTGGCGGGGTAGATGCCTCCCTCCCCCTGCACGGTCTCAAAAAGAATCGCACAGGTTTTGTCCGTCACCTGCGCCATCACACTGTCAAAATCATTCATATCCGCGAAACGAATGTTGCCGATCATCGGCTCGAACGCCTCCCTGTAGTGGGGATTCCCTGTCACCGACAGCGCGCCCATGGTGCGCCCGTGGAAGGAGTGGTTCATGGCAATGATCTCGTGATCCGTTTTACCGTCCTTCAGATACGCGTATTTGCGCGCCGTCTTGATCGCGCCCTCGACAGCCTCCGCGCCGCTGTTCGTAAAAAAGACGCGGTCCATGCCGGATATCTCCTTGAGCTTTTTCGCCGCCTCGATGGCCGGCATATTATAATAGTAGTTCGAGGTATGGATAATTTTGTCGATCTGCTCTTTCAGCGCACCATTGTACGCCTCATTGTGGTAACCCAGCGCAAACACCGCGATTCCCGAAACGAAATCCAGATATCTCTTTCCGTCCATATCGTAGAGGTGCACGCCATCCCCCCTGTCGAACACCACCTGATAGCGGTTGTATGTGTGAAGCAGGGCTTGCTCCGCCTCGTCTATATATTTCTGCATTTCCGTGCTCATTCTGTTCTGCCTTCTTTCCGCTTCCCTCTATTTCCGCAAGGGCCAGCCATTTATCATTCCATATACCGCGATCTGCCCGCTCAGCCGATCATCGTCTCTTTATCCCGGTCCGCAATAATCGCCGTGCCGATACCGTGGTCGGTAAAGATCTCAAGCAGCAGACAGTGGGCAATCCGGCCGTCCAGAATATGCACCCGGTTGACACCCTCCCTGATGGCGTCCGTGCAGTTTCCGAGCTTCGGCAGCATACCGCCGCCGATGCAGCCGCTCCCGATCAGTTCCTCCGCCTGTGCCGCCGTCAGTCTCGAAATAAAGCTGGACTTATCGTTGATATCCCGGTAAAGACCCTCTATGTCTGTGAGGAACACCAGCTTGTCCGCTCCCACCGCCTTAGCAATGGCACATGCCGCGTCGTCCGCATTGATATTGTAAGTCATAAACTGCTCGTCCAAACCGATGGGTGCCACGATGGGCAGGAAATCCTTCTCTAAAAGATCGTAAAGTACCTTCGGCTCCACGCCGCAGATCTCGCCCACGAAACCGATGTCCTCGCCGTCCGCATATCTCTTCTTACACTGCAAAAGCCCCGCGTCCTTGCCGCTGATGCCGACCGCCTTGACGCCCAGCTCCTCCACCATCCTGACAAGATTTTTGTTGACTTTGTTCAGAACCATTTCAGCGATCTCCATGGTTTCCTCATCCGTCACGCGCAGTCCGTTCACGAACTTCGCCTCCTTGCCGACCTTGCCCACCCAACGGCTGATCTCCTTGCCGCCGCCGTGAACGATAATCGGCTTAAACCCAACCAGTTTTAAGAGCGTCACGTCCTTGATGACGTTTTTTTGCAGCTCCTCATTGCTCATGGCGCTGCCGCCGTACTTGACCACGATGATTTTCCTGTTGAATTTCTGGATATAGGGAAGAGCCTCGATCAAGACCTCTGCTTTGCCCAGAATTTTGTCCATTTCCTGCTGTTCCATATTGTATTGTGCCTCTTTTCTTTAATTGGTAAAAGTCCGCTCGGAAGGGATGCATATTCTTAAGGAGCCTCTCCGAGGTACTGTATTGAATTGACTTAAATCATGTCAATATCGGCTTTCGCCCGCGCTTTTGCGGTCAGCTGCGGTAATCCGCATTAATATTAACATATTCATGCGTCAGGTCGCAGCCCCATGCCGCAGCTTCGGCATCCCCCCTATGCATATCCACAATCACGCTGACTTCCGGAGCGGAAAGGAGTTTTGTCGCCTCCTCCTCGTCATAGTCGGTCAGCATACCGTTTTTGCAAATCTGCATACGGTGTCCTTCAGCCTCGCAGTAAAGGTCGACCTGCTCCGGGTCAAAATCCACGCCTGCGTAACCGAGAGCGCACATGATACGCCCCACGTTGGCGTCATGGCCGTAGATCATCGCCTTGGTCAAACTGGAGCAGACCACGGACTTACACAAAGTACGGGCCTCCTCCTTCGTGGCCGCATGAATCACCTTCGTCTCAAACAGAGCCGTCGCACCCTCGCCGTCCCCGGCCATCTTCTTTGCCAGCGTCTCATCTATATAATGAAGGGCTTCCTTAAATTTATCGTAATCCTCATTTTTCTCCGTGATCTCGACATTTTCCGCCAGTCCGTTCGCCATCACAATCAGCGTATCGTTGGTGGAGGTATCGCCGTCCACGGAAACCATATTGAAGGTGTCCTTCACGTCCTCGCTAAGCGCTTCCTGCAAAAGCTCTTTCGAGATCGCGGCATCCGTCGTGATAAAGCCGAGCATGGTGCTCATATTCGGATGAATCATGCCGGAGCCTTTGCACATGCCGCCCACGGTCACGGTCTTTCCCCCAATCTCGATCTGCACCGCCGCCTGCTTCGGCTTCGTGTCCGTGGTCATAATGGCCTCCACGGCTGCAAGCCCCGCTTCCGGCGTATGCGCCTTTGTCCGCACGAGCCTATCCACACCCGCCGCAATCTTTTCCACGGGAATCTGCCACCCGATCACACCGGTAGACGCCACGAGAACAGCGTCTGACGAAACGCCCAGCGCCTCAGCCGCTTTCTGCGCCGTCTGTTTACAGCACTCATATCCCTGCTTGCCTGTACACGCGTTGGCTATTCCCGCGTTGACCACAACCGCCTGCGCATAAGGGGCATGGGCCACAATCTCCTTATCCCACAAAACGGGCGCAGCCTTCACCACATTTCCTGTAAAAACCCCGGCCACCCGGCAGGGCTCCTGACTGTAAATCAGGGCCATATCCTTTCTGTTCTGATATTTGATCGCCGCTTCCACCCCGGCCGCCTCAAATCCCGCCGCCGCAGTCACACCGCCTTCTATTATTTTCATCGCACACTCATCCTCTTTCCTAATAAATATACAAAAGCATAAACCAGCGTAGAGAATGCTACCTTCTAGCATTTCACACTCTGCAAAAGCACAAATCAATGCGGAGAATGCTGCTTTTCAGCATTTCACACTCAGTAAACGCATAAATCAACGCAGAGAATGCTGCTTTTCAGCATTCTCTTATGCGAGACTTAGTAATTCTTGGCGTCCCGTCCAATGGCGGGACGTCTTTAGAATTACTTCTCGCATTAATATACAATAAACCAACAGGTATTGCAACCTCGCCCCTACGCAAGCGTCTCCCCGATCACCTTTTCAAGCTCAGACACCATAATCTCCACCACCGATGCCGCCGCCGGATCTTTAAACATGCTGTTAAGCAGAAGCCTGATATTCAGCTCAAATCTGGCAGGCAGAATGCCGCACTCCTCCATGCAGATCTGCATCAGACGCTTTTCTCCAGGATGCAGTTTTTCATTCAGGGCAAAAAGAATATCGAAATAGGAAGCAAAAAAGCGGTTCACACTCTGGTTGATATGCACCATGTCGCCCCGCTTCATTGCCCTTTCAATCTGTACCATAAAGGAGGGAATGCCATACTTGATACGGTTCATATGGCTGCTGATGATATTATTTTTCAATTCCTGCGGATAAGGCACCTGATATTTTTCCTTGGCCGCTCCCAGAAAGCCGCCTTTGTCGTATGCGATCCTGCCTGTCAAAAGACTGTGCCACATGCCCGTAGTACAGCTTTCCAACACCTCGCAGTGTACCACCACCCGGTCAATGCACGAAAGAAACGCATGCAGATTCCGGTATACGATATGCAGCTCGGTGCCGTCCTCCATGATACAAATGTCCTCATGCTCCCTGTCATGGTTGTCAAGCGTTATACTGTCACAGTATTTCTCCAGCACGGCACGTCTTGACTCTGCCGGAACCGGCTCCATGCTGTAAACATACACGTCATAGTCCGAAAATTCGTCGTTTCTCTTGACAGCGCGGGAACCGCCTATCGCCATGCCGTGAACCTGTGGAAATCTTGCGTACTCGTTGAAAATGTCCTGTACCATCTCTCACTCCTTGGCTGTCTCCCCATCCTGTACCGCGCAAAACCGCTCCCTTCTGCACAGGCGATCTGTTTTTCCACTGCCTCATACAGGATTTTTCCTTTTACAAGAGATTCTCCCACACGCTGTCCTTAAACCCCGGGCACACGCCCTTTTCACTTACAAGAAGCGGCCGTTTGACCAACATCCCGTCCGTGGCGAGGAGGGCATACTGCTCCTCTTCACTCATATCGGCCAGCTTGTCCTTAAGCCCCATCTCCTTGTAGAGCAGGCCACTGGTATTGAAAAACCGCTTGAGCGGCAGACCGCTTTTTTCATGCCAGTTTTTCAGTTCGTCCGCCGTCGGATTCTCCTCTTTGATCGGACGCCCCTCGTATGCAATTCCCTTTTCCTCCAGCCATTTCAAGGCTTTCTGACAGGTAGAGCATTTCGCGTAATAAAGTACCGTCGGTTTCATACCTGATTCCTCCGTGTTGTATTTTCCTATTTAAGTTTAAATGCCATTCTAATTTTATCAGTATTTTCCACTTTTTTGCAATCATTATCTTGAAAAGATTCCCTTTATGCGGCGTATCACATGTAAAATGTTTCACTCCTGCACCTTCTGTATCATAACCTGCCGCCTGTATACCCACAAAAGACACAGGCACAAAAACATATCCGCCAAAAGCCACGCACTGATTTCTCCCCAGAATACACCAGCCTGACCAATCCTTTTCGTCAGAAAAAAGGCGCAGCCTACCCGCATGAATAGCTGCAGAAAACTGGAGCACATGGGCAGTACCGTATTTCCCATGCCCTGCACGCAGGCCCGCACAATATAGAGCAGATACAAAAGCCAGAAGAAGGCCGCCAGAATCCTTAGAAAGGTACAGCCAATTTCCAATGTCTGCATGAGTACCTTTTCCTCTCCCGATAAAAAACATCTGAGAATGGGATCTCCAAAGGTTAACATAATAGCAGACATAAGAACGGATGTCACAACTCCCATCACGCAGGCAGCGCCAAGTCCTTTTTTCACTCTCCCATAATCCCCGGCCCCCGCATTCTGTCCCGTATAGGAAACCACCGCATAACTGTAAGAGACAGCCGCCGTCTCAAGCAGCCCGTAGAGTTTATTGGCCGCTGTAAATCCTGCCACAAAAATCGTGCCAAAGCCGTTTACAACCGACTGTACCGCCAAGCCGCCAAATCCTGTAATTACATTCTGCAATCCCATCGGAAGCCCCAACCCAAGAAGCCGCCAGCATCTTTCCGGCCGTATTTCCAAATCCGCCCGGCCAATCCTGACAAAGCCACCGTTTCGCACCACCCGCATACAATACACCGCCGATAACAACTGCGACAGCAACGTGGCCAGGGCCGCGCCAAACACGCCCAGATGCAGTATGATCACAAACAAAAGATCCAGAACAATATTACAGACAGCCGCCAGGGAAACAGCGATAAGCGGCGTCCTGCTGTCCCCCACAGCCCGCAAAAACGCCGCTAAAATATTATAACAAAAAGAAATGCACACCCCGCCACAGAGCGTCCGCAGATAGACCTGCGCCATCCCGATCATGTCTTCGGGCGTATTAAGCCACACCAATACAGGTTTACATAACAATAATCCAACCACGGTAAACACTATGCTTAAAACGAGACACAGGAGAAGACTCCCCCCCATATCCTTTTTCAGCTCCTCTTCATCACGGCTTCCAAACCGTTTCGCCATGCTGATAGAAAAACCCTGCGTAATCCCCTGCACACACCCAAACATGACAAACACCAGCCACTCTGTTGCGCCCAGAGCGGCCAGTGCCGTCACACCGAGATATTTTCCGACGATCATTGTATCCACAAAAGTATTTAACTGCTGGAACACATTGCCGATCATCAGGGAAAAGGCAAAGCCAGACAGCAAGACAAACGGATTACCTCTGGTCATGTCTTTCACACCTTTCATACTTCCCCGTGCCATCCTCTCCCGCTATTCTATATTCCCTTCCGTCCCGGCGGATGCCTCCGCCTCCATGCCCTCGGGCATACCCACATTGGTCTCCGCGTTCTGGGAAGCCTCGTAAGGATCATCATACTCCTTCTCTTCCTCCTCGCCCCAGAGGGAATCCCATTCCTTGTGTTCTCCCTCCATATGGATGGCCGCCATCTCCTTCGCCATCTTGTAGATGTCCATGTTGAAGTCCATCAGCTTCTTTTCGTCCTGCGCGGGCACGCGGTCACCCCTGCTGATTCTTCTGGCGATCTCCAGACACTTGGCCATCTCCTCTCCGTACTCCTTCCAAGCGTCGCCCTGCTGCTCGGCCACCACGCTGTTAAAAATGCCGGCTTCCTGCTCAATCAGTTCGTCGAGCGTCTTCTCGTTTTTATTGATCTGGCCGGAAAGCTCGTCGATTTTTTCCTGCAATTCCTTTTCTCTCTCCAAGTATGCCTCGGAAAACTCAAAGATCACGCCCTGTTCCTCGCTTTTCTTTCGGGCTTCCTCCAGTTTTTTGCGGTTTTCCTCCCGCTGTTTCACAAAATCACGCTTCTGTCCCCTTAAGAGACCAAGCTGCTGCCTGTAGGCTTTCTGTGCTTCGCCGATTTTCATAATATCACTTCCTTTTGATGGTAAGACACATCCTTGTGTCGATTGTTTTATGAATATCCTGTTCCGTAAGTTTGGGAAGCGGGATATCCGGTTGCGTCTGTTATATAGATATATCGGCATGTTTGCGGGATTTCTACAGTTTGCCAATTGTCCTGTCCTAATTGTTGCCACTGGCAGAGCCGTCATTCCCGGAAAAACTTCCACTCTGCCTTCCCGACAAAACAAACCATACAAAATCGGGCAAAACCTGTTATACTGGTCTATACTCTGATTACAGCAAATGCAAAGGAGACAAAAACATGGAATGGATGAAAGCAGTCGGAGATGCGATTGATTACATTGAAACACATATCACAGAGGAACTCAGCACGGAAGCCGTGGCAAGGCACGTCTGTATCTCGCCCTTCTACTTCCAGAAAGGTTTTGGTATGCTCTGCGGATACACGGTTTCGGAATACATCCGTAACCGCAGGCTTGCCCTTGCAGGCGGAGAACTGACTGCCAGCGATGTAAAGATCATTGATCTTGCACTCAGATACGGCTACGACTCCCCCGACAGCTTTACCAAAGCTTTCACCCGTTTCCACGGCATCACACCCTCTATGGCGCGCAAAGAAGGCGTGACCCTGAAATCCTTTGCCCCGCTGAAACTGACAATCTCTTTGAAAGGTGGTTATCTGATGGATTACAGAATTACGAAAAAAGAAAGTTTTACGGTACTCGGCGTTTCCCGCATCTTCAATTACGAAAACGCCAAGCAGGATATCCCCGCATTCTGGAAAGAACACTATGCACAGGAAAAATGCAGATATGTGGAAGGGAGATTCGGAATCAACATCGACAGTTCTATGGGGAATGAAAGCTTTTCCTATCTGATCGCAGATCTCTATGATCCTGCCACGGATATCCCGAAAGGCTTCGAGGTAACGACCATTCCCGCATTCACATGGGCTGTCTTTCCCTGCATCGGTCCCCTGCCGGACGCCCTGCAGGACGTCAATACCCGGATTTTCTCCGAATGGCTCCCCGCCTTAAAGGAGTATAAATTCGCGGCGGGCTACTGTATCGAAATGTACGACCAGCCCGAAAAATACCCGAAGGGAACTTCCGATGAAAATTACCGCACGGAAATCTGGATTCCTGTTGCCAGAAAGTAAGTTCATTTTGCAATGGCCTGCTGAAACGTCAGGCCATTGCGTTGGCATTGATCTGTTCAATTACCTTTCGGATTCCTGTCCAGACATTCATGTCCGTAAAGATTTCTACCACACTCCCTTTATCTGTGAAGGGCGTATGCTGTAAAACAGAAAAGTCTTTTAGCAACCCGTTATGAACAATATATTCGACGATTTGATTCACAAAATAAATCTGCCTGCTGTCCATCTTCGAACCATTCAGATATTCCGCAAACGCCTCTTTCGCCGCGTTCATATCCAGCCCGACAATTTCCCGTACAAACTCTCCAAGAGGTTTCTCCCCGTACTCTCTCTCATAATCTTCTCTGGTTCCAATCTCTCCCCAGAGGATTTCCTCAAGCGACTGCACATCAAAGTCACTGAGAGGTTTATTGCCTCTTAATTTCACAATGGCAATATGATTCTGATTCTGGCGGATATAATACTCCGCTTTCTCCTTATAATTTTTTAAATCACCGCTTTCCAGTTCCGCCTCATGCCACTCTGTTGACAAAATATCGTCCGCGAAATTTGTCTCATACTTAGCCACTTTCTGCGGAATATACTTCATCAGGCTGCGAAGTTCCTCACGGATATATTCAAACTCATCAAGTCCGGCATTGTCCAAATAACCCGTCTGCAGGATTTTTTGAATCAGATCTGTTTTTGCCTGAATTTCCGGGATATTGGCCACACCCGCTATTGCCTTCACATGTTTCAGCAGATCACCTTTTGCCCTGGTATACGTCTTATCTGACAAATATGCCAGTTCCATGCCGTACATCAGTGCATCAAAACGTACCGCGCAGGACTCATCCTGATCCGGCAGAATAAGCGGCGCAAGCTCCTCCTTGACCGTCTGCGTATCCTCATAGCTGATAGACTGGTAGCCGCTCACATCAGAGTACATTTCAACATGCTTTAGGTGCTGCCTTACCGTGAAGCTTTCTCTGTTCAGTTCTTGTACCTTGCCACTCATCGTCTCAACCAGTTTTTCCCGATACGCAATCAGTCGATTTACCTGGCGGCCTGCATCCTGCAGTTTATAGGCAATCTGAAATTCCAGATTAAAAATTGCGCTTTGCAATGCCATCTGGTTCGCAGTCGGTTTCCCTTCGTTAACCCTGAAAAAAGCAAAGTTGCCGCAAAAATCAAAGATATAGAACTTCTGCTTATCCTCCCCATCCACCAATCCCGGACACAATCTGGTGCCCCGGCCAATCATCTGCCAAAATTTCGCCCGGCTTAACACCTTTTTGAAAAAGACAAGATTTAACACTTCCGGCACGTCTATCCCCGTATCCAGCATGTCCACAGAAATAGCAATCTGCGGCAGTTTCCCAGCCTCCGCAAACTCATCTATCGCCTTTTGCGCATACTCCGTACGGTTATCTATCACCCTCGCAAAATCCTGTCCGTTCCTGGACAAATGGGGGTATTCTTTATTGAAAATCTCATAAATTTTTTCTGCATGATTGTGGTTCACCGCAAAAATAATCGTTTTCCCTAATTTCTGTCCATAATCAATCTTCAACCCCTCATTCATCAAAACGCGGAGAACCTGCTTAATTGTATCCTCATTAAAAAGCCACTTATTGATAGCTGAGGACTGTATTCTTTCCGGGAAATTGCCGTTCTCATCCTTAAACGTGTTCTCATATGCCTCTCTGTCTTCCTGTGACAATTCATCGTAAGCAATCCCCTGCTCGATAAATTTTACTTCCGACTCCACCGACAGATAATCAACCAAAAAACCGTCCGTCACCGCCTGAGCCAAATCATAACCGTAAGTCGGCACCCCGTCCTCCAGATCAAAAATGGAGTATGTGTTTTTATCAATGTCCTCTTTCGGCGTTGCCGTCAATCCCACCAGCAAAGCGTCAAAATAAGTAAAAATGTCTTTATATTTATTGTAAATAGACCTGTGCGCTTCATCGCAGATGATCAAGTCAAAGTGTCCGCAGGAAAAAATTTTTCCCTCCTGGTCCACTGCATCATCAATTAGATGTATCATCGTCTGATAAGTGGAAAAAACACATCTGGCATTATAATTATTTTTTTCCTCCACCACGTTTACAACAGACAGTTCCTCGGTAAACTGATTCACAAAACTCCTCTTAGCCTGCGTAACCAGAGAATTTCGATCCGCCAGAAACAGAACATTTCTGATCCAGCCGGCATGCATCAATGCCTTGCAGAGCGCAATCACCGTTCTGGTCTTTCCTGCTCCTGTAGCCATGACGAAAAGCGCTTTTCTTCGGTTTCCCTCTCCAAAGCTGTCACACACCGCACGGATGGCCGCTTCCTGATAGTATCTTCCCGCAATCTTCTGATCCACTACAATATTTTTTAGCGGCGTCCGTCCACTTCGCAAGTTAAACCATTTTTCCAAATCCCTTTTGGAATAAACTCCAGACACCTGTCTCTCCGGATACTGGCCGTCTATGATTCTTGTGTCAAAACCATTCGTCAGAAAAATAACCGGCCTTCTCTGATATTTCTGTTCCAGAATATCTGCATAAAGTTTTGCCTGCTGCCGCCCTCTGGCCACATCCTCACAAGCGCTTTTCGCCTCGATAACGGCAAGTGGTTTATGCGCATCATCATAGAGTACATAATCCGCATATCCTTTCCCCGATTGGTTTGGCATCCCCTCTATTTTCACCTCGTTTAGCCAGTTCTGCCCCTCAACCCAGCCCGCATCCCGAAGCATAAAATCAATATAAATTTTCCTTGTTTTATATTCGGATAAATCCAACGGCTTAGGCACATACGCAGGGTGCTTGCTTTCCCTTCTCTTTGTAAGCTCCGCTTTCAAAGCCTTATTTTCTTCTATTAGCGCCTGCAGATCCACATCCGCAAACGTTCTGTGCGGCACCTGCTGCTCCGGCAGCCCTTTGCCGAGAAGCGACAAGTCAAATTGGCGTTCCTCATACTCCTTCGCATAACAACAGGCAACAAAATCAAGAAAGATAAATAAGTTCTGTAAGCAGAGAGATGCCTCATCAAAAGTAATTTTTGCCCCCGCATGGGCCGCCCGGTTACCCATTTTACGAATCAGGTCCATCCGCCGCCACACCCCCTTATCTACAAGGAAGCGGAACTCCTCCGTACTCATCAGGCTATGTAAGTTATCCTGATAAGGCTTTTGCAAAGATGCGTCAACAGAATACAGCCATTTGACGGCAAACTCCATCGCACGGCGGCAGTTGATGACACAGGCTTCCCTGTCAATTGGAAGCAGTTTCTCGGAACATATGGCGACCTCCGAGAAGCTGTCGAACTGTTTTTCCTTTTTCAGATAGTCAAAGTTAGTCATGGTGGACCTCCATTGTGCCAGACACCTGTTTAAAAGAGTACTTGTTTTAGCCAAAATATTTTTGCATCAGACTGTCAAACAGGAGTTGAAGTTCATTTATGGATTTCTGCGTTATAGATTTCAGTTTTTCTGTCTGCTGAACAACGTGCAAAAACTGTTTTTGTAATTCCACAGGCGGCAAAAGAACATTTGTTTTTAATATCCCATCCTGCCCTATAGTTGTCATCGTTGCTGTCTTTGACTGTGCCAAAATTTGTTTCCTATAATAATCCGTCGTTGTAAGCATTTGTATATATTCAGGAACACACTTTTCTAAATCTAAAACCAGACGTATCACATGGCATTCAAACAACACGCCTTTGGGTACATCGACAGGCACAACAGATGCCTTTCCTATTCCCTCCGCAACCAACGATGATCTGCAAAACAGCAAATCACCATACTGTACCTGAAATTTTTTGATATCACTTTTCGTTCCGTAAGCCTTCGGTAAATTTTTACATTGCGAATACATTCTATTAACAACGTTGGCAACGCCAAGCACCGACACATTCCCATCCTTTATATAATCGGACCTTTTTGCAAAAAAACCATTTGATACTTTCCCACTAGTTATTTCAGAAATATTAACCTCATTCCACCCTTTGGGATTTATAGATGGATCTCCAAAAAGTTCCACAAATCGGGATTTGATAAGCAGCTCGTACTGGGTCATCTGTTGCTTCAATGCCATCATTATATCGCAACACTTTTTTAATATATTGGAATACATAATTTGCTTATCCAACTCGGGTAAAGGAATCTCAATATTCTCCACAATGTTTTTAGATAGTTCCTTAAATGTTGCACCCCTGCCTAATGCATTCAAATAATCCGTATGTCCTTTGAGATACCAATACAAATATCTATTATCCACGCTTTCCGAACAGATAAGATTTTTAAAGCCCTGATTACAATACATCTCCTTACCAGCAATAGCAACCTTACCAATCGGTGCTCTTGAAGATAAAATGACAGTTCCCTTTGGAAAAGGCTTCAAACCCGTTTTTTGAACCGCAGCACGTGTTATTTTTCTATGACTCTCTTTGATAATATAAGTTTCATCGTCCAGCTCTGCCGGGGTTATCCACTCAAGATCTCCATCCCAATACTCGGCTATATTTGTCTTAGGAGTGCTTCCAGAGACCACCTCACATATCTCTCCTAATTTTACCCGCTTCATTATTCATCCTCCCAATCGCTTACTTAATGACAAAAATCATCTTATCCAGATTCATCTGCCACCGTCTACGGCTCCGCCAGCATCTCCTTTAGTTCCTCCAGCTCCACCCCAATCTGCCTGTCCAGTTCAAATATCTGCCCGAGTATTTCCTCTGTCGGCGGGTATACTACCGGCACATATTCCATCCTTTTATATTTGTTGACGGACAGATCGTATTCATTATCCACAATCTCCTGCTTCGATACAAAGAAAGACTTTTCCGTTCTCTCCCTCTTTTTCTCCCCATCCCTGTTATGAAAGCGTTCTATGATATCAGGAATATCATTTTCGTTTACAGGGCTTCTCTTATCGTCAAGGCTGAGCCCGTCCGCCTGCATATCATAGAACCATACCTGATCCGTCCCCCCGTGATTGGTCTTTGTGAATATAAGAATCCCCGTAGAAACACCTGCATAGGGCTTAAACACGCCGGGCGGCATGGAAATCACGGCTTCCATTCTCTGATTTTCCAACAGTTCTCTTCTGATATCCTTATGCGCTTTGGAGGAACCGAACAGCACACCGTCAGGAACGATGCAGGCACATCTTCCTCCCACTTTCATCATCCTTACAAACAACGCCAGAAACAGCAGCTCTGTTTTCTTTGTTTTACATACTTTAAGCAAATCTCCGGACACAGCTTCCGCATCCAGACTTCCTTTAAACGGCGGATTGGCTAATATCAGGGAATATTTGTCCTTGTCGGCATTTTGCTCCGACAAACTGTCCCTGTACTCGATAAAAGGGTTTTCCACCCCGTGTGTCATCATATTCATTGCGCCAATGCGCAGCATGGTTCTATCCATATCATATCCATGAAACATGCCGCTCATATAGTGATCTCTCTTTGCTTTGTCGTAAAAAATTTCTTCTTTCCGCCGTTCTTTCAAATATTCCCCCGCCGCCACAAGAAATCCCGAGGTTCCACATGCCGGATCACATATCATATCATCGGGGGAAGGTTCCATCAGTTCCACCATCATACGAATAATATGCCTTGGCGTGCGAAATTGTCCGTTCAACCCGGATTGCGCAATCTTAGAGAGCAGGTATTCATACACATCCCCTCTGATGTCCAGCTCTTTCGCCTGCTCCATCAATATAAAAATATCATCCAATGCATCCACTACCTTAGACAACAGAAGCGGTGTCGGCACCTTAAAAATAGCGTCATCCATATATTTTGAATATGCGCTTTCCTTATCCCCATGTAAGTTTTTAATAAACGGAAATACCCATTCCTGCATAACCGAGTACATTTTCTGAGCCGGAAAATCATGGAACACAGACCATTTCAAGTTCCTGCCATCCAGCTTTCTGTCTCCCACCTTAATCTTCCCGGCAAAAATACTCTGAAAGGGCAGTCCAAGCATAACGCTCTCTTTTTCCCGCATAGTATCCGAAACATCTAAATCGCGAATAAATATCAAATAGGTAACCTGCTCAATCACTTCCAGCGGATTCACAAGACCGCCAGCCGCAAACGAATCCCAAAGAGCATCAATTTTATTTCTCAACTCACCTGTAACCATCACTCCTCATCCTCCCAGTTCCATTTGTATTTGGTATATCTGCCGCCGCCTATTTTAATAATCCTTCCATCTTTTACCAAATCATTCAATGTCCGCTGAATCGTGGTCTGACTGATATCCGAAAACAGCTGTACCAGCTGCTTTTTCGTCACCACCCCAATACGATTCTTTATTTCTTCTGCAATTCTGTCTGGTTTTGACATCCTATGCCTGGTAACCGTTTTCGTCCTTTCAAAAAATTCTCTGTAAGCCGCCACAATCACGCCAAACATATATTTTACAAATGAACCGTAGTCGTTTTTTCCTTCATGCCAGTCCGATGAACTGTCCGCCAACGCCTCATAATAAGCGTCTTTAGACTGCTCAATTAATTTTTCTATGCTGACATATTTTCCTGCAAAATATCCTGCTCTGTACAACAGGAGCAGTGTCAGCAGTCTGCTCATCCTCCCATTTCCGTCTCTAAAAGGATGGATGCACAAAAAATCCAGAACAAACATAGGAATAATCAGCAGTAAATCTGCCTCTCCTTCCTCCTCTGCTTTTCTATACGCCTCGCACAGCCGTTCCACCGACTCCTGCGTTTCCCATGCCGGAACGGGCTGAAACCTCACTGTTTTATTACCCGCTTCATCCTGTTCCTCTATCACATTGTCAGCCGCCTTGTAGCGTCCGCCCGCACCTGCGCCTTCAAACTTATACAAGTCTCTGTGCAACTGTAATACAAATGCAGATTTCATGGGAATATGCGCATAGTTCTCATGGATTGTATTCAGTACATCCCTGTAACCGGCAATTTCCCTTTCACTCCTTGATCTGGGTTTCGTCTTATCTAAAACCAGTTTTCTTAACTGTTCATCAGACGTATATATCCCTTCAATTCTGTTTGAGCTTTCGGTACTCTGTATTCTCGCAATCTGCACCAAGTCTTCCAAAACATCCGCATATCTGTCCGCTATCAAACGCTGTTCTCCCCTAAACTCATGTATCGCAGTCAAATATCCAACGATTTCAGGTGTCAGCAGACTCTTCCATTTATTCTCGTATGTATAATCTCTCAACCGGCGTTCCTCCACAGCATCCATTTACAAACAATTTATGGTATTATTTTATCCGATAATTACGTGAAAGTCAACTTCAATATAGTCTTTTATTACAAAATGACTAAATTGATTGTCAGAAAGATAAAATTGAATTACGTAAAAAAGAAGTGCCCTGCCAATCTGACAGAGCACCCCTCCCGTCACTTCCTCACAATCTTGTAATATGTCCCCGCTGTCATCACATAGCTGCCCCCGTAGAGAAGCGCAACCACCGCCGCCACAGCCACACCGCAGCGGATCAGAAGCCCCGTGTCAAAAAACCGCAATGCCGCCAGAAGCCCGTTCACCATCACAAGCCCTGCCGCCGTGTGCAGAAAAGCTCCCACAAGGGGCAGGAAAAACACCAGCAAAATCTGTCTGCGGATCGTTCCGCGGATTTCCGCGTCGCTCATGCCCACCTTTCGCATAATCCCGAAACTGTCCTGATCCTCGTACCCTTCCGACACCTGTTTAAAGTACATGATGAGCAGCAGACACATGAAGAACAAAAGCCCGAATACCATACCGATAAAGAGCAGGCCGCCGTTCAAGGAGCGGTTCTCATCCCTGCCATCCAGTCCGTTCTCGATCCCCAGGAAATCCTGCTGCCCCTGACACCACACCGACCACTCTTCGATAAAAGCGTCCCGCTCTGACTCCTTTCCGTCAAGCAGAATGCACAGGTGCTTCACACCACTGTGCAGAAACCCTTCCGGATCGGTCACACCGTTCGCTTCGGCCCACGCCGTCACAAACCTGTCAAACGCCTGCTGATCCTTCACCACAATCACATATTGGGCGGTAAAACTAAACATCCTGTTTTTTGCCTGCGGAAAAGGATAAATCCGCTCCGGCTCCTCCTTGACGGACGCCTCCACGCCCATAAAGTTTACGCTGTCAAACCCGAACGCCAATCCTGTGGAGTACAGAAGCACTTCGTTCGCCTCCAGACTTTTTTCCTGTCTCTCCAGCCGGTTATAGTCATCCAGTGTCAGCAACGTGACCCCATACTGGTCGCCAAATGCCAATCCGGAGGCAGCGGTAAACGCGTTGCTTCCCTGCTGTCTGCCGCAGGTAAGCTTCATGCCGTTATAACAGTCCAGCCGCGCTACGCCCTGTCCGTACTTTTCCGAAAGAGCCTGCGCCTTCTCCCGCGCCTCTTCCGTCACGTTGCTGCTCTCCGAGTAGGAAGCCTCCATATCGTAAGGATAGTCATAGTAGTCGACCTGATCCATTCCCGTCCATAAAGTGACCGTACAGGTCAACGTAATCAGAAGCATGGTGGAAAAAATGCAGATATTGGACAGGCCCGCCGCATTCTTTTTCATGCGGTACAACATGCCGGAAATGGTCACCTGATTGGACGGTCTGTAGTATATATTTTTTCTTTTCTTCAAAAACCGCAGAAAAGCCACGCTTCCCGAGGTGAACAGAAAATAAGTGCCAAGCACCACCAGCAGTACAGCCAGAAAGAAGTCCGTAAAAATCATGCTGTCCAACTTGCTGGTGACGGAAATATAATAACCGCACACCAAAAAAATCACGCCCGCCGCAGTCCACAGCCAGGTCCGTTTCAGTTCCTTCTCCCCCTTCCTGCTTTCATCCAAAAGCTCTGTCGGTTTCATGCGGTAAAAACTCCACAGACTTTTGATATAGACACACAAAAAGACAACCGCAAAATACCGCAGAGTCTCGATGACCGCCTCTATGGAAAAGTAAAACGCTGCCTCTACATCCAGCCGCGACACGCGAAGCAGCAGGAGAAACATCAGCTTATTCAACACGAAACCAAGTATGATACCCACGGATACGCTGACCAGATACATTCCCATATTTTCCCAGAAAAGCATAATGCCAATATGTTTCCGTTCCAGTCCCAAAAGACTGTAAAGTCCAAGTTCCCGCCGCCTGCGCTTCTGCAAAAAACTGCCCGCATAGAGCAGAAAAAACAGCAAAATAATGGAAAGCAGCCCCTTCCCCAAAGAGAGCATCAGCCATGCGTACGCCGCCTTCGGCAGCCTCTCCATCAGATCGTTGTGCAAAAGAGAAGAAAACAGGTAATAGCTGAACACGGAAAAAAAGCACGCCATGAGATAAGGACGGTAAACCAGTTTATTCTGAACCACCCCTCTGTAAGCCATAACCGGCAGTAGTTTTAATTTATTCATAATTTCGCACACCTCCCATTCTCTTTTACGCCTGATCCGAAGCGCCCATCTCATCGCCGCTGCCCTGCTGCGCCTGTATCACCGTCAGGGCGTCCGATATCATGCGGTACATTTCGTCCCGGCTCCGTCCTCCTCTGTAGATCTGGTGAAATACGCAGCCGTCCTTGATAAAGAGCACCCGTCCCGCGTGTGCCGCCGCCTGTATGCTGTGGGTCACCATGAGAATGGTCTGCCCCTCTCCGTTTATCTCCCCAAAAAGTTTCAAAAGTTTCCCGGATGCTCTGGAATCCAGCGCCCCCGTCGGCTCGTCCGCCAGCACGATATCCGGCCTTGTGATCAGTGCCCGGCACACCGCCGCCCGCTGCTTCTGTCCGCCCGATACCTCATAAGGATATTTATCCAGAAGGTCGCTGATCGCCAGTTTGCGGGCAAGGGGCACAAGCCGTTCCTCCATCTCCAGGTAAGACACTCCCGCTAACACTAATGGCAGGAAAATGTTATCCCGCAGGGACATGGTGTCAAGCAGGTTAAAGTCCTGAAAGACAAAGCCGAGGTGCCCACGCCTGAACGCACACAGATCCTTCTGGCTGACCTTGGAAAGCTCCTGTCCGTTTAACAGCACCTTTCCGCTGGTTGCCGTGTCCAGAGAAGCCAGAATATTTAAGAGCGTGGTCTTTCCCGAGCCGGATTCCCCCATGATGGCCACATACTCCCCTTCTTCCACAGAAAAGTTCACGTCGTTTAACGCCTGCACCTTGACCGAGCCAAAGCGGGTGGTATATATTTTTTTTACATTTTTTACGGTTAGCAGTGACATAATTGTATCTCTGTCTCCTTTCGTATTTTCCCTTATTATTAGGCGTTTGCGAAACGCCAGAACCCGCATAAATACGGGATTCTCTTTGTTACAAAATAAAACAACTCCTCACTGGTCTGTGGTATAATTGAAATGTCCAATAACAATTATCCATATCCACCAGTAAAGGAGTCGTATCTATATGATAACACATAAACAACTCTCTTTGGCAGATATTTTTACCGATTGCCAAAATAAATTTGATAACGATAAATATGAGTTTCTTTCCATACTTGATGAAACCATCAACCTTGATGAAATTGTTCCGGTGTCTTTTGTTTCTCACTTTCATGCTGCCACCGGCAGACCCCGCAGGCATCTTCTTTACCCAATGCTCAGGGCTCTGTTATTACAGCTTATTTTCTCGATCCCTACCACTTCCCTCCTGATCATTTTCCTCAAATATTCTCGGGAATTACGGGATTTCTGTGGTTTTGATGTCGTTCCGGACGCATCTAAATTTACCCGTTTCAAGCAGGATTTCTTATTGGACTTACAATCCATGTTCGATCACCTTGTTGACCTGACCGAACCGATATGCCAACGGATTGATTTGGAAAAGGCATCCATGACGCTCTTCGATACCTCCGGCATTGAAGCCCGGGTGACTGAAAACAATCCCAAATATGCCAACCGTATTATCAAACAGCTCAAATCATTTAAAAAAGCCAACGGACTGGACGATTCCTTTGATCCCTATAAAGCCGCCTACGGCTCCATGCCTTCCCATGCCGCCGCCAGCCCCGCAATCCAGCAGATGTATATCAATGGGCATTTCTGCTATGCCTTTAAATTCGGCATCGTTACAAACGGGCTGGGTATCGTCAGGCATATTTCCTTTTACAATAAAGATTTTCTCGAATCCCACCCTGAGATCATTGTTGGAAAGAAATCGGATTCCCCGGATGAGGACAAGAGCCTCGCAGATTCCAAGGCGCTGGTCCCGACACTGAAGGATTTCTTCCGGAAGCATCCGCTCATCAATCCCAAAACGTTTCTGGGGGATGCCGCTTTCGATTCCATCGAGATCTATAAATATCTGCTGATGGAAACATCCTTTGAAAAAGCGTATATTCCTCTGAAAAATAAACTCAGGCTCAAAGGAATCGATTACACCGTAAATGATGACGGCATTCCCTGCTGTCCGCATGACGCTTCCCTCCCAATGAAACGGGAAGGGAGCAGATCCCATTTGCGCTGCGGCCTTCCAACCATGAAATTTGTCTGTCCCAAAATGAAATGGGAACGAGACAGCCTCACAAAGAAAACAAAACGTGTATGCCATTGTGATACTCCGTGTACGGCATCTTCCTGTGGAAGGATGATCTACATTTATCCGGAACAGAACCTTCGCGCTTATCCCGGAACAATCCGTGGCACCCAGGAATGGGATTCCACCTACAAAGTCAGAGTAAATGTTGAAAAATCCATCAACCACTTCAAAGACAGTTTTTGTGTTGCCGGTCGTAAAACCCAGAATGAGAAGACGCTTCATGCCGACCTGCTTCTCGCCGGGATTACCCAGCTTATCACTGTAATGGTGGCTGACAAACTGCACATGCATCAATATATCCGCAGTCTAAAACCTCTGATCGCATAACCTCACATGCCACTTGCCATTTCGCAGGCAGATGTCCCTATCTGCTTTATTTTCATGTCTTAAAATCCGGTTACCCACATCCACCACCTGAAAATCCGGCATAACCGGATTTTTTCCCTGTTGGAATTAAGATTGCGAACTTGTTTCGCAATTACCTATTTCCCTTATTATAGACAAAAGGGAAATGTCATGCCATGTATCCGGCTTACATTTCCCTCTCGTAACTTACATTTTTGTAAGGATATCGGTTGGCGGATTTCCTATGTTCTTTTCCCGCTCACCATGATCTTCTCCCCAACCGTTTACCGTTTCTTGCGTGTTAAGCAAGCCCCAAAGACTGCCCCGATCAAGGCAGGCGGCGCTATTCTGATAAACAGCCACTCAAATGCGTGAAACACGACGCCGACAACTGCGGTTTCTGGATGACTATAGTCCCAGCTCCGGTAAGGACTATTGCATACGATCAGCACTGCAAAAACAGCCACAATAATCACACACAATGAGATAAAAAACCAGTGAACCGCTTTTTGTCTTACCGCTTTTCCATGCGCAAGCTGTAGGTTGATCACCTCAAGTTTCTCGGAAATCACTCTCAAATCATCCGCCTTCGTCTCCTCAATGGTTTCTCCAAGCAATGTGCTTACTGGCGTTTCAAATACCTCTGACATGGAAATCAGCATATCGGCATCCGGAACCGACAGACCTTGTTCCCATTTCGAGATCGTTTGCCTCACCACATTCAGCTTAATGGCAAGTTCCTCCTGCGAAAGCCCTTTGGATTTTCTGATTGCTTTTATGTTTTCTTTCAGCATCGGGGATACCCTCCTTTCACCACCATTATTATGAAGAACCCCCGTTGCGGCAAGCAACGCAAAGTAACATGCCGTTTCGCGTCTTCTGTAACGGACTCTTATATTTGGAAAAATTCTTTGTTATATGCTTTCCTGCGCAATGCCGAGAAACACCTTCGTCCCCTCTCCCAGTTTCGACTCCACGCGGATGGACAGCCCCAGTCTGTCCATAATCTGTCTGCACAGATACAGACCGATGCCTGTGGACTTATTTTCCATGCGCCCGTTATATCCCGTAAATCCCCGCTCAAAAATGCGCGGCAGATCGCTCTCCTCAATGCCGATTCCCGTATCTTCTATGACAAGATAACTACAGACGTTCTTGGCGTGTGCGCCCGTCTCATCCGCCCCGTAAATAGAGATCGCGCCCTCTTTCGTGTACTTTAACGCGTTGGAAAGCACCTGCTCTGCCACGAAGGAAAACCACTTGCCGTCCGTGATCACATATGTATGGCACGCCTCCAACTGCAGATTAACCCCCGCCCCGCTGAAAAGAAGCCAGAATTTTTTGAGCGCCTTCTTTACCAGATCGTCCACATCCAGCCTTGCAAAGGAAAGATCCGCCGAAATGCTATCCATTCTGGCAAAGTGGAGAGCCATATCCACATACTGTCCCGTCTTGAAAACTTCCTCTCGAAGCTGTCTCGCAATCTGCGTTTTTGCATCGCTGCCCGCCATACCAGTTTCCGTCACGACTGGATCGGCGTTTTGTAAAAGCAGATCCATCGCAGAGAGCGGCACCTTGATCTGGTGTGTCCACATGGTGTAATAATCCGCCATGTTCTGCTGCTGCTCGTCAAGCTGTGTCACCAGCGCCTTTTTCTCCGCCTCCTGCGCTGCGATGATCTGCTGGTACGCCTGTTCCAAGGAGGAAGCAGTCAGGGGCATACCGTCCGCTCTCTCTTCCGCCATGAGAAGCCGCTGCAATTCCCCATATTTTTCCCGATATCTCAAATAGTCCCACAAAAGATAGCAGCCCCCGAAAAATGCCACAATTCCCAGCGCATAAGTCATATTTTCGACCACGCCCTCATAGCCGTAGAGGGCGGCCACCATCATAAAAATAAGCGCTTCTACAATATAAAAAGAAACAGGGACAATCCGCTCCCGCAGATAGCCCGCCAGTATACAGGTTTTCTTATTCATCCGTCTCCCCCAGCAGATACCCCACACCCTTCTTCGTCTGAATCAGCTCCGACAGCCTGACTTCCCCAAGCCGCTTTCGCAGACGGTTCATGTTCACCGTGAGGGTATTGTCATCCACGAAACACTCGTCGTCCCAGAGCCGCTTCATCAACAGGTCCCTGCTGACCACGCCGCCCGCCGCCTCGAAGAGTGTCTGCAAAATGCGGAACTCGTTTTTCGTCAGCTCAATGCGCATTCCCTTTCTGGAAAGTGACATATCCGTCATATTCAACAGCGCACCCCGGTACTCCAGCACCGCCCCCGGCGCCGTGAACGCGTAAGCGCGCCTTAAAAGCGCCTGTATCTTTGCCTGTAATATTTCCAGATCAAAAGGCTTTACCACAAAGTCGTCGCCGCCCATATTGACCGCCATCACCACATTCATGTTGTCTGAAGCCGACGAGATAAAAATGATCGGCACCTGAGAGACTTTGCGGATCTCGCTACACCAGTAGTAACCGTTGTAAAAGGGCAGACCGATATCCAGCAGCACAAGCTGAGGTTCGCAGGATACAAACTGCCCCATCACATCCGCAAAATCTTTGACAGTCTCCACCTCATAGCCCCACTTTTCCAGATATTTCCCGATCTGCCCTGCAATGACTTTATCGTCCTCCACTACAAGTATTTTGTACATTGCCTGTACCTCTCCTTTGCGGAAATTCAAATCAAAACGGAGAATGCCGCTTTTCATTTTAATATACCGCATTTGGATGGACATTTTCAATGGGTTTTTCAACCGTTTCCCTTCGTCCTGCCAAATATCCCCCGAACCGTCAGAGCCATCCCCACCGCACAGCATCCGATCAGCACAAGCCATCTGATATTTCCGTCAACCGTATCCACATTCCAGACCAAGGGCTTGAATGCGGGAAGGGAATGCTCCGCCCCAATCCACCTGTTGACCAGATAGTTAGCCAAAAATCCATAAACCCCAATCAGCATCGTACAGACTCCCGCCTTCAAAAATCCATTGCAGTTTACATAACGTATCAGCAGGAATACAAACCATGCAAACAGCAGGCACGGAAAGGATATCTTCGGCGCAAGATGCCAAAATTCATCAGATTTCACATACACACCGATCACGAACATCATCAATATATATAGGAAAGTATCGACAGCCATTACCGTCAATCCCTTGTAACCGCCAAGCAGCGACCGGAGCGGCTGCGCATACACCGCAAGCGGCAGAAAGCAGACCGAAAGTCCGAACAGAACCGTCGCCGACACAAGGAAAAACCATGTTCCATGGGTGTAAATGCAGATCACTCCAAACAGCAAAAGCAGGCTCGCCGTGAATGTTGCCAGTGTCCAAAGCAGTTTATGCTCCGGCATCATAAGCGGCACTATGCTAAGTGACGCCGCCGTAAGCAATGAGGCAAGCACGATAAAGAACCAGTCAAGCGCCGCTCCGGTGGCCAGATTCACAATCAGGCAGACCAGCACCGGAATCATAAAAACACCGGCAATAGCCGCACCGATCACGGCGGATTTCCTCTTAAAAAATTTTGCCTGCCTGTGAAGCACGTCCACGGTTTCTGCCTCCAGACTGTTCTCCACCTCCTCGCTTTGCATCTGCCGTAAGAGCGCGGAACAATCCCTGCAGCCCGTCAGATGTTCCTCCACAAGGCCTCTGCTCTCCTCGCTGCAGATTTGATCCGCATAGAGCGGAAGTAAATCTTTTATCACATTACAATTCATTTCCATGAATCCCCCATCCTTTCCATAAGCTTACATTTGGCACGGTGGTATGTAACCCTCGCCCAGCTCTCTGTCCTGCCGCAGATCCCGCTGATTTCCCGAAAAGACATCTCTCCGAAAATCCGCAGTTCAAACACCTTGCGATATGGTTCTTCCAGTTCATGTAACACCTGATGAATCTGATAAGAAGTATCCTTATTCTCCACTTCCCGGGCGACGTCGATGCCGCTGTCGGCGTCCGCATCAGAGGGCACGGGCGCGGCACGCTTTGCCTGCCGCCGCATTTCATCGACAAAAAGATTTCTGGCAATGGAACAGAGCCATGTCACCGCATCCGATTCCCCGCGAAAAGAAGCATTTGTGGTAAACGCCTTATAAAACGTCTCCTGCGTAATCTCTTCCGCCATATGCGCCTTCCCCGCAAGCGACATCACATAGGAATACACCCTCATATAATATGTTTGATACAGTTTTTCAAACGCCGCTTTCTCCACCTGCCATCACCTCTACTTCCGTGCTTTCATTGGTTAGACGGATTCACACCTGTTTTGTTACAGCAAAAGAAAATAAATTTAATTACGGCAGGGAACACGAATGACAGAGCACATTTTCAACAGCCGTTTATTCTCTTTCATCTGTCTTAAAATCACAATTAAAGAAATTCCGTCCACTAATAATGTTTGCGACACTTTGGAGATTGTGGTATATTGAGCATAAAGAAGGACATCTGCGCTAACAGATGTCCAACGGGAGTTACCGATAGACGGTTAGCCCGATTATTTAGTCACAAAATAGCCGTAACCTTTGGTCGGGTGGGCGGCTATTTTTGTGTCTTATTATTATCTTTGCTACTCACTCCTATTACCCGTTAAACGCCGTGATATTCGCCTCATTCAACGTGAAATCATAGTAGTTTAAGTCCCCCCGCTTCGTCCAGCCAATCTGCCTCCAGAAAGCATTGCCGATATCATTTTTCGTAAAGGCAATGAGCGACACTTTATTGATCTGCTCTGCCTTTAGCGCCTCCATGCAAAATACCACCATCGCCTTCCCGATGCCCTGCATCCGAAAGTCCTGCGCCACACACACATGATACAGGCACCCCCGCCTGCCGTCATGCCCGCAGAGAATCGCGCCCACAATCCTGCCGCTCTCCACCGCCACCACGCTGGTATCCGGGTTTCTCGAAAGAAAGCGCGCCACGCCCTCTCTGGAATCGTCAAGACTCCTGATGGCAAATCCTTTGATCGACAGCCAGAGCGCCTTCACGCCGTCATAATCTTCTATCGTCATTTTTCGTATCATATGTGTTCTCCGTTTCCTATATTATGTAAACTACTCTCCCGCCAGCTCCACCACCGTATATTCATGCCCGACATGGGGCAGAAATTTCTCCAGAATATCCCTCATCCGAAGTCTCAGGCTGGACGTGTTCACGCAGGGGTGGCAGCCCACAAACGTATCCTGCAAAAGCTCCCTGTCGATCAGAAGCCTTACCCTGTGTTCTTTGTCGTTCATCAGTCCAAGCACGCTCACCGAACCCGGCGTGATGTCCAGAAATTCTTCCATGTACGCCGCCTCCGCAAAGGAAAGCCGCGATACGCCGAGCTGGGCGGAAAGCTCCTTCGTCTTAAACTTTTTTAAACCCGGCATCATCAGAAGGTAAAAGTCGGTCTTCTGTCTGTTGCACAGAAAAAGATTTTTGCAGATATGGATGCCCAGCGCCTCGTCCACATCGTGACAGTCATCCACTGTGGCGGCCGCCTCGTGATCCACGCGCAGATAAGGTATATCCAGTTTTTCAAGCAGCTCATACACTGCCATTTCTTTTCTCATTCTGCCCTTGGATGATGGTTTTATGTCAACCGGCGTTCTCGCCATATCGCGTTCCGGCAACTCTTCTTTTTCTTCCTGTGTCCCCATTTCATCCTCCTAATACCCGAACGTCCCCTCCAGAGACTCGTCCTCGTCAATCCATTGCTGCACCGGAATCACCCGGTACTCATCCTCGCTATCTCTCACATACACCGTCTCGATCCCCGCATTGATGATCTGCCTCTTGCACATGGAACAACTGCAGGAATTTTTCACATACTCCCCGGTGTCCGCCTCCACCCCCGTCAGATACATGGCGCTGCCGATCATCTTGTCCCGCGACGCGCTGATGATCGCATTGGTTTCCGCATGGACGCTGCGGCACAGCTCATACCGCTCCCCCCGTGGAATCGCCATCTTCTGCCGGATGCACTCCCCCACGTCATTACAGTTCTTCCTGCCTCTGGGCGCACCCACATAGCCCGTCGCAATCACTTCATCATTTTTGACAATCACCGCACCGTAATGTCTGCGCAGGCAGGTGGAACGCTGCGCCACCATTTTCGCCAGGTCCAGATAATAATTTACTTTGTCTCTTCTCTCCATCGCATTGCCCTCCCTAATTAAATATACTCTGTCCAAAAATGAAGTTCATTCCTGTCCCCTGCTCTTATTTCCGAAATACACGTTGAGATACACGCCATCACCCCAGGCCCTTCCGCAAAATTATTTCCAGCGGCTCCCCCGGCAGCAGCAAAGATCCGCAATCCACATACCCGTTCTTCCGATAAAAAAACTGCGCCTGCTCGCTTGACAGTGTGGACGTCAAAACCATTCCGTATCCGCTCTCCTTCATCTCTTTTTCCCAGAACATGACAAGCTGCCTGCCATAGCCCTGTCCCCTGTATTCCTCCAGCAGATACAGCATATTCATAAACGGAATCTCATCCCAAAACAGGTTGAACCGCAGCCAGCCCGCGAAACAATCGTTCTGATACATAACCAAAACCCTTTTTAAAGCAATCGCGTTTTTCAATTCCGTTTCGCTGATATGCTTATCGTGTTTGCTTATTGTCTCAAAATCCTTTTCATCGGCATAGCGAATCGTGTTGCTGCCCACTTTCCAAGCCCCCTATGATCTCCACGGACGTTTATGCCCCGTCCATCCCATTTCCTTCCAATACTTTGCATCCCTCTCGTTAAAGCCCTTCCTCTGCATCAAGTGCATGGCAAAAAACCAGACTCTGGTCCTTATTCCCGGCTTTACCCGCCCATACTGCTTCCTGATCTTTTTCGCCAGAGTGGTGGTCGCCCGGTCAATCGAAGCCCTTTTCTTTTCACTGACGCCCTTCCACGTAATCGCGGCAACACCTTTCCCGTACCGGTATATTTTCCCGACGCCCCAGAAAAACAGACTGTCCGCCATATCTTTATTGGTCGAACCAAGTCCCGCGCCTGCCGCGGTAGAAATGCAGACGCCCTGCTTGCGAAACATGGACTTTACCGGGCGGTGCACCATCCACCGATATCCGTAATGGTCTAAAAACGCTTTCATAGCGCCTGTCGCGTGATATACATAGACAGGGCTTGCCAGAATAATCACATCCGCCTCATCCATCGCGCTTGTGATTGGCGCAAGCGCCTCGTAATGAGGACAGTTTTTTTCACCCTCCATAAAGCACTGATTACAGCCCACACAGAATCTATCGAAATCCCGCGGCAGGAAAAACTCCCTGCACGCCCCGCCGATTTTTTCGCCCAGCGCGTGCGCGATATGATAGGTAGATCCCTTGTGGCTTTGCCCGTGTATGATAACTGTCTTCATAACTTTCCGCTCCTTCACCTATTTATCATCCCCTCACACCCTATGCACATACATCCTCGACATCTCCGCCTCCCCGTCCCCCTGCACCATGCAGAAGAACTCCCAGCCGTACCGCTCATAAAACGAGTCGTGATCAGTCAGAAGGTACAAGGTGTCGATTCCTTTCTCCTTCATATCGGCGCATACATAATTTAACAGCGCGCCGGCAACGCCCATGCTGCGCCGGTCCTCCTCCGTATAAACCGCGCAGACGTTCGGCGCAAGGTCTTTTCTGTCGTGAAAATCGTTCTCGATCACGCCCATGCCGCCGATGATTCTGCCGTCCTCCACCGCCACATACCACTGCGGAACCGGATTTTCCCCTGTAAGGCTCTCCTCCATACTTTCCAGATATGCCGCGAGAGGAATGCCCCATTTTTCATGAAACCACTGTGCCGCCCGGTCTTTGATTTCCGGCCGATCCGTCAACCGTATGATTTTATATTCCATCTCATTTCCTCTTGCCCTGTTTCTGTTTCTTTTACCCCTTATTCCAAAAAGACTGGCTATGTTTGCCAAATCACCCAGCGCAACAAGGCCTGTTTCTCTTACTTCTTATTCCAAAAAGACCCGCAGCCCCACAGCCTCCCTATGAGATAACCGGCGCCCTACGGCTTCAGCCACCCCGCCTCGATCGCATGGTCGATGTTAGCCGCAACCCAATCATACACCCGCGGCATAAACTCTTTGATGACCGCCATCCGCTTTTCCACCGCAGCGCGGTTCGTTCCGCTCTCCGCCCAGGTGTGCCCGTCCGTCAGCGTATTGTGAAAAAACGGCTGGAGTCTGTCCATACAGGCGGCGTACTTCGCATCCGCCGTCTCCATGGCGTCAAACTCTTCCCACATGCCGCGGATCATCTGTCCCTGTTCCCCCGGAAGCATAGCAAAAAGTTTGTCGGCGGCTTCCTTTTCCCGCGCTTCTTTGTCGGCGTTACCCTCTATATCGTATGCAAAGGTATCTCCCGCATAGATCTCCACCAGATCGTGTACCACGCACATCTGCACCACCCTGCCGATATCCACGGGCTCTGTCGCGTATTCGGAAAAGAGCATCGCCATCACCGCGATATGCCAGGAATGCTCCGCATCGTTTTCCCTGCGGCTTTTGTCGAGCAGAAGCGTCCGCCGCAAAACGGAAGTCATCCGGTCAATTTCCGCCGTAAAGAGAAACCGGCGGTCCAGCCTCTCGTCGTCACTAGAAAGAAAATCCTGTATACCCATTTTTCTCATCCTTTCCTATTTCAGCCCATCTATACCCACTTTTCTGTTTCATCCATCCTCGATTTCCTGCCGCATTTCTCTCCGCTATGCGGCATCGTCTTCTTTCCTATCATACCGCCGTCAGCTTTATAACGCAACTGCCACATTCACACGCAAAACTTTTTGTATAACTATACATTATTTATGCATAATATTCAATTACTATTTTATATTATGCATAAAAAACAGAAATATTCATGTTGATTATGCATAAATTTACACTTGCATTCTCCCCCGTCTTGTTGTATATTGTTTTAAGGACAGACGCGCCCCGCCAAATTCCGGCGGACGGTGCGCGTAGATCAGATATCCGTTATCAAACTATATTACATACTTTTATATGGAGGAAACGAAAATGAAAGAAAAAGTAGTTCTTGCGTATTCCGGCGGACTTGATACGACCGTTATCATCCCCTGGTTAAAGGAAAATTTTGACTATGAAGTTATCTGCGTGTGCGGCAACTGCGGACAGGCGGAGGAGCTTGACGGCCTTGAGGAGCGCGCTCTCTCGAGCGGTGCATCCAAGCTCTACATCGAGGATCTGACCGACGAGTTCTGCGACGATTTTATCATGCCCTGCGTACAGGCACACGCTGTCTATGAGAACAAATATCTCCTCGGCACATCCATGGCAAGACCCGTGATCGCCAAGAAGCTGGTTGAGATCGCCCGCAAGGAAGGCGCCACCGCCATCTGCCACGGTGCAACCGGCAAGGGCAACGACCAGATCCGTTTCGAGCTGGGCATCAAGGCGCTCGCTCCCGACTTAAAGATCATTGCCGCATGGAGAAATGAAAAATGGAACTTAAACTCCCGCGAGGAGGAGATCGAGTACTGCAAACAGCACGGCATCAACCTTCCCTTCTCCGCAGATTCCAGCTACAGCCGCGACCGCAACCTCTGGCACATCAGCCATGAGGGCTTAGAGCTGGAAGACCCTGCCAACGAGCCTAACTACGAGCATCTGCTTGTGCTCGGCACCACGCCCGAGAAAGCGCCCGAGGAAGGCGAGTATGTGACCATGACTTTTGAGAAGGGCATTCCCACTTCCGTAAACGGCAAGAAAATGAAAGTGGCCGAGATCATCGCTGCCTTAAACGAGCTGGGCGGCAAGCACGGCATCGGCATCATTGACATCGTGGAAAACCGCGTGGTCGGCATGAAATCCCGCGGCGTGTACGAGACCCCCGGCGGCACTATCCTTTACGAAGCGCACCAGCAGCTTGAGGAGCTGATTCTCGACCGCGACACTTACGCGCTCAAGGCAGACCTTGGCAATAAGTTTGCGCAGGTGGTATACGAGGGCAAATGGTTCACCCCGCTTCGCGAGGCGCTGCAGGCATTCATCGAGTCCACACAGCAGTATGTGACCGGCGAAGTGAAATTCAAGCTCTACAAGGGCAACATCATCAAGGCAGGCACCACCTCTCCCTACACACTTTACAACGAGAGCATCGCCTCCTTCACCACCGGTGATCTCTACGATCATCACGACGCGGAAGGCTTCATCAACCTCTTCGGTTTATCCTGCAAAGTTCGCGCCATGAAGATGCAGGAGCAGGGGGAAAAACTGCTCTAAAGTGACAACAGATCACGCATAAAAACACCCCGCAGCGTTCTTATCTGAGAATCCTGCGGGGTGTTTTGTTCTTTTTTTTTCATCACAAATGTGGTATGATGTACGGAAAGCAATGAGCAGTGCGCAGACGTAAGATGAAAAAATGGCAGCCTGCTGACAATTTTTTTATATTACGGATGCATAGGGCGAATGCCCGCGAGCGAGGAAAATCGTAGATTTTTCGAGCCTGCACTGCGTGATACAGGCGCAGACGTAAGATGAAAAAATGGCAGCCTGCCCACCAAAATACAAAAGGGAAAGTCTGATTTCAAATGAACGTAATTACACTTATTATTATATATTTAGCAGTCATTAATTTTATAAGTTTCACCGTTATGGGCATCGATAAGCTCAAAGCCAGAAAACGCGCATGGCGCATTCCGGAAGCCACTCTCTTCGTGCTCGCCGTCATCGGCGGCAGTGTCGGCTCCATCATCGGTATGCACCTGTTCCGCCACAAGACAAGGCACTGGTATTTTCTGTACGGCATGCCTGCCATCCTGCTCGTACAGGTTTTGATCGTGGTGGCGCTGTTGTCGTCCCCGATCGAATTTATGATCCTGTAAGTTACGGCAGTTTACGCGAAACGAACCGGGATCTTTTCTCATCCCGGATGTCTTTACAACAATAAAATCTGGAGGGATCTATATGCATATTGCGGTTTGTGATGATAATATTGCTGACAGGAAACAGACGGAGCGGCTGCTCGGACGTGCCTCTGACAGAAGGCTTCACACCACAGGCGTGCTCTATATTGACTCCTACGGAAATGTGGAGGCGGTTCTGCGTTCTCCCATGCTCTACGACGCCTTTTTCATCGACATGACAAACGGCCCTGTAAACGGTTTCCAGCTTGCCAGAAAACTGATCGACGCGGGCGTTGTGGCTCCGATCATCCTTTGCGTCTCCACCATCGACTACCCTTCCGTCATTGAGGCGGCCCTCGCCAAAGTGCCGGATGACGTCACCGAGGCCTCCAACCACGATATACTGCGCAGACAGCTCCAGAAACAGATCCTCTACCTGAACAAGCCGATCAAGGTGAGCGAGCTGGATGAAATGCTGGATCACGCCCAAAGTCTGAAGGCGGAAACGATTCCCACCATAGAGCTTCGCGGGGAGAAAGACACCCTCTATGTCCATGAGGATGAAATACTCTATGCGGTGAAAAACGGCAATTATCTCCATATTACACTGACCGAAGGGCGCGCCCTCGACATCCTGAGCACACTGCCCAATCTCCACGCGCAGTTGTCCATGTTCGCTCACTTTTTAACGGTATCCGAGCACTGCCTCATCAACACGGCCTCTGTGGAGAAACTCTCGCTTCTTAAGCTGACCATGAAAGACGGGAAGACCTTTTCCGTCTCCCCGCTGGAGCTTCCCAAACTAAAAAAAGCGCTGCAGAAAAACACGCCATAACCGTTCTCCCACAGCCCTCTTCTGTTCCACACTCATCACAAAATCTAAACGCAACGCGGAGAATGCCCGTTTTTTTGGCATTCTCCCAAGTGAAACGGAGTTGCGGAGCAGCTCCTAGAACTTCTTAACGAGGCAGCCTTTGCTGCTGAGTTTTTAGAAGTTCTTTTCACTTTATTATAGTGTAACGATGACGCCCCCGTCGTTGGCATACATGCTGCTGACCCCGGCGGTGTCCATAATCAGGACGCTTTTGTAGGAAGCCCGCTTCTCCATCAGACCGCGCATAAACTCCGCCCGCTCCGGACAGTTGCAATGGGTAATCATCAGCGTTCTCTCTTCCGGATTCTCCACATCACCCACGATAAAATCCGCCAATTTGGCAAGCGCTTTATTCACACCGATGGCCTGCCCCTTCTGCTCGATGACGCCAAGATTTCCCACCATAACCGGTTTGATATTCAAGGTCGAAGCCACCAGCGCCTTCACACCGCTCAAACGGCCGTTTTTCCTTAGGGTTTCCAGATTATCCAGCACAAAATACGTGCGCATCTTTCGTTTAAAAATCTCTACCGCCTTTACCGTCTCCTCAAAGCCAAGTCCCGCCTCCTTGCAGGCGATGATCTTTTCCACAAGCTGGGTCTCCCCACAGCTTGCAGACTCGGAATCAAACACATGAATCTTCTTTTCACCGTACTTTTCACCGTAAAGACTCCTGCCCAGCTCCGCGCTGTTATAGCTGCCGCTCAAGTGGGAGGAGAGCGTCACCGCATAGATTTCCTCCGCCCCATCACGGTACGCCTCCCGGAATCTCTCCGGGGAAGGACAGGACGATTTGGGACACTGCGGGCAGTCCGCCACCTTCTGCAAAAACTCCTTCTGATTAAAGTTCTCGTCGTCCTGAATCATATAATCGCCCACTTCCAGCCCCAGCGGAACGATCTCAAATCTGCTGTCATTTTTATAATTTTCGGGCAGCTCACAACAACTGTCCACCACAATTTTATAACCCATAAAGCCTCCGCAACCTTCTCACATAGTATTTATTACTACTTATACTATCATAGAATACCCAATTATGCAAATCAAAAACGCAATACATACCAGCATCCGCACCAAATCTATAAGATTGGCGCGAATTGCATTCAAATAGCCGTTGCAAATCACGGGTAATTCCCTTACAATCAAAGATAACCAAATAGAAAACGGAAAGGCAGCAAATGATCGCATTACAGATAAAAAACGTCAAACAATTTATGAGCCAGTTTCTCGCAGGGGACGCTTTCGACTCCTTTTTGCTGGAACAGGCTTCCATCAGTACCTACAGCACTTTTACGATTGATGGCCGGGAAAACAGGTCATTCTACACCTCCGAGGAATGGGAAGACAAGGAAATACGGCCCTACGAATTTATACAGTGGAAGAAAATACGGCCTGTCTGCTTTGATCTGATCAAAGGAAAACGCACGCCCGCAGCCTTTCATTTCGTGCTGCATCTGCTTCCCGAATACACAGCTTCCCTCTTGGAAAAGGGAGACATCACCGTCATGCCGGATCAGGTGAAGGCTTTCGTCCTCAGCATAAAATATGACGGCTCCGCCCTCACGCTCATCACCGGAACCGCCTTCCACACCTTTCTCATGGACAAGACGCCGGATGCGCTCTGGGACAGAGCCGTCAGACAATTTTTAACGAAACGTCAGATCGACTACGAGGAGACATAAATCCGCCGTGAGTTATTAGAAGTGCTTTTCACTCTATTACCACCATCCTCTCTGGTAATACTGCATGGAAACTTCTGCCGCCGCCATCACCATAGCAAACAGAAGCAATATAATCAACATCAGAATCGCAGGAAAATCATAGACAAATCTGTACTTATCCGCGTTGCTCCTGCGGTTTTCCACCAGAATTTCAACGCCCAGCAGGACAAAAACCATCGGCCAGCACTGAAAGATGATCTCATAATCCAGTGACGGAATTACTGTATGTATGAGGAACAGAATGCCAAACAGAACAAGCGTCAGCCCGAAGGTTACGGAGCCGACCCTGCGGGTTCGCACAATCCCGGATTCCTCCCAGTACTTATCTTTTTCCTGAAGATCCATATGCCTACACCCCCCCCTGCTCGTTTTTTTCACCGTCACTTTGTCCGTAGACGTTCTCGACATCCGGTGTCTGCTCTCCCATACTCTTCCTATCCGCACTTTGTCCGTCCGTGTTCCACTCCTGTGCAGCCTCCCCGGGCAGCGCCGCAGGCTTTCCTTCGGAATCCGCTTCAACTTTTCTGTCTTTTTCCACAGAATCCATTTTCTTTCCCCGTATCAGCGACACGCCAAACCAGATAATCGCTATGGCGATGGCTGCACGCGGCACCTCATCCCGCATGGTATAATATACGGCCTTGATAAACGGATTATCCCAGCCCATATAGTCTCTGAGCATACCAAAGCCCACATTCCACAGCATGGAAACACCGATCAAAATGCACACCACCGCCGCAATGTTCCGGTTTTTCTTATCCAGTCTGAACCGGCTGGTATCCCACTCACCGATTCCGAAAAGATATTCGTCCTCCAGAGCCGCAAACTGCGCTGCATCCATCCCGCCGATATTGTTTGCATGGAAAAAGCTGTATATGTAAATTACCACAGCCGGCACCACAAACAAACCGAGTCCCGTAAATGAAACCGCAATCAACGCCAGCATAAAGCCGCTCATAAAACTGAGCCCCATCTTCATCAGCCCCATATACATGTGCCCTGCCCCCGGCCAGAGGGAAAACACAAACAACCAAAATTTATTTTTCTGTTTTTTCATATCATCAATCCTCCCAATCTGCATGATTTCTAAACTGTTCCGTAAACTTTCTAAGATATCGCTTTCTCGCGTCCGCTCTCTCCTGCCCCGCCTGATACCGTCTCCATGTCTTCTCGATATCCCGCTGTCTCTCAAGCGTATCCCGTTCCCATTCATCCACGCTTTCCGCATCCTCCTCATACAGCGTTTCCGTGACACCGGCCTGCGGCCTCTGCCCAGTTCCCACGCCGTCCACAGGCACGAGATAAAGCACCGCCAGAGCTGCCGCCATGCCTACCAGAACCTTAGCGCGGTAAGAAAAAAGCGCACGCTGCCTTTCTCCTCGTTTTCCTTCCTGTATCTGCGCAAATATATTTTCTCTCAAATGTCCCGGTGCGCGCAAAAGTTCCCGCTCCTCAATCGTCTCAATCAGCCGCGTCAGTTCATCCTCAGTCAAAGGAGCCGGGAGAGAAGCGTCACATCTATTCAGTTTTTTTCTCTCTTCCGTAATATTATGTATCATGCGCCCTTCTCCTTTTCATACATCCTGCGAAGCATACTTCTCGCCCTGTAAATCTGCGTCTGTATGGTCTTTTTCTTAACACCCCTCTGTCCTGCGATCTCACCCGCATCCATTTCATCATAATAATATGCTTTGGCGATTTCATCATAGGGAGGCTTCAAGGACAGACATCTGGCAAGCAGTGTCTCCCGCACCTCCTTCTCCAGACAAATGCTCTCCGGCGTCTGCTGTACTGCCGTCTCACTTCCCCCGGCGCTTCCCGCGCCTTTGCCGCAAGACATTCCCCCATCCGGCGCTCTGGCGCCTTCAAATCCCAGATCCGCCGTGGGGATATTTCGCCGTCCTGCACTCTGCAGATAATCCAGACACTTGTTGGTAGCGATCCGGCACACCCATGCCTTCTCGTATCTTCCGTCAAACTCCCCCAGATGCCTGTAAGCCGACAAAAATGTTTCCTGTGCCAGATCCTCGGAGGCAAAATAATCCGATGTCATTTTATAACATATTGAAAAGACAAGATGCTGGTAAGAATCAATCAGCGCTGACAATTGTTCTTCCCTGTTTATGGTATCTGCCTCCTTCCCCGGTGCTCTGCTTTTTCTCTGCACTTGTATATTATAACGATACCACCCGCTTTGTATCTTCACAATTTTTCTTATTTTATAAAATATTTTTTTATTTATTTACTTTTTGGGCTTCGGATTAAAAATAAGGCTGGCAATATAGCCAAACACCAATGCCGCCGCACACCCTACCGCTCCGGTCTTAAATCCGCCCTGAAACAGGCCGATAAAGCCGTTCTCATCCACGGCCTCCTTCACGCCCTTCATCAAAATATTGCCGTAGCCAAGGAGCGGCACGCTGGCTCCCGCCCCTGCGTATTCCATAAAAGGCTCATACCATCCGACAAAGCTGATCACCGCCCCCACGCAGACTAAAAGCACCATGACGCGGCCCGGCAAAAGTTTCGTCTTTTCCAGTAGAATCTGCACCAGCGCGCAGATCAGGCCGCCCACCCAGAACGCATTGATATAATCCATTATCTTTTCCTCCAATATTTCAGATTGTCGCAAATTTCCATATCACCCATAATGAAAGGCAGAGAATACTTCTCTCTGGTATTCTCTGCCCTTTCGGATAAATTATGCAGTTTTTTTCGCTATTTTTTCTACAATCTCCCGGATCGACAGCCCCTCGCAGTCCACCGTAATATCCGCGTACTTCTCATAGAGCGGCTGCCGCTCCGCGTACAGCCCGTCCAAATCCTGTCCCTCTTTTAGCGTCACGCCCCGCTCGGTGAGGTCTCCAAGCCGCTCGCGTATTCCCTCTAAAGGCAGAGAGAGATAGACCACCGTGCCGGTCTGCTTATAATGGGCCATGGCGTTCTCCCCATAAACCGCGCTTCCTCCGGTGGCAATCACCGTGCGCTGCGCCTCTATGGATTCGCCCACCACTTCCTCCAGCATCCAAAAGCCTTCCACGCCCCGCTCAGCTATAATCTCGTGCAAAAGTTTCCCCTCCCAGCTCTGGATCACCAGATCCGCGTCCACGAAAGAATACCCGAGCTTCTTGGCAAGCACAACGCCCACTGTACTCTTCCCGACGCCCGGCATGCCAATCAATATGATATTGTTGTCTTTCATAACTTATGTAAACCTCCTTTCGTCTTTTCTATTTTATGTACGCCAGAACCTCCACCTCGCAGAGCACATCCTTCGGAAGCTGTTTCACTGCCACACAGCTTCTCGCCGGTTTCTCTGTAAAATACTTTTCATACACCGCGTTGAACGCTGCAAAATCCGCCATCTCCGCCAGAAAACAGGTGGTCTTCACTACCTTTGTATAGTCTGTTCCCGCCTCCGCAAGAATCGCGCCCACGTTCTTCATGGCTTGTTCCGCCTGCTCGGTCACGTCCTTGCCTTTGATTTCTCCCGTGGCAGGATCGATCGGAATCTGTCCCGATGCGAAGAGAAAATCCCCCGCGATGATTCCCTGCGAATAAGGCCCTATGGCCGCCGGCGCTTTGTCAGTAGATACTTTAGTTAACATAATGTTTCCCTCTCTTTCCTTGTTCTTAGTGATATATCCCTTGCTGCTCAGCTTAAAAAATTCTTCTCACACATCATTCCCCGAATCTGGCTTTCACATAAAATCCTCTGGCATTTTCGATGATCTCCGTCACCACGCCCTCCCGCTCCAGCATCCGCTCTCTGAAAGGGAAGTTGCCGGACATGGCAAGAGACGGATCTATCGTATAATAATAATTGCTCGGAAGTACGCCCTCAGTCACCGTGACCTTGTCCCCCTCTTTGAGAAGCCCCGGCCGCTCCATCTTAAATTCCATCTCCCGCACCCTTGTCTCACTTCCTTCCCCATCCCATATATCGGATGCGATACTTTCATTCCATACTTTTCCGAAACCAACTTATGTCACGCATCCTTTCGGATACCAGATAAGTCTACCACATGAAGGCGGCGGCTGTCACCCGGTTTTTCCGATCTTCCGTTTCCCGCCAATATGGATTGCATTTTTTGCATACGGACGGCATTACTGGAGCTACCGAATCAAACCATGAATTTTACGGTTGAAGCCAATAACTATCCGGTCGGGCAATCAGCCTTGCATTATTATATGCCATTTCTGTTGTAAGGCATGTATGTCCATAATATACTGTTTTATCCTCATTCAAAGATAAAACCAACGCCAAATCCGGTTTATCTGGATTTGGCAGATATAGCGGAGCCAAAAGCTGAATTTTATCATTATATAATTGTGGAACAACTGTCTTGTAATTAGCTTCAATACGTTTCTTAACTGAAGCAATTGCTCCATTAATTATATTTTGACAAAATTCTTTACCGTTAGCACGTAATTGTTCAGGTATTCTATTGGATTTTTTATACAATAAAAATATATTGGCTGCCATGTTTTATCATATAAACCTGTATTAAAGCAGGCTATTTGCTCGTCCATATAAATAAATCAATTCATTAGTTGCTAACACCTGCAGCTTATTGGTAAAGAACTCATAATTTCCCAGAAATGCCCAATCTTTTAAACGCATTCGTTTCCTCCCCACCACTCAAATTAATTTACCTAATATGTACGCAAATGATACTTTTTCCTAACTGATATTGTATATTATATCAAACTTCTTTTTTTAGCAACCTTTTTTCTCAAAATAGCGAAAACTAATTGTGCAAAAAACGAGCAAAAAAAAGACCAGACATCGCCCGGTCTTTCCGTTTCTCTGTCCCGTCTTACCCCCGGTACTGCTCCAGCACCACCCCATGCGCGATACCGGGAATAGACTGTCCCTCGTTAAAGCTGGTCTTAGACAGGAGCGCTCCTGTCGGCACAAAAAGCACTCTCTTCCAGATACCCTCCTCGATCTTTTTTAAAATATATGCCGACAGCACCACCGCGCTGCACCCGCAGCCGGAGCCGCCCGCGTCCGTGTGCTGCCTCTCGCTGTCGTAGATCTCGATGCCGCAGTCCATATGCTGTCTGGTGATATCGATGTGCTTCTTGGCAAGCAGATCAAACAAAAGCTGCTGCCCCACCTCGCCAAGATCCCCTGTGATAATCTTATCGTAATCCTTCGGCTCTCTCCCGAAATCCGCCAGATTCTGTGCGATTGTATCAGCGGCGGCCGGGGCCATACAGGCGCCCATATTCATGGAATCTTTTATTCCATAATCCACTATTTTGCCGATCGTCACGCCATCCATCACCGCCCGCGTCTGCTTCCCCGGCTGTGAAGAGACAAGAAACGCGCCGCTGCCCGTCACCGTCCACGTTGCTGACTTAGGTCTCTGGTTGCCGTAGGAAAGCGGAAACCGGAACTCTTTCTCCGCACTGGCAAAGTGGCTGGACGTGATACAGGCCACTTTCTCGGCAAACCCCGCCGAAACCATCGCGCCGCCCATGGTTAAGGACAGCCCACAGGTGGAGCAGGCGCCGTAAAGCCCCACATGGGGAAGCTGATACCCTGCCAACCCGAAACTGCTGGCAATGGACTGCCCCAGCAGATCACCGGCAAGCACCATCTGAATATCCTGCTTGGTAAGCCCGGCCTTAGAAATTGCAATCTCCAGCGCCTCCTTCTGCAGGCGGCTTTCCGCCTCCTCCCAGTTCTGTGCGCCAAAGCTGTCGTCATAACCGACTTTATCAAAAAGCTCCCCCATGGGGCCTTCTGCTTCCTTGCTTCCAACAATGGAGCCGCTGCTTATGATATATGGTTTCTTCTCAAACTGAATGCTCTGCTTTCCTAACATAACGGCATACAATCCTTTCTTTGATGATTAAGGATAGTATGCCGTCTTTTCTTACAAAATATACCAATATGATAAATCTAGAATATACCCGCTTTGATGTCTTCCTTCATATCAAGCACCGCCGCCCGCGACGCGTCGGCATAATTTTCCGGCCCGTATTTCGCATAAGCCTCCTGCTGATAAGCCGCTATGATGCCTCTGGAAGAATTGACGATGGCTCCAAGGCCGTCCTCGTCGAAAAAGTGTTTCAAATCCTTGCCCTTGGCGCCCTGCGCACCGTAACCGGGCACCAGAATATAGGACTTCGGCATGATCCGGCGGAGAATCTTTCCCATCTCCGGGTAAGTCGCGCCCACCACCGCGCCGACATAGCTGTAGGTTTCGCCCATGTGATCCTCGGCCCACTCAGCCACCTTCTCGCCGACGATCTCGTAGAGCGGTCTTGCCTTGGAGACGTCCGTACTTCCCTCCGGCAGCACCAGACGGTCCTGAAACTCGCCGCTGCTTGGATTGGAGGTCTTTACGAGAATAAAGAGTCCCTTTTTCTCCTTCTTGCAGACTTCGATAAAGGGCTTCACGCCGTCCGAACCGAGATACGGATTGACCGTGGCAAAGTCCTCGTCAAAACCGCGGCACATGGTCTCTCCGACCTGCACCTGACCCAGATGTCCCACCGCGTAGGCATCGGAGGTAGATCCGATATCGCCGCGCTTGATGTCACCGATCACCATAAGCCCCTTCTCTTTACAGTAGGCCACCGTCTTTTGAAAAGCGTTTATGCCCTCCACGCCAAACTGTTCATACATGGCGATCTGCGGCTTCGCTGCAGGCACCAGATCACAAATTGCATCCACGATCCCCTTATTGAAAAGCCAGACCGCTTCCGCTGCGCCTTTCATGGTTTCCCCATACTCGGCAAAAGCCTGCTTTTTGATATGTTCAGGCACAAATTTCATGGTAGGATCGAGTCCCACCACGATAGGCGCCTCCAGTTTCTTAATCTTCTCTGTCAGTGTGTTAATCAAAGTTTCTTACCCTCCAAATCTTTCAGTACATACTGGTTTTCAATATATTTGGGGAAATCTTTCCGCTTCACCCACTCGTAGCTGCCGTAGTCCTCCGACAGGACAATATTGGCTTCCTCCTCCTCCGGAATGGAACAGAGGTAAGCGATACCGACACAGTGCGTCTCCCCGAGAAGCTGGGACCATATATACTCAACCTTGTCAATCTTACCGCTTATGGACATGAGCTCCGAGATCGCGTTCAGCATCGTCTCATCGGGCGCCTCGCCGTGGGGCACTTCCGCATCGATAAACTCCCAGACAAAAGGATCCGGAATGCGGTCGTCCATCCATCTCTTCAAGAGAAGATAGGTATCTCCTTTTTTGATAATGCCTTTCACACGCAAATACGTATTCTTCATAATATCATTCTCCCTTCCTGATTCTTCTATTGAATTAATCAATGATTATCTTGTCTGTAAAAACTCGTATTCCCGTTTCGCCGTATCGTCATCCGGATAGCTTCGCAGATAACTGTTCATAAGCGCCGCCGCCGTCTTATATTCACCCATATACTCATATGTAACGATCTCATTAAATTTCAAGGTCTGCATCATATCGTTCCCCTCGATCTTCATCGCCGTCTGGAACGCGTCGAGCGCGGTCTGGTATTCTCCAAGCTGCATACGGCAAAGCCCAAGCTGGTTGTAGATCTCCGCCTTTTTCTGATCGTACTCCGTATAACCCGCATAAATACTTGCCGCGTAGTTGTAATCTCCAAGAGCCTCGTAGGTTCTGCCAAGATAGAGTGCCGCACCGTAGTCTGTGGCGGTCTTTAGCCGCTCCAGAAAACTTCTGGCATTCTCGTAGTCCCCCATATAATAGCAGATGCGCCCCATGTCATAGTCGGAAATCGACTTTTCGTTTTCCTTCATGGCGTTTTGCAGATAAATCTGTCCGGCCTCTTTGTAACCGTACTCTTCCAGCACCATATAAATGCGGATCATGCGGTCATAGTTTTTCGGTTCCTGTACAATCGCCGTATCAAAATCCGTCTGCGCCGCCTCAAAATCGCCTTCCGCCAGCTTCACGCACCCTCTCAGATAGTAAGCGTTCGTCTCCTCCGGCCGCATTCCCAGAATCGCGTCATAGACGCGCACCGCATCCTGCATCCGTCCATTCTTATAATATGCCGTGGCGAGATAATAATTGATGTCAAAGTCCAGATTCTCCACCCTGCCGCTTCCAAGCCGCAGAGCAGCCTCCAGATACGTTATGGCAGCCTCATAATCCGTTTTCCCAAGATAGGCGAGTCCCATACCGCGATAGAGCAGACGTTTCTCCTCCTCGTTTTCCTCCGCCGTCTGAAACAAAGTAAGCGCTTTCTCATAATCAAGCTCCGCCACAGCCTCCATGCCCTGCTTCGTATAGCTGGGCGCAGCCTCCGCCCCGCAGCCCGCCAGAAGGGCGCACAGCAAAGCAATCGCAAATCCCGCTATTCTCCTGCCTTTTCTCCTCTGTCTCTCCACATTCTGTCTCCAAGTTTATCACATAACCGATTCATCTGTACATGTTTTATTCTAACCGTTCTGTTACCCGCAAGTCAAGTTCTTTACACCACACAATCTGCGTCCGGGAAATCCTCTCTAAGCTGATGGCGCAGATTTCACAACTTGCTCACGAAGCCGTCCTTGCGGAGAAAAGTGAGATTTTCTTAATATTCCGGCCAATACCCAGCAATTTCGAGACATGGATATCTCGGAAAGCCCGACACAAGGGAGCAAGTTGTGAAATCTGCCCGACATTTTTAAAGTAGGTTTCCCCACACCAAATCCTTCATAATCCCAAAGAATTCCCGCAGCAGATTATTGGGCTGAAAATAGATATTCGATCTGGCAGAAATCCCGCAGGCGTCCTCAAACCCTGCATGTCTGGCGAGCATCACGCCCCGGAACACATGAAAGTTGTTGGTGACAATCCCCACTTCCTTGTCCGTACCGCCGATAAGCGCCGCGCTGAAAGCGATATTCTCGGAGGTATCCGTGGACTTGTCTTCCATCAGGATTCTCTCCGGCGCAATTCCGCGCCCCACCAGATAGGTATACATCCCTTCCGCCTCGCTGCACGGCTCGTTCGATCCCTGTCCGCCGGACACCACGCAGAGCGTATCTTCGTTGTCCATCAGATAGTCGTAAGCCGCATCCAGCCGAAACTTGAGCACCACGCTTGGGCCGCCCGATTTCATCTGCGCACCCAGCACGATAATATAGTCAAGACCCGGCCTTCCCTTATCCCTGTAATGGGCGAAGATACAGCCCTCCGCCACCACAAAGAGGACCACTCCCACAGCTATTACTCCGATGATCCCCCGGCGAAGCGGCATAGGAAAACGAGCCCACAGGTCATAGCGCAGCACCGCCGCCACAACCAGAAAAAGGAGACCGCCAAGCGCCCAAATCAGATAAAAATGGTTTCCCGACCTGATCCTAAACACGATAAAACAATATAGAAAGCACAAAAACGCCGCCAGAACACACAGAACGGTCATCGTTTTTTTCCTCATACAATCATTTCCTCAAACACTTCTTCCGGCACGGGCTTACAGTAGCGGTAACCCTGCGCCACATATGCGCCGATCTCCATCATCAGCTCGGTATCACCTTCCGTCTCCACACCCTCGCAGACAACCTGCGCTTCCAGATCTCTCGCCAGATTTACAATATTTCTCATAATCTGTACCTGCCTTGTCCGGTTCTCATTGTTGAGCAGGAAAGATCTGTCCAGCTTAATCACAGATGCCGGGATCTGTTCGAACACGCCAAGCGAAGAGTAGCCCGAGCCAAAATCGTCAATGGACAGATGCACGCCCCGCTCCTTCAAAATGGCCACGTTCTCCTTCACTTTCTGCTGCTGCATCTCCTCCACCACAAGTGTCTCCGTGATTTCCACCTCAATCAGATCCTTTGGCACCTGATACTTTTCCATCACGGACTCAAACCGCTCCGGGAAGCCGTCCTTTACAAAGTGCGTCCGTGAAAAGTTGCAGGACACGGGAACCACCGGCCGTCCCTCATCAAGCCGCCTGCGCAGCATCTTGCAGACGCTCTCCATCACAAAGAAATCAATCTCCGTAATCCGGCCCGTCTGTTCATAGTATGGCACAAAAAATCCCGGCGCACGGATGGCGCCGTCCGCCGTAGGATCCTTGAAACGCACCAGCGCCTCCGCTCCCACCACGTGTTCGTCACGGATATCCACCTTCGCCTGATAGTATGCCACAAAATCTTTCTGAAAATCCGCCGAATCCAGCAGTTTCTCCCGATCATGCTGTTCCCGCAGTTTTTTGCGCAGTTCTTCGTCGTAAATGCTTATAGCATTGCTGTGACTGTCCTTCAGGGGGTCGACCGCCTGAATCGCATAGGAGAGGGCAAGCTGAATATCCGTATGCCCCTTTTCAATGCCACAGACACCCATGGCCTGCGTCATGCGTATCCCCTCTTTCTCATAGATGTAATCGGAAATCCTGTTCGCCATAGCCATCATGCGCTTCGTCAGGGAAGACATGTCCGTATACTGCACAAAAAGTACAAAATGACTGCCGTAGCTTCTGGCATAGAGCTCATTTTCTCCCACTTCCTCTGCCATCACCTCTATGGTGCGTTCTAAGAGCTTCTGCCCCGCATTCCAGCCGTAGAGCGCGTTATAACTCTTAAACTGGCAGATATCCGTGTACACAATCGCATACTTTTTGTCTGTGTCCGTCCCCAGCTTTAAGGACGCCCTGTATTTCAAATAGTTGATATTCCATATATTAAAGTCCGTGTCCTTGTACATCAATTTCTGCAGACGCCTGCTGTTTTCCAACATACGGTACATCACGAAGATGGCAAGGGCTGCCGCGGCGAGCAGCGCCAGAATAATCACAATGCTATGATCCCTGATAAAACCGTCCACACTCATTCTGGAATAAAAATTATCCTGCAGCATGTAGTCATTGACCGTCTTATCGGTGACTTCCAGAAGCTCCTTATTCAAAATACCCAGAAGCGGCGATTCCTCATCGTTTCGGACCGCCATGCGGATGTCGTACACATCGCTCAGGACCGTATGGATCTCAAGCTGTCCGAAGCCGAGCTGAGAGCCAAGCAGATACTCCGCCAGGTAGCCGTCGCACAGCGCGGCCCCGGCCTTGCCGGACCGCACAGCCTGCAGACATTCCTTCGGACTTTCCAAGAGCAGAAGTTTCGTCTGTTTTCCTACAAAGGAGACGCCTCCCTCCTCCGAAAGATTATCCCCTGTCACCGCAAGCGTCCCGAACTCCTCCGCCCATCCTCCGTTCTTGGTAATCAGTACACGCGGCACCTGCGCATAGGCTTTCGTCAGAGCGCCTCCGGCCTGCTTTATATTTCCCGCACGCTCCCCGCAATAACCGATGATGTCAATGACGCCGTCGGCAAGCGCCTGCTTTGCCTCATCCATATCTTTCATCCTGACATAGGAAAAAGCAAGCCCCGTGCTCACGGACACCTCTTCTAACATCTGCGGCGTAAGTCCTCGGTAAACGCCGTCCTCGTCCTCATAGGAGAAAGGATAGTAACCGTCCAGGTAGCCCACCTTTAGCCCCTCGCTCTTTCGGATATAATCCATTTCCTCCCCCGTCAGAAGAATCCTGTGATCCAGACGGCTGTCATAGTATTTCACCATCAGCTCGTTTTCAAGCTCCGGACGGTTCATCTTCACGTCCGCGATCCCCTGATTCAGCTCCCGCAGCAGGTCCTCGTTTCCGGGATATGTAATATAGTAAAAGGGCATCGGCGCAAAACGGCCGATCACACGCTGCCCCTCCCTGATCTCCGTGAGCGAATGCACCAGCGCGTCAATCTCCCTCACGGAGAGTGCGGCCTGCAGAACTGCCGTGCTCTCATACTCCCGCACCCGGGGATTTTCAATGCCATGTCCCTTTAGATACTCCAGAAATTCCTGTTTCCTGACATAAGTGCCCACGACGCCGTAGGTGATATCTTTCATCGCCTCAAAATCCTCGTAGGCAAGCGGGCTGTCCCCCTTCACCGCTATTGCACCGAAGGTATAACCGTTGGCAATATCCGCATACCTATAAATTTCTGCCCGCTCGCCGGAATACTGGGCGCTCCCCACCAGATCCACCTCTTTGTCAGCTAACATCTGCAAAGCCTCGTCCCAGCTTTCACAGGGCACATACTCCACGTTCCAGTTTACATAATCACAAAGATTGTCCAGATATTCCACATCCATACCGGAAAGACTGCCGTCCGGCAGCGTTTCGTGATAACCTTCCATGGGGAAAAAACTCACCCGTACCGTACGCTTTCCCGATCCCTGCACCGTTCCTGATCCGTCTCCCACCGGAAAAAAGACCAAAAGCAGCGCTGCCATCAACAGCCGCGCCGCCTTTGCCGTCCTCTGTGATTCCCGTTTCCTGCCCCGGTTTTCTTTCACACCCATAAAACGCCTGCCTTTCTCATCCTTGCAGATACCGCTCCAAAAATGCACTAATTCTCCCGTAGTAAGCATTGGGCTCCTTGTCCTGCGCCTGCGCATGGCCCGCCCCTTTCACAATAAAAAGCTCTTTCTCACAGGCCGCCGCTTCAAACAACTCATATGACATATTTACGTCTATCATCCGGTCCTCGTCCCCATGGATAAAGAGCGTCGGAACCCCGCTTTCCTTAACTGCCCGGAGCGGAGACGCGTTTCTCAGATCATACCCGCCTCTGAGTTTTAACATCACGCAGGCCGGATTCACGAAAGGCGCGGCCGGCAGATGGAACCACTCCGTAATTTTGTCGCCGAACATTTCGTACCCCGACGTGTAGGCACTGTCGGAAACCACCGCCTTAATGTGATTGGATGCCTCCGGGGAACCCGCCATTAGAAGCGCCGTAGCCGCGCCCATGGACTGTCCGTGGAGAACGATCTGCGCCTCCGGCGACTGTTCCAGTATATGCGAAATCCAGAGTTCACAGTCATAATGGTCTGTCCAGCCCATACCGATGAAATCGCCTTCGCTCTCCCCCTGGCACCGCAGGTCAGGCACGAGCACGGAATAGCCCTGCTGATGATACCAGCAGGCAAATTGATACATTTCTTCCTTCCATCCCGTGTAACCGTGCAGAAGAAGCACCCACTTATCGCCTGCGCTTCCCGTACTTTCTGCGCTTCCCGTCCCCGTCATAAGCACCGCCGTCTCTGCCGGAAACTGCACCGCTGTAAGAAGATAACCGTCCGCCGTCCGCGCCTGTATTTTTACGCGCGCCGCCGTCTCCAGCCATTCCTCCGTCCCGGAGAGAAGTTTCTTCCTGTTTTCCTTGATATCCGCCGTCTGTACCTGCTCGCCGTAGCATTTCCTTGTGATATCCTCAAAGGCGTTCAGCTTATCCATAAAAGAGGGCACCAGGCAGGCGCTCACCAAAAAATAGACAAATACGGCGTATCCTGTAAAAAGAACTGCAAAAACCGACACTGCGATCCGTATCTTCTTTTTTCCGTGCATCCCGTCTCCCCCTTCTCTCAGTCATAAAATGCCACCCATGCGGAGAATGCCGTATTCGGAGACATTCTCACATTAACCTCCAAGTCACCGTGCGGAGAATGCCCGTATTTTGGGCATTCTCCTGTGTGAAAGTGATTTGCGAAGCAAATCTAGTGCTTCTTGGCGTCCCGTCCTATGGCGGGACGTCTTTAGAAGTACTTTTCACACCAGTTCCACCGGTATCATGCTGTAGGCGATATCCGCGCTTTCCTGCACACAGACCGCCGTACAGTATCCCCCGATCTCCCGGTACTCTCTCAAGTGATAATATTTCGCGTCCACACAGTGCCGCACTCTGGCCCTTCCCGACTCTTCGTCCATATGGATCGAAAAATCCTGCAAAGGTAACGACATGCCCCTGCCGACCGCCTTCAGAAAGCTCTCCTTCATTGTCCAGAGGCGGAACATCCGCCAAGTCTGCGCCTCTTCCCTCTCCGCCTCGTAGAGCCAGGAAAGTTCCTCCTTCGCAAAAAAGCGGTTCGCCACCTTGAGCCGTCCTTCCTTTATGCGTTCGATATCATTGCCCACAGGCTTATCTCCGATGGTGCAGATGGCATAATCACCGGAGTGGGAAAGAGAAAAACAGATTTCGGGATGATATTTCAAAACCGGTTTCCCCCACTCACCGAGTTCATATTCCACACTTCTTTCCTGCAATCCGTAAGCTTCCAGCGCGTGGTCTAAAAGCAGTCCTGCCGCAAGGCTTCTGTTCTTATCCTTGTCATGACGCAAAATCGCAATTTTCTGCTGCCGGAAAGGAGAAAGGAGTTTCAATTTTTCCCGGAACAGCATCTCGTTGTCGAGGCATCCTGCGTCCGTATAATATGTATAGATCATAACCGCTCCCTCTCCGTAACACTTCAGTCTGCAGATTCTATCTCACAATTCACATATTTTCACGGGCTTTGCAGCAAGTGCAAAGTCCTGCGGTCTACCCGTTATCCCGCTCCATTTTTCGATAGCATCGGTCGCAGATCGGGTATGCGGCATTCCATGCAAGAGGTCTGCCGCAGATACGGCATTTTCTCTCGAACTGTCCCTTGTCGTCTTTCAAAAGCTCTCCGATCTCATGCTGCGCCCACTCCCTATTGGCGGCCACTTCCTCCTTGTCCACCATCCAGTCCATTCTGGCGGCAAACTGCGTATAGAGGTCAAGCTGTTTATAGTAGGACTCCAGTCCCTCCAGAGAAAAATCTTTCGGCAGCATGGGACAATTCTGCTGTCTCTCCGGATTTTCACAGTAGCGCAGCCACAGTCTGAGCACTTCTCTGTCCTTCACGTCAAAGGGACAGGTGATCAGGGAGAGCACCAGCTTTCTGTCTTCCATAAATGTAATTTTCTTTCGGTAATCACGCAGATATCTGTATTTATCCACGCTCTCCTTCATGGAAATCTTATCGTACATGGGGGGATTTCCCGTCTTTTCCCATGCCTCTATGATTTCATCCAGCTCTATATCAATATCGAGAAGCAGTTCCGGAAAACCGACTCTGGCTCTTCTCAGAGGGTAAAACGGCTCCGCCAGCTTCTTCCCCACATACTCCGGTTCCATCGCCGACTGCACATAGCCTGTGTCGTAAAAACCATACCGCCCGGCCCGGCCCGCAATCTGCCTGATCTCCTCCGCCAGAAGCCGCCGCTTCCCGACGCCGTCAAACTTAGTCGTGTTCATAAAGACCACACGGCGGATCGGCAGATTGATTCCCATGCCGATGGCGTCCGTGGCCACCACCACCTGATTGACACCCTCGGTAAACAGACGCACCTGTTCCTGTCTCGTCTGGGGTGGCAGATTCCCGTAAATCACACTGGCCATGATACCCCTGCCTTCCAGCGACGCCGCGATGGCCAGCACATTTTTCTTGGAAAAAGCAATCAGCGCGTCGCCCGGCTCCACGTCCTTCGATATATCAAAACGTTCCGGAATAAACGTCAGTTTCGTGTTCCGCTCGTGGCGGACAATCTCCACTTCGTCGCCGCACCGTCTGAGCATATCGGTCAAAAGCTTCTCCGCCGTGCCGGAGCAGCATACGTGAACTTCCTCCGCACGGATACCGAGGATCGCCCTCGTCCAATAACTGCCGCGGTTCTCATCCGACATCATCTGCGCCTCATCAATGACGGCAATATCATAGGTTTCCCTGATATTCAAAATCTCCACCGTGGAGGCCTGCACGAAGCTGCCCTGTGTCCGTATGGTCTCCTCCCCGGTAATCATATCGCAGGGAATGCCGTCCGTCATCATGCGGTCGTAAACTTCCAGCGCAAGCAGACGGAGAGGTCCCAGATAAATACCGTGATAAGCCTGTTTTAACCGCTGCAGCGCCTCGTAAGTCTTTCCGCTGTTGGTCGGACCGATGTGTAGAATAAAGCGCCGCTTCATGGCTCTGGCCTCCGGGTACTGCTTTTCCGGCTCCGCCTCCATCAGCTCCTCGATCCGCTGCCCCACCAGATACTGCATGTATTCGGATTTGTAAATTTCATAAAGGGATTTCGTCCGGAGAAGCTGCGCCGTCTTCTCCATCGATACGATGTCGTCGGGAACCGCTCCGGGCGCCATTCTTTTCAGGAAATTCATGTCCAGTCTGGTCAGAAGCCGCACGACACGGCGGTATTTTTTCATCCATCTGGTATCTTTAAGCACCACCGTGTAGCCGATCTGTGCCACTTTTCTGTGCAGTTCCTTCATATCCGCCAGCACTTGATGGTTTTCCTGCTTTCTCTTGCGCAGAATACGCCTCTCCAACTGTCCGAGCTGCTTTTCCGTACTTCTGGTAAATCTGCGGTTCTCCTCCGGCGAAAATGATAAAAAAGCCTTCTCGTAGACCTCTCTGATTTTCGGGGGAATACCGTCCTGCTCCCCTGTCTGCCGCGCTCTCTTTCCCGTCGTCTTATCTTCCTGCATTTTTCGATCTGTTTCCATGTTTCCTCTATCTGTGAACAACTGATACGCACTTTATGTTTCACCCTAATCATAACACAAATCCCCGACATTAGGCAAACCCTTCCACCCTGCTAATATCTTCCCGTTTTTTCGCGTTTTCCCTTCCTTGATTTTATACCGGGATTGTTTTACAATATATTGTAATAGAAAAAATCCGGTCGTCAGTTTTTTATCATAATGCAAAAGGGAGTATTCGATATGAAAAATGTGATTCTAGTAATAGACGACGACAAAACCAATCTGTCGCTTGCCCAGCGGCTTCTCGGCCCGCAGTACCGCATAGCCGCATGCAATTCCGGAAGAGCGGCTCTCAAATATCTGAAGACCCACCGTCCCGACCTGATCCTTCTGGATATCAACATGCCGGAAATGGACGGCTTCGAGGTGATGGAAAATCTGCGCTCCAGCATACATACCGAGTCTATCCCCGTGATCTTTCTGACGGCGGACTCCCTCGCGGAAACGGAAATCAAGTGTTTTCAGATGGGCGCCATGGACTTCGTGACGAAGCCCTTTGTGCCGGACATCCTCTTAAGCCGCGTCAGCAAGACGATTGAGCTTGACCAGTACCGTCACAATCTGGAAACTATGGTGAACGTTCAGGCTCAGAAAATCACGGAGAGTTCTATGCGCCTCGGACGGATTCAGGATTCCGTCATAATCGGCATGGCCAACCTGATCGAGAGCCGGGACGGCAGCACCGGAAAACACGTTAAAAATACGCAGGCCTACGTCAGAATGATCGCTAACGAGCTGCTTTCGAGAGGACTTTTCACAGAAGAACTTACCCCCTCTTATATCGAAGATCTCTGTAAGGCCGCGCCCCTGCATGACGTGGGGAAAATCAAAATTCCGGACGCCATTTTACAAAAACCCGGCAGACTGACCCCAGAAGAATTTGAGACCATGAAGCTGCATACGACCCACAGCCGCAAAATTATCCAAACCATCATCGGCGATATCGAGGATGCGCACTATGTACGGCTGGTTGAAGATATCGCCCTTTACCACCATGAACGATGGGACGGCACCGGTTATCCCGCCGGTCTCACCGGGATAAATATTCCGCTCTCGGCGCGGATTATGGCTGTCGCGGACGTATTCGACGCGCTCTACGAGGAGCGGTGCTACAAGCCGCCTGTCCGGCCCATCGAGCGGATCATGCAGATCATGTCGGAAGGCCGCGGCACGCAGTTTGATCCTGTGATTCTGGATGTATTTACGGACATGCTGCCACAGTTAAAAGAAATTCTCCATATCACGGAAAAGGAGTGTTGACTGTCTTGGACAATACACAGTTAGCGACAAAACGGGCCGAGAGAAGGCTGGAGCGCATCGTGCTCGTTGTTTTGAGCCTCTACACGGCGGCCGCATTTGTCACCGGCGTGCTCTCCGGCTGGAGCGTCTACATCAGGGAGCTCCTTTTTCTCCCGACGGTTTCCGGCTGGTTTATCTATGTTCGGGAATATTGGGACCATCCCCGTCGAGCGAATTTCATTTGTATCGTATGCTGGGCTGAGTTTATTCTTTTTGCCCTGTTTACGGACAGCTTCTCCTCCATGCTTGTCACCATGACGGGTGTTATCGTCCTGCTCAGCATTTTCAATATCCGGCGGATTCTCTATCCCGGACTTATCGTCCCCTTTTTCCTTTTCTTATATCACGGCCTGATCGCCCACACCGTTGCCGCGGACTCCATTCAGAATATTCTCAGACTGTTCATCCAGTTTCTCTCCGTCTATATGGTTACCGGAGTCATATGGATCATCCAGAAAAACAGACAGGACGCAAACGAACTTCTGATCGAGAATATCATGGAACTGGAAGCCGCAAAGCACAGCAGGGATGACTTTCTTGTCAATGTCTCCCATGAAATCCGCACGCCCATCAATGCGGTCTGCGGCATGAGCGAGGCTATTTTGCAGGAGGATCTGCCGCCGGACGTGCGCCGGGATGTAGCGGATATCCAGACCGCCGGAAGAAACCTGCTTTCAACGGTCAGCAATATTCTGGACTTTTCGGAACTGGAGGCAGGGAATCTTGCGCTTGCCGAGGAAAGCTATAATATCACCTCCACCATCACCGATATCATCAATATGGCCATGACCATGGATAACGGAAAGCATCTGGAACTGATCGTAGACTGCGACGCGGACCTGCCGTGCAATCTTCTGGGCGACGAACAGAAATTCCGCCGTATTGTCATGAATCTGCTTGGCAACGCCATCAAATTTACAAAAGAAGGCGGCGTGGTTCTGCGCATCACAAGCCGCAAAGAGGAATACGGCATCAATCTGCTTGTCAGCGTCCGGGATTCCGGCATCGGCATTGCGCGCACCGATATGGAAAACATTTTCACAAGCTTCAGCCAGGTCAATTCCAAGAGAAACCGCGAGGCCGGAGGCGTAGGCCTCGGGCTTGCCATTACACAGGCGCTTGTTTCCCGCATGGGCGGCTTTATGACGTCGGAAAGCATACCGGGTACTGGCAGCCGTTTTCAGTTCACGATCCCCCAGAAAGTTCTGGACGAGACGCCCATCGTGTCCATCCGGGATAAAAGCAACCTCTTCGCAGCCTGCTATATCAATCTGGATAAATACGATTATACCGTGATACGGGAAGGTTATGAAGCCTGTATGCAGCACATGGCCGTCCGGTTCGGTTTCCCCTTCCGCATCTGCCGGAATCTCGCCGAGCTGAAACGGCGGATGGAGCGCGAGGCCTACACCCATCTTTTTATCGGACGGGAGGAATATGCCGAGGATCAAAGTTTCTTCGACGAACTCTGTGCCGAGAAGACCGTAGTGCTTCTTCTGGACTACGATCAAGAGCTGCAAGTCCCGCAAAATATGCTGCGCATCTACAAACCCTTCACGGTACTGTCCATCGCCGCCGTCTTTAACGGCCAGAAAATTCTCTGCGGCGAGGATCAGCAGGGAGGTTTACATAATAAATTTATTGCGCCGCAGGCCCGTGTACTGGTCGTGGACGATAACGCCATGAATCTGAAAGTTATGACAAGGCTTCTTCTGCCTTATCAGCTCAAAGTCACTTTGGCAGGAAGCGGTCAGGAGGCTCTGGAAAAGCTGAATGCGCCCGATTTCGACTGTGTTTTTCTGGATCATATGATGCCGGAGCAAGACGGCGTGGAGACGCTTCATAAAATTCGCCGCAAGCCCGGTCTCTATTACCAGTCCCTCCCCGTCATCGCCTTTACGGCCAACGCCATCGGCGGCGCACGTGAAATGTTTATATCGGAGGGCTTCAACGACTTTATTGCCAAGCCGATCGAGCTGAGCGTGCTGGAGCGTATCCTGCGCCGCTACCTCCCTTCCCATATGCAGATTCCCGTGGAGGAAGGCGGGGCCGTCCAGTCGGTTTTGACAGCGCAGGCTGCGGCGGAACCGGCGAATGCGGACGGACAATTCCGGCTTGCCCGGGCGGGCGTAAACATCGAACAGGCCCTCGCCTACTGCGGGGACGAGGAGGGATTTCGCGAAATTATCGCCATCTTCCACGCGGAGGGCGAAAAACGCCGAAGCCATTTGTCCCGTTATTTCAAGGAACAGGACTGGAAAAATTATGTGATCTTTGTCCATGCCCTGAAAAGTAACGCCAAAGGCATCGGCGCAGGCAAATTGTCGGAGATGGCAAGGAAACTGGAGATGGCCGGTAAGGAAAACCGGATCGGCTATATTCTGGAACACCATGAAGCGATGATGGAAAACCATGACCGCCTTCTGGACGCGCTTACCGGGAACACCTATGTTTATCCGGACGCGGATAAGGGCTTCGTTTCGGAAACGGACGGCCCAAAGCCGGATGCATCCGCATCTGCGGACGGGCCAGAAGAAACCGCCCCCACAGACGCGGACGATTCGGATTCTCTGCAGAATCTTCTCGCACAGATTGAGGAAAAGCTGTCCTCCTTTGAGAGCGACGGCCTTTCGGAGCTGCTCGACCGGCTTGCGGCCTTTTCACATGACGGCGTCTCCTTGACCGGACTTGCCGACCAACTGCGCAGACTGACACAGGATTTCGATTTTCTCGGTGCATCCGAGGTTCTGGAAAGGATGGGAGAATAACCTATGAGAAAGAGAATACAGCGGTTTACGAAAGCTCTTTTTCCCGGACATCTTGATTTTAAGGAGAGAATAAACCGGATCATTATGCTTCTGGTATTCGCCTCCTCCGTGATCGGCATCGTCCTCGTTCTCCCCGGCGCCGACCCAAAAGTTTTGTTTTCTCTGGTGCCCATATGCGTGCTCTCCGGCCTCTCCATCCAGATCACGCTCACGCAGGGAGACAGCAAAAAAGCCGCATGGCTTCTCGTCATCAGCACCAACGTTGGATTCTTCCCCCTGCTCTTTGTCAACAGCGGCGGCACCGAGAGCGGTATGCCCGTCTGGTTTGTGCTGGGTCTGGTTTTTATTTTCCTTTTGTTTGAGGGACGGGATTTTGCAATCGCCATGACACTCTCCCTTCTCTCATTTCTGGGAACTTACCTGCTTTGCTACTTCCGCCCGGATCTTGTGCCCAAATCCACCCGGTTCTACAGCTTTTCGGACTCCTTTGTCGCACTCGTCTGTGTCAGCCTGTTCATCGGCATCCTCATAAAAATACAGAACAGAACCTACGAACAGGAAAAGAAGCTTGCGGAAGCGCAAAAACAGGAAGTGGAGCAGATCGCCCGCTCCAAAGATACCTTTTTCGCCAATATGAGCCATGAGATCCGCACGCCCATCAACACGATTATCGGTTTAAACGAAATGATTCTCAGAGAGGATATTTCCGATGAGATCGCGGAGAATGCCATCAACATCCAAAATGCCAGCAAAATGCTGCTTACCACCATCAATGATATTCTCGATCTCTCGAAACTGGAATCCGGCAAGATGGATATCGTGCCGACCCAGTATGCGATCAGCTCCATGTTCAGCGATCTGGTCAATCTGATCTGGATTCGCGCGCACCAGAAAAATTTGGAATTTAAGGTGGACATCGACCCGGATATCCCATCCATGCTCTACGGCGACGAAGTGCGGATTAAACAGGTGGTCACCAATATGTTGACCAACGCAGTCAAATACACAACCTCCGGCTCGATCACCTTGTCTGCCAAAGGAGAACGTATTGCCGCAGACCAGATTCTCCTGCGCATTTCCGTGGAAGATACCGGCATGGGCATTCGAAAGGAAAGTCTGGATGATCTCTTCCGCTCCTTCAAGCGGGTGGATGAGTCGGACAACCGCAACATCGAGGGAACCGGACTCGGGCTCAACATTTCCAAGCAGCTTATCGATATGATGGGCGGAAAAATTACCGTGGACAGCGTCTACCACAAAGGCTCCGTCTTCACCATAGAGCTGAAGCAGCGCATCGTCAACGTGCGCCCCATCGGCGTCATCAATTTCGCCGCGCAGAAACAGTTTAGCCGGCGCTCTGCATACCGCCAGAGCTTTATTGCGCCGGATGCCCGCATTCTGGTGGTGGATGACAATTCCATGAACCTGATGGTGGTGGTAAAACTGCTGCGGGATACCAAGGTAAAGGTGGACACCGCGGAAAGCGGCAAAGAAGCCTTAAAAAAGACAGCCAAAAACACTTATCATGTCATCCTCATGGATCATATGATGCCGGATATGGACGGCGCAGCCACCCTGCGCGCCATCCGCAGCCAGACAAAGGGGTTCTGCCAGAAAACCCCCGTGATCGCCCTGACCGCCAACGTCATGTCCGACGCGGAACAGGTTTACCGGAGCATGGGCTTTGACGGCTATCTGGCCAAACCCATCAGCACGCCTCTTCTGGAGGCGGGACTGCTCAAATATCTGCCGCCCGCGCTGATCGAGTACATGGCGCAGGATGACGACGGGACGGAAAATATGGAAGGCTTAAACCAGATAACCAGCGCCCGCAAGCGAAAGATTGCGATCACGGCGGACTGCATCTGCGACCTCCCTAAGGATCTTCTTTCGCATTTCCACATCCGCCTGATGTATTGCTATGTGCACACGAATGAGGGCCGCTTCTGCGACCTCTTTGAGATTTCCTCTGACAGCCTGCTTGCTTATCTGGAGCAGGAAGGAAACCGCTCCCACTCATCCACGGCAGACCCGTCAGAGTACGAATACTTCTTTGCGGAAACGCTGGCGGAAGCGGAACATGTGATCCATATCACCGCCACGACGGATTTAAGCGGCGCCTATCCGAATGCCACGCAGGCCGCCAAAACCTTCGACAATGTCACAGTCATAGACTCCTCACACATCAGCAGCGGCCACGGCCTCGTGGCGCTCTATGCCGCCAAACTGGCCGAAGAAGGGCGCAGTGTGGATGAGATCTGTGAAGCGCTCGGCGAGTACCGGGAACGGGTTTTCTCCAATTTCCTTGTGCCTGACACAATCACGCTCCACCGCAACGGCAAAGTGAGCGGCGCAGTCCACACACTCTGTACCGTGTTGAATCTCCACCCGGTTCTGGCCATGTCCAAAAACCGCTTAAAACTGTGGTGTATCGAATCCGGCAATATGCACCGGGCCATCAGACAGTATATCAAAAAGCTCTTTAAGCACAGCAGGCAGATCGATACCCGCGTTCTCTTCGTCACCTACGCAGGCTGCAGCGTGAAGCAGATTGATGAAATTGTAGAGATCGTGGAAAAATACATCCACTTTGATCAGGTGATTCTGCAAAAAGCATCCGCCACCGTGTCAAGCAACTGCGGTGTGGGGACGTTCGGACTGATGTTTGTACGGAAAGAAAAGCAGCAGGAGCCGTGACGGGCTCCTGCCGTTTATGTACGGGTAACCGGCTAATTCACCTCTATTTCCAGTACTGGTTTGTTATCTCTTCCGCCTCCGTATGCGAAAGGACATATTTCTCCGCAATCTTATCCGTGACAAACACTTTTGTCTGCCCGACCTCCTGCAGCAGTTCCACTATATATCGAATGCTTTCTTCTCTTCCCTCTGCACGGATAGTTCTCTCATACTTTTCCGCATCAAATTCTTCCAATATCATACCAAAAACATGCGACCGCTTTTTTTCTCAAAACATCCTCCAATATCCCGTTTTCGATGCAATAATCCACCGCCTCGGAAAGCGCTGCTTTTCTGTCTTTTCTTCCGTCTGCAAAACATCTCAGCACATTCACAAACTCGGAATATTCCCCAAGCCTTCCGCACTTTTCCATCAATTCCTTATTATGCCCATACCACATGGTTTATTGCCGCATGTCAACCGTGTTTTTGAACGAAATGCCGTTATTATGATTCTTGTCCAATCTGCCTTAAGCAAGTCTCCAGCGCGCTCTCCCCTTCCGGACTCACGATATCCGGCACGGTCCCGCACATCTCACTCCCGACGCCGTCCGCCGTCACCCCGTACATGGGACTGTACTGCACCACCAGACCACTGTTTGGTAAAATCAGGTAAGCCGGATCCGTGCCGATCCCGTCCCCGCTCGTCGTCCGGCCAACCAGCGTGGCAAAACCGCTTTCTTTGGAAAACATGGCCGCATACTCAGAAGAAGAATAATTGTTTTCGCTCACCAGCAGCCATATCTTCCCGTCAAATCCGTCTCCCGCCGGTTCCACCACATAGTCTTCCCGCCAAAACCAGTCGCAGTCTGCGGCGTCCTCCAGGTTCAGCTCCGGCATAGCGGGAAGTTCACTGATCGGCTGATACAGCCCGGATGCCGCTCCCTCCTTTATCCGCAGGAAGGTTTCGTTGTTCTCCCCGTCCTTAAAAAGCTGATATCCCGGCACTGTCAATGTCTTCTTTGTCAGTGGCGCAGTCACAAGCTCGTCAAAATACCGCATACTGCCGCCTAAATTATTTGTGATATCAATGATTAAATTTTCATAGTCTCCAACTTCCTCATAAAAAGGCAATAATATCTTACGGTCAGTCTCCATCTGCTCAAAATCAAATGCGTCGATGAAAACATAGGCTGTTTTTCCCGGTTCCAGAATCTTCGTCTCCACGTTGGCAGGCACCGCCTCCTCAACGGTTTCCACGGCTGACGCTGCCTCTGTCGCTTCTCCGCGCGCTCCGCCGTTCTCTTTCGCCCGCTTCTCCTCCATCCTGCATTCCATTTCCTGATAATACTTTGTCATGGAAGCATACGTCCTATGTGAAACAGGATTGTCCAGCGCGTCCACATAAGGCTTATACCGTATCTCCTGCCCCGGCTCCTTTACAAACTCCCGCGCGGACGCAAGCGCACTCTCATACCGCCGTCCCCAGAGATCCAGATGACCCGTGAAAGAAAATTCCCCGATAAAATCCTTTAACACATAGTAAAAGACATCGTCGTTCACGCACTGTTCCACTTTTGTCCGATAATCCTTTTCCAGCACATCCAGATCCGCCCCTGCCTGTCGTTTCGCCAGTTTCACATAGGGGTAATTTCCCCGCAGACCGTCGCACAGGCTCTTGAAATCTGCCAACCGCTGTTCTCTGGAAAGACCACCCATCCAGTTTCTCTGTTCTTCGCTCATTTCCGCCAGAACCTGTTCCCTGATCTCCTCTTCCTTCTGTGTGCCTGCTGCCTCCTGCTCATCCTGTATGTTTCCTGTGCCCTGCAGCTCCTGCTCATCCTGCGCATTTCCTGCATCCTGCGTCTCCTGCACGCTTTGTATTTCCGAAGCAGCCTGTCCGCCGGATCCGTGTCCGTCCGCCCCGCAGGCCGTCACCGCCACACCTAAGCCCAGACAGACGCCGCACAGCCGCACGCTTCTGCGCTTGTTCCGCACTCTGCTCTGCTTATTCCGTGCCGCCCCATAGACAGGCGGCACGGCTGCCAGACTTCTTTTCCTCATACCGACTCCACCTCCTCCGGTGTCACCGGCTTCTCACTGTCCTGTATCGCCTCTTTCCCTTGCCCTTCTATCGTTCCGGGCGCCACCTTGTCTTTCGCCTGCACCTGTCCGCTGACCGGAAAAGCCACCGTCACCGTAAACAGGTCCGCGTCCGTCTCCACCGTCAGGTTTCCGCCGCAGGCCTCCGTAAAGCTCTTCGCAATGGAGAGGCCAAGACCGCTGCCGCCGTCGGTGCGGCTCTCATCGCCCCGCACGAAACGCTCCGTAAAGTCCTTCGAAGCCGTAAGCTCCATACCGGAGGTATTCTTGATGCGCACAACCGCCTGTCCGGCCTCCCCGGCAAGGGAAAGATATACCCGCGATCCCTCCAGCGAGTAGCGCAGCGCATTCTGCAAAAGATTCTGGAACACCCGGTAAAGTCTTTGTCCATCCGCCGTCACCGCCACAGGCGTTTCCGGTATCGCCGTCCGCATGACAAGCGTGCTTTGACTAATCTGGTCATTCATATCCGCCAGCGTCTGCCGAAGGAGCTTACCCATATCCAGCACTTCCATCTGCATCGGAAGCTGCCCCGAAGTGGCTTTGCTGATCTCAAACACATCCTGCACGATGCCGCGCAGCCGCTCCGCCTTTTCCCCAAGAATCTGGATATACTCCTTCACATGCTGAGGCAGTTCTTTCTCCTGCCGCAGCAACTCCGCATAGCTGATAATAGAGGTGAGGGGCGTCTTGATGTCGTGGGACACATTGGTCACCAGATCCACCTTCATCCGCTCGCTCTTCACCTGCTCTGCAAGCGCCGTCTCCATACCTTTTTGTATCTGGTTTAAGTTGTCCGCCGCCTCCCGCAGGTCTGTGTCTTCGGATAAAACCAGCTCTTCCGTCAGACTGCCCTCCCGCACCGCAAGGATCTGGTCGGCGAGCGCACCGATATCCACGGCCAGACGATAATTTTTACGCAAACCGATAAATGTAATCATGGTAAAGGTACATAAGGCGGCGAAAATGCAACCGGGCATCATCAGATAAGCCATATAAAATCCTGCCAGTCCGGACGGATAGCCAAGCTCCTGCGCCGCGCCTTCATATGCATCGTATACATAGCTGTAATTGTAACCGCCTGTGAGATAAGTCGTGTAGTCTTCCATAAACAGCCACACCGCACAGAGGACCGCCGCAAACAGTATGCTCAGACTAAGCTCTGCAATCAGCGTCCGCTGCTGCCTCCGCACCAGTCTTTTCTGGATCGGATACTTGAAATCCTTCACCTTTAGGAGATCAAAGAGCGGCCTTTTCTGCCTTCCCCGATTTATCCGAAAATCCAGAACAACCAGATATATGAGCCAGAACCAGACAGCCAGATATACACCAGCCTCCGTAAGTCTGGCGATCTCGTAAATATAGTCGCCGCTCCAGTTATAGTAGGAGAACCCGTACATACACCACCTGGCAAGACGCAGGAACGGTCCCGCACTCTTTCCCGCTAAGAGAATCGTCAGAAAAGGCAGCAGCAAAACCTTGACCTCCAGACAGATTATTCTCAGGAAATCCGCGATCCGCTCCACCGCCTGCCGTCTGCTTTTCCTCATAAAAAAGGCAATCGCCAGAAGAATAGCTGCGGCCGTCATGAAAAGCACAGCCCGCCAGACAGCGTTTTGCAGATAGACCATATTCTGTCTGATGTAGGAAAGTCTGCCGCCATACTGCATCACCCTGCTGCGGCCGTCCTCCCTCACCATGTAGAGCTGCGGATTTTTGGCCGCCGCCAGAAAGACCACCACATCCCCGAAGGACTCTCCGATCGTAAAGTTTGCGTAGCCCGGCACCCGCCAGCGGCTGTTAGTGCTGTAGATGCCGTCGCCATACACATTCTCCTCCCAGCCGTCCTTCGCGATCTGCACCTTGCCGTCGTTTTCTTTGTTGTACCATAGGGTAAAATTATACACTTCCGCATCGAGCGTCTGTGAGAAATCCTCTCCATTCCATTCCTGCCCCGCTTTTTCCGCGAAGCCTTCCATATTTGAGTAGAGCAGCTTATTCTGACAGATCACGGCATAGCGGAGATTCTTGTCTTTGGCCATATCCGCCATATACCGGTCCAGACTTTCCTGATCGCCAAAATCATAACCGTAAAAGTAGCTGCCATAGTAATCGTCGTACCCGCCTGAGTCGACATATCCGTATTCATTCATCATCTCATCATAGTGCGCCTGCTGTTCCTCCAGATATTGCTGATATGCATCCCAGTCGCCGCCAAAAGCCTCCGGTTCTTCCACATTGTCCCAAAAGTCTGCGGCGGCCGCCGCCGCATAATCCACGGACTCTTCCACGACAGACTCTTCCTGTACTGCCACCGCCTCTTGCAGCGGCCTGTTATTCCACTCCTGACCGGACCGGGATTTCGCATCCGTGCCGTCAGCTTCAATTCCCGAATCGTTCTTTCCCCATGCCGCCACGCCCATGAGCATGGACAGTCTCTCACCGATCAGATACCTGAACTCCTCGCTGTCCTGATAATCCGGCTGTCCCTCGAAGACATCTATACCGTAGGCCGCCGTCATGCCCACTGCGGGAACCAGATTTATGACCATCATGGTCAGTCCTGCCGCAAACGCTGTAAAACCGAATACCGACTTACTTTTTTTCCATTTTGTAACCAATGCCCCACACCACCTTTATATATTCTGGCTCCTTCGGATTGAGTTCGATTTTCTCCCGGATGTGCCGGATATGCACCATCACCGTATTCTCCGGCGAAAAGGATGGTTCCTCCCAGACTCTCTCATAAATCTCCTCCGCCGGAAAGATCCGCCCACGGTTCTTCATCAGAAGCTCCATGATCTTCGTCTCCGTGGCGGTCAGTCTGACCGGCTCCCCGTCCGCATAGAGCGTGCGCTCCTTAAGGTGGTAACAGAGTCTGCCGTTTGTGATCTCGTCCTCCTCGTTCTGTGCATGAATTCCGCCCAGCAGCGTATACCTGCGAAGCTGGCTTTTCACCCGGGCTGCCAGCTCCTGCGGGTGGAAGGGCTTCGCCACATAGTCGTCCGCCCCCATGGAAAGACCCAGAATCTTGTCTGTCTCCTCCGTTTTCGCACTTAGAACGATAATCGGAAGGTTCTTGCGCTCCCTGATCTTCATCATGGCGGAAAGCCCGTCCAGCTTTGGCATCATCACATCCATGATGATAAGCTGCACCTCTGTCTCCGCCAAAATCCGCAGCGCCTCCATGCCGTCGTAAGCCTTAAGCACAAGGTACCCTTCCTTTTCCAGAAGAAGGGCAATCGCCCGCACAATCTCCCTGTCGTCGTCCACCACAAGCACACATGCATCCATCTTAAAAATCTTACCTCCTTCATCCGCGGAACAGATCCGAAGCCGCTTTTTTCAAGCATTTTCCTGAACAAGCGACCAATGAACCGTTCCTGAACCTGAACCCATCATAAAAAGAAGTCCTTATAAAAAAGTCGTGGGATTTCTTATAAAAATCTTAAGCTGCACGCATAAGCAGAGTCAGAGGCCGCGCGAACCAGACGCCCTGCCTGCATGAGCGGATGATTGGTGCTCTGACGAGCAACGCAAACGAAAGATGCGCAGCATCTTGAGTCTGCTTATGCACAATCATTCTTTATATATTGCGCTTTTTGAACTTTTCATTCTACTCCACCGATATATCAAAATTCTCCCGCATCTCCTTCTCCGCCGCCTGTATCTCCTCATAGAGTTCCTTGGCGGAAACCCGGATGGCGCCGGCCCCCATAATGATAATCTGCTCAAGCCCGTCGGAGGTGGCCACACGCACACGATGGTTTTTCCGGCTCATCTCGTGGGTCACCTTCTCAATATACTGATCCGCCGTCTCGGCCTCCTTCGTGTAGACCACGTCGATGTTGTGGTACGGCTCCACGCTGCCGGGATTTCCCTTCACACGGTACGCGTCAAACACCAGAATCAGGTGCATTTTCCGAAACGCCTGGTAGTTACATAGAATATCCATCAGCCTGCATCTGGCGGCATTTAAATCCGATCCGGCAAGCCCGGAAAGCTCCTCCCACGCAAAGATGATATTGTAGCCGTCCACCAGCAGATACTCCTCCTGTTTCGCCTGACCGCCGCGGTACTCCACCTCGGCAGGCGCGGGCGTCCTCGCCCGGATCGTTCTGGCCCACCCTTGTTTTTTCGGCTCCTTCGTTCCAAAAGTCCGGGCGAAGATCTCCTCCACCTCATCCTGACCAATAAAGTCAACCGTTGACCCGGCACCAGAAGCACGTTTTGCGTATCGCTCGGCAAAATTTCCCGCGCCGTTTTCCCCGATGCCGCCGCCTCGTCCGGATCGATCGTGTTGACCATCTTGATCGTTTTCATCATCCATACCGTAAACACTGCCGTCCGACAACCGCCACCCCGCTTTCAGCGCAGGCTCTAAATGCATATACGCCTCCACCCGGTCCCACTCCACCACGAATCCCGCACCGTGGGCGCAGAACACGGAACCGCACGGATTGTCCGTATCGTGCTCCGCTTCATAGCCGATCCGCTCTATGACCTGCTCCGCGTTATGGCACGGTTCATATCCCTGCAGCCGCGTAAACAGCCGTCCTTTTCCCCCGGAATAGGCGAGCATCTTCGTCTGGTAACCGCCAAATTCGGAGACAGGCACCGTACCCGTGAGCACCACTTCCTCCCCCACGGTCTCCGGTGCGTCAAAATGTCCGCTCATAGCCTGCACGTCCGTCATGGCGCGCCCCACCAGCGAAGCGGGCAGTTCCATGCGGAAGGCATAGACAGGCTCCAAAAGCACGCTCCCTGCCCGGCACAGCCCTTGTCTGAGGGCGCGGTAGGTGGCCTGCCTGAAATCACCGCCCTCCGTGTGCTTCACATGGGATTTTCCCGCCGCCAGCGTAATCTGTATATCCGTAATCGGCGATCCCGTGAGAACACCGAGGTGTGTTTTTTCCTCCAAATGCGTCAAAATCAACCGCTGCCAGTTCCGGTCCAGCTTGTCCTCGCTGCACAAGCTCCGAAAAGTAAGACCACTCCCCCGCTCTCCCGGTTCCAGAACCAGATGCACCTCCGCATAATGCCTGAGCGGTTCAAAGTGTCCCACTCCCTCCGCCACATCCGCAATGGTTTCCTTGTAGAGAACGCTCCCCTCGTCAAAAACCACCTCTACGCCGAACCGCTCTGAAATCAGTTTCCTCAAAATCTCGATCTGCACCTCACCCATCAGCCGGACGTGAAGTTCCCCGCTCTGTTCCTGCCTGACAAGATGAAGCTGCGGCTCCTCCTCTTCAAGCTTACATAACTTTGTGTACATATCGTGGACATCACATCCGTCAGGCAAATTGACCCGATAAGTCATAACCGGTTCCAATACGGACAGAACCGTCTCCTTTTCCACGCCAAGCCCCTGCCCGCAAAATGTGTGCTCCGGCCCCAGAAGCGTGCAGACGCTCCCGGCCTGCGCCTCCTGAACCGTCACGTATTTTTCTCCGGAATATTGACGGATCTGGTCAATTTTTTCCCCGCAGCCTGACACTGCCCCGGCTGTCTCCGGTTTGTCCGCCGACATGATCGTCTGCTTCACTTGAAGACTGCCCCCTGTCACCTTGATATGCGTCAGACGATTGCCCTGCACATCTCTCGTAATCTTAAAGACCCGCGCCCCGAACGCTTCCCCATACACCGGCGCAGGCGCATATGCCGCGAGCGCGTCAAGCAGCGCCTCCACACCGTCCCCGTACAGAGCGGAACCGAAAAAGCACGGAAAAAGATTGCGGCTTCCGATCAGAGCGGCAATTTCCCCGTCACTGATCGGAGGCTCCGCTCCGCTCTGTTTGGTCTGTGTCCGCTGTCTGGCAGAACCGGTCTGCTCCCCCTCCGTCTCTCCCGCACCCTGCTCCAGCCGCTCCAGATACCGCTCCAGAAGTGTCTCGTCGCAGACAGCAATATTCTCATAAAACGCTGCCGTCCGCTCTCCGGACGGACATGCAAAGGACACACAACGTCCGGCCAAATCCTTCTGCACGCCCGCAAGCAGCCTGTCCTCGTCCGTATCCGGCTGATCCATCTTATTGATAAAGAGAAATACCGGCACCTGATAGCGTTCCAGCAGTCTCCATAAAGTCAGCGTGTGGCTCTGCACCCCGTCCGCGCCGTTTATAATGAGCACCGCACAGTCCAGCACTTGCAGCGTCCGCTCCATCTCCGCCGAAAAGTCCACATGGCCGGGCGTATCTAAAAGTGTCACTCCTCTCTCTTTCCAGGTAAAGCGCGCCTGTTTGGAAAAAATAGTGATACCTCTCTCCCGCTCCTGTCTGTCCGTGTCCAGAAAGGTATCCCTGTGATCCACGCGCCCAAGGTTCCTGATCTCCCCTGCCGCATAGAGCATACGCTCCGCCAATGTCGTTTTCCCGGCATCCACATGGGCCAACAGGCCAATAACTGTCTCTTTGCCGCTCATTCTACCCCCCCAGACTGTCCGAAAACTATTCCTATGGCTTCGTTTCCGCTTTCATTTTTTGCACAAAAAATGCCGGGAA
>CAMTMP010000015.1 GCA_947073545.1 uncultured bacterium
AGTCCGAAATTTTCACAATACTGTTTACGCAACATTGGATTTATAAAGCTGAAATCGATATTCTCTTTCATCTTCCGCAAAAGATGATCAGCAGGAATGATTGCATCGTAAATCCCCTGATATGGTGATAAGGATAGTTTTAACGTAAGCGCCAAATATTCCTGCGGATTTTCTAATCTCCTGAATCCCTCTATAATTGTAAATGAAATATAGTTAAACTATTTCACTACAATTACGGAGGATAGGTTATGGCAGCTACACGCAAAGTCCGTGTTCCGATGGCGGAACAGATCAGGCTTATCAATGAATGCCGCCAAAGCGGCATGACAGATGCTGACTGGTGCCGTGAAAACGGTATCGCTGTGAGCGCTTTTTATAACTGGGTCAGCCGCTGCAGGAAAACAGCAGCGGATCAGATTCCAGCACCGAATTATGGTCATTGTGAGATCCCGCGTTTAAAGCAGGACGTGGTTCCCATTGACATTGTTTCGGATCACCTTCCGGAACAGCATACAGCATCGCAGATGCACCAAACGAACCCTGACAATTCACATACGATTGAAGTGTCCATGAATGATGTGATAATCCTAATCAGCAATGATGCTAATCCTGCTCTGCTCACCAGGATACTCCGCCTGATCCGGGAGACCTCATGTTAGGTGATATCTCCGGCCTCGAAAAGATTTACATTGTCTGCGGCTATACAGATATGCGCAAATCGATCGATGGGCTCTGTGCCATGATCGAAGACCAGCTTAAGATGGATCCGGCATCCAGTGCGCTCTTCCTGTTTTGTGGAAGAAGACGGGACAGGATCAAAGCGCTGTTCCGTGAACCGGATGGCTTCGTTCTTATCTATAAGCGGCTTACTGTCCCTGGCGGCTATCAATGGCCAAGGAAGCAGTCGGAAGTCCGGAATCTTTCCTGGCGGGAGTTTGACTGGCTGATGTCAGGGATTGATATTGACCAGCCCAAAGCACTTAAAGCAGAGTAAAAAAGCATCTGGATCCCGGTAAAAATCCTGCACAGAAAAATGGCAGATTTCCTTATAAATTCAGCGTTTTTCAGCACTTGTTTTCCTTTAGGAATGGCTGTATTTCTGGTATAATAGAGGTATCAAATCTAAGGAGAGAACGATGGCTTCCAGTGCAAAAGACCTTCAGCTGAGAGAACTGAAAGATGCGGTATCACAACTGAAAACAATGGTATCCGAACAGACTGAACTGATCAAATCTCTCCGTCTTATCATTGATGAAAAGTCCAGCCATGAAAAGGTCCTTCAGGAGCAGGTGGATTACCTGACCAAAAAGCTTTTCGGTTCTTCCAGCGAAAGGAGACCCGATGACATTCCCGGCCAGCAGAATCTTTTTAATGAAGCAGAGGCGGAACAGGATCCATCCTTGCTGGAGGAAGAAACTGTGATCCGGGAACATACCCGCAAGAAAAAGGCAACCCATGAGGATCTTTTCAAAGGGCTGAAAGTTGAAAAAGCAGTCATCCCTCTTCCAGAAGAAGATCAGGCCTGCCCGGTCTGCGGTACGCAGATGGTTCTGATCGGCGAAGAGTATGTCCGCCGTGAGCTGGAATTCATCCCGGCCATATGCAAAGTGATCGAATACTACAGCCAGAGTTATGGATGTCCGTCTTGTAAGGATGGATTGGGAGACACGGAAAAACCTGTGATTGTAAAGTCCCAAGTTCCACAGGCTCTGGTAGGAAAAGGACCGGCGACCGCATCCACCGTTGCATGGACGATGTATCAGAAGTACGCCAATGGACTTCCCCTGTACCGTCAGGAGAAAGACTGGAAACAGTATGGCGCCCAGATCAGCAGGACGACACTTGCCAACTGGATCGTCTACTGCTCCAGGAATTACTTTCAGCCAATGTATGATTGCTTCCACCGGGAACTGCTGAAGCGCAGCTTTGCAATGGCAGATGAAACCAGGATCCAGGTACTTAAGGAAGAAGACCGCCGGGCGCAGACACAGTCATTCATGTGGCTGTTCCGGAGCGGTGAGGATGGTCTTCCTCCGATCATTCTGTATGGGTATTCCCCTACCAGAAGCGGGAATCATGCAAGGGAATTCCTGAACGGCTTCCACGGATATCTGGAAACAGATGGTTACCAGGGCTATAATGGCCTGCCGGATATCAAACGCTGTTCCTGCTGGGCGCACATACGTCGGTACTTTATCGACGCCGTTCCCAAAGGGAAACAGTATGATTACAGCCAGCCGGCAGTACAGGGAGTCCAGTACTGTAACCGCCTGTTTGCCATAGAGGATTCCATTCACAAAAAATATCCCGGTGATTATGAAAAGCGTAAGCAGCTGCGTCTCGAGAAGGAAAAACCTGTTCTGGAGGCTTTCTGGTCGTGGCTTGAGCAGCAAAAGCCAGTCCGGAATACCCGCATGGATAAAGCGGTGAATTATGTCCTTAACCGGCGGGAAACAGCACAGACTTATCTGGAGGATGGCCGCTGCAGCTTCACAAACAATCTCAGCGAGAACGCGATCCGTCCGTTTGCGGTCGGCCGGAAGAACTGGCTGTTCAGTGATTCTGTAGAAGGAGCCAATGCCAGCGCTGTAGTCTATACAATGGTTGAGATGGCAAAGGCGCATGACCTGAATGTTTACGGATATCTGAAAATTCTGTTGGATCATCGTCCAACGAAAGAGATGACCGATGATCAGCTCGCAGAGCTTGCACCCTGGAGTGAAAAACTCCAATCTATCAAAAATCGCATGTGAATTATAGTGAATTACTCCAACTCGCAAAGGGCTGGGGTAATTTTATATCTGACCGCATTATTATTTGGCGGTTACTAACGTTGAGCACATTTCCGTTTCTCTGCTGAGAAACTCCAATGCGCTCAACCGGGTCTATCCGACCCATAAATAAAACAAGGAGACCTTGATTGGTCTCCCTGTAAACTAATTGTTAATCCACTTCAAATACGCATTGATAAACGGATCAATCGCCCCGTCCATCACCGCGTCCACATTGCCGGACTCCTCATTCGTCCGGTGATCCTTCACCATCGTGTATGGCTGCATGACATAGGACCGGATCTGGTTTCCCCAGCCAATTTCCTTTACGTCGCCACGGATGTCCGACAGCTTCTCCGCATTTTCTTCCTGCTTCAGCATATAGAGCTTTGCCTTTAGCATCTGCATCGCCTTGTCCTTGTTCTGGAACTGGCTGCGCTCGTTCTGACAGGTCACCACGATCCCTGTCGGGAAATGGGTGATACGGATGGCCGAAGAAGTCTTATTGATGTGCTGGCCGCCCGCGCCGCTGCTTCGGTAAGTGTCGATGCGGATATCCTCGTCCTTCACTTCCACATCTACATCCTCCTTGATATCCGGCATCACGTCAAGGGACACGAAGGAAGTCTGCCGCTTGCCCTGCGCGTTAAAAGGCGAAATGCGCACAAGCCTGTGCACGCCTTTTTCCGATTTCAGATAGCCGTAGGCATTCTCCCCGTTGATCTGGAACGTCACAGACTTGATGCCCGCCTCGTCGCCGTCCAGATAGTCGATCATTTCCAGAGAATAGCCTTTTCGCTCCGCCCAGCGGGTATACATGCGGTAGAGCATGCTGCACCAGTCACAGCTCTCCGTGCCGCCTGCCCCGGCATTTAATTTTAAAATCGCGTTGTTCTTGTCGTACTCGCCTGAAAGGAGGGTGCTGATCCTGATATTCTCAAAGCTTTCCTTAAAGGAGACAAGCTCCTCCTCGATATCGGGAATGATCGCCGGGTCGTTATCCTCATAGCCAAGCTCGATCAGTTCCAAAATGTCATTATACTGACTGGAGAGGCCGTCCATCGTCTCCACGACACTTTTAAGTCCCTTGGACTCCCGCATCTTCTGGTTGGATTTCTCCGGGTCATCCCAGAAGTCCGGCGCCTGCATCTCCATGTCAAGCTCTTCGATCCGCTTTACCTTATCTGCTAAGTTAAAGTGAATCCCTCACTTCCGCTAAGGGGCTTTCGTACGCAAGAAGCTCCGATTTCATATTATCTAATTCTACCACTTAACTTCACCTTCTTTCTTAATATCTCTTGTAAACGTCTCCACGGTTGTCAATATTTTCGATATTTATCACTCTGATTTCTTCCTTTATAGAATAAATAATTCTTATATTACCCACCCGTATTCTATAAAAGTCATATCCTTTTAGCCGTTTTATATCTGTACCGTCCGGCAGCCTATAAATCGTCTTCATCAAGTTCTGCTGTGTCTTAGGTGTCTGTTTCCTCAGAAACTTTTCAGCAGCCTTTTCAAATCTGATAACATACGGATCGCTCATAGTACCACACCTAATTCATGTGCCAAATCCTCAAGCGTAACCGTCTCACCGTCATTCTCTCTCTCTGCCTGTGCAATCATTTGCAAATCCCATTCATCCGGCTCAATTTCTTCTCCCGCATACGCCTTCAAGGATTCCAGCATTTCTACTACGAAGTGCAATTTAATATCCGGTATGTCTGCTATCAGCTGCAATACTCTTTCTCTATTACTCACGATATACACCTTCTTTCCTTACGACTAGTGTATGATTGCTGAGTGTATTTCTATTCGCCAAAGTAAAACCTGCTCTTTGGCCGCCGCTTCTGCCCTGTCCGTCACTTCCGGCCGCAGCACTGCTTATACTTCCTGCCGCTTCCGCAAGGGCACGGATCGTTTGGATAAACTTTCGCCTCCGCGCGCTTCACGGGACCTTTCTGCAGGGTATCGTCCTTGTTGGTGCCGGTCACCTTGGCCACCTGCTCTCTCTCCACCTTCTGCTCAATGCGTACACGGAAGAGCAGACGCACGGTCTCCTCCTTGATGTTCTGCGTCATCTCGTCGAACATCTCATAACCGTTCAGCTTGTACTCCACCAGCGGATCTTTCTGTCCGTAAGCCTGTAAGCCGGCGCCCTGACGGAGCTGATCCATATCGTCAATGTGATCCATCCACTTTCTGTCTATCACCTTGAGCAGGATCACACGCTCGATCTCACGGATCGCCTCCGGCTCCGGAAACTCCGCTTCCTTGCTCTCGTAGAGTTTGACCGCTTCCTCTTTCAACTGCTGTTTCAGGCTGTTTTTCTTAGGCTTTAGCACCCGCGACGCATCCACAGGTTTTATGGGCACCGTGGGAATCAGCAGGGTATTTAACTCATTGTAATCCCACTCCTCGAAATCGGAATCGTCACCGATACAGATATCCACGCAATTTTCCACGATATCCGTGATCATCTTGTAGATCGCGTCTCTCATGCTCTCGCCGTCCAGAACGCGTCGCCTCTCCTCGTAGATGATCTCTCTCTGCTCGTTCATCACCTGATCGTACTCGAGCAGGCTCTTTCTGATACCGAAGTTATTATTCTCTATCTTCTTCTGGGCTGTCTCAATCGCTTTGGTGAGAGCGCTGTGTTCGATCTCCTGCCCCTCCGGGATTCCCAGCGCGTTAAACATGGTAATCATGCGGTCGGAACCAAACAGGCGCATCAGGTCGTCTTCCAGCGAAATAAAGAACTTGGATTCACCGGGATCTCCCTGACGGCCGCTTCGGCCTCTGAGCTGGTTGTCGATACGTCTGGACTCATGCCGCTCAGTACCGATAATCATAAGCCCCCCCGCCGCTCTCGCCTCGTCGTCCAGCTTGATATCCGTACCACGGCCCGCCATATTGGTAGCAATGGTAACCGCGCCGTGAATACCGGCGTCCGCCACGATCTCCGCCTCCAGCTCGTGGAACTTGGCGTTCAACACCTTATGCTCCAAACCGTTTCTCTTAAAGATGGCGGAAAGTTCCTCCGAGGCATCGATGTTGATCGTACCTACCAGCACCGGCTGTCCCTTGGCATGAGCCTCCTGCACCGCAAGAAGAATGGCCTTTAATTTTTCTTTTCTCGTTTTATAGACCGCGTCCTGTTGATCGATACGGGCCACAGGCTTGTTCGTGGGAATCGCCACCACGTCCATGCCGTAAATATCACGGAACTCTTTTTCCTCCGTGAGAGCCGTACCAGTCATACCCGCCTTTTTCTCGAATTTATTAAAAAAGTTCTGGAAGGTAATGTTGGCAAGCGTCTTGCTCTCCCGCTTCACCTTCACATGCTCTTTCGCCTCAATCGCCTGATGCAGGCCGTCGGAATAGCGTCTCCCCGGCATGATACGGCCGGTAAACTCATCCACGATCATAACCTGATCTTCGCTCACCACATAATCCTGATCACGGAACATCAGATTGTGCGCCCGCAGCGCCAGTATAATATTATGCTGGATTTCCAGATTTTCCGGATCGGCCAGATTCTCAATCTGGAAGAACCGCTCCACTTTGGAGACGCCCTGCGCGGTCAGATTCACCACCTTGTCCTTCTCGTTCACGATAAAGTCCCCGGTCTCCTCCTGCTCCACGCCCATGATCGCGTCCATTTTCGACAACTCTTCCATGTCCTCGCCTCTGGTGAGCTGTTTCGCCAGAATGTCACACGCCTCGTAAAGTTTCGTGGATTTGCCGCTCTGACCGGATATGATCAGCGGGGTTCTGGCCTCATCGATCAGCACCGAGTCCACCTCGTCGATGATGGCATAATGGAGATCCCTGAGCACAAGCTGTTCCTTGTAGATAACCATGTTGTCACGCAGATAATCGAAACCCAGCTCGTTGTTGGTCACATAGGTAATGTCACAGTTATAAGCCTCCCTGCGTTCCTCGGGCTTCATGTCGTTTAACACACATCCCACTTTCAGGCCAAGAAATTCATGAACCTGTCCCATCCACTCCGCGTCACGCTTCGCCAGATAGTCGTTGACCGTAACCACATGTACGCCCCTCCCCTCCAGCGCATTCAGATAAGCCGGCAAAAGACAGGTCTGCGTCTTACCTTCACCGGTTCTCATCTCCGCGATACGTCCCTGATGCAGGATAATGCCGCCAATCAACTGCACTCTGTAATGTTCCGTATTAAGCACTCTTCTGGCCGCCTCCCGGACAAGCGCATAAGCCTCCGGCAAAAGATCGTCCAAAGTCTCACCCCCGGTCAGTCTTTTCTTAAATTCCTTCGTCTTATCACGCATCTGCTCGTCCGTCTGCTCCATCATCGCTGGGCGCATACCCTCGATTTTGTCAACCAGCCCGTTAATGCGTTTGATCTCCCGTTCACTGTGCGTTCCGAATATTTTTTGTACCACGCTCATAGTTTTCTCATTCTCATGTGCCTCTTTAACGGACACATGCCTTTCTCTCAAAAAATCCCCACAATACCAAACATTAAATTATATTCTACCAGATATAGGGGGCAAATTCAAGCAAAACCCCTCGTATTCAGCCAATAAACGGCGGAGGAGCCTGCTTTTTTGCCCCTCCGCCGCCTCATATTCCATGAGAATCCTTTTCTCAATATATTTTCAGTTCTTCCTCGCCGCGCAGAATACGCAGTCCGCCCTGTACCAGAGCCATCAGCTCATCCTCGCCGGGGTATACGGTCATGGGAGCAATCCACGCCGCTTTCTCCTTAAGGCCCGCAACCACTGCCTTGTCATACGCGATACCGCCGGTCACGATGATCTGATCCACCTTACCCTGCAGTACACATGCCATCGCACCGATATCTTTTGCCACCTGCGTGATGAAAGCCTCTCTGACTTCCTCGGCCTTCTTGTCGCCGTCCTGCACCATCTTTTCTACATCGCGCATGTCGTTGGTGCCGCAGTAAGCGTTGAAACCGCCGCCGCCCACAAATTTCTTGTAAACCTCTTTCTCCGTATATTTCCCGGAAAAGCACATTTTTATGAGTGCGCCGCTGGGTACCGCGCCCGCTCTCTCGGGAGAGAACGCGCCGTCGCCGTCAAGGGCGTTAAACACATCCACCACACACCCCTTCTTGTGCGCGCCCACGGACACGCCGCCGCCCATGTGCACCACAACCAGATTCAGGGAATCATACGCCTTATCCTGCTCCTTCGCGTAACGCTTCGCCACCGCCTTCTGGTTCAGCGCATGGAACACGCTCGTTCTTGGCAGCTCCGGCACGCCGGAATATCTGGAAACAGGCTCCAGCTCGTCAACCACCACCGGGTCAACGATATAAGAGGGAACGCCGATGGAATCCCCAATCTCTCTCGCAAGAATGCCACCCAGATTGGAAGCGTGAGGACCCTGCACACCGATCTTTAAGTCCTCCAACAGATCGTCGGTCACCGCATAGGTGCCGCCCGGAATCGGCTTTAACATGCCGCCGCGTCCCACTACCATGTTCAAAGACTTGATATCAAAATCTTTCTCTTTCAACAGATCCTCGATGATCTTTCTGCGGAAATCCTTCTGATCCACAATTTTCTCATACTGTGCAATCTCTTCCGTAGAGTGTCTCAAAGTCTCCTCAAACAGGAGAGTTTCATCCTCAAACACACCGATCTTTGTGGATGTAGAACCGGGATTGATAATTAAACTTTTCACTGCCATTTTGCTTTGCCCTCCATAATATGTCAAAATAATGCTTCTCGTGTCGTTCAGCCCACCCCATCTGCCGAGGCTGCGAAGCAGTCCTCGCGATCGAGCTTGCTCGATCAGTTCATTTTCGCCATCGCGCCTGCCATAACCGCGCCGAGAGCGAGGGAATTTACTTTCGTCTCAAAATCATCGGAGCGGGATGTCAGGATAACCGGAGCCTTCGTGCCGGTCAGAATGTTGCCGTTCTTCACCTTTGCCGTATGTACCAGACATTTATAAACCAGATTGCCCGCGTGAATATCAGGGAAAAGCAGCACGTCCGCGTCGCCCACGATCTTTCTGCCTTCCGCGCCCTTATGCTTCGCCGCCTCGGGGTCAATGGCCAGATCCAGAGAAAGAGGACCGTCCACAACGCAGCCTGAGATTTTCCCTTCCTCGCACATCTTTGTCAGCTCTTCCGCCTCCACCGTGACAGGCATCTTGGGATTCACCACCTCGACCGCCGCAAGAGGCGCCACCTTCGGATTCGGGATACCGCAGGCATGACACACATCCACCGTATTCTCGATGATATGTACCTTTTCTTCCAGCGTGGGATATGTCATAAAAGCAACGTCCGTCAGGAACAGGAGATGGTCGATTCCCTCCACCTCGAACACGCACACATGGGAAAGAGCCTTCCCTGTTCTCAGGCCAACTTCTTTGTCCAGCACACTCTTTAAAAAGGACTTCGTGTCGATGAGACCTTTCATGTACATATCGGCTTTGCCCTCATGCACCAGACTGACTGCTTTTAAGGCTGCTTCATAGTCATCTTTCTCATCAATGATCTCAAAGCCGCTGATGTCAACCTTATCATCCTCCGCTACCTCTTTGATCTTGTCCGCGTCGCCCACAAGGATCGCCTCTGCGATGCCCCGCTCCTTCGCTGCGGCCACAGCCTCCAGCACCGCGCTGTCCTGAGCCACCGCTACCGCAACCTTCTTCATTTCGCACTCGGAAACCTTCGATAACAAATCCTCAAAACTCTTACTCATTGTCCCTTTTCCACTCCTTTGTTATTATTATCTTTATTAGCATTTGCGACTTCCTTCCCTCGCAAATCCCCTATCTCACAACGTCTAAATTTTACCACGACTGCCCCAAAAAAGCAATTTCCTCCCGCTTTTTTATTCTCCCATTACGCTTGGAACGGAGCGCAAGCGCGGCGACGTTGAAATTATCTTCCGTCCGCGCGTCCGCCATTTATCCTAATGATGGAACAGCCGTATCCCCGTAAAGCACATCGTCATCCCGTACTTATCGCACACCTCGATCACGTTATCGTCCCGCACAGATCCGCCGGGCTGCGCCACATACTGCACACCGCTTCTGTGGGCGCGCTCGATGTTGTCTCCGAAGGGGAAGAACGCATCCGACCCCAGAGCCACACCACTCATCTGATCCAGCCACGCCCGCTTCTTTTCCGTCGTAAAGATCTCAGGCTTCACCTTGAATATCTTCTGCCATGCGCCGTCCGCCAGCACGTCCATGTAGTCCTCCCCGATATAGAGGTCAATGGAATTATCCCTGTCCGCCCTGCCGATGCCGTCCACGAACTGTAAGTCTAACACGATAGGAGACTGTCTCAAGAACCAGTTGTCCGCCTTTGTGCCCGCCAGTCTCGTACAGTGGATTCTGGACTGCTGACCCGCACCAATGCCGATTGCCTGCCCGTCTTTCACATAGCATACAGAATTGGACTGCGTGTATTTCAGGGTGATCATGGCAATCGCCAGATCAATCTTCGCCTGCTTCGGCAGATTCTTTTCCTTCGTCACAATATTATCAAAGAACGCGTCGTCGATTTTCAGCTCGTTCCTACCCTGCTCAAAGCTGATGCCGTACACCTGCTTCACCTCGGTTGGCGCGGGCACATAACTCTCGTCAATCTGGATCACATTGTAGGCACCCTTCTTTTTCGCTTTCAGAATCTCCAGCGCCTCCGGTTCATAGCCCGGCGCGATCACACCGTCCGAAACCTCCCGCTTGATCAGTCTGGCCGTGTCCGCGTCGCATACATCGGAGAGCGCGATAAAGTCGCCAAAAGAGCTCATTCTGTCCGCGCCTCTCGCTCTGGCATAGGCACAGGCAAGCGGAGAGAGCTCCCCCAAATCGTCCACCCAGTAAATCTTCGCTAAAGTCTCCTCTAAGGGAAGACCTACTGCCGCCCCCGCAGGCGACACATGCTTAAAAGAAGTGGCTGCCGGAAGTCCGGTGGCTTTCTTTAATTCGCTGACAAGCTGCCAGCCGTTAAAAGCATCCAAAAAGTTGATATATCCCGGTCTGCCGTTCAACACCTGAATCGGCAGTTCCCCGCCGTCCGCCATATAGATACGGGAAGGCTTCTGGTTCGGATTACAGCCATATTTTAATTCCAGTTCGTTCATCGTCTCTGTGCTCTCCTATCGTTTCTGTTTTTCTCTTGCTGGCGCTTTTCCGGTTTTCTCATATCCGTTTTCATCCGCTCTGTCATTCCCATGCAGCGCATATCCGGTACAATGACAGAAACAGTTTGCCGCTACCGGTTCTTATTCACGATCCTTGTCTCGTATTTTCCCGTGGCAATCTCTATGTACCGTACAAACAGCGACACTTTATTATCCTCGTTCAGATTCTCCCAGACCATCTTCGTAAACTCGTCGATGCCGCCCTCGATCCCCACAAGTGCCGGTTCCCCCTCGAAACTTGGCAGCGGATTGCCGTCCCCCATATAGGTATGGATAAAATGCCCTTCTCCCGCCTTCGGATTCTCATACGCGAAGGTGTAGCGGTTACAGGAAGACGGATCGCCGTTATTGCTCTTTAAAATAGACATGGCGTAGTTGTAGCCGGCATTCTCCAGATGCATAATTCCCGAAATGCGCGGCGTGTAATTCGGCCCGTCAGGCTCAAATTCCCTTGTGCGCAGAGCCTGTTCAAAAGTCTGCTGCCTGTCCATCAGTTCATAGATCGTGTCCGTCTGGTCACCGTTTGTGACAATGGTTTTATTGCCGAGCACACGCACCGGCGCATAGATAATCAGACTCGGATCCTCCATCTTGGAAGGGTCAAATGCCTGTGTGCGGATCCCCGCTCCGTCCTCCACAAACACCCGGTTTCTGCTGTTGCCGCTGCGTCCCATGATAAAATATGCCGCCACCGCATAAGCGCCGTCAGCCGACTTGCCGATCACAATACCGCGCCCCGGATACGCGTTTCCCGAAAGCTCTTTCGCTAAACTTTTTTTCTCCATAAAGTATGTGCTTCCTCTCCTGTTGTTTATTTCTCTGCATCCGTACGGAGAATGCCGCTTTTCAGGCATTCTCTCATGTGAGATTTAGTACTTCTTAGCGAAGCAGCCTTTGCTGCTGAGTTTTAGAAGTACTTCTCACATTGTTATTCATCCACCGAATAGTTCGGCGCTTCCTTCGTGATATGGATATCGTGAGGATGGCTCTCTTTCAATGACGCCGCCGAAATCTTTACAAACCTGCCGCTTTGTTTTAACTCCTCTATCGTAGCCGTTCCACAGTATCCCATGCCGGAGCGCAAGCCGCCCATCAACTGGAACACCGTATCCTCCACACTGCCCTTGTAAGCCACGCGGCCTTCCACGCCCTCCGGCACCAACTTCTTGGCGTCGGTCTGGAAGTAGCGGTCCTTACTGCCGTTCTCCATGGCTGAGATGGATCCCATGCCGCGGTATACTTTATATTTTCTGCCCTGATAAAGTTCGTACGTGCCGGGGCTCTCCTCGCAGCCTGCAAACATGCTTCCCATCATGCAGACGTCGCCGCCCGCTGCGATCGCTTTCGTCATATCGCCAGAATATTTGATACCGCCGTCCGCGATAATCGGCACCCCGTATTCTTTCGCCACCTCATACGCACTCATAATCGCCGTAATCTGCGGCACACCGATACCTGCCACCACACGGGTGGTACAGATGGAGCCGGGGCCGATCCCCACCTTCACCGCATCTGCGCCCGCCTCGATCAGCGCACGCGTCCCTTCTCCCGTAGCCACATTGCCGGCAATCACCTGCAATTCCGGATATTTGTCCTTGATCATCCGCACACACTTAAGCACGTTCTCGGAATGCCCGTGGGCGGAATCAAGCACGATCACATCCACCTTCGCATCCATCAGCTCCCTTGCCCTGTCAAGCACGTTGGCCGTAATGCCCACTGCCGCGCCGCACAAAAGCCTGCCCTGACTGTCCTTGGCGGAAAGAGGATATTTAATCGTTTTTTCAATGTCTTTTATGGTAATGAGTCCCACCAGATTATAGTCATCATCCACAATGGGCAGCTTCTCTTTTCTTGCCCTTGCAAGAATCTCCTTTGCCTGATCCAGCGTAATGCCTGCCTTGGCGGTAATCAGGTTTTCGGAGGTCATGGACTCCTTAATTTTTTTCTGGAAATCTGTCTCGAATTTTAAATCACGATTGGTAATGATACCTACTAACTTCCTGCCTTCCGTAATCGGAACGCCGGAAATTCTGAACTTGGCCATCAGCGCATCCGCGTCAGCCAGCGTGTGGTCGGGCGTCAGGGAAAAAGGATCTGTGATAACGCCGTTCTCGGAGCGTTTCACTTTATCTACTTCATCGGCCTGCGCCTCTATAGACATGTTCTTGTGAATAATACCGATGCCGCCCTGTCTGGCCATCGCAATCGCCATCCGGTGCTCGGTCACCGTATCCATTCCCGCGCTCATCATGGGAATGTTCAACCTGATCTTCTTTGTTAGGTTCGTTGTCAAATCCACCTGATTTGGAATCACCTTAGAATAGCTCGGCACCAATAGCACGTCGTCAAAAGTAATTCCTTCTCCAATAATCTGACCCATCTTCTCTCCTCCTGTGTTGTGCTGGTTAGTATGTAAGTATGTGGCAGTCCGGCTTTCTCGGCGCCCAACTGCCATTTTTTTATGCAAAATACTGCCAGCCCTTCAACTGACAGTATTTCTCCAACTACTTTATTCTGCTAATCTGTAAAAACTTTACGGGGTGCAATGCTCTGAATCGCCTTAACCATCTCCGTGTTCGGCTCAAGAATAATCTTTGTGTCGCCGTTCCAGACCATCATATAACGGCGCTCCGGCTGCGCAGCGATGCCCGAGCTGTAATCAACCGTCTTCATCTGACGGTTTTTATAAGAATCCAATCTGTGGGAATTCAGGGGCGCAAAAATTTCCATCTGCTCGAGAGAATAACTGCCCGCCTTCTTTCTGCGGCTTTTCGCCAGCACCTTGTCGATGCTCAGTTCCCTGTCGAGATACAGGTACTCGTACTCGATCTCCGCATTCATATGCGCAAAGTAAGCGCAGCCGCCCAGCACGATCGCAATCAACATGCCCACCCCAAAAGGTGTCAGGAACCCGATCAGCGCGAAAACTACCGTCAGCATAATCAGCAGCATCTTTATAAAACGCATCAGCACGGACGGCTTTCTCGCTACCAGCAATTCCACATATGTTTCACTCATACAATACCCTCCATTGCTAACTTCCAAATCTTCTGCCGTTTGGCGGAACGCTACCGCCTGTCCCAAAATATAAAAATATCATATAACAAAACCCAAAAAGATTCAAGCGATAGATTGGTAAGTTTCATTTGTACCTATTTAATTCCTGCTATCGTCAGGCAGGCTCATCACTTTCCCATACTCTTCCTTCTTATCCAGCATGAGTGCAAACCCACGGTCCAGCTCCTCCAGCGAAAACCTGTGGGTAATCATCTGCCCGGGCGCAATCCGCCTCCCCTGCAGCCTGTCAAGCACATAATGCCAGTCGTCTTCTCGCGAATGGGTAAAAGACGAATTCCATGTCCCAAGCACGGTCAACTGACTGCGCAGGATCTTCCAGTAAACAGCTTTCGGCAGCGTCATATCAGAGGCAGGATTGCCCACCAGCATAATCCGTCCGCCAGGTCCGGTCAGCCGCACTGCCTGTTCCACCGTCTCATTTCTCCCGACACATTCAAAAAATACGTCCGCCCCTCTGCCATCCGTCCTCTGCGAAAGCCACGCCTCCGCATCCTGCGTCCTGCTGTCGCAAAAGGAAGTTTCCGGCAGACCCAGCTTAACTGCCATCTGCCTTTGAAACTCCTTATTCCCAATAACGAAGATATTTTGATGTCCCGCCTCCAGCAGAAACATCAGCAGGAAAAGGCCAATGGTTCCCAGACCGCAAACCACAATACACTCTCCGGAAACGGGATCGGTCTTTCGCATGGCATGAACCGCCACCGACATAGGCTCCAGCATCGCCGCCTCCTCAAAACCAACGCCTTCCGGCAGCGCAATCAGATTCTTTTCCGGCACCGCCACATACTCTGCGAAACCGCCATTGCATCGGGAACCCAGATAACTGTATTGCCGGCACATTTCGTACTTCCCCTTTCGGCAGGGCAGACAGTCATAGCACGGAATCAGCGGAAACACCCCAACCCGTTCTCCCTGCCATTTCGCATCCACAGCCGCGCCCACAGCCGCCACTTGTCCGGCAAACTCATGCCCCGGTATCAGGGGATAAGAATATGTTCCCGTGTAAAACACCCGGGGAATGTCAGATCCGCAAATCCCCGCCGCTTTCACGGCAAGCAGAACTTCTTTCTCTCCTATTAAAGGTGTGTTTGTTTCCTCAAACCGCAGATCATTTATCCCATGCAGAACCCATGCCTTCATCCCACTCGCCCTTCCTTTCTATCAGGAACCTGTCGTCCAATGACGCCGGTTCTCTCATTCCTTAGCATTAGACGCGCAAACAATCTCCTGAAATCTCTCCAAATCCGCTTTCGTCGTAATCTTAAAGTTCCCCTCATCCCCCGATATCATGGCGATGTCCATACCCGCCATGACTGCGGGTTCCGTGGATCCGTTGATCTTAAGGATCCGCTCCGGAAGAAGCGCCCTGTTCGCCTCATAATATTTTCCCACTACAAACAATTCCGGCGCCTGGCCCGCGAAAATCTTACTGCGCTCTAAAAGGGACGTGATTCCCTCGCCGTCCTCACTGAAATATACCGTATCTTTCATAGGCAGAACCGGTAAGGCGCCGTCACGCCCTCCATTCACCGCACTGAGACAATCTGTAATCTGTCCCGGAGACAACAGCGGTCGGGCCGCGTCATGAATCAGCACATAATCGGAATCCACAGCATACTTTCTGATATCCTCAAGACCGTTCAAAATAGAAAGCTGTCTCGTCCTGCCCGGCTCGGAGAATCCCCGGAATTTGCCACATGTCCCGTTTTCTCCACCAGCTTTAACACGTTCTTCTTCCTTTCGGCCAGCACACAAATCAGCCATGCACCCCAAAATATCCTCACGCCACATCTCATCCGCCACAACTTGCACCGCATCTATTCCCTTATAGGAGAGTACTGTCTCCAAGCAATAGGCAATAATCGGCCTATGATTCACTTTTATGTACTGCTTCGGCGTCTCCGTTCCCATTCTTGTCCCAGTTCCGCCTGACAAAATAAGCGCTGCCACCATATCTTCACCTCCATTGCAGTCTATGCCAAAACAGAAACGGCCATGTCAGAAAAACTTCCTGAAATGCCGCCCTTTTTATCAAAATAAATTTCTGATATGCCGCAATGTGTCCCCGTAAGGCGCTTCCTTTCCGAAAAGGAGCGTCGTGCCAAGCACAAAACTCTTTACGCCTCTGGGTGCATACTGCCTGATCTTGTCTTCCCCGCAGGCGCCGTCCCAGCAGATCTCAAAGTTTGCTTCATCCTTGATTGCCAAAAGTCTGGTAATCTTTTTCCCGACATAAGGCATATACATCTGCCCCGCGTTGCCCGGATTTACCGCCATCACCAATACTTTCTTCACAATCACAAGCATCTCCATCACCGTCTCTATACTGGTTCCCGGATTGATGGCAATCCCCGGCACCATACCCGCGTTGATGATCTTTTGCAGTGTGGTGGAAGGGTGATATTCCGCCTCCGGGTGGATATAGACCGTATCGCCTTTTCGCAGATTCTCCAAAAAAATATGTATGTTGTTGTTCGGATGCTCTATCATCAGATGCACATCCAGCGGTTTTTTTGCCGCTGAAGCGATAAACCTCATGTCATTTAACGACATGGCAAAATTGGGGACGTAACGCCCGTCCATAATGTCGATATGAAAGGAGTCGATGCCGCCCTCCTCCAAATCATGCACTTCTTTTTCGAGATTGCCGTAGTTGGCACACATCATTGATGCTGTCAGTTCAAAATTCATAAATACTTCTACCTTTTCCTTTTTATCTGTCTGCCCAATTATATTTAAGACACACGCAGGGATGCATGTTCCTTGTTTGCGCAAACTGTCCGGCTTGTGTCCGTTATATCTCATCTATCAGCCGTATGATATCCTTGAAAGACATCAATCCTGCGTCCACTTCCAGCGCCCTGTGGTTCTTAAGTATCTCTTCCGCTGTGCTCTGCATCGCTGGAAATGCGCTCCGCGTCAGTTGATTCGCATAAATCACAATATTCACCCCAGCCGCCGCAAGCTCCTCCTCGGTAATGCTGTTAAAAGATGTAGGAACCACCACAATCGGTGTTTTCACATCCCTTTTCCTGAACAGTCTGCAAAATTCCAGAATCTCATCCGGCTCCTTCTTGCGCGAGTGAATCATAATGCCATCCGCTCCTGCCTCTGTATACGCAAAAGCCCTTGTCAGCGCATCTTCCATTCCGCGTTCCAGAATCAGGCTCTCTATCCTTGCTATAATCATAAATTCCGCTGTCCGAAGAGCCTTCTTGCCCGCCACGATCTTGGCGCAAAAGTTTTCTATACTGTCCTGTGTCTGCTGCACCTCTGTGCCAAACAGAGAATTCTTTTTTAGCCCTGTTTTATCCTCAATGATGACCGCCGATACGCCCATCCGTTCCAAAGTTCTTACATTATATACGAAATGCTCCACCAGACCACCCGTATCACCGTCCAGAATAATCGGTTTCGTAGTTACATCCAGCACGTCATCTATCGTCCTTATCCTAGAAGACATGTCCACCAATTCGATATCCGGTTTGCCTTTGGCTGTGGAATCACACAGCGAAGAAATCCACATCGCATCAAACTGATCCAATCTGCCATCCGCCTCCACCACCGTCTTCTCCGCGATCAATCCTGTCAATCCGGAATGTACCTCCAGCGCCTTTACGATGGGACGCATTGCAATCAACTGCCGCAGTCTTTTTCTGCGAAACTCCGGCATGGCCAGCTTCTCCTTCATCAGGTCGTCAACCCGTTTCACATTATCATTGTATGTATAGGCAAATTCAATCAACTCTCCGCCATATTTTTCAATATTTGTAAGCACATTTTCACGGATGGCCTTTTCTGGTCCATTTGACCAATTATCACCGTGCACTACATAGTCCGGTTTCAGCTCTGCAAATACCTGATCGTACATCACATCCCGTTGGACCAGTACTTCCTTCACAAGCCCGGTCTTCCTGACAATCTCCATACGCTGTTCCAGCGATATAGTGGGAAACCGGTTAAAGCCGACCATGGCCCCATCAGTTAACACGCCTGCATAAACGTCGCCATACTCAGCCGCCCGTTTCAGAATATTTATGTGTCCCTCATGTATCGCATCCGTGCAAAAACACGCATAAACCTTTTTCGCCATAATGATAGTCCCGCTTTCCAATTGCTCTTTGTTTCAGTTATGTTCACAACCCATTTCTGACCAGAAAGCAATTAAATACATAATCGTTATTCCAGTATCCCCGTACACCTGATTGCAAAAACCGGATGCTCATATCATGCCGCTTGGCAAAATCCGAAAAGAAAGATTTTTCGTAGAAAAATTTAGGCAGCCCTTCATATCTCTCCTCGTAATCCTCAATGATTTGTTTTCTGTACGCGATAAAATCCTCTTTTTTGTCCGCATCATGAATATCCACAAGCCCAATCGAATACTTTGTTTTCCGGTACATGAGCTCCAAAACCCTTTCCGCGTAATCATAGCTCTCAAAATAGGAGAATACACTATTTGAAAGAACCGCGTCATATTTCATCTCGGAAGAAATATTTACCGCCTCGTCACAAACCAGCTCTTTCGGATTGTGCAGCACTTTTCCCGCAATTTCTATTTCTGCGGATGAGTAGTCCACCCCTCCTATATCCACACCGTCCTGCTGAAACAAATACAGATTGGCCCCACTGCCACAGCCAACCTCAAACAGGCTTTTTATCGGTCTCCTCTGCTTTCTTGCATGAAATTCCAATTCATTTTTTATCTCTACATACTGGTCATAGAGCTGCTCATAGCCAAGTCCTTCTCCTACAACGTCAAATCCGGCTATACGTTTCAATTCCAAAAACACACGCTTTGGGTCTCCACAGTTTAACTCCGCTTCATTTGCACTCCGTTTTTCCCATATTTCATGCCATTTACTGTTCATATCCACTCGTTTCCCGCTTTTTATATTAATTGAAAGCGCTCCTGCTCTTTTCATCCACTATACTTTCTTTTTGGTCAACCGTTCATCACAAACTTCGCCAAGATTCTCTGGCAATTTTTGTCATCGCAATACTTATGCATCTTATTTCTTAGCCCTTGCCTCTTGTCCACCGTTTCGTCCCGCTCGTCCGACACGTCCTCTACAAAGCCGCACACATCCTCAAACGTAAATACTTCCTTACCCGGAAGCCACTCTCTGATATTTTCAAAGACAAATCCCCGGCTCTTCTCATATTCCGCAACATCCTCCAGCATAAATGCGATCGGCTTATCTAACAGCATAAAGTCCACCGCCGCCGAAGAATAGTCACTAATCAGCGCATCCGCCTGTCCCAGCAGCCGATTGATGGGGATATCCTGTTCCACCAGATCCTCGTTTTCGATCAGATGAATATTGGTACACCCATCGCAAAACACCTCTCTCCTATCCTGAAAGGGATGCAATTTTACGACCAGAACAATATCCTTGTTTACCAGAAGAGTGTTCAGGCTATACAATTGTTTTCTGGTTTTCACAACCGGCAGGCCCGTTTCCGATTCCAATGTGTATTCGTTTAACTGTTCCAGTTTTCCTTCGGTAGACCTGAACGTAGGCAGCCAGAATATGTATTTCCCGGCCTCCGGTATGCGCAGCCTTTCCATATCCTGCCTTTCCGGTTGAAAAAGCCAGTCCTGCTTGGCATAACCGGTCACTAATATTTGATCCTTTCGCAATCCGTATATGTCTGCATGGATGTCCGCATACAAATCACTGATAACCGTAGTATACTCATAGCGCTTCTCACAGCGCACAAAATTTACCCTTGTCTTAAAGCCGCAGCCATGCCATAGCTGCACCCTGATCTGATCACTCCTGCAATTTCTGGCAAACCCATAGGCATCCGTAAAAAAGATATATTTTGCAAGGCATAAGGCACGATAATAAGCCTCCCTCTCTTCCTTTTTCTCAGAAACCGACCAGTCATAGGATAAAAATCCCACATTCTCTAGCGAAGCATAATAACTAAATTCTTCCGGATTTTTAACAAACCAGATCAATTCATATTTATGATTTAGACCCTCTCGCAGAGCATATTCAAATAATGCCCGCGCATTGTCTGCAAAGTCCATTCCTTTTACATAAGACGATGCGTGGGGACCGCTTCGAAAAATAATTATATTTCTTAATGCCTCTCCTTCATACTTCTTACGATAATGCTCTTCATACTCAGTTTCTTGATTTGCAAAATAATAAACCGTAATATTCTGCAAGTCTTCTTTCAATACCTTACATACCATTTCAAAGGTTTCCTGTATGTAGTCACTCGTAATCAATATTGCTGTCTCTTCAAGGCAGACATTTATTAAATATGATATATATACTATATTAATTTTCTTCCCGTGAAAAGTAATTTGCCCCAAATTTCTTTGATTTGCATCTACAATACATTCAATCCGATCAAGAACATCATACTTCCGGCAAAGCTCCTCCAAATAGGACACTGATTTTTCCACACAGCAGATTTTCCTGCCTGCCAGAGCACTGATATTATGTTTTGTCAGTTTACACAGCGTCATCACAAACTATTTCCTTCCACTTTCATGCAAAAATCGTCTATTGACATCATGTTCGCTTTTCCTGCCTCGCTTAGCTTAACCCGCACCTCATTGTAAGAATAAACCGTAATCACAATCGGTATCCCTTTGTGATTCCACTGAATAAAATCTTCATATTTCATAATTGGCACACCGTCATATAAATCTTCCTTGACATGTTGGTCTACAAAGCACTTAATCTTGCATTTGTTCTTTACTTTCTGATACAAGTACTTTCCGACAATTCCGGCTCCGTATATTATAATTTCTGAAAATGTTAGCGGTTGTATCAAATTAATCCTATCAATCTGCATCAGCAATTCGTATTTTGATACCATTGGCTTTAGCCTTTGGTTCTCATCCTTCAAATCAAAATATAAATTGCGGTATCGGATATTCATATCATAATTTTCATTAAAAAGCTGTTGGAGTTCCGCATTTTTATCAAATAAACTTCTTAACCCGTCTCTGCTGGATCCGTCATATATACAGTCAACTACGAAAAAGGGAAACTCTAAATTTTCGCAAAGCACCTCTTTACTGCTGACCACATATATGATTTCATTGTCTGGATTGGATCTTTTGATTACTTTCTCAATCATACACGGATTATTCTGTATATAGCTCAATTCCTCATTATTTCTTACCGCCCGGATAAAACATGTTTTCTGTTTTATCATCTCCATGAACTTCCCAATCCGCTTTTCATATTTTTGATATATGGATTCATAATCCTCTTCAAAGCAGTTGGTCACTTCATGATTGTAATGGAAACCATGTATGGTATCCCAAAACTCTCCCGGCCTGTCATCCAGCATGACTAAATTTTTTCTATCCAAGAAATCTGTAAAATCATTTTCCATACAGGCAAGAACACCGGGGAAATTACTAAAATACCAGTCAAATGGGCCAGACCGGCTCCGAATCCCGTATTTTGACATAGAGGCCGCAGTTCCGCAAAACCAGCCTAATGAAATAAAATTTTCGAACATATTATTTCCCTCTATTCTACGCTGGCAGGCACAGCTCCTTCTGCCTTTGCAAATTTCCAAAAAAATTCCGTCTGGTCAAACCATAAAACTTTATTGTCTGCAACACCCGATTTTATCAGCTCTTCCCTCACTCCCTTTGCTTTCTGCGGATTCTTAATCGTAATCACAATATAGTCATATGTATTGTCGTTCACTGCATCGGGAGATTCCACAACAAAGTTTTCGCAGCTTAATTTTTCATATGCCGCGTCGATACACGTTACATAACGTAAATCTTTGCGGCTCTGCAACTGTTTAAGATATTTCCGTCCCAACTCCCCCGCCCCATATAAGACAATCCGTGAATGTTCGGGAATTTGGTCAAGCCAATAAGGATCTATCCATAAAAGATTTTTATTTTCGAACCCTAATAACGTATTGATCCCTTTATACAGCAATTCCGTAATATATATTTCCGACTGCCAGCGCATTTCTTTCGTAAAACGCTTATGCCCAAACAATCCCTGCATGTACTTATATACCGCATATACCTTTAAAAGATATTCAGCGCTCCCGGAATGTACGATAGAGTTTGCACGGATTCTATAGTGATACAATGCCTTATGAAAGACGTAAACCGAATTGCATTCCAAAAGTGCCGTCAACAGGCACATTTTATCATCCGCCATAGTGATTTCATCCGGAACCATATATTGCGCATCACAGATCAATTCCCTTTTGAAAAGCTTATAGCATAAGCTTGCCTTTAATCCTGAAGATTTTTCTGCAAGATTGTATATTGCCTTATCTCTCAGCTTTTGCATATCCTCCCCTGCATATAGTCCTTGCGCTACCGTATCCATATGCATAGTCGTATAATTTCCCTCTAAGCAAAACCCACATGTTACCATATCAGCCTGATACTCCCCTGCCTTCTGGTACAATAGCTCGTACATATTCTCTTCGATCCAGTCATCGCTGTCCACAAACCCGATATACTGTCCACTGGCCACCCGAAGCCCCGCCTTTCTTGCCGAGGCAGGGCCGCCATTATCTTTATGCATTACCCGGATACGCTCGTCCTTTGCAGCATATGACTCCAAAATATCTAAGCATTCATCCGTCGAACCATCATCCACGCAGATGATTTCAGTTTCCTTCAACGACTGTCTGCGGATGCTGTCTATACACGCCGGTAAATATTGGGCAGTGTTATAAACCGGTATGATAATGGATACTTTACTTATATCGCTCAAGGTTTTATCTCCTTAACTCAAACATCCAAACATGGTCATAAAAAGTATGCTTACCAACAAATTACTTATTTCAGGCATAACTCTATAATATTTTTCGTTGTCTGTGGAATTAGATTATCTATGTCCATAGCCAACCCTTCGTTTAGTTTTTTCCTAATTACAGTAGCACTTATAATATGTCCGTTATTTTTTATTCTTGGAATTTCTAAGATATGAATCCCATGTTTCGGCAAAATTCTTTTCATAGCTTCATTATATTCATTCGTAACCCCGTCTTCTGGTTCTTCACCGACAAACCTGCATGAAATATTCAGCTTCGGCGCAATCATCTCTGCAAAAAGTGTAATATCATATTCTACATTATGAATAATATCATCGTCTTCAATCTTTAAAAAATACTCTGGAAATGTAGTTTGTGATAATATAAAGTTTCCGCTGGGAACAACTGTTACATTTTTCATATCTCTGGTTCCCTCTACTACCATCGCAAATCGCTCTTTAAACGTAAATATAGATTTGTCTTCCTCCACAACAAATATAATCAAATGATCAACTTTCGTAAGCGCCTGTTCAATGAGATATCTATGCCCACACGTAAACGGGTTGCAATTCATGACAATAGAACCGATTATTCCAGTATCTTCTTTATTAAAATCATGAAAATATCTCTCCAGATACCCCAGAGTTATAAACTCATCTTTCATCTCTACACGTTCTATATTATTTATGCTTTTCCGAACAATCGGCTCAAGTATCTTAAAAATTTCATCTGCATATATATTATTCAATTTGTGATTACTATGTAAAGGCCAGTCCAACATCCATGTTGCAGGCACATTATGTTTCTCACAAATGTCTACCAAATTAATACTGGGAATCCCTTCATATTTTCTATTTTCATTGTAAAGAACTATAATATCTCCTGTATTTAAACTTGTAGATACCACTCTGTTAAGCTCTGTCATTTGGTCTGCCATGGCCCCATAATTAAGGCATTTTATTTTATACCCCTTCTCATTTAATTTTGCCTGCAGACAACTCTCCACTGTATGTCCATCAGCCACTAAGTATCCCACTACAATACATGGCCCATAGAAATATATACACTTTTCAAATTCAGATGGCTGGTTTAATGTTCTCCGCTCTCCATTAGTTACCTTATATGTGTCTCTGTCCGAATCTTTCAATTTACTGATGCCATCTATATGTTCTTCCGCATACACATGACTAAATATCTCTTGCATATATTCTTCACTATATAATTCTGCAAAAAAATCTTCTCTAAATTCTTCATGTAAAACACCCGCTTGCTTTTTTCCTATCTTCGAAAATTTATTCTCTATATCCTTTTGCAATGTTTTCCAATAATCACTTTGGTTATCTTCAACATTCAAAGTAAATATATGAATACCTTTTGCCAAGACAGCCCCAAGGATGGCATTCCCCACAGCCTCATCAATTGCTTCGCCGATAGAATCAAACGTTTTCGCTTTACACCAATTAAATTCCTTGTTGAGTATATCGTGATATAAAGTTCCTGTTCCCCTTAACTCATCTTCGTCAGTGAACAGTACATAATCGACAATATCAAATATACCCATAACATCTTCTCTGTCTATGACAGACACTTGTAATCCGGCTTCCAAAAGATCATCGCGCCATGTTTGCATAAGTTCACGTTTCTTTGCAAACTCTTTACATGGACTTACCAACGCAAATTTCCTGTTTTTCTTCCAAAACTCTTCCGCATATTTATTTGCTTTTAATCGCTCAAAACCGTTTATGGAAATGAGATCGTCCCATCTAGAATAGTCCCCCAAAAGCTTCTGATTAGCATCTATGACTGGCAACGCATTAATCTTATCATTATCCTTAAAAATCTGTTTCGCTCGCATATATTCACCTGGACTGACACTGGTAAATTTCTTATTTATCATCACAAAGTCTTTTCCTTCATCATGTGCCCTGTGAATATCCCCCATACTAATAATGCCATATAAATTTCCATTCTTTTTACAATATACAACATTAGATGGGCGCTCCATGAGTATAGAACTAAGCTGAACAAAGTTCATCTCATCAGTCTCGTCTGTCAGATTTAAGCATGTAAGTTTTTCGCTGCTTGTATATATCATTTGCTTTCTCCTTTAAATACCGTTTCCGCTATGCCCATCATATACATAAACCCTTGTCTTTGTAACTGTTCCTTAATTTCATGATAGTACTTAGGGGTTGTTCCCACAATCACGAGACACTGCTCCTTTATATCAAAATACTCCTCCAGTGTCCTGACTGGATTCCCCCATATGGTTTTCCTGTTCCCCTCCATAGAAGTCACTGCAATCCCATACAAAGGAATATCGTAATAGTCTAAAATCTCCACAACACTTCTTGCAATATCTCCTGCTCCATATAATATAACGTATGGATACCGTGCAATCTCTTCTAACTGCTTTTCGCTAAGTTCCAGAACCTTCCCAGACTTGATGCACAATTCGGAAAAAGTCCTGTAAATCTTTAAATACGCGGGCTTATCCTCCAATAGTTGAAGCTCCTGTTCTCTTCGGTTCCATCTGCGATAAACGCTAATATACTCTCTACAAATCTTTCGTATGTATTCTTCGATGACTGCACCGGTTCTCTGGTCAAATTCTTCCCGCAGATACCACTTCATCAGTTCACAGATACAGATCATATAACTTCCAATATGTTTCTGCGTAATCCCAGTCCGCATCGTAGACTGCGCGCGAACTCTGTATATATACAATTTCTCATTTAGGCTGTATACTTTATGGGCCTTCACATAACATTGGAAGCTGAACAAAATATCTTCATAAATAATCCCATTATAAAAAGTAATCTGATTATGAGCCAAAAAATCGCGTCTGTACAATTTTGACCAAGGCGCTATGATGATACTTTCTTTACAGACTGCCTCCGCCCAAAACTCCCTGCCATCATATATCCCGTCGGTTATCTGATATCTGTCCTGCTTGACATCCGTTCCACTGCTGTTCATCACCTGTTTATAATCAAAACATACCAAATCACTGCCTTGGCTGACTGCCATGCATTTTTCCAATAAATCCTGACAGATCATGTCATCCGCATCTACAAATAGGACAAACTCTCCTTTTGCATGTTCCATGCCTACATTTCTCGCATACGACTGTCCTTCATTTTTATCATTTGTAAATATTTTAATACGGAAATCTTTTTTTGCATATTTTTCTAAAATTATAGGTGAGCCGTCTGTAGAGCAGTCGTCTATGCATAATATCTCAAAATCTGTATATGTCTGATTCAATATGCTTTCCAGACATTCCGCCAGATAGTCCTGCACATTATATACTGGTATAATTACAGATACCTTGTTCACTTTCTGCCCTCCTGTCACCCTAAAAAACTGGCGTCATCCACAAAATCCTGTCATCTGAAATTCCACGCGCAGATAAATTCATGCGAATAGCCTGTGCCGTCTTTTCTTCCATCACTGCAATGAGAATTACATCATATTCAGTCTGCGCAATAGCATCAATACCCTTTACCCCGCCCTCCATATCCTCATATTTTTCTGCCGCCACGTCTACCCATGCAGCTAAATTCCATTCCTTTTTTTCCTTGATGTAATGATAATAGTTTTTGCCAATATCTCCCGCCCCGTACAAAATTACCTTCTTGCCACTTTCTATTAATCCATCCGGGAAACGATAATAATAATTTCTATCTTCCAACCTGTCCGCGTACTGTCCAGTCTCCCAAGAACCCCTCTCAACATTGGGCAGTTCTGACGCTAATACCTCATCAAACAACTCCTCTATCCGTGAAATATAGGTATCCAGGTCAAAGCGCCGGATAGACTCTTCACATTTCTCTGCAAATGCTTCCTTTGAAGTTCCCAAGATTTCTACTATATTATCTACTGCTTCTTCATTCGTTCTGAATAGTTTCCCACAACTCTCTCCATTAGAAAGTATACGGGCACCTCCCACCTCGGTAGATACAAAGGGAACATGCAGAGCCACACTTTCCAGCAGACTCATGGGAAATCCTTCCGATTTTGATGTCATGCAACACACGTCCGCCTGCTTTATAACCGGAAACGGATTCTCCACATAACCTAAGAAATGTACCCATTCCTGAAGACCATATTCCGCAGCTTTATCCCTTACCTCTGTTTCCAGTTCTCCCTTTCCAAGGAAATATAAATGAGTGTTCTTTTCTTTTCTAAAGATCTGCCGGAAAATATCTACCATCCTCAAAGGATTTTTATTTTCATCAAATCTGCCCACAAATATCACTGCTGGATTTCTTAATCTGATCCCTGTCGGTTCATTTGCTTTTTCTCTTATTTTTTTAACATTTACCGAATTATAGACTTCTACAATCTTATCTGCTTGGTTCGGAAACAATTCCCGTATAGATCTTGTCGTCACATCACTTATAGAAATTATTTTTTGCACCTTATCAAAAGCTCTGCTTTGTAATACGCGATACCGCTCTACCCCATTTTCAGCCAAATCAAAAACTGCTCCATGTATCCATGCAATGTTCCGCGTGCCACTTGGCAACAGGAAAGAAGGGAGTTGATAGTTGAAAGAAACATACAGATCATAATCCGATGGGATATAGCGCATGATTATTTCATCTGGTGCATTATATATGTTATACACCTTCTTCCGGTACTCCTTATCCCCTTCCCAAGTGATAGAATCATACACTTTTATATGAGAATCGACTGGCTCTTTCTTTATGTTTGCATTGTAAATTTCAATAATCCCAATTTTATATTTCTGCGGATTTAGATGATTAACAATCGTTGTCAGCAACGCCTCTGCACCTCCGCCAAAGGAATGGGACCAGATAATGAATAATACCTTTTTCATATTTTTGCACTTCTCCCAGATTTAACATCTCTACGGATTCAAATCATCCAAACCGCATACTGTAACATATGGCTTAATCTGATCAAGCAATTCCTTCTTTAATGAAACATTCTGTACCGACTCATCATCAATCGAGAATAGTTCCGTTTGACCATTGGAAAATATACCCAATTTGTATTTACCTTCAAAAACAAAAGCTTCAAATGCCAATAAACCCTGCTCATATCCTCGCTTAGCGTAAAGATACTTAAAATCAGGGTTATATATTTCCGATCTCTGCAGTTTTACCAATTTTCCGTATTTTCGTTCAAACTTTTTCTTTTCCAGCAGGCTGATAATTATCGTATTCAATTCCATCAGAGAAATATCTTCTTTTTCCACACCTGCTTCCATTTCTGGAGATTTGATCATAAGCGGAATCCTCACCAGATCCTGATGATAGGTAAAAAATATTGGCTTTATCTCTTCCAGCTTTTCCTGTTGATTCACAATGATATTGCCATGATCTGCAAAAATAACCATACGGCATTTCACTCTCTGTAAAATTGGTATGATCGCATCGTCCAAATATTTTAGCATAGCATGATGCTGCATCTCATAGTCAGTCCGCATTTTCCCACCGTTGCGCTGCATATAATCAAAAAGGATATTTGTACCCTCCGCTATAATTGGCGCTTTTACATATGGATTGGGATAGGAATAATGGCTCTCAAAAAGAATATGGAGATAATATAACCCATTCTGCTCCTCGTATGTACCCAAGATAAAATCCCAAACTTTTTCGGAAGCAGTCTGATAAGACTCTATTCTATTGATTTTCTCACTCTCAACATACTTTACAAAATCCGTATTAAAGGTTATGTTCCGCTCTTGGCTATATGCTTTCTGAATAAAACGGCATTCATTGTCATTGACACTGTTATTTTCATAATACCTCGTACGCATATCTGCATTTTCACTATAAGCAGGAACAAGGCTTTCATACGTAGATGTAGATACCGAATAGGCATTTTCATAGCGATAAAATTGCTTTGAAAACGCTTCTAATACCGGCATTTCCTCTTCCGAGATATCCTTATTCCGTAATCCGTCAAAACATAGCATCAGAACATTTTCTTCTGAGATATGCTCTGCCATTTCACATTCCAAATTATAAATATCCTGCAGATCATCCGCTAAATTTTGATATTCCGGCTTCGGAAACTTCTGATGCAGTTCTTTTGTATATGAAATTGCCAGATAAAAATCTTTGATTATGATCAGGTAGCCAATTAGTTGAAAATATATGTCCTCCTGATTCTCTCTCTCCTCTGCTAACCGAAGCTGCAGTCCGTTGATCTTTCGATATCTGCTGCAAGGATGTAAAATGGCATAGTATTCCTCATTCAAATGAATCCCTTGATTTTCAATATACTCATATATATCCAAATAGCTGACATCCGGATAATTTCGTTTTATGTTCTCTTTAATTTCTTCCCGGAACTTATATGAAGAGATAACAATGCCATCTATTTTATTACCGCTAATCTCTGTTTTATGGATTACTTGAAAGCCTGATGCCTCTTTGTATTCATCTGCCCGTTCATCAATGATATACTTGACGGATTTTAACTCATTCATAAAATCCGTCATCAGCATTTTCGTATGGTAGCCATAACACCATAATGCTGGCCTCTGACAAGAAGAAATATATTTGTCGAGAGCCTCCTTCACCAAATAATTGACATTGACAGCCTTATTCAGTCCCGTAAAACCATATTTTGATAATAGATGTTCATACTTTTCTTCAATCAACATGATATTTACCCTTCCGCTAGAAATAAATATAGGCAGGCGGCAGCCATTTTATTTTACTGTTTGGAATACCCTCTTCCTTTAGATCTCTTCCGATTTCCTCCGCTAATGTTTCTTTCTCCACTGCAATCAGAAGTACATCGTAGTCCAGATTTTTTATATCTTCTAGCCCTGTTATTTCCGCATAATCAAATTGAATCTCCTGATATTTTCGATCTACCCACGCAAGCAGATTGCATTGCGTATACTTTCTGATCTGTATGTAGTAGTCCTGTCCGACAAGGCCAGCCCCATAAAGAATCACCCTGCTTCCAAACAGCGTCTCTATTTTTCCGATCTTATAAAAGGGAATCCTACAAGTAGCTTCTGCCTCTTCCTGCAAGCCGCCGTATATCTGTAATGTCAGAAAAACATGTAACGCCTTTTCCATTTCTTTCATACAGCCATACTCTGTAAAAACTTTCCTCAGAAAATTATATGCTACTGCCCGTTCTGCTGCCTTATGGGTTCCATTTCCTCTATGACTTAGCGAGTCCCCTATCACTCGATAATGATAGAAAGCTTTTTTGTTTAACACGACTTTCGTACTCGACAAGATACATAAACAAATAACGGCCAAATCCTCTCCTATTTTCAAATAATCTGGTATTTTAGAAAAAGCATCACAAATTAGCTCCCAGCGGAATAATTTTGACCAGACACTATACGTCATAGCCTCATATTCCTTGCATGTCTCCCGCAAAACAAACTTTTTGATAAAATCCGTCTGTTTTCCAGTCACCTCATAGATGCCCTCCGCAAATTTAAGGTGTGGCCGTAACTGCCTGTCATTATCCTCAAAATATCCAAAATGTACAAAGTCCGCATTTGTCTCTTCCATTTCTTTTAAAAGTTCTTCATACATTTTAGGCTGTATATAATCATCGCCATCTACAAAACCAACATATTCCCCTTTCGCATGTCGTAATCCTTCTTTCCTTGCATGGCTCGGTCCGTAATTATTTGTATGTATGACCTGAATACGCTTGTCCTTCCCCGCATATTCATCGCATATCTTTCCCGAATCATCTGTAGAGCCATCATCAACGACTATGATTTGTAGATTATTATAAGTCTGATTCCTTATACTCTTCAGGCACTCACCAATATAATCCTCATTATTATAGACCGGTACAATTACACTGATCATAAAACTTCCTCAAATTATAATTCCTGAATAATGTCTTCCAATGATAAAATAGGACACTGTAATTTTTCTTCCAGCATAACCCTGATCTCATCAAAGAATGTAATTGCGGTAACTATAACCGCATCTACTTCTTCCAAATCTTCCTCCGGCCTGCAGATTTCCGTATCAAAATAAACAGGATCCGCTTTCTGATCCACTGCATACTTCACTTCGATCCCATTATCCCGCAGTTCATCCAATAATCTCTCACCTGCATAGCTCAGTCCGTAAACGGCAACCGTCTTATATCCCTTCTCCCCTAAATACGCTGCCACAGATTTGCCTTCCTGTTTCGTCCTCATCCAATCGCACATCATGATAAAAAGCGCAAGATGCTTGTCAGCTAATTGCTTCTGTCTTGCTCTCTCCTTATCCACTTTCCCTTTTGCAAAAAAAGCACCGCCAGCCACCCCCAATGCTGTACCCATCACCGTGCCCATCACTGTCTTCTTGCTCATATCATTTTCCTCCCTAACTAAAAGTTTGTATTATTTTATTGTAAACAGTTATCATTTTTTCATAAATCTGTTCCGGACCCAACCGTTCAATAGAAACGGCCGCCCGCTCTTCCATCTTCACCTTTTGCTCCTGCGTCATCTCCATAAGATATGCTACTGCCTTGAGCAAAGCCTTCGGTGAATCCCGTTTTACCAAAAGTCCATTATCCTTATTCGTGATCAATTGTTCAAAACTGGCCCCATAGGTAGCAATTACAATTTTTTTCATGGACATTGCTTCTATGCAGGAATTGGATAAATTTTCAGTTCTTGACAACAATACACAGGCATATGCATTGGCAATCACAGGAAAAAGCTGTTCCTGTTTCAAACTGCCCAAATAGAGAATCTTTCCATCATATTTCTTGGTTAATCTGTTTAAAATTCCACGCGCTTGTAGGCAGCTCCCGTTTGCACTGGTTATTCCGGCATCAATACCTGCATATACCAAATACAAATCCGGATATCGTGCCATCAATTCATCAGTCGCTTCAATTCCTATATGAGTGCCTTTCAGCGTGGAAAGTGCACTGTTAAATAATAAATACTTTTTTCCTGCCAGTTTTTCCCGATAAACAGACTCGTCAAAATCCACGGTTCTGTCCCGATACGGAGATTCCAAAACCGCTACCAGGCATCGTGCTCTTTTAGACACAATTTCCGCACAATATCTGCTTGGCGCGAAAGCATAATCCGCATGTCTGACGGCATACAATTCCATCCTGTCAAATAAAGTTTTTTCCTGCATCGCTTTATCCAAATCGAATTTATATTGTTCCGCATGCCTGAGCACTGCGTTATCAGATGAAATCCGCACAATATAGGGTAATTTATAGCTTCTGAATAGCCCTATAGCATGCAGGCTCGCAGTCTGCACAATATCTACTTTATTCTGTCGGATTACCTCGTCCAGTGCCCTTTTTAGTCTCCAACTATTACGCACCGTCCGAAACCATATATTCTGCTGCCGGTCTTCCTGCACTCTGATTACATGAATCTGATCATAATAATCAAACTCCCCATTTTCATGAGACAGGGTAATCACCGTAACCTGATGGCCATGCTGCCTCATAATCCTGGCCATATTGTCCACATAAGTGCTAAGTCCACCAGATATCTTCTCTGTGACAAACTCAACCGTCATATATACGATATGCATTGTACGCTTTCCTCTCTAAACCTTCCATAGTTTCCCCAGAAGCTCCTCCTGCGCAGACATTCTTCTTCTGAAATAATTTGTCGGCATTGCAAAACCTTGTTTTGTGCGATATAGTATTTCCTTATCAATATCCGGTTCATACGCCTTTTTTAGTAGTCCCTTTGCCTCTCCGGCAGGACATCTATCCTCCTGAGATAGGGAAAACGCAAATTCCACTATCCTTCGATCCAGAAATGGGACTCTGGATTCCAATGACACAGCCATGCTGACTCGATCGACCTTTGTCAAAATATCACCCGGAAGATATGTCTTCAAATCCAAATACTGCATTCTGGTGACTGCTGGTAATTCTTTTTTGTAATATCTTCTAAAATGCCACAGTTTATCATAATCTTTAGGAATCCCTAATCGTTCTCTCAACATACGGTCACTTTCAGACAGCGCTGGTGCCATATAACTGTTATACAGATTTAAGCCATCGAGAAATTTCCAATCATATTTTCTATCTTTTCTCAACCTGCAATACAATTTTGAAATGAGCACATTATCATAACCGTTTTTTTGCTCCTTTTCTTCCAAAATACTATATCTGGCATATCCCCCAAATACCTCATCACTGCCATCCCCTGTCAGTACGACTACCACTTTTTCCCGTGCTTTTTTAGAAACCAAATAAGTCGGGAAAGCAGAGGTATCTGCAAACGGTTCATCATACCATTCTTTTAGGCTATCAAAATTTACATGAAAAATATCCCTGTCAAATATTTTTTCATTCCGCCTTATCTGATACCGGTCAGCCAGCCTTCTCGCAAAATCCAGTTCATTATAAGGAGCCTCATTAAATCCAACAGAAAAACTTTCAATCTGCGGGTTAATTTTATTGCTCTCATAAGTAATAATGCTGGAATCAACACCGCCGCTTAAAAATACTCCTACAGGAACATCTGCTGCCATCTGCTCTTTGACAGACTGCTTGATCAATTCTCTTGCTTCACAAATTAAATCTTCCTGCTTTCTCTGTGCCCCTCTAGTTCCATTTATCTCCAATTTCCAGTAAGCGCCATTTTTAACAACTTTTTGGGAATAAACGTCAAACACTAACCGATGTGCTGGTAACAATTTGTATGTATTCTTATACATAGTCTTTGGTTCTGGAATGTAAATATAGTTCAGATAATCATAAATCGCCGTATTATCAATCTGCAGGGAAATATCACTGCACATACTGACAATACCTTTCAATTCAGAAGAAAATCCAAAATCTTTGCCATCATAGTAATAATAAAGGGGCTTAATTCCCAGCCGGTCCCTATACAGCCTTACCGTTCCACTCCGGCCTTCTCTTTTATCATAAATAGCGATTGCAAACATACCATCAATTTTTGTTACAAATCTTTCCCCATACTCCAGATAAGCATTTAATATTACTTCCGTATCTGAAGTAGAGGAAAACTCGTATCCCTTCTTTTCCAGTTGCCGACGTAATTTCTGATACCCATAAATCTCCCCATTAAATACAATACCCACCTGATTGTCTTTGCTAAACATAGGCTGCATTGCATTTTCTGATAAATCAATGACCGCCAGCCTAGTAAATGCCAGACAGAAATCCTCCAATTTCACCACTTTAGTCCCATCTGGACCTCTGTGTTTCATAGACTCAATTCCTTTTATATAATTCCATCTTTGATTATTTCCGCCTATAATACCGCACATCTGCCATTCTCCTACTTAGCTCTCTTTACAAATAGATACTGATTGCAACCCCCATACTTTCTTCCTGGAGCCATTAATTTCTTCAATTCCAATCCCCTGTTCAAGTAAAAAGTAATAATCTTCTCAGGGGCAACATATTCAAATGGATATCCGCCAACCCAGTCAATTAAATCCGTATACTCATTCATGCCCCGCTCAGTCTTCAGGTTCTTCGATTCACTGCTCTTTAAAATCATACCAGTACGTTTATATCCGTACAAATATAGGCTGGAGAAAACCAGTAGAATCCGTTTCTTCCTCTCAGAAACTTGATTATATACCTTTTTCACCTTTTTCCAAATCTTGCTTTCTATCCCCTGATCATTGTAAATACTAATAAAAAGAATTCCGTTCTCTTTAACACATTTTCCCGCCTGCTCTAATGCAAGCATCATATTTCCTGTATGATGAAGCACACCCCAAGAATAAACAATATCATAGGAATTGTAGAAGTTCTTCATATATGCCCTGTCAAGGACATTTCCCCTTTCAATCGTCCAAGTCCATGAATGGGGCATGGTTTCCCTCATACTGATTCTCTTTGTGCACTCCACACTCTGTTCATCATAATCAATAGAATATACCTTCTCGGCGCCCATCTCTCGCGCTGCAAGGCTGAAAAGGCCGCTCCCTGATCCAATATCAAGAAATGTCTTTCCCTGTAAATCATCTAAGCCAAGCCAGTCCTGCAAGGATTTTTGGGCAAGCACTATCTCTTTTTCCTTAACCCCACCCCCTTCAAACTCAAGCCAATTTTCCCCAAATCCAAATCTAATTTCTGAATTGCAGTTCTCCTTTTTATCCATTGTTTAGCTCCCTCCATATCCGTTGTCCGATACTTTCTCCTGATTCCTCTTTGGAAATATGTTTGTTCTGTCCATATTTCAGGCAATCATACAGCGAAAAATAGTCACCCGTTTCACTATGCGGATATTCTTTATGTAATTTGTCAATAATCAATTTCTCATAGTTTATAATCCGCTCTTTATCAATTAACAGTTCTTCCCCCTGCACTTCTCCCGACTGCGGATCATACATCAAAAGCATATTGCCGCTGCTGGGAAGAAACCATATTTTCCCATTTATCATTTCTACTGACCAAAAATTACTGGTAAGCATTGAGGTCTTTTTATAGTCATAAAAAAGAAAATCTTCCGGAAGCGCAAAGGCTTTTTCGATTCTTTTTTCCGCTCTGTTTAATTTCATTATGGCTTCAATACCCCATCCCAAAACAAATACATCATCGCCATAACACACACATCTGGCATATGGTGGCATTTGATATTCCTGTCCCTTATTCACAAGCTCCTCATCTACAATACGATATACTGATATTTCATTCTCTTCCATTGACCACTCGTAGATTTCTGTGGAGCCTACAACATAGAGCCATATTTTTTTCCCATTGTCCCCTATTACAACTCCATTTGAAACAGGTGTTTTCCACTCTATAAAGTTACCTTGTTCAACATCAATTTGCAACAAAAGCTTCAAATCACTCGTCTGCACAAAAGAAAAATTATGATATGTCTGTTCCAGCTTCCAAACAAGATTGGGGTAGTTTTTTATTTTTTCACTTATATTATCATCTTTCTGTATCTGATGGCTCTCCAAATCCAATACATATACTCCGAGAGCCGTATCTGCCTGGAAAATCCACACTTTTTTATCCAACACTATGATTTTAGCCACACTGAAGTTAATATCCCTTTTATCCGCATACTCCTGATTAAAAGATATTTTTTCCGCCTTATTTAATTGTGTATTATAAATCCCTATAAAGTTATCGTACCCTGGGAAAAAAAACAGTTCTTTGTTGTTCTTAACCACAAAATCACCAAACAATATCCTCTGTTGTGTCTGACACTCCAAAAAGGCATCCAAATGCTGAATGGAACGGGTCTGCAGATCCAATCGAAAAAGAGAGTTAAAATCAATATTAAAAAAATAAACCCCACCATCGATTTCATAAACATTTTTTGCACTCAAATGCATTTGTCCGCCATCCATGCCATATCTCCCCCCATAACCGCCTATGTAAATACTATAAAAGATTTATCCATTATTTTGTATATATGATTGTATTGCCGCATCCATGGGCGTAAATTTGTATCCTGTTTTTTCTCTGAATTTACGGTTATCCAGGCTTACATCCATAGGTCTTTTCTCTTGAAAGCCAAATGCTGCTGCTTCGCACTCTTCAATCCTATATTCGCCCGCACCCGATAATTCAAAAAACTTTTCCGCCAATTCTTTTCTACTGTATGAAACATCCCCGGATATATTAAACAATCCACACAATCCCATATTAGCTACCAAACGACTGGCCTGATAAATATCCTCTATGCAGACAAAAGACATTCTATTGCCTTTTATACATTTGGCGGCTTCATGCTTCTTTTGTAATTGCTCCCATTGCCAAAACACATTCTGATCAACTCTTTCAGTATGCACCACTTTAGAGATTCTAAAGATACACACTGTCGTCTCAAATTCCAATATGTATTTCTCCATTTCAGCTTTCATACAACCATATTGATTAATAGGATTCGTAGCGTCCTGTTCTGTATAGTACCCCCTTGCCCCGTCAAAGACATACTCCGAAGAAAAATAAATTACCTTTATATTTTGCCTCGTAAAATATTGTATCAACTCTTTTGTTTTAACTATATTAATCTGATATGCGGCTTCTCGTTCCTGCAGGCATTGGTCAATCTGTGCCATAGCAATGCAGATTATTGCAAGCACAGGTTTGTCTAATCTCCCTTGCAAAACACTGTCTATATCGTCGTGTAATATGTCGAAGTAAATCAGTTCATCGTTCCTATTCCTTTTATGCCCTGTCCCTATTACATCCAAACCGTCCTCTTTCATCCGTTTATACAGATAACTCCCTATGCTGCCATTGGCCCCTATTATCAAATACTGCATATCAACCTCCTGCTTTGTCATATACTGCATAACAGACTGTCTCGTCCAATCTATCCGTATAATTTCTAATATATAACTTATATTCTGGACACAATTTATGGATTAATAATGGTATTTCCCATAAATCTTCCAGCTTATGATAAATACAGATTGCTAATTTGGGTTTATACTTCTGTATCATTCCCTGCCCCCCAATCAGCGCCGCCTGTTCGCTTCCCTCAATATCCATTTTAATAAATGTCACTTCGTCATTTAGCGCAATCACTGAATCCAGCTTCCTTACCTCTATTTCACAATTGCCATCTTCCGCGATCTCAGACGTTGTACCTTTTCCTTCCCTAAAACGTAATACTTCATCACTGCTCCAATTTCCATACGGGCAGATTCTTATCCTATCATCATCTGCGTACTTGCTTTCCATGATCCTGCAATTATTTATTTCCGGTTCAAAAGCATATATTTTTTTAAAAGCATCCTGGGTATGATCTTTAAAGACCTCAATTGTATCTCCTGTATATGCCCCGCAGTCCACAAATATTTCCTCTGCCGACAATGCAAATGACTCTATACAATCATTTGCTCCTTTCACAGGAAAATACTGACAGTTTCCCTGTGTTCTTGACAGTATTTCTACATTTCCTGTTTCATATATCTCAAAAATTGATTTGTAAATATATTTTGATAAATCATCCTGAAGCATATCATATACCTGATGTATATTCTCTCTGTTTTGGGCAAAAATTCCAGAATCAACATCATCAATCAATAGTTCAGCAAAGAAATAGATGTTTTGAACTGGTATCCCGCTCTCCATCAGCCTTCGTGACATGTTATTAATGGCATAAGTCGTTATGATAAATGCACATTCCCTTTTATCTTCATCTGTAATCTGGCTGACTGAATATACCGGTTTACCACAATACGTCGATGTATTTCCGCCATCATCAATAAAGCCGAGCACCTGATCGGTAAGACTAAATAATTCCAGATTGCTGATCGCTGCCTTTCCTCTCCTGCCAGCTCCATATAAAAAAATATTTCTTTCCTTAACGGATATCAACAAACTGTATAATCGTTCAAATCTTTCTTTCTTCATTTATTCACTCCTAAACTTTATGATATGCTACACCAAATGTTATCAGCATCAATACCATGATGCCGTAATTCCACATAGATTTCTTTACCATAAATATCAGACGTTACCAGAATATTGTAGTCCCGGTAGTTCTCATACAGCTCCTCTGGTGAAATCACTTTCTTACCTGCGAATATATATTCCTGTTCCTGCGCCTTTTTATCACAAAAAACTATTTTCCCACACATCTGGGAATCCATCTTTTCCATCATTCTTACTGTTCTGTTCCCAGTACCATACACTATGACCTTGTCACATTTTCTAATATATCTTCTCATTGCATCCATATCATTATTAAGACACTGTTTCTCTCTTTTAGTACAGCCACTCCGGATATATCGCAATGTGGTGTCTGGAACGATTCTGGCAATCTGCTCCCATTCCTCTTTTTCCATCAGTCTTCTAACCATAGATGCACTTATAATCTGATTTTCCCCCCCCTCCATATTTTTTGTTTCCCTTCTCGGAATTTCAATCAATTCTATACCATATTCAGGCAATAATGATTGCATTTGCTCATTGTACTGCCTTGTAATTTTGTCAAACGGCTCTTCTCCTACAAATCTTCTCGTAATTCCTAGTCGAGGCGCTATATACTGTGCAAAAATCCATATATCCATGGTCGCATCGATGATTGCATCCGATTCATTTTCTTTCTCAAAATAACTTTTAAAAGTGCCCTGTGATATCATAAATTTTCCACTCGGTGCCACAACTATATTCTTTATATCCTTAAGCCCTTCCTGCACCATCGTCATTCTGTCTCTAAATGTAAAATAAGAGCGGTCTTCTTCAACCACAAAAATATATAAAAAATCCACAGCTGCACTGGCTGTCTCCACCAAATATCTATGCCCCAGCGTAAACGGATTTGCATTCATGACAATTGCACCTATCTGCGGCTCTTTATCTTTGTCCATCTTCACTGGAATACTTTCCAGGTATTCTGCAATTCCTTGTTCTTCATCATACTGTAAAACCCGTTGTTTTCCATGTAAAAGTACTCTGTCTCTTTTATCTCTGGCTCTGCCTTCCCCAAGTATAATTTTATTAAACAAGGTCTCGGCAATTAATTCATTTCCCTTCTTTGTAGTATGTATGGGAATATCTGTATATAACCATAACTCCCCCTGATAATCGTCATATACCTGTTTCAAATCCAGTTCATACTGTATAAATAAATCATCCAGAAAAATCACCAAATCATCTTCAAAAATATCATAATTCAGAACTTTATATAAACTGTCGTCCATGGTTCTTGTTTGCAATATTTTAACAATTTCATATTCGTATCCCCGATTTGAAAGCATATTTGACAAAATAAAAGCAAGTTCTTCATCCTCAAAGTGAATCCAGCCGACAACCAAACATGGGCCTACTAAATATATTTTTCTCTTTCCGCGTCCTATCCTTTCCCGCGTCTCCTTCTTGGAAAGGTTCTTCAACACCTCCGCAGTACTTTTATCAGTGATTTTGGTTATATTTTTTTCAAGTAAATCTCTTCCGTCCTCCATTGCAAGCCATGTATCACTTAACACATATTGAAATTTCTCATGTTGATTAATTTCATGTAACAATGGAATTTTAATCCGAAATACGTTAATTCCTTTCTTCCGTAAGAGCTCATATAATTCTGTATATTTCGTATTAAGAATGTCCTTTTCTATTAAAGGATTCTTTTCATAGAACAAATGGCTTTCCTTGTTCCTGACTGGCTTTTCTGCCAGAACATAATGGTAAACATACTTGCTTTTCCGGAAGATTCGTTCTGCTTCCTGCTGCGAAAAGCAAGTAAATTCAGCTGTATAAATATTGGCACATCGTATAAAAAACTCAAGTTCCTCTTCCACTCGGAACATCGCTATATCACGATAAAAAATACACGTTAAAAATTCTTCTCCCTGGTATACCATGTAGACAAATTCTGTCTTATCCACTGCATTATACTGACTAAAAAATCTCACTAATCCTTTTAGCGATAAGTCAGAAACATCAATATGTATTGTCTTTTTCTCTACAGCCTTTACCATTTCTCCTTCTATTCCTCTTCTCTGAAGTTACGATTCCAACAATCACAGCCCCTGCATAACGGTATGTCATTCCTGCTGCCATGCAGATGCATTTGCCTGTATTTCCTTATTTTTTCACCGTTCCATATTTCTTTGATCGTATTTTTGTTTACATCACCAATCTGTTGATCCAGTTCCGTATCAATACAACATAATCCAACTCTGCCTTCTGCACTGATCACAGCTGTGGAAAATAGAGATACACAGGGTTCATCAATCCAATGTTCACGTACAGCTGTATTATTATTCCACAATGCCGTCGTATGCTGTGGCATAACCTGCGCAAGATCCCCATCACCCAGATGTGCACTCCAAAACTTTAACCACTCATCAATTTCACCATGTGTCTCTGCTAAATCAATCATTCTGACCCTTATCTGTGTCTGCGGCCTGACCCTGTCACGAATTTTTATAGCATTAAGGGCATTTTCCATAACAGTCTCATAGTGAAGTCCATGGCGGACTATCTGAAAGGTTTCCTTTTGTATAGAATCAATTGACATGCGCAGATCATCCAGACCAGCTTTCAATAAGTTTTCACACCTGCTTTCATTCAATAATGATGCGTTTGTGCTTAGCATTACCTTCTTTATGCCTGTTTCCTTGAGTTTGCTTATTCTGTCTTCCAAATTTCTATCCAATAAAGGCTCACCCATCCATTGAATCGTTACTCCTTCGATCCAATCTGTGTAATCCTTCAGTTCATCGACAATCTTATCAAATAATGCATCACCCATGACCGATATGTGCTCGTTTTTACTAATTGCTTTCGTGCACATAGGACATTGGGCGTTACATCTATCCGTGGTTTCAACTTCCACATATTTAGGAAATTTTTCACATTCCTCCAGCTTTTGCATAAAAATCCTTTGCGCTAATTTTATCTGCACATGATCCTGATCGTTATACATTATTTTCCTCCCATTGCCTGATTGCCTGACTCACTCTTTCTTTATATCCCTTTATTTCTTCTTCAGACGCATCTCTTGGTGCCCACACAGGATAAGTCACCATATCTACTGTAAACTTGCCCTCACGCATCTCATAAAATATAACCTGCTCCGAAACAGGAACCACCGCATGATAGATACCTTTCTCGACTCTGCAAAGTCTCAAGCCATCCACCGAAGCCTTCATCATATCCCGAATACTCCCATCTTCTTCAAACAATATGATCCATGCCTCTCCATATAATATAATTTTGGTTTCAGCACAATGATCATGCTTGTCTGGTGGATAATAAAAACCTTTTTCATTGACAAAGATCATTTCCTGTACATTACTGTTTTCTGAATCATGTAAGCAATACCGATACTTCTTCAAATCATTCTGTCTGGCTTTCTGGAGCAGTTCACCCAAAAATGTGCTATCTGCTTTTACAATCTCATCTTTCATAAACTCGTGATATTTCTGTGTATTTTGGCTCATTTTTCCTCCCGGCATCTACTCAAAAAAGATAAAGCTATAATCACCTGTATAACCCCACTGTTGATATAGCCATTCCCATTCATCCACTGCAAAATAACTCGCACAGGTGATCTGCCAATATAGCATGTTAACCTCTTCCTCATCATTTCTAAATGATTCCACCATAATATAACTATGACCCTTGCTGACACGCTCAATTTCCTGAACCGCCTTTTTCAGGTCATAGATTTTCAGATTATGTAAGGTGGTTAAACTAATGACTAAATCAAATTGTTTATCCTCAAAGGGAAGACTCTGCGCCTCACCATACTGCAATCTGTCCCGTATCTCCTCCTTAGCATGCTCCAGTGCATATTTAGAAATATCAATCCCATACACCTCAAGACCAGGAACTACCTGTGTTAATTCAAATAATAAATGTGCCATCCCGCATCCTACATCCAGCACTTTTTGCCCGGCTTCCAAATGATAATAATCTGCTATTTTCTGTGCTACCGGCCGCCATCTGCCATCATATCGATATCCGCCATAACCATATTTCCTTTCACCATCCCAGTAATCATATCCATACTGTTTTGCAACCTTAGCACATTCTGCTTTGCTGGCCTCATTTACTCTTCCGATATAATCTCTTTTGGTTGCCTTATGTATTTCTGATACTAAATCAATATACGCCATTGCTTTAACCTCCCATTATGTTATGGATAGAATTATATAAATCTGCATGCCCAATTCCATTCAGGTCTCTAACCTGATCATAGGTTCCATAACCTTGTGTAAACCCTTGTAGTCCCATTCTTATAAACTTTACCGGCCTTCCATATTCTGCTATCACTTCGGCCACAGCACTTCCCAACCCGCCAATCACACTATGATCTTCTATCGTAACGATCTTTCCCGTCTCTTCAATCGCTTTGATAATGATGTTTCTATCCAACGGCTTGATTGTATGCATGTTGATCACCCGGACATTAACATGTTCTCCTTCCATCTGCCTGGCTACATCCATGACATCTTTTAAAATAGTCCCCATACTTATGACTGTCACATCTGCTCCTTCTCTGAGTGTAACTGCCTCCCCAATCCGGAACTCATACTCTTCCTGATAAATCTCAGGTTCCTTATTAGTGCCAAGCCTGATATACACCGGGCCAACATGCTCATATGCTGCCAAGGTAGCTTTTTTTACCTCCATTGGACTTGCCGGAGTAATAATCTGCAGATTAGGCAAAACTCGGAGTACTCCCAAATCTTCCGTTGTGTGATGTGTAGGCCCCAGTTTACTATAAGACATACCAGCCCCTGTTCCGATCAGTTTAACATTTTGGTTCTGCAGACAGACATCATTTTTTATAAATTCCAAGGCACGAAATGAAAGAAATGCCCCTATTGTATATGCAAACGGGATTTTCCCTTGATTTGCCATCCCCGCTGCTGCCGCAACCATATTTGATTCAGAAATCCCCAGATTCAAAAACTGTTCTGGAAAATCCTGGCGAAATCTGTCATATACAATAATCCCATTGTCAGCTAACAATGCAAAAACCCGCCTGTCTTTTTCTGCCAAATCATGCAATGTATTCAGATATGCTGTTCTCATTTTTATCCTCTCAAACTAAATCCTTTTCTTCCAGACCCAATTCCTGCATTAATATTGGCAATTCCTTCTCATTTGGCATTCTGGAGTGCCAAATTGCAGAATTTTCCATGAAGGATACCCCTTTACCCTTAATTGTATGTGCGATGACGAGTACAGGTTTATCTTTTTCCCTTACAAGCAAGGCTTTTCTGATTTCTTCATAATTATGCCCATCAACTTCTACAACTTTCCAACCAAAGGTCCCCCATTTTTCACCAAAGGGGTGCATCCCGACTATATCTTCTAGATTTCCCATACCCTGAAGCTTATTGTAATCTACAATTGCTGTCAAATTATCCAGCTTTAACGCCGGAGCTGACAATGCAGCCTCCCATACCGATCCTTCCTGACACTCACCATCCCCCAATACAACATAAGTATGGTTGGACTTTCCATCTGCCTTATTAGCATAAGATATTCCAATCGCAAATGACAATCCATGTCCCAGAGCCCCCGTTGATGCTTCCACACCAGGTATCTCACGAATCTTCGGATGTCCTCCGAATTTAGAACCTGGAGTCTCGATGTGCCATAATTCCTCTTCTGGAAAAAAGCCTGCTCTTGCCAGTGCAGCATAAAGCGCATAACACGCATGCCCTTTGCTAAGTATAAAATAATCTCTCCCATCCCAATCAGGATTCTGGGCGTCATATCTCATCACATTGTCAAAATATAAGACACTGATGATATCTGTCGCGGAGTATGCACCTCCCAAATGGCCATTCCCTGCAAAATGTGCCATTTTATATATCATTTTCCTAATATCTTTTGCTGCTTCCTGTATTGTCTCCATAAAACTCCTTAAATGAAATTAACATGATTTAAATCCATATTAACAAACGACCCGATCAGCTCATTACGGCTGTCATACACACAGTTATGCGTACACACTTTAGTTGCATCGAAGCAGTTAAATTTCTGCGTCACCTCTTCAGAATACCACCCCTCTTTAAAAGAAGTCTTTGATAAATCACACACCATTCCCTTACTCATATAAGCCGTATCCTGGCACATATACACTTTGGAATTTGCAGCGATAACACACTCAAACTCTTTCCGATAGCATCTGCTGTAAGGTCTCTCAAATGCTACTGTAGAATTCAATTCGTTTGTATATAAGTTAATAATCTGGAACTTGTCATCTGCAAGATCTTCCTGCACCCTTGTAAGTTCTTCCGTCACATAATCCTTAAAATCCTTATGATCTTCCTTCGTTGTTGTAGTAATCAACGGAGAATACTTAACATTGTTAACTCCCAGTTTTTTCATCAGTTCTGCCATTTCCCTGACTTCATGGTAATTATCTTTCCCTACCACAACATTAATTCCAAATACACATTTATCATCTTTCATCTTTGAAAAACGTTCTATATTTTCACACAACGCGTCAAAGGAATGCCTTTTTATTCCTCGAATTTCACAATACCTTTCATCATTTAAGGATTCTACCGATATCCTCACCCACTTTGCCTTGGCCAGAAGCTCTGCCTTTCTGCCAGTCAGCATACTTCCATTTGTAATGGCAGATAAATCTATTCCTGCTTCTAAAATCTTTTCCATGGCTTCTTCTATGTAAGTGTATAAAAGAGGCTCTCCTCCACCGGTAAAAGTAATAGCTTTTACTCCCATATCTGCCATATCTGAAATGATTTCCATCATTCTGTCATGCGGAATCTCATCATTTGGATTATATTCATCAAGATCCACATAGGAATGTCTGTAATGACAATAATTACAATTATGATTGCATTTGTTTGTTGGCTTCATCCTAATATAAACAGGATTACATCTCTCCCCTTTCATAAGCTTCTGTAATAACTCATGATGATAAAAAATCTTTAACTCGCTGTATGGCGTACTGTTTCTTCCCATAATACCCTCCTGAAATTTTTACAATGTTAAATAAAATTCACATGATCGCCTGGATTTTTTAAATTGTCCAAATACTTATTCATTTCATCCAATCGGCAATTGGCTCCACAGGCATCTCCCAGTTTCATCTTTGTAAAACACTCTACTATTTCTTTCCTGTGCTCACCTTCCCATATCTGGCAAAAACTCTCCTCATACAAGTTCCCATATTTAAACTCTTCTTTTCCCATAAACCTGATGCATGGCCACAAATTACCCTTCGCATCTACATATACCATAAATGGTAATGCCCAACACTGCCTATATGGCCGTGTATTTTGCAAATTTTTCATTGCATGCGTCCTGAAATAAATCTTAAATTCTTCCGATTCCAGATCCTGTATTTCTTTCTCTAAAGCTAACATTTCATGGTAATCTACTTCCAATAAATTATGACTTTGAGGATGATGTGTATAGGGCTTTATAGTAAAATAATCTACCCCTATTTCTTTAAGCCTTTTTCCCATTTCAATAATTTCATCTTTATTATCTGGCAGCAGCAATAACTGAACTCCCAAAGTCGTCTTTAAATTCTGGTCTTTTTTAACCCGAACCGCCTCTTCCATATGCAGCAACACCTTTGGTAAATCCCCACTCTTCCCCCTCTGAATCTTTTCATAAGTAGACTCCCTGATGCCCGCCACACTAAAACGCATCCAAGTCAAAGACTTTAAACAATCCTTTGACACCTCTGGCGTCAACAGGACTCCATTTGTAGACATCGCTGCATCAATACCACATTCTTTTGTAGCATTAATAATATATGGCGCATCCTTATGCAGTAAAGGCTCTCCCTCTCCCGCATATACAACGCTCTTCGTCCCCTTAACTGCCAGTTCCCTGAGGTTATTGACGAGCAAATCCGTATCCAGAAAATTTGCCTTATATCCCATATAATCTACAGAACAAAATATACATCTGTGATTACATGCATTTGTAAGCCCTAATTCCAGCTCAATTGGGTATATATTCTCTCCGGATAACCATCTTGCCACCGTCTCTGGGTGATATAATAATTTGTGTGTGTCAATTCTGATATTATCTGCCATTTTTCTATTATTCCTCATACCTTTTTAATATTAATTACACATTTTATCGTTTCTATGTTAGTTCAATAACATTCTGCAAAAATTCAATTAGCTCTTCTACAAATTCCCTATTTGATAGGGAGCCCTTGCCCTTCTTTGATTCATAAACTATGTCCTCAACAAAATTCATCTCCAGAGCCTTGGCGACACAAGGATAAACATATTCATTTGTTTTTGTAAACCAGCTTTTTCTAACTTCCTCCATCTCACTTTCATCATAAGAAATATCGATATTCAGTTTTTCTGCTACCTGACTTGCTAAAAAACAAGCCAGATTCCAATTTATATGAATACTGTCATAGAAAATCAATTCCTTCTTGTAATTCCGCAAGATATAATCCGCAACGTGAAAAGAAGATTTGCGATCCAGAACCTTGACTCTCTTTACCGCTTTATTAAAATTATCAACGATCTCTTCTTTAGTCCAATAATTCCCCCCAGACACTTTTGCATAAATTTCATCATGACTATATCCCTCCTCTAGCATTTTTGCCACTTCTTTATCCCGATACCCGCCTCCTATCGCCTTATAATATTTCTCAAAATTAATGTATGCTTCATCCGGTACAGTCGGTGTATCCATTTGCATGAACTGTCCATTAAAAAAGTAAAAAGGATATTTCAATTTGATTGCATTATGATATTCTTTATCTACCAGTCTCCCATGCCCTATTTCTGACCCACTATCCATAAATGCATCTCTATACAGCACCGCATCACATAATTTCCCGTATAACTTCTGCCTTCTCCGGTCTGCATAACTACTTTTCATCCAGACAGAATCTTCAAGATACAATACCGTGTATTCTTGCCAGAAGTAACGGTTTAAAGACACAATTATCCGTATTATATTTTCCTGACAATTCCCCATAGATACAAAAAGCTTATTTTGAAATTCCAACGGGAAGCCAAAATCCTTCTCTGATGAATAACCTAGGTTCATTAACTTTTCTGCCATTTCAACCTGCGCATCACTGCAAATTACAATAAAAATATCTTCATACCCTCTCAACTCTTCCGGTCTTACCACCGGCAGTCCACAAAACTCTCCTTCCTCACTCCAATTAGAAATAAAACCTCTTATATGTAGAGTATCCTCATATCTTTGATAAAAACTTTTGCCGTTTTCTCCTGCTCCAAAAATCCATATGTCTTTTTCTTTAATTTTATTTTGATTCATCTTCCTTTTATCATACTCTAAACGATAATATAAGGAATCCATATAATCTTCTTCAAAATAAAGACTTTTTTTATAAAATATATAGTCCCAGCGTGCCCTGTTACACTCATCCTGTTCCGTGCATAAGACAATATAATATTGTGAAATTATCTCTTCTGCCTTTTCACTTCCATACATCACAACTTCAGGAAGCGATTCTTTTTTTCGGTATTCCTTAAAACCTTCTTTTAAAATGATATATCCAATTTCAAACTTCTTTTTAAACAGAAAATAAAATTGTTCACATTCTTTCCAATATCCCAATAGCGCTACTTTTCGTTTTAATTCTGTGCACATCATAAACCGGCAATCCCCTTCTCATCTATTACATGCAAAATCCGATCCGCTATTATCTCATTTCCTTTTTCAAACAAATGACACGAGTCCATATACACATCGGGCCTGTCATCAAAAATTCCTGTAAGATTATAGATATATGTATAATCTTCTTCTATCTTCCGGTTTTCAATCATTTCTCTAAAGAGCCTGAAAGGTTCCGCACAGTTCTCCACCCAAAATACGGAGGATGATAACACCCACTCATCTATTCCTTTTCTATTAAGCATATTGTATCTTGTTGGCTGTGCAAATGCCATAAACGCTATATCTTTTGTCTGAGACACAGCATACATACACTTCACTTTTGACAACCAGTTCTCAAAATAATTTTCCCCCGTATCAACTCCTATATTAACTGCCGAAATATCCATATCATTTCCCACATGCCCGGTGCCTTCCTCATGAATATTTCGAACAATAAGATCAAACATCTGCTTCAAATAGGGAATTGCAAAGGGATGTCCGGGATCCTCACATAAATCATTAAACCCGTCATAAACAATTATCAGATTCGGATTTAGTGGTAAAATATCTCTTTCCAGCTTAATCAACTCTTGTGTTGACGTATAACCACATGTGCCTCCGTTGTACACCGTCACTGCATCATTCGGCCACTTCTCATATAAAATCCTGGCCCAGTTACGCTTATCATAAATATCATCTGTAGTGCTTCCCCCAAGAACAGCTATTTTAAAGTCTCCCGGCTTTTCTTCTCCATATATAGCTATCCCCGGATATCTGCTATTCTCTTTATAGGTATATCCTAAATTGATGTCCAACATACTTTCCAAAATATAATTACAAAAACTCAGCTGAGGCATGATGTTAAAGTCAATATTTTTTTTCAAGCCCAAATCATGCATTTTATTAATTTTTACTTTATCATTTTCCAGAATAATAAAATAATCATCCTCATATAATAAATCTTCAATAAGTTTAACGGAGTATTCTGTGTGCTCCTTCTTATCTGTCTCATCATATACAAAACCATGAAAATTAAAATCCAACAATTGAATACATTTTGCTGTCTTCAAATTTCTCTCCGTCTGTTCACCATAAAAATATATCTTCTTAGTGCCAAAGAAAACTTTCATATTATAAATATACTGCACAATAATCGGAAGATTTTCATCTGAGGAATAAACATATTTCAAATACTTACCAATCGTTTCTTCATAAAAGAATCTGCGCTGTCTATATTGCTTCCGTTGCAATAATATATCCATTTCTTTATATTTTGCTGAAGCCTCAATAACAGAAGTATCTTCCGACAGCTTAGACAAAATGTCTATACCGTAAACTGGCAGCCCTGCCTTGGAACTCCCGTCACTGCATTTTGTTGTATCAGAGTCTATAAAGCAATGTAATCCTTCCCCCATTCCCCTCCGGGTTAACTGTTCATGCACTTCCAATCCATATTTACCTGCACCAAAGATAACCATACGCTCTTTGTTTACCATTGGATTCAAAACCGTAGCTGTCTGGCATATATCATACAATCCCTCTTCATATTCTTTTGCGCTAAAAACCACTGCCTCTTCTATGTCTAGCGCCCCTATATCTACGATTGGTTTATGAAACGCTTCCTTTCCAATATATGCCGACTCATCAGTCGCAAAGCCGTCCACATATATTTCCATGATCAGGAAACGGCAAAACAACGACAACGCTCCCTCCTTTTGTTCTCTGTCTTCCTTAAACCAAATATACTTTTTTAGGCTGCTATATACCAAAGGATTCGTAATGAATAACTGCTCAGGTTCTTTCATTCTCATATGTTCTCCTCAAGATTAGAAGTTATAAATATATGCCGGTAATTTTTCCTCTCCATGCTCTTTGGAGTGCTGTACATAATCTTCCCCTGCATCCTGTGATTTCAACTTCAATGCAGAAACCAAAACAACTTTCATACACTCCAGCATCACCGGATCTTCATTCCACATTTGGTTCAGTTCTTCTTCTAATTCCGGGAGCGTTTCAAATCCATATTCCCTGATATAGGGCAACTCATCCCTCTTAATAAAGTAACTCTCCTTTGCATCATCCATTTGCGTATAATAATTATGCCGATAACTACACGCAAGATGATACAATGTTTGTTTTTCCCGTTTGCACTTATCCATATACGCTCCTTTAATCTAGTACATAAAGTTTACGCCAATCCTCTGTTTCATGCCATTCAGGCTGCTCATTCTTGTATAAGATATAATTCTCTAATACAAGTACATCCATATCCGTACGCATAAAACACTCATACGCATTCCGGGGTGTACACACAATCGGCTCCCCCCTTACATTAAACGAAGTATTGACTATCACACTATATCCTGTCAAATTTTTAAATTCTGTTAAAACTTTATAATAATATGGATTGGTTTCTTCACTTACTGTCTGAATCCGCGCACTATAATCAACATGTGTAACCGCTGGTATATCTGAGCGCTTCTTCTTAACAATCTCCAACATATTATTATTATATTTTTTTAAATCATCCTGTACTGTTGCTGCCTGCCTGCGCTCCTTACATACATCTTCCACGATCAGCATATAAGGGCTTTCATCTGCCAACTCAAAATATTCTGCAACATCTTCCTTTAAAACAGACGGAGCAAATGGTCTAAATGACTCTCTATATTTAATTTTCTTATTTAGCTTCACCTGCATTTGTTCTGAACGGGCATCCGCAATAATACTCCTGTTTCCAAGCGCCCTCGGTCCAAACTCCATCCTCCCCTGAAACAGGCCGATAACTCTTTCGGCTGCTAATTCCTCAGCTATTTTTTTATATAAAATACTTTCATCCAGCCTATGATATATATATTGATTATCCTTTAAATATTTTTCTATTTCGTCTGAGGAATAACGCGGGCCAAGATAACTCCCCTTTTGGGAATCATTTTCCTTTATTTCTCTCGAAATACCCGCATACTGATAAGAAGCATACAAAGCAGCGCCAAGACTGCCGCCTGCATCTCCAGCCGCTGGCTGAATCCACATATTTTTGAAAATATTACTATTCTTGATTTTACCGTTTGCCACACAATTTAACGCTACGCCGCCGGCAAGAACCAAATTCTCTATATCCGCTCCATACGCCATTTTTGCATGCTGTATCATTTTTAATATAATGTCTTCCACTACTTTCTGAGCAGATGCAGCAATATCCATTTCGCGTTTAGTAATCTCTGTCTCTGGCAGCCTTCGCGCTCCGCCAAAAAGCTGCTCAAATTTATGATTTGTCATTGCACGGCCATACTGATAATCAAAATACTCTAAATTTAACTGAAAAGATCCGTCCTCCTTTATATCTAACAACTCATTTCTAATAATGTCTTCATACACAGGCTCCCCATATGGCGCCAGTCCCATAAATTTGTAATCACCTGAATTTACTTTAAATCCACAGAAATAAGTAAATGCACTGTATAACAAGCCAAGTGAATGCGGAAACCGTAATTCCTCTTTCAATACCAGTTTACTTCCACTCCCTACGCCAATCGTAGTTGTGGCCCATTCTCCTACACCATCCAACGTAACCACCACCGCCTTTTCAAACGGAGACGGATAAAAGGCTGAAGCCGCATGGGAAACATGATGCTCACACACCAAAAACTTCCTTTTCGGATTTTTCCCCAGTATTCCTTCCAAGGATTTATGTATCCATAATTTATCAGAAAACATGGAATCAAAACTGCGTTCGATAATGTCCCGGGAATCATCACCTGCTGTAATAATATTTTTGATATAACGGTCTAATGTATACAACGGATTATCATAAAATACGACTATGTCTATATCTGCCGCTTTCATTTTTGCTTCCTGCAAACAATATTGAACCGCGTTAGCCGGCATCCGCAAATCATGTTTTATCCTGGTGAATCGTTCCTCCTGCGCTGCGGCAATTATTTCTCCGTTCACTATAAGACTCGCGCCAGAATCATGATATAATGCAGATATTCCCAAAACATTCATCATCTATTCCTCTTTTCCATTTGTTCTATATATTCAACAATGTACTGGCAAATTTCAACGCATTCACCATTTCCACTGACTCCCTGTTTCCAACTATATTGGCGCCAAGCGCCCCACCAATATTCCCCATAAATGTCCCAATTTCCATCGGTGCACCTGCCGCTGCAAATATACCTGCCAAAGAAAAAAATGCATCTCCTGCACCTATTGTATCTTTTACTGACAAAGTAAATGCCGGACATTTTTCTATCTCTTCATCATCAATCTGCCACGCTCCACGGGCGCCCCTTGTCAACCAGCCATTTCCGTTCAAGTGCCGTCTAAGTTCTTTCAACTTCACCTCTTCACTATCCACATATGATGGAAATGCCAGATTCAGCTCATTCTGATCCGCAGTAAAAATATCTGCCCTGCTATATTTCGTGATTATATTCATCCCTTTATTAGATGAATTCGTCTGACAATTAAGTATCAAATATTTTGCTCTCTTCTGTACGATTTCCATGACTTCCTCATCAACCAGCCCGTGTCCAAAATCACACAGAAAAACTGCATCATATTCATCAATCATCTCATTTAATTTTTCTATAAATTTTCTTTTTACTTCTTTCTCATATCCTGGCTTTTCCGGAATATTATTAATGGCAAATATTTTACGGTATTCATCACGTTTTTCATTTCTTGTAAGATATCTCTGCTTAATAATCGTAGGAACTTTTTTACTGTAAACTAACCTGAGATTAATTTTATCTGCATATTCATCAAACATACCTAAACGAATATTTTCTTCGTCTCCAATAATAGATAACAAGGTTACATCCGACGTAAAAGTTGATAAGTGCCGCGCTACAGCCACCGAGCCGCCAAAATACTCCTCCGTGTTACTCAACCTTGCTGAATACCCCATATCTTTGGACATCATTCCCTGTACATTGCAATATGTATATTTGTCAATAATGACATCTCCTATTACCAGAACCTTCAGATGACCAGCTTTTTCCGCATAATTTTTGATATCCTCCATGGAACACTTTTGCTTAAAATTTTCCATATAGTTTCTGACATCCTCTGGCAGCCCTGACATTGCAGTATTTATTAATTTCGTTGAACTAAATACCTGTCCTGTCGTAAACTCTATTTTCCCTCCATGCTTTTCTACCAATTCCTGTTCTTCTGCTATTTTCCCCGTAATATCATCCTTTGCGTTTCTATACTCTTCTCCTTTTACATAGATATCCGGTTCAACCACCTGTACAATATCGTTCACCGTATATTCTTCTGACAACATAACATAATCAATGCACTCCATTGCCGCAAGAAATTTCAGGCGCAGTTCGTCACTAAAATACGGCCTTCCAGGCCCTTTTCTGACATATTTTTCCGACGTCACAGACACAACTAAGATATCTCCCATGGTTTTAGCCTGTTCAAAATGGATAATATGACCCGGATGTACAAGATCAAACACTCCATGGCACAAAACCACAGTTTTATTATCCTGTTTCAATTTATTCTTTATTTCCTTTTCATACTCCACTTTTGTAATTATTTTTCCCATATCAGACCATCCCGAAATATCTCTGTTGTTATTTTCTCACTAATCCCGAAGCAAAACATCTGCCACATCTAAAAGATACAAGTTGTTTTTCAGGTAACTCCAGCTTATTTTGCTTTCATTAATCGTATAGCCTTTCATACCATATTTTTTGCGTTCTTTTGCATATTCATGGCTTTTATACCAACTTTCTATTATGATTCGATATTTTCTCATGCATTCAGTTTCTTCTGGTGATTCCTTCCATACCCCATCTAAACGCAAATTCATTTCCTTTACCGCTTCATAGATTTCCTCTTCCGTATTGTCAATCAACAATACTTTCTTTTCTTTAAAATTTGAATAGTATACATGACATTCATTTACGATATCCAGCACTTCATAAAGATTGAGACACCGTCCCTCCTCTTCTGACCAGAACTTTTTGGGCATATACATATTCTGCTCCATAAATACACATGATTCCCAGCCTGTAGTCATCCCAACTGCATTAACAATGATACAAGGTCTTCCAAAATATCCTGGCAAAACCCATAACCCGGAATTGGAGGCAACCATAAACTTACACTTCTGTATCAAATAAAAATCCATTAGTTCATCGTAATATTGATTCGCGTAATCTATAACTCCCGGAATGGTACACTCATTGCTCTCAAACTTTCCCATCCTGACAGACTTGATTCCTTCTTGCTGCAAATAGAAACATGCCTGTTGAAAGGAATTGATATCACAGTTAGAAATTGATGTCTCTCTGGCATAATCCTCACCATAGTTAGCTTGTTTCTCCTTTTCCTCCCGGGCATGTATACAAACAAACTCCCCTTCTATGTGAAGTGCAGCAAATTTTTTTTCCGCCTCAACAATCAAGTCAGAAGACAACTCTATAATCGGAGTTCCTATTTTTGTTACTATGTATCCTGCTTCCCTAAACTTATACCTGTTGAAAGAATTTAAGTTTACCTCTCCCTTATGATTTCTCAAGACATAAATCCAAAAGTCAATATTACTGTCATCGATAATATACACATATTGGCGAATTAATTCTAAAGCTCTGTCATTAAATACGCCCCCCTTATAAGTATCCGGAAAAAGAGGCAACACTACATGCAACTCCAGACTTCTTAACTTATTTTCATAAAGATCATATACCATCCGCATAAGCCGAGGCATACTTTCTCCCACAGCTTCCATTCCAATGCCATATAGATTGATCTTGGTATATTCGGACTTTATAGATTGCCACTTCTTTTCATAAAATCCATCTGAAATCAACCGCCTTTTATACTGATGTAACTTTTCTTCATATGGATTTTGTCTCTCAACTTCGTGACATATATCTTGTTTTTTTAAAAAAATGTCCTTTATTTTCTTCAACCTGCATTAAGCTCCTTTATCAAAAATAGATGCCGCAGTGCCTTCTGGTCTGTTTCCTATATTCCTTCAATTCTTCTTCCGTAATGTCAAGTATCCTACAGGCCCGCGCTCTTTTCTCTGGTGTAGAGAAATTAATCCGGTCCCATTCATATGCGCGCAAAACAGCCAATTCATTGGGCGTAAATTCTTCAGTTGTAATATTTCCTTTTCCAAATCCGAAATTAATATCATCCTCAAAAAAAGTAAAATTTTCCGGAAGAGCATGCATCTTTTCTGCCAGTTCTAATAATTCTGTCTTTGGTAACACTGTTGCAATATGAATATCTATCATATCAAGATCCAACTCTTCCGCTACTCTTAGGGACTCTCTTATTTCCTCCCATGTTTCTCCTGGAAATCCTATTATAAAATTGGCCCGCATTAATATATCCAATTCTCTGCAGATGGAAACAATTTCCGGAATAATTTCCAATCTAAGAGGTTTGTGTATAATTTTATGTAAAACACGTTCGCTGCCTGATTCAATAGAAATACCAAAACTCCTAAGCCCTGCTCTTTTCATTAACTCTAAGATATCCCGATCCAAATGCCATGCCGCTACCGTTCCAATCTGTACTTCAATGTGATATTCACGTCTGATAATCTCATTAAAGATGTACTTCGCACGTTCCTTATCTGCCAGCAAACAATCATCAAGGAAAATAATTGTTTCTACATTTTTTTCCCGTACAAAATAATCTATTTCATCCAATACGTCATCTGCCGGACGATATGCCACTTTTCTTCCACTGATAGTCCGTGTTGCACAAAACAGACAATTATAAGGGCATCCATACGAAGAAATAATGTTGGCGCTTCTACCTTTTGCTTCAGCCGTGTGATTAGATGCCGATGTACGGTCTGCATCCAGATAACGGTCTACATCCACCAGAGAATAATCAGGTTTAACCATCTTAGAAACATCCGAGATATAGCGTCTCATTGGATTAATCACATCTTTTTCATCCACTCTATAGGCTATACCTTCAAATTGTGCTATCGCATCGCACTCTCTTTTTTCAATCAGTGCCAAAAAGCAATCGAGTCTTTCTTCGGCATGACCCATCATAGCAATATCTACATTTTTATCTTTAATAACTTGCTCCGGACAAACAGTTGGATAAACCCCACCCATAATAACCGGAACCGCAGGAAAAACTTCCTTGGATATTTTGGCAATTTCATGATATGTCCTAAAATATTCAACCGATAAAGCCGTAATTAAAACAACATCCGGATTATTTTCTACTATTTTAGCTCTCACTTCCGCTTCGCTATACTGATTTACATTTGCATCTATCACAGATAATTCAAATTTATCCTTTAATACCGCCGTAATAACCGGCACTGCCGTTGTCATTCCTCTCCATGGTCTTTTCCCAAACCATGCGTAATTAGCTACAATTAACACTACTTTCATCTTTTCCAAACACACCTACAAAGGTGCGACCTCCTTACTTCATTATTTATGCATTGCTTTTAAGGTATAATTCTCTTTACCTCCTTCAAAATTCCTACTTCTCTTCTGGTTTCCCTGTCCAACCACGCATAGCAAACAATCTCTTGTTTCGCATTCAACACTGGAATCGGATCTGCTTCAATATTCTTTAAAAATTTTTAACGTCTCTGCTTTTGTTCCCAGTTTATTCATGACATCTTACAATCCTTCTAATTCAACACTTCGATATTTTGTATCATTACCGGCTTTCCCGTCTGCTGGTATAACTGCACAACACTGCTCCTGTCTCCGTAATAGGCATCGCTTATCGCAATCGCCCTGTCTAAATCCGGTGTGTCATCGTAAATACCCCATGCTTCCTCAATGTACCGATCTCTGATTTCCCTGTATCTCTCCAGCAGTTCAGGGCGCATGGATTTCATAGTATTTTCAAGAAGCGGATGGGGCCGCCACAGAAGCGCTATCTCTTCCTGATTGTCGCTGAATATCCGTAACGTATTCTCTACTTTTTCCATCCATTTCTCACTGTCATGTAAAAATGTGCTGATGCTTATGTTATAGAAGATTACCTTCTTAAGTTCCCCATTCGGCTTCCCTATCACCCGCATCCAGTCTTTAGGTATATTTGACTCACCTTTTACGGTATTCACTACCTTATCAATTTTCGGAGAACCCAAACCCAGTATTTTGTTCTCCAGTTCCAATCTTGAAACAGGAAGATTCGCCTGCTTTGCCTCCTGCAAATACTCCTCGATGTAAATTAGGCGCATAGCCTCAGACTGTACAACTACCTTGTCAGCATAAATCGTTCCCGGCAAAAAGCAGAAGTGCTTCATGGAATCAATTTTTCTCTGCCTTTCCAAGTCATCAAACTTTATCTCTTCTAATATAAAATAAGGTATATATACCAAAAAATCTGTATGCTGTTTCAAATTTTTCGCATAATACCTTGGATGCACACTTGTCACATGATTCCAATTATCATATGGATTATGAATAAAAATCATATCCGGCTTTCTCTCCTCAAGCCGATAAGTCTGCCAATCTGTAATTTCTATATTCTGAGGATATTCATTCGCTTCGTAATGCATTATACCAAAAGAATGATCATCATTCAAATCAAAATAGGGAATCGGCACACAGTATACGTCACAATCCGGATCTTCCTTTGCCGCTAAATACACACTTTCCAGCGAATCCCACATAGCCGCCTTGTATGGAAAAAAAACAATTTCTTTTCGAACCGGTATATCATATTTAACACTGTTTTCCACACGCAGCAATTGTTTTTTTAATAATTTGTACACTTTATTGGACTCGCAAGTGACATTCGTCTTTCCTGTGGACGCCTCCTCCACATTGGGAGTCATACTTTCAAATACACGAAAAAGAGTCTCGCAGTATTCTTCTACATGCGAAACTGTAACACATTCTTCTCCCTCAGTCTCTTCGATGGCGTTTCCCAGCTCTACGGCAAACTCCTGACATTCTGCCAGCATCGTCTGTACGGACGGCATGTTATGTTTTTCGAGAGCTTCCCTGATTTCGCCATGCGCCTGCTGCAAACCGTCTATGAAATTCAGTATTTCCCGCTTCCTTGCTTGTCTCATACGTTTCTCAGCTTCCCTGCATATATGACATACTAAACGTTCACCCAATCCGATGTAATATATTTCGGCAACATTTACAAAAACATTAGGGTTTCCACTTTATATAGTTTCGAAAGGCTAGTGTACTGTATCATTTTTGGGCCTGTCATCCAATATCTCCGCAAATTCTCTCAGATTTTCCAATTTATAATCCGGCTCTACATTCTGTTCCAGCCTCTGCGAACCATAGCCGCTCTCCAAAAGTGCCGTTTTTATCCCCATCGCCTTTCCTGTCAAAATATCGCCCGCTCTGTCTCCCACTATAAACGACCCTGTCAAGTCAATGGGAAAATCCCGGCACGCTTCTTCGAGCAGTCCTGTCTGCGGCTTCCTGCAATTACACTTCATCGCATACTTTTTGACTGTCCCTCCCGGATGATGCGGGCAGTAATACACCGCGTCCACCCCTGTTTCCCGCATTAGTCTCCGGTTCATTTTCCACAGCTCTTCTTCCGAAAACAGCCCTCTCGCAATGCCACTTTGATTCGTAATAACGATCGCGTAATATCCTTTCTTGTGAATTTTGTCTACACAATCTTTCGCATACGGAAATATTTTTAACCGTTCTGCTTCGCAGACATAGCTCTCTTCCACCGCGAGCACACCGTCCCTGTCCAAAAAAACCGCCGGCTTTGTACTCAAAGCTTCACCCCGTCTCTTTCCATGATCAGATCCACGATCTGCTGCAGCACAAGATTGTGAATGGATTCCACGATTCCGTACTTTTCACTTGGCACATACACATTAACCGTTCCCATCCCTTTCGCCTGGTTGTCCGGGCGAAATCCTGTAAAAGTGATAACCTCCGCCTCTCTGCTTCCGGCAGTCTCTATCGCATTACAGATGTTCTTCGAATTTCCCGAACTGCTGATGGCAACCAGAAGATCTCCCGGACTTAACAGAAACTCAAGCGGCCTCGAAAAAATAGATTCGTAGCCATAATCGTTTCCCATACAGGTTGTGACCGCGTTATCATAAAGGCTGTAAGTCTTCATGCCGCCGTTTTTCATAAAATCAGCAGTCATGTGGCTGGCAATGGCGGAACTTCCTCCGTTTCCAATAAAAAAGACCGAGGAGCCGTTCTTTTTATGTTCCGTAAATTTTTCTAACAATAGCATAATTCCTTCACTGTAGTCCACACATTTTTTTTCGTCCCCGACCCAAACTTCGGTTTCCCGAATCTTTTCTATGAGTTCTTCCATATATTGATCTTTCATCGTTATGCTCCTCTTATTCTGTTCACATTATATAATAAGATATATATACTATAAACATCCAATCCTTCCCAATTTAAATCCTGCGCAAATGATTCTCGCTGTAAAAACAGCGGTTCCTCCGGTTTTTTGCCTACCCAATCAACACTTCCTTCCCCTCAAACGCAAACCCGTACTTCCTGATCCGTTCATCGGGAATCCCCTTCGCCATAAGCGTCTGCGCATACTGCTTCTCCTCGATCTGCAAAAGCGCCGCCTGCACGGTATCCTGCAGGGTTTTCTCTTCGTCAGGGTCATGCACTTTAAATTCCAGTATGATGGCATCGTCCTTTTCGCCAAGGGGCTCCAGCATCACATCATACCTTCCAAACCCGCTCTCCCGGTTGGACGTAACCGCATACCTGTCCGCCAAATCCACCATAAGTCCGAGGACAAATCCATGGTAAAACCGCTCCGGTTCCGCATATTCGGAAGGTCTGTTTCCGGCATCAAAGAAACTGAACGTCGCAAGCGCCACCTTATTCATATAGTGATTCATCGCTTTTCTGTCCCCCGCCAGCAATGCCTGAATGAATGCGTTATAATTCGATGCGCTGCCCGAAAACCACCCCCTGACCATATTTTTAAACATGATCTCCACTTCGTGGTTTGTCAGCGCCAGTTCATATTTGGGTTCAACTATAAAATCATCTTCCTCATACTTTTCATAATCCAGTATTTTCAGATATCCGCTCGCCACAAGCAGGCTCCAGATCGCATATTCGTTATTTTCCAACTGGTTATACACAATCTGCTCGTCTATCGGCACGATCAGATGCTCCCCCTGTATGAGCTTCTCGAAGGACTCCTTCACGTCCCTGCCGCCCTCCCGGATCAGCTTTCCCACAAGGCTGTTGGAGCTGGTGTTCGCCCAGTAGGCGGTCGATTTTCCTTTATCCAGCAGATTCAGCACAGACCAGGGATTGTAAATATCTTTCGATTCCCCGAAGATAAACCCGTCGTACCACCACTTGACCTTCTGCTTTTCCCCGCCCATCCCATATTCCTCCAGAGCCGCAAACACTTCCTCCTCCGTAAAGCCAAAGGCCGTTTCGTATTTGCATGATGTGGTGGTGACCACTTCAAGATTGTTCAGATCCGAAAAGATGGACTCTTTGCTGACTCTGGTAATTCCTGTCATAATCGCCCTTTCCAGCCACGGGTTTGTCTTAAAAGTGGAATTGAACATGCTTCTCGTAAAACCCACAAGTTCTTCCCAGTAGCCATGGACATAGGCTTCCTGCATGGGCGTGTCGTATTCGTCCAGCAGAATGATCACCCTCTTTCCATAATAAGCAGATAAATATTTAGAAAGATAGTGAATCGCCAGCGACGCAGCCACGTCATCCATATCTACGGATATGCTCCTGAAAAATACCCGGTCGCCTTCCGCCATCGTGTCACTTTCCAGTAAAAACGCACAGTTCGTATAAAGCTCTGTCAATAGCTGACATATTTTTCTGCGGGTATTCTGATAATTGGTCTCCTTGATATTGGCAAAAGACAGGCTGATCATCGGATAAGTGCCCTGCAAGGCGCGGTACTTCTCCTCCTGCCAAATGGAAAGCCCTTCAAACAGTTCTCCCCGTCCCGCGTATCTCACGGAGAAAAACTGCTCCGTCATACTTATATTCAGAGTTTTCCCGAAGCGGCGCGGTCTGGTGATCAGTGTCACTTCATCCCCGCTTTCCCACCACTCCTTAATAAACTGCGTCTTGTCCACATAAAAATACTGATTTTCAATGATCTTTCCAAAATCCTGAATCCCGATCCCTACCGTTCTTGCCATAACACCCTCCAAGCGTCCAATTTACATCGCCATTATATCAATCTTCCAAAAACACGTCAATCTTTTAATGAATATTCACACTTTTTGTTTATAAAAATTTTACACAAACTAAAGTTTTCCCTCATTGACATCTATTTCCGAAATATTTATCATTATAACATAGATGCAGGAAATTCTCACTCCCACAGATCATTTATTTCTGCCAAATGTAACAGTTCAGCCTTCGGCTTCTCTGTCACATAAGATTAAAATACGGAAGACTCCTCCCGGCAAAGAAAGGATTACTGTATGTCGTCACAAAATTCAGTTATTGAAGAGATCAGGGAACAGCAAAAAAAGGCTTTTGCGACCATGTCTCCGAAAGAAAAGCTCGCCTATTTCTGGGATTACTATAAGATACACACAATCGCGGCAATTGCCGTAATAGCTTTTGTCATCGCCTTTATCAACTCCTACCGCTCCAACAAACCCATCGTTTTCTATGCAGTTATGCTGAATGCGAAGGCCATGGCGGACAATGCCGCTTCCGCCTCTGCGTGGAACGAAGGATTCATGGAATTCGCAGGCATCGACCCGGAGGCTTATCAGGTGAATATCGACACGTCCGTATCCTTATCTGTTGGCGGAGGCGACCAGTACGAAGTCGCCAACCGGCAGAAAATGATGGCTATGATGCACGCGGGCGATATCCACGCGATCGTGGCGGACACGGAAACTTTTGAAGGTTATGCCCGCCTTGAATACTTCTATGATCTGAACGCCGCTTTTAGCGAAGAGGAACTGGCTCCCTATGCCGATCTGCTCTACTACACGGACGGCGCTGCATTTGATGAGGAGACCGGCGACACACTGGAAGAAATGGAGGCCGCACAGGAAGCCATATACAATAAAGTCATCGACCACGGCGATCCCGCTTCTATGGAAAAACCTGTGGCTGTGGGCATCCGCATCCCGCAGACAGGAAACAAGCTGGGGGATTCCGGCTACTACGATTATATTTTTGAGAGCGATTACACCTTTCAGGGGTATCCGTCCGAAATCGTAATTGGGATTCCGCTGTCAATGGAGAACCCGAAGATTACATTGCAGTTTTTAAACTATCTGTTTGAGGGTAATGTCTGAGAGTATATCTGATATCCGTTCTGTCATTCGACGGCCATACTGATTACAAACAATTCACGCCGGAGCCTATCATATCTGCTCCGGCGCATTTCACCTAGCTGGTATATTCACACTTTGCAATGCCATGACCTTTGTCACGTCTCAAGAAAATGACATATCCATCAGTTTTGTAACAACTCCCGCAGCATCTCGTTCACCGCCCCGGGATCTGCCTTCCCCTTCATTGCCTTCATTGTCTGCCCTACCAGAAAACCGATCGCTTTTTCTTTTCCGCTCCGATAATCCTCCACGGACCGGGGGTTCGCCGCAATCACTTCCTCTATAGTCTTTTTCAAGGCGCCCTCGTCGTTGACGGTCTTTAATCCCTTCTCCTCCACATACTGTTCAGGATCAACATTTTCCACAAACATGACCTCAAAAACTTCTTTTGCCACCGAGCTGTTGATCTTCTTCGTATCGGCAAGCGCAATCAGTTTCGCCATATTTTCGGGCGAAAAGCACAGGTCGGAAGCATCCACCTCGCGCTCCTTCATCAGACGCAGCGTCTCGCCCATAATCCAGTTGGAAACTTTTTTGGGCTGCGCCCCCAGCGCCACCGTCGCTTCGAACAGATCCGCCAGCGGCTTCTCCCCTGTAATAATCTCGATATCATAGTCGGGAATATCAAATTCCTCCCGGTAACGCGCCATTTTTTCCGTGCGAAACTCCGGCTGTCTTGCACGGATCTCCTCCAGCATCTTTTCGTTTACGCTGACCGGCGTCAGATCGGGATCTGGGAAATAGCGGTAATCCTGCGCATCTTCCTTGCTTCGCATGGCGTAGGACTCACACTTGGCATCGTCCCATCTTCTTGTTTCCTGCACGACACTTTCCCCCGCTTCGATCAGGTCGATCTGCCGCGCCGTCTCCCCCTCGATCGCCCTTGTAATGGCCTTAAAGCTGTTCAGGTTCTTCATCTCCGTCCGGGTGCCGAAATGCTCCGCTCCCACCTCCCTGACAGAAAGGTTCACGTCCGCGCGCATGGAACCTTCCTGCAGTTTACAGTCGGACGCGCCCAAATACTGAATCAACAGCCGCAGCTTTTCCAGATAAGCAATGACTTCCACCGCGCTTCGCATGTCCGGCTCGGACACGATCTCAATCAGCGGCACGCCGGAGCGATTGTAATCCACCAGACTGCATTCCTCCCACTCGTCATGGATCAGCTTGCCCGCATCCTCCTCCATGTGGATCTCGTGGATGCCCACAATCTTTTTGCCGCCCTGTTCCGTTTCGATCTCCACGCCGCCGTTTCGGCAGATAGGAAGATAAAGCTGGGAAATCTGGTAATTCTGCGGATTGTCCGGGTAGAAATAGTTTTTTCTGTCAAACTTTGCATAACGGGTGATATCGCAGTTTGTCGCAAGCCCCACGGCTATGGCATACTCCAGAACCTGTTTGTTAAGAACCGGCAGAGAGCCGGGCATTCCCGTGCAGACCGGGCAGGTCTGGGTGTTCGGCGCCGCCCCAAAAGCGGTGGAACAGCCGCAGAATATCTTTGTTTTCGTGGAAAGTTCCACATGGACTTCCAAGCCGATTACGGTTTCATACTGTTTGCTCATGCCTTCTCACCTCCCTGCCCTTCGCCAGCAAATGACACTTGTGTTATTTCTTCCTTCCGTCTGATATCCGACATCTTACCGGATGCCGCGCCGTCTCTTCTCACCTGCTCGTAAGTATATGCGGCTCTGATTAGCTTTTTCTCCTGAAAGCAGTCCCCGATCAGCTGCAGACCGATCGGCAGGCCCTTGCTGTCCCGCCCGCAGGGAACGCTGATGCCCGGCAGTCCCGCCAGATTCACGGCAATCGTATAAATATCGCCCAGATACATCCGGAGCGGATCTGCCAGACTCTCCCCCAGCTTCGGCGCGGTAGTGGGCGCTACCGGGCCAAGAATCAGGTCGTATTTTGCAAAAGCCTCATCGAACGCCTTTTTAATCAGCGCTTTCACCTTCAAAGCCTTCAGATAATAAGCATCGTAGTAGCCGGAACTTAGCACAAAAGATCCCAGCATAATACGGCGCTTCACTTCCTCGCCAAAACCCTCGGAGCGGGATTTTTTATACATATTATGGAGACCCGCGTACTCCTCGGTGCGGTAACCGTACTTGATGCCGTCGAACCGCTCCAGATTGGAGCTCGCCTCCGCCGCCGCGATGGTATAGTAAGCCGGAATCGCGTAGTCCACCAGACTTAAGTCAAACCGCTCCACCACCGCGCCTCTGCTCTCCAAAACTTCCGCCCCCCGCAGCACAGCCGTCCGCACCTCGTCATCCAGCCCTTCCCCCAGATAGTCGTTCGGAATACCGATACGCATCCCCTTCACATCCTCTGTGAGAGCCGCCGTAAAGTCGGTGTCGTCCCGTGAAACGGACGTGGAATCCTTCGTATCGTGGGAGGCAAGTGCTGTGAGCACAGCCGCACAGTCCGTCACATCTCTGGTCAGCGGCCCGATCTGGTCCAGAGAGGAGCCGTAGGCGATCAGACCGTAGCGGGAAACCGTGCCGTAAGTAGGTTTCATCCCCACCACCCCGCAGTAGGACGCCGGCTGTCTGATGGAACCGCCCGTATCGGAACCGATGGCATAAATACACTCGCCCGCCGCAACCGCCGCCGCCGAACCGCCGGAAGAACCGCCCGGCACATGTTCCGGGTTTCTCGGGTTCTTCGTCGGCCCGTAGGCGGAAGTTTCTGTCGTGGAACCCATAGCGAACTCGTCCATATTGGTCTTGCCGAGAATCACTGCCCCAGCCTTTAGCAGATTTTTCACAGCCTCCGCCGTGTAGGGCGGCACAAAATTATGCAGAATTTTGGAAGAGCAGGTAGTGAGCAGTCCTTCCGTACAGATGTTGTCCTTCACCGCCACCGGCACCCCTGCAAGCGGCCCCGTCAGCTCCCCTGCCTCGATTTTTTCCTGCACTGCCCGGGCCTGGGCCAGCGCACCTTCACGATCCACCGTTACATAACAGTTGTGATTTTTATCCTCTTTTTCAATCTGCGCAAGCACAGCCTCCGCAGTTTCCACCGCGGTGGTTTCCCCCGCTCTTATTGCCGCAGAGAGTTGTGTTGCAGTCATTTCTGTTATATCCATATATCTTTTCCCCGTCTTTCTCGTTCATATCGTGTGTGCCGCCATTACTTTCACTGAAACATGATTTATAGGTCAATCTTTCTATAACATAAATGGGCATCATCCATGTCGCCGTTCTTAACCATTCTTTCATGGGCAGACAGTCATTTCTAAAGGAGCCCCTCAAAACACGTCAGCACTTAACGAGGTCTTTTCGAGTTTAGTGCTGCTACGTGTTTTGCGGAGCGGGAGCACGGCGACGTAGAAATGACTGTCTGCCCATGCTCATAACCTTAGGAAGCGGCGACATCCAAGCTATTGTCACCCGCAAATCACCATTTATTCAAATGTCCTCGGCACCACAAACATCCCATCCTTCTCCTGCGGCGCATTGGATAACATTCGTTCTCTTTCCTCCCCGTTCGTCACCACATCCTCCCGAAACACATTTTCCACCGGAAATACATGGGACATGGGCTCCACATCGGTGGTATCCAGTTCACCCAGCTTGTCGATATAATCAAGCATCCGCCCCATATCCGCCTTCGCCTGCGCCTTCTCTTCTGCAGACAATTCTAGTTTTGCGAGAATACCCACATATTCTATTGTCTCGTCGTTTATCATATTTGCCATGTTTTTCTCCTATCCGCATTTCAAAGTGACTGTTACTTCAATGCATATCATGCGTGTGAAGGTTGATTTCTCAAGGAGCCCTTCAAAGCACGTCAGCACTTGACGAAGTTTTGTCGAGTTTAGTGCTGCTACGCGTTTTGCGAAGCGGAAGCGCGGCGACGCAGAAATCAACCTCCATACGCTTCATATCTTTAAAAACTACGCCCTCACTTTAATATGCACTTCCCTAAGCTGCTGCTCTGTCACGTCCCCCGGCGCACCGCACATCAAATCCTGCGCAGAGCCGCTCATGGGGAAGGCGATCACCTCCCTGATGTTCTCCTCATTCCGCAGAAGCATAATCATACGGTCAATCCCCGGCGCCATGCCCGCATGAGGCGGTGCGCCGAACTGGAACGCGTTGTACAGCGCGCCAAACTTGGTTTTCAACGTCTCCCCGTCATAACCCGCAATGGCAAACGCCTTCTCCATGATCTCCATGTCGTGATTGCGCACCGCGCCGGATGAGAGCTCCACGCCGTTGCAGACAATATCGTACTGATATGCCAGCACCTCCAAGGGATCCATGGTGTTCAGCGCCTCCAAACCGCCCTGCGGCATGGAAAAAGGATTGTGGGTAAAGCCAATCTGTTTCGTCTCCGGATCCCGCTCAAACATGGGGAAATCGTTGATATAGCAGAACCGATATGCATTCTTTTCCAGCAGATCCAGTTTCTGCCCGAGCTCCGTGCGCAGCTGCCCCGCATAGAAAACCGCCCGCTCCTCCTTGTCCGCGATAAAGAAAATTGTGTCGCCTGCCGCAAGATCCGCCAGTTCGCGAAGTTCTCCCTTTTTCTCCTCCGGGATAAACTTGTCGATGGGCCCCTTGTAACTCAAATCCTCCGCCACTTCCAGATAGCCGAGACCACCCATGCCCATATCCGTGGCAAACTTTAGCAGCTTCTCATGGAAGCCCTTGGACATATCCTCATGCACCTTGATCGCCCGGACCGTTCTGCCCTGAAAAGGCTTGAAGGTACATGCCTGGAAAAAGTCTGTCAGATCTATAATCCGCAGCGGGTTTCTTAAATCGGGTTTATCCGTACCGAACTCCAGCATCGCCTGCCTATAGCTGATAACCGGGTAAGGCGCTTTGGTCACAGACGCCCCTTCCGGCGCAAATTTTTCAAACACGGCGGACAGTACCTCCTCACCCACCGCAAACACATCTTCCTGCGTGGCGAAACTCATCTCAAAGTCCAACTGATAAAATTCGCCGGGCGAACGGTCCGCCCTCGCGTCCTCATCCCGGAAGCAGGGCGCGATCTGGAAATACCTGTCAAATCCCGACACCATCAGAAGCTGTTTGAACTGCTGAGGCGCCTGCGGCAAAGCGTAAAACTTGCCCTTATATTTTCTCGACGGAACGATGTAGTCTCTGGCACCCTCCGGGGATGACGCGCACAGAATCGGCGTCTGAATCTCCAAAAATCCCATCTCCGTCATTTTTTCCCGCAAGTAAGCAATCACCTTGGAGCGGAAAATGATGTTGTCCTTCACCTTCTGGTTGCGCAGATCGAGATAACGGTATTTTAACCGCACATCCTCCCTCGTTTCCTTGGAAGTCATAATCTCAAAGGGAAGCTGTCTGTAAACTCTGCCAAGCACATCCACCTTATGTGCCTCCAGCTCGATGGTTCCCGTGGGAATCCGGGGGTTGTACGTCTCCTCGTCCCGCTTCTCGATCAGACCCTCAATGGAAACACTCATCTCCTTGGACAAGCCCTCCAAAAGAGAAGTGTCCCGCATCACCACCTGCAGCACGCCGTACATATCCCGCAGATCCACAAAGGACACACCGCCGTGATCCCTGATATTCTCGATCCAGCCTGCCACGCGCAGCTCCCCGCCTATAGCGCTCTCGCTGATTTCCTGTAAAGTTACGTCCCTGTACTTGTTTTTGATAGTCATAACTGTCTCTCCTCTTCATAAATACGTTTTGTACAAGCAGATTCGAGATACACTGCAGCTCTCATTCGCGCTGCCCGTCATAAGCCCTTCGAAACATTCGCTCATACAAACATGACTCATGTTCCGAAAATCTTTTGACTCTGCTTATACGACAAAACGTCCCGGAACACATTGCTGTATTCCGGGACGGATATTATTGATTATCCGCGGTACCACCCGCATTGATAAGCCGCCATCTCAATCAAGATGTAATCCGCCTTACCCTCTCAACCACTTAACGCGTGTCACGTACTGCCCTAGTCCCGATTATGACACCTATGTCGTTGACACTCGTGTCATGTTTAGTATCTTTCCTCCATGATACCTTATCACAAAATTCAGACAGTCTGCTCCGGAGTGTTCCCATCCCCGTCTTTCACAAACGGCGCTCTCAGTCGGTGACGCCGTATTCCTGTCGCTTCCCTCAGGGTGAGTCTCCTTCATAGCATTTATCCGCAGAAATGTTTCCTGTCATAAAAACATCCGCGCATCTTTGTATACATGTATAACATAATTTTTTCCCACATGCAAGTGTTTTATAACAAAAACAGGATGTGTACGCCAAAAAGTACAACAGCTATTCCCGCAAAAAAGTGACAGGAACTACGCATCCAGCCTGTAAATGTCGTCCTCCAGCACTGCATCCAAATATTCCGCCGGAAGATACATCGTCTGTTTCACAGACATATTCACTCCTGCCGGCCACCCGCCTCTCAGGATATATTCTATGAGCTGCTTTAAATCCACTTCCCCTGTCATCGCAGGATTCATTTCTCCCTCACAAAGCTTTTGCAGAACCGCAATCAAATCTCATAAGTATATTCTCGCCGACCGCCCGATCTCCTCTGCATCCAGCTCCGTAAACCCGCCTGTCTCTTCATCATACGCGGCAAAGGTAATCCCGTCGTCCGCCTTACAGATCCGGTAAAGACTGCCCTGCGTGATACAGGCCGCCCTCCCTGTATAGGGAATCGTCTCCCCGGAAACCGCCTCCAGCAGTGCAAACAAAACCGCGCCGTGGGCCGTCAGTAGAATCCGCTCCGCATCGCAGAAAACATCCGTTATTTTTTGGAACGCCTGTCCCGCGCGCCTGATCAACGCCTCTTTAGACTCCATGCCCGGGCAGTCTCTGTCTGGGTACTTCGCTTTCATGTCATCCAGTGACATGCCCTCCCCTTCGCCAAAACTGCGCTCGATGAGAAGTTCCTCCACAACGATCTTCTCTTTCGGGTAATCCAGTCTGTGCGCCGCGATCTCCGCGGTCTCCCGCGCCCTCTTTAGGGGACTCGAGACAATGGCATCCAACCGTACGCCGAGCGCGCTTAAGCGCCGAACCGTATCATCAACCTGCACCCTTCCTTTTTCATTCAGCGGAATGTCCGTGTGCCCCTGCAAAAGCCGTTTTTTATTCCAGTCCGTCTCCCCGTGCCGCAGCAAATATATGTCCATGTTCCGATACCCTTCTTTTCATCGTCCGAAAACTTCTTTCAAGCAAAAACAGACTGCTTCCAGCTTAAGCCTCTGCTTCCCGTACTGCTTCAAGCTCCCAGCCTCTTAATCCGGTCAACAGCCTCCACCGTATTTTCATAGCTGCCAAACGCCGTCAGTCTGAAATATGTCTCGCCGCTCGGTCCGAAGCCCGACCCGGGCGTGCCGACCACATTCGCCGTCTCCAGCAGGTAGTCAAAGAACTCCCAGCTCGTCATGCCATTCGGCGCTTTCAGCCAGATATAAGGCGCATTGACGCCGCCGGAAACCTGGAACCCGGCCGATTTCAGCCCATCCAGAATATAAGCCGCATTCTTCATATAATAAGCGACCAGCTCTTTCGTCTCTCTCTTTCCTGCCTCACTGTAGACCGCCTCGCCTGCCCTCTGGATTATGTAAGGCGCGCCGTTGTACTTCGTGCCATGCCGCCTTGCCCAGAGCCCGTGCAGCGCAGCATCCGCCACCATCAGTTCCTTCGGAACTACGGTAAAGCCCAGACGCACACCGGTAAAGCCTGCATTTTTCGAGAAAGAGCGAAGCTCGATGGCACAGGTTCTCGCCCCCTCGCACTCGTAAATGCTGTGGGGCACGTCCGGCTCGGATATATACGCCTCGTAAGCCGCGTCGTAAATGATAACGGAGCCGTTTTTATTTGCGTAATCCACCCACTCCTGCAGCTGTGCCTTTGTGATGGTGGAACCCGTCGGATTATTCGGAAAACACAGATAAATCAGATCCGGCACAGTCTTTGGCAGTTCCGGCGCAAAGCCGTTCCCCGCCGTGCATGGCATATAAATCACATCGCTCCAATTCCCTGTGCTCTCATCATAGACGCCTGTTCTGCCCGCCATCACGTTGGTGTCCACATACACCGGGTAGACGGGATCGCAGACCGCAATCTTATTGTCCGTGGCAAAAATTTCCTGGATGTTGCCGGAATCGCACTTTGCCCCATCGGAGACAAAAATCTCATCCGCATCTATCCGACAGCCCCTCGCCCCGTAATCGTTCTCTGCGATCGCCGTGCGCAAAAACTCGTAGCCCAGATCCGGCGCGTAGCCGCGGAATGTCTTTTCATCCGCCATCTCGTCCACCGCCCCGTGAAGCGCGCTGATCACCGCAGGGGTAAGGGGCCTTGTCACATCGCCGATCCCCAGCCGGATAATCTTCTTGTCCGGGTGAGCCGCCGCGTAGGTGTTCACCTTTTTCCCAATGGTGGAAAAAAGGTAACTTCCGGGTAATTTCAAGTAATTGTCATTCACCTTAACCATAATTATTTCATCCTTCCTCATCTTCTCTCATCTTTTACCGTGAGCGCCACGCTTTCCGAACGCCTTGTCTTGTTCCGTCTCTTTATATTTCCCCCTCGAAAACCGTCTCCGCAGGCCCCGTCATATAGACCAGATCCGCCTCCCTGTCCCATGTAATGACAAGGTCGCCGCCAAGAAGTTTTACCGTGACCGTCTCTTCCGTCAGGCCGTTCAGGACACAGGCTACCGCCACCGCGCAGGCACCCGTACCGCAGGCAAGTGTTTCTCCTGTGCCTCGCTCCCACACCCGCATCTGCACGGTGTTTCTGTCAATCATCTTCACAAACTCCGTATTGGTTCGTCTCGGAAACCGCTCATGGTTCTCAAAATAAGGGCCGATTTCCTCGATGGCAAGGGCGTCCACGTCATCCAGATACACCACCGCATGCGGATTTCCCATTGACACACATGTCATTTTATAGTCCGTCCCCTGCACGCAGACCGTCTCGTCGATCACCCGCTCGTTCTCGCTGACCACCGGCACCGTCGCCGCCTTAAGCTCCGGCGCGCCCATATTGACTTTTACCTGTTCCACTTTTTCTTCTTTGACAATAAGCGTCAAATACTTGATGCTCCCCCCGCTTATGACTGTGATGTCAGTTTTATCGGTAAGCCCCTTGTCGTAAACAAATTTCCCCACACAGCGGATGCCGTTGCCGCACATTTCCGCCCGGGTGCCATCCGCATTGTACATCTCCATCTCAAAGTCCGCCTCGTCTGACGGGTTGATGAAAATCACCCCGTCCCCGCCGATGCCGAAATGCCTGTCGCTCAGACGGCGCACCAGCGCCGGCTTCTCCTCCTGCGTTATTCGTTCGCGGCTTCCGTCCACATAGACATAATCATTGCCGCAGCCTTGCATTTTTGTGAATTTCATGTCAGTCTCCATTCCGGAGCATCCCATGTGTCGACAATTGCCCAAATCCCAAAGATCACGCAATGGTAAACAGGTTCGTGCGCCATCATGGTATATTTGGGATGCTCCTGCGAAATTTACAGTTTTCCTTCAAGTATACATCATACATCCATCCTTGCAAAAATGCTACACTGACATACACGGCAGTCTTAATTTCTGCTATGTTTCGCCCTTCTGCTTCGCGGCCGCGCCTGATAAACACGATATCCCCCAAACCCGTCCCATAATATCAAGTCACAGCCGCATCATGGTGAGAACCATCTGCGCCTCTTCCACCAGATTGGTGCCACTGTCCATGCTGCATTTTTGCAGATAGCGGTGCGCCTCCGCCTCTGTCATATGATTCCGGTTCATCAAAAGCGCTTTCGCTTCCTTAATCAGCCCTTCCTCCTGCGCGCTGCGCTCTCTGGGGCGCTGCCTTTCCCTCCTCTTTCGCCGCACAATCGTCTGCCCCATCATATCCACCGTATTGATCAGATCATGCACCTTAAGCGGCATAGCAAGACTCATAATATCGCCAAGATCACACTCCTGCAGCACGTTCGCAGAAGCGAGCAACAACATCTCAAAGCCTTTCGGAAGGCAGGCGTACAGTTCATGGTACATCATATCGGACATCCTGTAGCTGCAGATCACAAGCCCGTCATTCAGATCGTCCATTCTGCTGAGTGCATGGGAGCCTGTCGTGCACACGCTGTCTACCCGGAATCCGTTCTTTACAAGCAGATTGCGGATACCCTTGGCGTCCTCGGGTTTTGGCAGAACCACTATGATGTTAAACACACGCGCACCCCCTTCCCTTATTCAAAACACATGTTATTTTCTGACTGTCCCACTGTTCATCGATAAAGTTTAAAACCGGTTCAGATACTCGTTTATCTCCCAATCAGTAACCTGACTGCGATAGCGGTTCCATTCCTCCCTTTTCAGCGCAATGTACTTCTCAAACACATGGTCTCCCAGCGTCTTTCTCATAAACGCATCCTTCTCCATGCAGGAAATCGCTTCCGCCAGTGTCCCCGGCAGCTCCTCTATCTTCCGCGCTCTCCGCTCCTGCTCGCTCATATGGAAAATATTGCAGTCCACGCTCTCCGGTACAGGTGTCTGTTTCCTTATTCCGTCAAGCCCTGCCCGCAGAACTGCTGCCAACGCCAGATACGGATTTGCCGTCGGATCAGGACTGCGCAGCTCCATCCGGGCCGCGTCTTTCGCCGCCGCCGGAATACGGATGAGCGAGCTCCGGTTTGTGGCGCTCCATGCAATGTACACCGGCGCCTCAAAACCCGGCACAAGCCTTTTATAAGAATTGACAATCGGATTCATAATCGCTGTCATGCCGCGCATATGCTCCATAATACCGCCCAGAAAAGCATATGCGTCACGGCTCAGCCCATAGGCGCCTTTTTCATCCGCAAAAATATTTTTCCCGTCCTTTAAAAGCGACATGTTGATATGCATACCGGAGCCGTTCAAGCCATATCTTGGCTTCGGCATAAAACTGGCATGCAGCCCGTGTCTTTTTGCAATGGTTCTGACGGCCAGCTTAAAAGTCATAATATTGTCCGCTGTCGTCAGCGCGTCGTCATATCGGAAACTGATTTCATGCTGTGCCGGCGCCACATCATGATGCGAAGCCTCCACAACAAACCCCATATCTTCCAGCGTGAGTACCATATCACGCCTCGCATTCTCCCCGAAGTCTACCGGACCGACATCAAAATAACCCGCCTTTTCGTGAGTAATCGTGGTAGGCATTCCGTTGTCGTCCAGATGGAACAGGAAAAATTCGCACTCCGCTCCCACACGGAATGTAAATCCCATCTCTTCCGCCTCACGAACCGCCCGTTTCAGCACATAGCGCGGATCACCCGCAAAAGGCGTTCTGTCGGGACGGTGCACATCACAGATCAGACGCGCTACCTTTCCCTGCTGGGGTCTCCAAGGAAATATTTCCAGCGTACTGTAATCCGGGTGCAGATACATGTCCGACTCCTCCACACCTGCAAAACCTTTAATGGAAGAGCCGTCAAACATGCAGTCATTGTCAAGAGCCTTCTCAAGCTGCCCCGCCGTGATCGCCAGATTTTTCAAGTTACCGAAAATGTCCGTGAACTGAAGTCTGATAAACTCCACGTCCTCCTCTTCAACCAGCTTTATGATATCTTCCCTGCCATAGTTCTTTTTCATGCCATACCTGCCTTTCCTTCTCTACTTATTACATAGCCGCAATCGAGCAGGAGTTTTTCACCCTATTCACTGCTCAGCCTGCGTGCCTCGTCAAGAGCAAACTTTCCTGTATGAATCTGCACATAACAAAAGGACGCTCTATCCCTGTAAGAACGCCCTTGTTCGGTATCAATTATATCAGTTAAGTTATTCTTTTTCAAGTCTTATGTACATCGTTTGTAAGACCTGCAGATTACCCCTGCTTTCAAAATCCCCACGCATAAACCCATCCCAACCCACATAAACTGTAAAAAAAGAATCACTGTGGGGATTATCTGTATGAGTTCTAAAACCAAAATTGTCGTACTTCATGTAAAAGAGTTAATATATACCGGCATTTTCGCTGCTCTCGGTATTCTTTTTATTATCCTGCTCATCATCATGTTTCTGCCCAAGGAAAAGAAGCAGGAAACCATGTCCACCGTGACGCAGCCCGTAAACGACACCTATGTGCCCGGCGTATATACGACCTCACTGATCTTAAATGACAATGTCGTGGAGATCGAAGTGACCGTGGATGAAAAGAACATCAACGCCATCCGGCTGGTAAACCTGGATGAGGCTGTCACCACCATGTACCCGCTGATCCAGCCTTCCTTCGAGGATCTCGCCGACCAGATCATCACAAGCCAAAGTCTGGAAGGAATTACATACCCCGACGACAGCAAGTACACTTCCATGATTCTCTTAGACGCCATTACCAGCTCCCTCAACAAAGCGCTGGAGAATCAGGGCGAAACGGACATCGAATAACAAAAGCCGTTTTCCGGACGGCCTAAATATTGGCAAACTGCATAAAATGCAGACGGCCGGGGCATTTTACCCCGGCCGCTTAACCCTGTTCTACAATCCATCTTCAGCGTCCAAAAATGACACTTCCATCACAAATTTACATGAAAACGCACTCCGACGCCGCCTGACATGACAGTCCGACCTCACGCCCGCCTGTTCGTAAAGCGTACATTTCCTGATATAATCCATTGTCTTACTCGACGGCGAGACGATCTCCACCGCCCAATCCGGCGCACCGTGGCAGCCTTTCTCGTCCAGCTTGTCCCTGTCACAGATCACCGTGACATCCGGCTCCACATAAGAATATCCTGATGGGTCAGTGTGGGTGTCGCCATCATGTACATTTTCCCGTCAATCAGCTCCGCCCGCTCGCCCTCCGGCAGCGCTTCAATGTCTTTGATGGTATATACCCTGTCGCCCGGCATTCTCTCCGAAACCTCTGTGCTATGAAACTTCCCTCCCTCAATCATCCTGAAAATATCCTCTCTTTCCATCTTTCTGTGTTCCATAAACTTTTCCTCCTTTTGTTCCGGCAGAAGGAAAGCTATGGTTTCCTACAATTAGCTGAAACCCAGTCCGTCATTCACCTCTGCCGCTATTTGATTGGTAGTTTTGAGTAAGCGGCAGAATTTGCCCGAATGTGCGGAATATACGTTTCATTGATTACTCTTATCGAATATATCATACACATTTCCTTTCTCTCTGTCAACCACAAACTCCCAAATAGCGCTGCCTCCCCCGGCGATAACGGCGACAGCGCTCCCGAAACGCCCTCCGCTCCGACAATGATATCGCACCGGAACCGGATGGCTCTTCCCTGTCTCCCGTACCGTTTGGAAACGCGGTTTAACCGACGGAAGACCCGTATGGATATGCCATCTCCGATATCGAGATGAAGCCGGAAAATTATTCCGTCAAAGTAAAATAGAGCAATACCTGTGATATATAAAAGCAGGAAACACGAAAGCAGGCAGTTGATCCATCCCGGATTGACTGCCTGCTTTCCTTGAAAAATGTATATTTCCCCCGCAAGTCTATCTGTTCTTTTTATCTACAGCTCCTCAAGCTGCGAAAGCCATCCCGCCGCGCAAGCGTCCGACGGCATCCGCCAATCCCCCCTTGGCGAGAGCGCCACACTTCCCACCTTCGGGCCGTCCGGCAGACAGGAGCGCTTAAACTGCTGGGCAAAAAACCGTTGATAAAAGATCTTTAACCATTTCAAAATGACTTTATCGTCATAAATTCCCGTGAAGGCCATACGGGCCACCCGGTAAACCTTCGCAGGCGCAAAGCCACAGCGCAGCATATAATACAAGAAGAAATCGTGCAGTTCATAAGGCCCCACCAAATCTTCGGTTTTTTGGGAAATCACGCCGTCCACAGGAGGCAGAAGCTCGGGGCTCACGGGCGTATCCAGAATGTCCAGCAAAAGCGTGTTAAGCGCCTCGTCACCACATGTGTCCGCGTAATAGCGCACCAGATGCCGTACCAGCGTCTTTGGCACACCGGCATTCACACCGTACATGGACATGTGATCCCCGTTGTAAGTCGCCCAGCCGAGGGCAAGCTCTGACATATCTCCCGTACCAATCACCAGCCCGCCCGTCTGGTTGGCGATATCCATCAACACCTGCGTCCGCTCTCTCGCCTGCCCGTTCTCGTAAGTCACGTCATGACAGTCGACGCTCTGGCCGATATCGCAAAAATGCACGTTCACCGCCTCTTTGATATCCACCTCCCGAAGCGTGGTTCCCAGCAATCGCGCCAGTTTGCAGGCATTGTCGTAAGTTCTGTCCGTAGTGCCAAAGCAAGGCATCGTAACAGATGTTACTTTATCTCTGGAAAGGCCCAGCATATCAAAAGTGCGCACCGTCACCAAAAGTGCAAGGGTAGAATCCAGACCACCGGAAATCCCCAACACCGCAGACTGGCATCCGGTATGCTCATATCGCTTTTTCAGCCCATAGGATTGAATGGAGAGAATCTCATTGCAGCGTTCTTCCCGTTCCTTGGCCTGATCCGGCACAAAAGGTCTGGCCAAAAACCGTCTCTCCAGCAAAGTCTCTTCCTCCTCCATATGCACCGCTAATATCTCGTGTTCCCGCAGATTTTCCCCCTGATAGGTGTTCATTCTGCGCCGCTCATGTCCAATTCTGTGGATATCCAGATCCGCGTAAACAGCGCCCCTTTCAAACTGTTTTGCCTTTGCCAGTATCCTGCCGTTCTCCGCAATGATATTATGGCCGCCGAAAACAAGATCCTGTGTAGACTCTCCTTCTCCCGCAGAACTGTAAATATAGGCTGCGATCTGCCTTGCGCTGGCGGATTTCACAAGCATTTCCCGGTAGGCGTCTTTCCCCACCGTCTCATTGGAAGCGGAAAGGTTGACGATCACCGTCGCCCCGGCCAGCGCATGGGCCGTCGCCGGAGATTCCGGCACCCAGATATCCTCGCAGATCTCACAACCCACGGTCAGTCCGCGCACCGCATCTACCTGAAAAAGAATGTCAGTTCCGAAAGGAATTTCTTTCTCTTCATATAAGAGAGTCTCCGGCCGAGTATTTCCCGGCGCGAAATGCCGTCCCTCATAAAACTCCGCGTAAGAGGGAATATGTCTCTTGGGAATGAAAGCGAGAATTTCCCCATCCTGCAAAACAGCCGCCACATTATACAGCTTATGGCCTCTGACCAACGGCATTCCTACAAATACAAGGGCGTCGCTGTCCTCTGTGGCTGTCCGCACCTCCGCCAATGCCTCCATCGCCTGAGTCAGCAAAAGCTCCTGCAAAAAAAGATCGTCACAGGTATAGCCGGTAAGGCATAGCTCCGGAAATACAATCAGCTTCGCACCCCGCCTCACGGCTTCCTCGATTCCCTTCGCAATCTCCTTCGCATTATAGCGGGGGGCCGCCACCTTGATCTTCGGCGTCACAGCCGCTGCTTTTATAAATCCGTGTCTCATATTCCGTAGCCCTTTCTTAATTTTGTTTTTAACCCCGTTTACAGCAATTCGTCTCCGCCGACCGTGCCGGAGCATCATAATTCCTGTTATATATAATCCGTTATTTTATGCGGGCGCTCGCTATTCCACGTCCCCTTTCCCTTGTGGAAACGCGGTTTTTCACATTTCATCCCTTTTCTCATAAAATCATGCAGGCAAAAAACAACAGCGCTGTTTCTGTGTTAAATCCTGTTTTAGCATTTTTATTCTGTATTTTCCCAAATGTACTGCCGGGCAAACAAATTGTGCCGCACGGTAAATCGCTCCGTCTCCCCTCTCACCTGTACTCTCCGAAAAAACACATGTATGCCTGTTCCTTTTCTGTCTGCTCTCTTTTCTTCCCTTTTTCAATACGCCGCGTTATTTTAGGCAATTATCCTCGCTGTCTTTTCCATTGCGGATTTCATCCGGCACACTTACTTTCCCCATTTTACAAGGGTTCTATCCCTATATTCCATAAAATCACAGGTGGTTCTCATTCGCTTTTCCCTTCCACTTCCCGCCCGTCTATTTCACGTTATTACATCACATAAACAGCTTGTTTTTGGTTGATAAATCCTGTTTTAATTTATAAGTTCCGTTAGCATCCGGCTTTCCCCGTTTTCATAAGGTGTTTCACTTCCTCCACAGAAAAAGTATATCCCCTGTTGCAGAAGTGACAGTGCAGCTCCACTTCTTTTCCCTCGTCAACCAGCTCCTGCAATTCTTTTTCCCCGAGACTTAAGAGTACTTTCTCCACCCGCTCTCTGCTGCAGTCGCACCGAAAGCTCACCGGACTCCTGTCTGTAATCTCCAGACCGAACGCGCCAAGCACGCTCTCCAAAATCTCTTCCGGCGTTTTTCCCGCCTCCAGCAATTCTGTTACAGATGTTATTTTTGTCAGTTCTTCCTCCAGACGGCTGATTACCTCCTCCGAGGTAAAGGGCATCAACTGTATGATGAAGCCGCCCGCCTGCCGGACGGTATTGTCCCTGTTCATCAACACCCCAAGCGCCACCACGGAAGGAATCTGCTCCGACGCCGCGAAATAGTAATTCAGATCATCCCCTATTTCTCCTGTCTGCAAGTTGACCGTGGAGGCATATGGCTCTTTCAAGCCCATATCCTTCATCACATGCAGAACACCCGCACCGATCACGCCGCCCACGTCCAGCTTTCCCGCGCTGTTCGGCGGCATCATCGCCTGCGGGTTGTCCGCGAAACCCTTCACATGGCCTGCCGAATCCGCGGTCACCGTAATGCCGTGCACCGGGCCTGCGCCGCGTATCTGCAGCGTGAGTATGTCTTTTTCCCCTTTGAGCATACCGCCCATCATCAATGCTCCCGTCATCAGCCGCCCCAGCGCCGCCGTCACCACGGGGCTTGTGTTGTGAGCCGCCCTCGCCGCTTCCAACAGCTCCCTTGACGTCACGGCAAAAGCGCGTATCTGCGCGTCTGACGCCGTTGCCCGTACCATATAATCTCCCATATTGTCTGCACCTTTCCAATCATTGTTCTATCATCGGCTCTATTCCAATCTGCTTCCTCGTCTTACCCTATCCCTGACAAGACCGCTTCTGGATGTCCCCGACTATTTCCCTGTCGTTTTCTTCTCCCAGATTTCTACACCCGTTTCGTCCTTCGTCTGTACTAACACATAATTCTCCTCAAGCAGATGCTCCAATGCCTCGTCCATGCCCATGTGAATCCGCATACAGTAAATTTTGTCATAGGAGAGCAGTTCTTCCTCGGGTATCTGCGTGTAGTTTGGATAGAACCTTGACTCCTGCTCACTGTGAACCATACTGTCCACAATATGCGACGGCGCGTCGTACCCTCTTTTTTCAAAATAATACTCGATAAATCCATCCAGCGCACAGAACTCGTTAGATCCCACAAACAACGTGCTTTCCTCCCATATACTCCCCTCTCTGGCCAGATAGTCCGCCGCCTCACGGTAAGGTTCCATGGGTTTTCTTATGGACCTGTACGCATCACGGTAACTGACCGCAAAAGACACCGTCAAAAGCACAATGACAGCAGTCCGCACCGTCCACACGGCAGACTTTTGTAACCGCTTTTCTGCCAGCTCAAGCAGACCGTCGATTCCCAATGCTGTGATCAGCAGAATATGAGGCTGTACGACTGTGAAATAGCGTTCCACAAACAGACCGCCCTCCGGATAAATATACTTGCTGAATATGAAGACAAATCCGATCATCCAACCCGTAACCGCCACGCAAAATGCCGAAAGCAGCGCCTCTGTCTTTTCCCCTGCATACGATTTTCGCACCACGTACAACGCTCTGCCGACAAGAAACGCTCCGGTAAGCAGACATATATACCAGAGAATCCGGTTGCCGCTCAGGTAAAATAAAACCGTCCAGAACATATCCTTCCATTTCGGCGCCTCACTCCAGTAATTATCCAACCCCCAGCTTTTATAATAGAACGACGCAAAAAGCCACGGGAAATAGATGAGACAGCCCGGAACATAGCATAAAAGGTGTTTCCACGATACCTTTCGCAACATCACAAGCGCCAGATCAATCACCCCGTAAAAGAAAAGCAGGATGCAGGCAAACCAGTGCGTCCAGAAGCACAGCGCCACAGCTACGCCGTATAAAACCATGCGCTTCCCATCCGGCTTCTGCATCTTGCCGATAAAAGCATAAAGCACCAGCGAAGACAGGAAGAATGCCATGGCGTAGCATCTGATCTCCCACGCCGCCTGCCAGAGCAGAACGTTTGACGAAGCCCCCAGACACAGCGTGATAAATCCTGCCCGTTTTCCTTTCAGCCTGCCCGCAGATAAGGCCAAAAATACAATTCCCGCCAGGCAAAACAAAATAGAGGGAATCAGCAGATATTTCTCACCGTATGGCATAATCCGATAAGTCACATACAGCAGCATTGGATATAACGGCAAGTTATTTTCCCGATACAGATAAGTATTTAATACCTGCGGTATACTTAACCCGTCCTTAATAAATCCGATGGACGCCATTTCGTCCGCCCAAAAAGACTGGCAATTTCCGTTTGCAAAGGCAAATACACCCATCCAAAGCAAAAGCAAAACACCCGGAATCCAATATTTTCTCTCTATTGTATTGTTCATAGTTTGTCAATCCCCTTGTTATCTGTCATTCTTTATAACATATGTTTCTATATTTCTTTATCCGAAACAGCTGTCTGATTCGCCATCGTTCCCACACCTTTTCTCGCCACCACATAAATCCTCTCACTTTCCTCCGTCACTTCTCCATGGGTGTCTCCATCCACCGCTTCCAGAAATTCCAGTCCCGCCTGTAAAAGAAGGGCTTTCATCTGCTCCAGCCGATAGCCGCGCTGATAATGCACCTCTTGAAACCGTCGGAACCGCTGTGCCCGCACATTCTCACATAACCGCGCCTGACAAAATTCCTGCCCTGTTTCTCCCTGCACCCTCTCCCCGCAGGCTGTCTGCCTCTCCAGAGTTCCCCCTGCCACGGATCCATTTCTCTCCTCCGCCACAAAGACAGTCAGATCGTACTCGTTGATCTCCTCCTCTTCGTGATAATAGTTTTCCCAGATAAAGCTGCAGTCTTCCCGGTTTTCCGCGATGGTCGCGTCCCCGATCACGACGGCATATTTATAGACGGTATTAAAATCAAAGATAAAAAGCCCCTGCGGATACAGATAATTGTTGACCCGCGCAAAAGTCTGCACGATATCCTCCTCCATGAGCAGATAATTGACGCTGTCGCATACGCTGACAACCGCCCCCACTGTGCCGTAAAGCTCCAGCTCCCGCATATCCTGCAAAAGATACAGAATGTCAAGTCCCGACCGCTCCCGCTTCTCCATAGCGATGCGCAGCATCTCCGGCGCATTATCCACGCCGATCATATCATAACCTCTGCGCGCCAGAAGTTCCGTCAGTGCGCCTGTCCCACAGCCAAGGTCGAGGACGGTGTTGCGCTCCTGCCGGAGGTTTTGATCCATCGGCTCCACAGCCGTCTCTCCGCTGTCCTCTGTCCTCTCTGTCACCCCGTCCGCCTTCCGGTTGTTTTTTGCCTCATCATTTCTGACACATTTGTCACTTGTGTCCCAATCCGCCGTTTTCGACACATCGTCCACGCCGTACCGACGAAAAATATCCATCAAAAATTCACACCACGCCTCATAGGGCGTGTCGTCCATCAATTCGTCATAAACTTCCGCAAAATCAGAATATGCTTCCATGTTCAAATCCGTCCTTGTTAATCTTCCCGCCCGGTCATTTTCTGATCCATCCGGCTCCTCTCCTCGTCCAAAACGCCTTTTCTCTACTGTATAACTGTATAACAGCACAAAGGCTTTCGCAACCTAAAAATTCCAGCCCGTCCAATCCGCATTTCTTAAGTCTTCCTATATCATAAACAAACGCCGTCTATCCCGCCATGGAAACCTCCAGAGCTTTTACCCGCGAACTGACCGTCCGGCCCGGCACGCAGGATGGCTTTCAATATGTGTAACACAGTGCTCCACACCGCTCAGGACCCCATATCGCTCACTGCAAGGGATCCGCGTACAGCTTTCCGGTTCCGTTTTGTCCCACATACAGCTCCAGCTCTCCGTCAAAGCGCCCCGTCTGTTCCCCCACTCTCTGCAAGGGAAACACAAAGGTTGCGTGCTCCTCAAAGGGCTCGCCGCTTCCCAGACTGTCCACTTCTTTCTCCTCCCCAAGGAAAAACGATTCGCCGCCCGCATAGAGCTTCGTCACACCAAATTCGCCTTCTACTTTCAGATTCACCCACTCACCCTTGGGCAGCGTATAGTCAAAGGTGTAAGTCCTGCCCTCTCTGGTAAAGCCTACCTTTCCTGTCTCCGGCTCCACCGCATAGAAGGCCCACTTGCCGTAAGCGCAGTCACCCTCCGCTATGATCTGAGGCTTATTGCTCACCGCCGGATTCTCCTCCAGCCGCACCTTCATCTTAACCGTATAACACGGCTCTGCTGCCGGCGCTTCAACTCTCAACTGCTCCAGTTCCTCGGTCTGCCACTCCAAATCGGACGCGATCCGATCGGCCCCCCACAGTTTGACAGACAACACCCCCAGAGGCTCCAAAAACCGCACATACAGATCATACTCGCTGATACCGATATCCAGACCGCCGCACATATCATTCCAGATCATGTAGGCCGCCCCTAGCATCTGCGGCGAATAGACGGGGATGGTCTCCTTTCTGTTGTAATCATAAAACCGATTGGGCTCCCAGTTCTCATACAACTCTCTGCAATCCAGATAGTCGTAGCCACCGCCCGGTATGATATAAAGATGGTTGTTCTGCATGTTGATCAGAGAATAGCCCGCCTCATACATTTCCATCGGGTCAGCCCAATCCGTACTCCAAATATTCATCTGCAGGTTTTCAGGGGAAGGCACTGTCGTGCCGCCCATATTGCTAAGACTTCCCCAGAGGCGCACCGTCTTTCCCGCTTCCTGCGCCTGCCTGTTAATCCGTGTCAAATACTGCCTGTACTGCTCCCCGTCTCCGTAATACTCATCCATGCCGATATTGACGATCTTGGCTTCCCGAAACGCACCGTTTTCCTCATCCAACGCCTCCCGCCAAATCTCCTCCATCAAAGCCACTGCTTTCCCGTTCCCAAGGTCAATCTGATCCACTGATTCACTTCCCGTTTGCAGAGCATATTCCGGATACCGCTTCGTAATGGAAAGCGAATGGGCCGGGGTATCGATCTCCGGCACCACCGTAACGCCGTATATTTTCGCCGTGGCAATGAACTGCGCAAGCTCCTCTTTCGTGTAGGCGTACTCCTGCGGCGTCGGATAATCCCCTTCAGCCTGCACCCCCAGAACATCGGATTCCAGCCGGAACGCGCTTTCTGCCGTCATGGCCTGCTTTGCCGATCCGGTAAGTCCGCTGGTGGCAAGAATCTCATTATCGTTTAAGTGGATTGCCAGATCATTCATCTTATACCATGACATCGTCTCCATCATTGTATAAAGCACGTCAAGCGACACGGCCTTTCTGGCCACGTCGATCCCAAAGCCCCGCACCTCGTAGAGCGGATAGTCACGGATATACCCCTGCGGCGCAGTTTCCCCTTCGTTCCTGTCGGTAAAAAGTATCTGCATCAAGGTGACCGTACCCCAGCGGATTCCTGTCGCTGCCTCCGCCTTTATGACACATTTGTCAGTTACATTGCAAGTATACCCCTCTCTGCCAAGCCCGTTCTCCTCCTGCGCATAGCCAAGATAAATATCTCCTGATCTGACATCCTTCTCCGTCCCCTTGATAACAGGCAGACGCGTCTGGAAGTCCCTGTCCTTCCCGCAGCTCTCGCTCAAAAGTTCCGCCACATCCCAAAGTGCCTGCGCATCCGCCTCATCCGCTGCACTCTCGCCCGCTGTGCTCTGATCCGCTGCACTCCCACCCGTATTCTCGTCCTGTCCTACGGACTGGCCCGTCTTCTGTCCCTTTCCGGACGGACGGCTGTCCATGTCCACAATAATCCGCGCGCTTTCTTCCAGATAAAAGCTGCCACGGCCTCCTCTCCACTCCGCAATCGAGGGAATCACCCAGCCGGGACAGGCATTGAATGTTTCCTGCCCTTCCTCCGGCTCAGTATCCGCCGCAGGCACATGCACCACAAAGGAGACCTCCCTCGTCTCCTCCCTGCCTCTCGTATCTTCCACACGATACCCCACGGTCACATCCTTATCCTGAATCGTGTCGTATACTCTGCCGTCCGCCCCGATCACCTGCTCCAGATCCGCGCCAATCATGGTCACAAGAAATCCCTCCGGCGCCTCCGGCACAGCCAGCCTTCTTGTCCCCTCTGCGCCGTTTTCAATAGCAGGCGTTTTTAATTTGTAAGCCGTAGGCTTGTCCCCATATACCTCAAACTCGTAGAGTGATACATTCTGATACAAGTCAGAAAAATCCGCAGATTCCTTCGACACCGCGTAAGTGGAAAGGCGCAGAAAGCGCACGTTGATAGGCTCTGCCAGAACAATCTCCTGTCTGAGGGTCTCCGGTGCGCTCTCAAAAACGGCAGCTGTCTCGTATGTGGTGCCATCCAATGAGCTTTCTAACGCATAGGAAATCACATTGGCTCTCTCCCATTTCAGCACAACAAAAGAAACTGAAATTTCTTCGGGAAATTCCAGCCTGATATAGTGGGAGGCGTCCTCCCTGTTATTTTCGCTGGACCAGCGGGATGTGCGGTCAACATCATTCCCGTCAATGGCCATGGCCGCAGACAACGTCTCTTGTTCCACGCTGTCGCAAGTGGCTTTCACACCCTTTTTCAGGGCAAGATTGGGATTATTTTCGCCGAAAACCTGCCCCCGCAGCAGAACAGTAATCAGCCCCGCCGCCGCTAAAACCACCGCCAGTGCCGCACCGGCCAGCATATATTTTTTCCTGCCCCTTTTTTCCTTCATCCGTGACCCCTTCCGTCAAGGTTCCACAGCCCTTTCTTTCTCCGGCTTTTGCGCCTTATCATTCTTCCCTTTCCATCCTCCCCGTTTCCTGCCTCACTCTGCCTCTTTCCGGCACCCTCTCCTCAAAACTCCTGCACAGAACTTCCTCTCCCTCTGCAAAAGCCCGTTCTCCTCAGCCCACGAGAGCACCCAACAGCCCGTATGAGAGGAAGGACATAATCACCGTAGCAATGGCGATGCCTAAAAGCTCCGCAAGAATGGCCTTCTTAAAGTCCACATCCAAGAGCGCGGCAATGAGCGATCCCGTCCAAGCCCCCGTGCCCGGAAGGGGAATCCCCACAAAGAGCACCAGGCCCCAAAATTCATAGCGCTTGATATTGTCGCTCTTGCTCATAGCCCGGTTTTCCAGTCTCTCAATGATCACCCGGAAGAACTTCACTTTTTTCAGCAGTTTAAAAATCTGTTTGATAAACAGCAGGATAAAGGGAATCGGAATGATATTTCCGACAATGCAGAACGGAATCGCCGTGGTGATCGGCACCTGAAGCAGCTTAGAGACAATCAGACCACCGCGCAGCTCCAAAATCGGTATCATGGATATGATAAAAACCACAATCTCCTTACTCACATATCTTCCCAATGTATTGGCAAATGCCACCGCTAAACTTTCCATTTTCTCTCAGCCCTCCGTTTTTTTACATTAAATTCAAATTTAACAAATACGAAACGACGCATTTCCTAACGGCTTTCGCCCTATTTAGCTTCTATTGTTATATGTACACCACTTTACAACTTTTTAAAAGAAATGCCGTATGAGACACTTTAAGTGTATAATAAGTTTGCACACCAAAATAC
>CAMTMP010000016.1 GCA_947073545.1 uncultured bacterium
TCCCCGTTGTTTTCGCCTGTTCCGTTCCCCTTGTCCGGGGCGCCGCCGTTGTTTTCGCCTGCCCCGTCCCCGTTGTCCGGTGAATCGCCGTTGTTTTCGCCTGCGCCGTTCCCCTTGTCCGGGGTTTCGTCGTTGTTTTCGCCTGTGCCGTTCCCCTTGTCCGGGGTTTCGCCGCTGTTTTCGCCCGCGCCGTTCCCGTTCTGCTCTTTGCCACTGCTTTCGCCACTGCCGCCGATGGTCTCATTCATATTCCCATCTGCAACCAGTTTACGCCACTTCCCCGGCAAAGAATCAGCCGCAAATAATCTCGTTTTCACGGATTCTTCGAGAGCCGTCTCCCCTTCACCGCCGTTTTCCGTATCGCCGCCTGCGCCGTTGTTTCCGCTGACAGTGCTGTTGTCTGAAACCGCTTCTTTGACCCTTAATCCGGAATTAAGATATAGGAAATGGAAGTTCGGTATCCGCTCCATCGCACCAAGCTCCTGCGGAGTAAACGTCAATACCTTGATGCGGAATTTGCCATAATCCGGGTTATCCATATTGAGGACATATTTCTTAAACCACTCATTGTTCTTAAAAGTGTTTCTGCACCAGATTTCTTTACCGGCAAACGTGTATTCCTGTCTGCCCTGATTCACGTCCTCTCCGTCCCATTCTATAAATTCGTACTCACCGTCCTCGCTTAAAACAATATCGTCTTTGCTCCTTATGGAATACATAGGCGTATTCGCCGCCGGTTCTGTATTATCGTCTACTTTCTTAAAAGCAACCAGATAATATTCCCTGCTCTCCTGCGCGAACGCGTTCGTCTTATTTTCATCCTTTTCAACCGGATCATCCGCCGCAGGCTCATCCTCTTCCGGCTCCTCCGGGTCTGCCGGATTCTCGGGGTTCTCCGGGTCTGTCGGAATCTCTGTGTCCCCCGGTTCTTTGGGATTCTCCGGGTCTGTCGGGTTCTCGGCGTTCCCCGGCTCTTTGGGATTCTCCGGCTGTGACGGGTTTTCTTGGTCCCCCGGTTCTTGGGGACTCTCCGGGCCTGTCGGGTTCTCGGGATTCTCCGGTTTTTCCGGCTGAGCCGGGAGCTCCTGGTTCCCTGTATCTCCCGGCTCTGTCGGCCCTTCCGGATTCTCCGGTTTCTCCGTGTCTGCCGCCTCCTCAGAATCCGCCGGTTTTGCGTCGCCATCCTGAACCGGATCGCCGTCCGCAACCATCTTTATCCACTGATTCTTCTGCATCCTTTCCGGCGCAGATACCGCTGCCGCCGCCACATTGCCACCGTTTTCACTGCCGCCACCGGCATCTTTCCCACCGCTGGTCGCGTCGTCGCTGCTCTCGCCATTTTCACCGCCGGTCTCGCCGTCGCCGCTTTCATCGTTTCCGCCGCTGGTCTCGCCCTCGCCGTCTTCGTCGTTTCCGCCGCCGGTCTCGCCCTCGCCGTTTTCGTCGTTTCCGCCGCTGGTTTCTCCCTCACCGCTTTCATCGTTTCCGCCGCCGGTCTCGCCGCCGTCTTCGTCGTTTCCACCGCTGGTTTCTCCCTCGCCGCTTTCATCGTTACCGCCGCTGGTTTCATCGTCACCGTTTTTGTCTTCATCCGGCCTGGTCTCTTTCTCGTCCTCCTGCGCTTCCCGGTCATCCTCCTCGGCCAGTGCAGTCATAACAACACCGTTGATTTCTCCCCATGTTCCGCAATATTCATAGACATCTTTATCTTGTTTCGTGTAGATCGGTCTGTCTTCCGCTATGCCGCCGGCCAGATTTTCGTCTATCTTTGTAGCGCTTAACACATTATAATACAAGACATCCTCGTAAAACTCATAGCTGCTGTTATACAAACCGTTGTATCCGAAGGCGGCCTGATATCTTTCTGTCCCTTCCTCCGGCGTGTCCCCGATCTTCTCAAACCAGCCCGTTCTCTTACTGCCGTCGGACACGATCTTCTCAAAGCCATCCTGCTTCGGCTCCCCCTCCTCGTATTCCGCCGCCACGGCTTCCACGGGAAACGCTCCGGTCAAACCGTGCTTCTTATAATACGCCCGAAGCTCCGCTTTCTTTCCCTCGATAAAATCCTTGCGCCTCGTCTGTGGCAGATCACACAGCATATCCCGCCAGCTCTTCCAGACCTGCTCCTCCTCGTCCCACTCGCCAAGGAGCGGTTCATAGTCGCCCACCAGAAAGCCGATCTCCGCCGCCTTCCTTTCCGGTACGACCTCAAGAATGACAAATTCACTCCCGCTCTCCATATAGCGGGAACGCAGTTTTTCAATTCCAAGCAGCGTATCCGCCGCTTCCACCTCGATCGCGCCGGACAATACGGATGTAATGACAACAGCGGCAGCGGACAGTCCCGCCACTGCCGCCGATGCAAAACGCCTGCTTTTCAGATTCTTTTTGTTTTGTATCATTCTTTTCATTTTGTCACTTCCCATCACCGTTTAGATGAATTGACTGTTACGTTATTCAAAAATGATCGTCACCAGCGCGTTGATACTCGGCTCGGTTTTTAACGATACTCTGATTGTCAGACTCTTAAACTTGATTTGATTCTTCACATCATTTAAATCTTGATTGCCGCTGCAAGTAACATGCCATTCGCCCTGCGCCCTCATCAAATTGCTTTCAAGGTTACTAACGGTCGTCTGCTGTACCTCCGGTGTGACCTCCACCCCTTCCGGCGCTTCAAAATCAAGGTTTTCAATTTTGTATTCCGCCAGCTTATCGTCAGCCCAAATATTCCCATAAAAGCCCTCCATCGTATAGACAAATACAAACGGATTCCACGCAGTCATAGGATTCGGAGCATTTTCGATATCTGCATTATAGAGCGTCTTTCCGTAAATCTTTACTGCCGGAATATAGTGGATACGCTCGCGATACCATGTATCGCTAAGCCCATTCTCGTTCTGACCGACATATTTGCATTGCACCATCACATAGTATTCCTGCAGTGGAGGCAGACCGCTATCAAAAGCAAGCCGATAGCTATACCCATACCCATTGTCCCCCAAAGGCTCCAATTGCACATACTTTAACCACTGATCGTATTCAGATGGGGTACTTGTATACTCACGCCACTGTTCGAGTATCTTTCCATTTATATCGCTGAACCTTGATATGGGATTGCCATATTCATCACAGAAGCAGTAGGCAAACATAAAATCTGCCGCACCCTTATCCGTCATTGTGAAAAAGGTACTATCATATACCAGCTTTCCGCGCTCCATGCTGGAATCGCCTTCTACAGCGCCGTTATTAGGAATCAGATATTTCACCCTGTTCGTTCTCTTCTCCCCGGTGATACCGGAATAGGCTTCCACCGTAATATCCAGCATTATGCCGAAATTCGCTTCTTCCTTCTTAATGGTCAGCGATAGCATCTTATTATTGTCCGCAAAAGTCTCCACCACATCGGAAAGCTCCCTGCCCCCGCCTTCCACTTTAACCGTCCACTGATAAGTAATCGCATCCTCCTCTGCTTTCGTAAATCCCTTGGTGACAGGCATTGCATCGTATTGCGGTGCAAATGGCAGCAATTTCTGCGGAATAATATGTACGGACTCAAGCGACTTTAACGCGCCGCCGCCCACTACCTTCACAACCCCTGTCGCCTTTTTATTCGGGTTGGATTTATAGGTCGCCGTGATCGTCAGGCAGGCGTTTGCCTCGTACGCACCGACCGTCAGATAGCCGCTTGCGTCAATCGTGCTCAATGTCCCCGTCTCTTCAATCACCCAGTCTACCAGATCGTTCACATCACCGGGCTTGTTCGTGCTGATCCTTGCATATATATTGTAACCGGAGCCTCTCGTCACCTCGGACACCCCATCCACGATCGGCACCACGCTTCCTCCCGTCTCCGCGCCGGAGTAGTAGAGCTTCATCGTATCCGCCGCCGGTTTTTGCTCATCAAAGATATTCGCCGGATTATCATCCAAAAGCATACGGTTTCTGAGGGTGATAACCGGACTCGTCGCATAATCGACTATGCCTGTGCCATCGTCATAACCCACGCTCACAAGCACAGACTTGACAATCGTCTTCGTCGTGCCGTCCACCGCCTTCGTTGTCAGGGTATCACTCAGATCCACCTTAAAGTCCTTGACGTGCTCCGCCAAAAGCTGATCCGCATACTCCGCTGCGCCATCCGAAAAAGTACCGGTCGCTGCGTCATAGCTGACATCCCACTTACTGCAGTACACGTTCTTATCATTCTTATCCCATCTCACCGCCGACTTGGAATAAACCATAGCGCCGCTCCCGTCTTCCTCGGCGTGATACATCGAAAGCTCCGTCTTCGAACTGTCCATAGAGACACCGCCGTTTAAATCGATGATCATATCTTCGATCTGATTGACGGTAAGCTCCGCCTCCTTCTGCACGGTAGCGTCGGCGCTTCCCTTGGTAAAACTTCTGCTTCCCGTCATCATAAAAGACATCGCAATCGTCATAACAACAGACAGAATCGCCGTCGCAACCAACAGTTCCACTAAAGAAAAGCCCCTGTTCTTCTCCATCATGTTTCCTTCTCCTCTGCTTACAGCCACGAATCGTAACAGTTCAGCCTTCTGCTTCACTGTTACCACGAATCCTCCCTGTCAGAGAAAAACCGTTAATCTACTCTCTCCAACACATGCTTACCCGTGTCCGGGTATAAAGTAATCACATACTTCTTCCCTCTGTCAAAAGTGATCTTGATGCAAGGACTGCCGTAACTGTCGATCAGGCCAGCCCCAGATCCGTCACCCTTATACGAAGCCTTGCACGCGCCGTTTGCCCGGTCGTAAACCAGTTTCACGGACTGCCCCGCCACAATGTCCACACTGGTGTGATCCGCAAGCTCACAGGTCACATCCACCTGCGAGCTGCCAATTACCTCATCCTCCGCCAGAACCCAGTCTGCCGGATTCGTTCCGGTCACCACCGCGTTCTTCGGTATATAATATTTTACGCGATAGCCGTCAGTGTCTAACAGAAGCTCCATATAGCAGTCCACACTACCCGATTTGGCCAGCGCGTAATTCTTTTCTTTTCCAAGCGCCGCCGACATATTGTTGGCGCATTTCCTCGCATGCTGGCCGTTCAAAAGCGGCAGGCCGATGAAAACGAAGCCGATCATGATACCCATAATCGCCACCACGACCAATAATTCAACCAGTGAAAACCCTCTGTTTTCTTTCATCCCGACAGCTCCTATTTCTTGCTCCAATTCTCATACGTGATCAGATCCACGAAGGACACCCGCTCGGTACCCATATCGGTTGACGCGTTTCCGCTGGTAATGTAGCTGACTCCGTCGGTAAAGATACTCAGCAGATAATAATCATGACTCACCGACAGCTCGTCGATCTTCGTGCGCAGAATATTGGAAAACGTATCCGGATCAAGCGGCTTGATGGTAAGCGCTGCCCCCGCTTTCACCGTAATATTCCCCTTCGCAATAATCAATCCCTCAAAGTCACTCTCCACCGTCACATTGCCAAGGCTTACCACCATTTTCACCGAGGACGGCGTGGATGCATTGATCACATACTCATCTCTCTGGGTGAGAATCATACTGTCCGGAGAAGAGCCAAGGGTATCGATCTGGACTTGCTCCGCGCCTTTTTCATGTAAAATGATCCTGACCTCCGTCTCATCCACAATATTTTGAAAGGCGGTTTTTGTCATTTCCTCATCGGTAAGCTGATTCGAAGTCCGCATAATCTTGGCGCACAGTGCACTATACACATCATCCTTGAGCGCCGCGAAACGCTTCGCCTGCTGCTTGTTTCCGGTAGAGTCCGCCGGGGTTTTCACATCCCAGCCTTCCGCACCCCGATAGACAAGCATATTTCCCGCCATATTCAAATACAGCAGGCTGTCCGCCATCTTAATCTCTTTGGCGTACAACTGCGTGTAGCGGTCAACCGACTCGGAATTGACGGCATAATAATCCGTAAAATATTGATTGGCCGCATCCTCATCCTTAAACCGCATATAACAATATACGAGAGGGCCTGCGTTCGTCTGTCTGAACACGACCTCCGGCATATATGCCGTGCCTCCGCCCGCAATCGTCTCCTCGGAAATATAATTATTCAGACTCTTGTTCCCAAGAGCCGCAATCCGCCTCGTTCCGTCCAGAAGACAGTACTGATCGGGATTGTTTACAATCCGCTCATACTGCTCCAGAGTCAGCGGATTACACCCAAACTCCGACACACCTATGATTCCGTTCTCGCCAATCCTGCACCCGACAGCCTCCGGCGGCGCAAGATAAATAAGCTGGTTGCTCTTCACCGCCACCGACTCACCCATCAGAATATTCTTTTTGTTTTTCTTCTTATCCTCTGTCGCCGTCGTATCCGCCGCGTTGTGCGCCGTGGCCACATAGGCTCTCCCACTGATGGTCAGGCGTTCCAGACCGGACATGTCAAGCACGCTGTCCCTGCCGTTTACCACGATGGCGCTGCTGGAATCATGGCGCGTGTCCGCCACATCCCCTGTTCCCGCATCGCCGCTTGTTCCCCCGCTCCCTGCATCCGCCTCGGACGCAAGATAGCCGAATCCGTTATATTCCCCTTTTAAAACCGCCCGGCTGTCCCTGCCGGACAGTGTGAAATCGTCTTTCAAATTGACCGTACCGCTCAACTGCGCTTCCGCCGACGCCAGATCCAGATTCCGCGCCCAAAGCTCGACGTCCGTCGTCTTAAGCGTGCTGCTTTTAGCCACTTCCACGTTCTCCCTGTTGATCACCAAAGCCTTGCTAAGCGGCTCCGCATTGTCCGCCTTCTCAAAAGAAACACTGGTGGGGAGCAGTGACGGCAAAGTCATCGGCGTTTTCTCATCCGCCTTCTTATCCTTGTCAAAGACCGAGTATACCGGATCTTCCGGTGTTCCCACGAGCATCTGCCCCGCATAGACATCCCCCTTCAGCACGATACTGCCGCCTGCCGAAGTATTACCCATGAAAAGCGTATCGTCAGCGATCATGCAGCACTGCTCCAGATCGGGAAGCGCGGACGCCTGCGAAAAATTGAAGGAAGGAATGGATATCCGGATATCCGTACTGATGATCGATATATAACCTGTGTCATTCACATAAGAAACCTTCAGATCCTTCAACACAAGTTTGCTGCTGTTTTCCACGATCATCTTAAATTTTTCCGACTCCGTGGCATACTCCAGATTAGACTCCACAATCGCGCCGTAAGTAGCGCTGCCGCTTAAGAAGGCAGCCCTCGTCCCGTCGCCGTCGCCCCGACTGTCCGCGGACAGGTAGGTTCGCAGCTTAGAGACACTGTATTTTCCCGTCTCTGAAGGACTCTCCCAAAGGCGTTCCTGCAGCTCCTTATAATACATTTCATGAAGCGCCTTATTTCTCGCATTGGCGCTTCTGTACAATGCAAAGTTGTTCATGACCTCACTGTAGGCTTTTGCGAGGGATTCGGAAATCTCCCCCTGCAGACCTACATTGATCTCGTCAAGCACCGTCTCCGCGGTATAGAAGTTGTCTTTGTTGCGCCTGTCGGCCGCGCGCATCTGATAGCCGGAAAAGGACAAAAACATCAGTACGCTTGCCAGAATCGCGACAAACGCAATGATAACAATAACCATCACCATGGCGCTGCCTCTGTCGTCCCGCACTCTCTTTTTTCTCTCTCCCGCATTCTCCATATGCTCTGACTTCCTCCCAATACCGCTTCCGAAACACGCCAGCCCAAACTTTCGCGTTTCGCGTTTTACTCTATCTTCGTGCCGGTCAGGCGCACCACCGGATCACTCACAGCGGGATCCGCTCCGTGCTCGTAGACCGTCGTCTCCATCGTATAAATCCTGTCCTTCGCCTCTGTCGCGTCAAGGGCCTTTAAACCGGTTCTCTTCAAAATCTCATCCATGCTGGCAAAAGGCATCCCCGGGTTATCACAGTCGGTCAGCTCAAGGTTCACAGCCATCCCCTGTCCGGAAACTCCCGGCTGCAGGCCAAGGTTTAAATTTGTAAAGTATCTGCCGTATGTCATGCCGTCCGCGCCGATTCCATCGTGAATAGACATGTGAACCTCATAGTCGTCCGGTACTTTATACATCATCATATTCGCGGTATCATCCCAGTACACACCCAGCTTCTTCGTATCATCCGCGGGATCGAGAATATTCTGTCGGATGATATAGATATTGACGGGCAGCTTATCTTTGTTTTCTATGACAATCTCATCCGGCGAAATATGCTTTCCTATCACAGTCTCCATCGCCGCGTCGTTATATCTGGGCGCATAATAGAGATACACGCTCTTTAGCCCGATGGGATTGCCCTGCTCATCCAACGTCTGCGCATTGTTAAAAATAGTCTTATCCTTGGTCGTATACTCTCTGTACTCGTTGGGCACATTGGCATAGTTGGTCTTGTAGTCATACCTGACTTTGGCCACGGTCGTCATGACACCTGCCTGATTTTCCTGCTCGATCTTTAAGGTGATCTTGCGCGTCATCTCCTGACCGAACATGGATGCCGTCCAGCTCCCCGCCGTGGCGCTGTCGGGATTTTGACGCACCGTGTAAAGTTTGTATACCTCCTCATCGGCGCCGTTCGCGTTTACTTCATTTCTGATGCGCTGGATGTAGGTGGCGCTGTCCACCCCGCTGACCGAGTTCATAATAAGCAGATCCGTCGTGTTTGCCGTCTCATAGGCGCCGCCCGTTGAGCCATCCGGGGCGACGGTGGGGTTTAAGGTCACCACCACATCAAACATTTCTCTGTCGTCCGATCTGTCATTGATCACACCCTCACGCTTAAACTGATAGGTGAAATGCTCCTGCTGCTTTCCGTCCGCGCCGGTCTTTAAGGTCGGCGTTTTCGTCACATCATATCTGGCTGTCTTATTGCCCGACGAATCCGTATCTTCCATCACAAGCAGATCTTCCAGTTTCTCCTTCTCGAAGATTTCCATCTCATCCTGCGCCAGCGTGGTCGCCCGCATAAGACGTCTGCTCCTGGCATTCACACGATACGAAGAGACAAAGCCCCGGAGCATCGGCACAATAACGATCGCCAAAACAGCAACCGCAATCAAAAGCTCCAGCAGGGAAAAACCTTTGTTGTCTCTTTTCACCTTGTCTCCTCCTCTCCGCCTGCATCCTGTCTGTACCAAAACCGATTTTTCCGCGTCACCTTCCTGTATGCCTTCGTCGGCTGCCTGCTCAGCCCGCGTCGTCCGCCGTCTGCACACCCTCTTCCTCCGCCTGTGCTTCGGAATCTGCTCCATCCGCCTGTGCGCCTTCGTCCGTACTTTCATCGGTTTCCGCCTGCACCGCACTGCCGTTTCGGACGCCGAAGATATTACTGGTTCCCGTGGTAACACCGGAAATATTAGGCTCCACATAAGGCGTCTGCGTTCCGGTCAGATAGAAAAATTCTAATTGCAGGCTGCCTGTCAGATATCCGTCTTCACCTGTGGCAAGGGAAACCCGGGAGACAGATTTTTTAGAGTCTATTCCGTAGATATAATTCAATACGTTTTTCAAGCCGTTATTGGTAGTTTTCACACCGACAGTCGTATCCAGCTTATACATGCCGATCCCGTCGTCCTGAAGCTCATATCCCTCTTCCGTGACCAAAGCCCCTTCGTAGGGAACGATCTGCGCCGGCTGCAGGCTGACATTCGGCACCCGCACATCGTTCGCATCCACCAGTTCCATATTGTAAAGGTACATCACCTGATCTTCTACTCTGACCCCCGACGCAAAGCTGTCTGCCACGGCGTCGCTTTCCGCCTTCATGCGCTCTATATCCGCGATATACTCGGGCATTTTGCCGTTCATAATCTCCAGACGGTCCACCGACTTCTGTAATTCCTCATTCTGTAAGTGGATCTCTTCCGTCTTCACCATATTCCTCTTATAGATAAACTGCCATGAGACAAACAGCGCCAAGACTCCAAACACGATCAGCAGAAGTTGTATTTCGTTCTTTTTCATTTGTTCCGCCTCCTACTCTAAAATCTCTTCATCGGCTGCTGTGTCAACGGCGCTGTCCGTCTGCGCAGGCGCCTCCGGCACGGGCGTCGGATCAGACCCGCCCTTATACTGTACCTGAACCGTGAAACTTACCTTCGGCTCCTCCTCCTGCACTTCTCCGTCCATCACGGCACCCGAGTCTGTCATCCCGACAACCTCTACCCCCGCTACACTGTCAAAGGTGCGGAATGTCTGGACCAGCTTCGCCGCCTCCTTCTTATCCGCAACCGTCACCGACAGGCTCACACCGTTTAAGTCCGCGTTAAAGGCCTGCACATTCAGGGAAGTCGGCATCTTTTTCTGCATCTCTTCTATAAAACTCACCAGATCGTTATTCAGCGTCACGGTATTGCTCTCGAAAAACGCCAGCTTTTCAAAGGTATATTTCTGCTGTAAATATTCTTTATATATGGTTTCCGCTTCGGCAAGCTCCGTGATCCGGTTATTCAGCCTGACATTTTCGTCCTTCGCCGACTTTAGACCGATCAGAGACGCAGCCGTCAGAACCGCCGCGCCCAGAAACGATGCCACGGCAAAGAGAACCGCGACTCTGAATTTGTCCTTCTCATCCGGCATAAGCTGTATCGATTTCTTCGCTTTTTCCTTCTCACCCATGAAACCGAGCGGTGAAAGCGACGCACCGATACAGGTTAAGAACTCGCCGAAGCTCTTATCCTTAAAAAATTTCTCAATCTGTAATCCCTTAATCTCCCTAAGCGGCACAAGGGGCATCTCGATGGTGTTTGAAATCAGTTCGGCAAGCCCCTTAAAGTCCCCGCCCAGCCCGGACAGATATGCCTTATCGATGGCCGCGCCGTTATTACGTGTAAAGTAATCCACAACACGCGCTATGCCGTTGATCAGATAACTGAGAGACTGCACGATGTCGTCATTCATGCACTCCCTGTCCTTAAAGATATTTACTGCTTCCTCATAACCGGGCTTCTGAAATTCCTCCATCTCCATCATGGCGGACACGGCATCATCCACACCGTAAGCAACCGTTCTCTGCAACACCACGGTCTGGTTCTGCAAAATCGTGATGATCGTAGAACTCTCATCCACCTTGACTACCATCTGGACGCCCGTGTCACAATGCCTGCGGAGCACCTGATAAATACTGTTCCCGCTGTAGTCCAGCGAGACGATGTTGCATCCGAGCGCCTGCGCCAGTTGAAAATAGCCCGCCGCCATCAGTTTCGGGACAGCATAGACGATCACCTTGTACTGCTTTGGCCCATTTTCGTTCTCCAATGTCCCGACGATGCTGTGCCCGATCTCATACTGCTCCAGATCAACGGGAAAATAATCAGACACATTCGCCTTGATCAGATCCTTCACTTTATTCTCTTTTACAAACGGAATGGTAATTTCACGATTGGCGATCTTCGTGGAAGTCATGGAAAAGACGATCTGTTTCGTCTTGATCCGGTTTTCCTGAAACGCCGTTTTGATTGCGCTGACCAGCTCCTCATTCACATTCAGAATACCGTCGTTCACCGTTCCTTCCGGCGTCTGAACGCTGATCGAACGGTATACTCTGGGATTCTTTGTCTTGTAATCCTCCTCACAAATCCTGATCCTGGAGGACCCCACTTCTATTCCCAATACTTTCGACATCTGTTTTACCCCCTTGCCGAATCCTACCCTTATTTTATCTGCAGCAGATAATCTATGATAAAGACCATCTTATACTATGATCTCTGTTTCCCAAGTCATATATCCAAATTTTCATCCTGATCTTATAGACCGGCCCATGACAAATACCATGCAATCATCCGGTCTCCCGCCAGCGCGGAAATCAGAATCCCTATCGACAAATACGGACCAAAAGCAAGCATGTGCCCCTGTCCGCTTACCCGCATCCGGGCAATGTGTATGACGGAACCGATGATACATCCCATGACAAAGGCGAGTAAAATCTGTTTCCATCCAAGCAAAAGGCCGCTCACCGCCATCAGCTTAATATCACCGCCGCCGATGCCGCGTCCCCCCGTAACCAAATAAACCAAATAGAGAAAACCGCTGACAAGAAGGAACCCGACCGCATAGTCAGACCAATGCGTATAGTCCGTCGCTATGCGGATCAGCCCCAGCGCCAGTATAAATAGGTTGATCCCCACCGGGATCTCGTAAGTGCGAAAATCAATCACGCTTAAAATGATCAATGCGGAGGCAAGCAGCGCAAAAAGTAGGGCTTCCACGCTTATACCATATACCGCGAACACGATACAGTAGAGCGCTCCGTTCAGCAGCTCAACGACGGGATACTGAACGGAGATTTTCTGCTTACAGCTACGACACCTTCCCCTAAGCCACAGATAGCTGCATACCGGCACGAGATCGTACCATCTCAACCGATACCCACAGTGCATACAGTGCGACCGTATCTTCACGATATTCTCCTGTTTCGGGATGCGCAAGATACAGACGTTTAAGAAACTGCCAATCACGATCCCGTAGAGGAATATGATTATGTAGAAAAGTACTGTGGGTAGCATGGGGTGTGTCCTTTCCGAGATGCTATATATTGATAAATACTTCTTTTTGAAACAGCACCTAAAAGCAGTAAACTAAAAATTCTGCGTAATTCGGTCTGCCAACTTCTGATTAGGTTCGCTAGCCCAACTATCCGCTTTAACCTTTACAATTCCAGCATCTACATAAATCGTAATGGTAGGCATATCTGTAGCATATGTATTAGATCCTAATTTAACATCGCTCAGGGCAATTGTTTGTGTCAACTCCTTATCAAGCGAATCATGATCTCCCGCACTCGGTGTTTTTAATTCGTGCGAGGTAGCATCAAACGTATAAGTTAATCCAGTGGCTCCTGCGGTTGTAACTTCTTCCCATACTTTTTCCTCAGCCGCCGATATTTTGAGAATATTAGCTACATCTGCAATAGCCGAATTATCTCTTTGCCACTTTGTCTTCTCCACATATCTTAAATACTGGGGCGCCAGCACGCCGATCAGCACTGCCATGATCGCAACGACGATGATCAGCTCGACAAGGGAAAAACCTTTGTTTGTCAATGATTTCTGTTCTCTTTTCATATTCTCTTTCTCCTTCTTTCCTCATAATATTTTTGCTCTATCTTAAACGCTCCGCCCTACTCAAGCGCTTAATTCATGGCTTATAGCAACAAGTGCGCGTTCCCTCAGACCTTCATCCGCCGTCCAAATTCATGCACGCATGATTTGTCCGTCAGGTTCGGTCCGGCTGAACTGTTATTATATATTATCCAGCGCCTCGTACATCTTCATCATCGGGGCCAGCACCGAAGCGATCAGCACGCTGACAATCGCCGCCAGCACGATAATAATCATAGGCTCCATCATCGCCATGAGAGACTGTACCGCCATCTCCACTTCCTCTTCGTAATACTCCGCCATCTTATCCAGCATATCCTCGACGGCTCCGGACTCCTCGCCGATTCTGACCATGTGATATGCCATGGGCGGAAACAGGCCGCAGTCCTCTAACGGTTTGGAAAAAGGTACGCCCAGTCCGATCTGTTCCTTCGCGTCCAAAAGCGCCTCCTTAAACCAGATGTTCGTCATGGTATTGGCCACGATCTCCACCGTCTCCACCATGGGAACACCCGCCGCCATCAGCGTGCCCATGGTACGCGCCATGGAAGCCGCCGACGACTTGATCGTCAGCTCTTTGATCCCCGGAAGTGAAATGGCCGCCTTGCCAAATACATGTTTCCCAAGGTCCGTCTCCGCAAACGCCTTCGTCCCAAGCACCAAGATTACCACGCCCCCTAAGAGCAGATACCACTTGTTCTTAACGAAATTGCTGGCTGTGAGAACCGCCTTGGTGATATCCGGCAGTTCCGTATCCAGCGTCTCGAACATGGCCGCATACTGGGGAATGACAAATACCAGCATGACAATCACCACGGCAATCGCCACCACCATAAGCACGATCGGATACACCATTGCCTTCTTGACAAGCGCCTGCGTCCTGCTGCGCCGTTCGAGCTGGGTCGCTACACGATCCATGGAATTTTCCAGACTTCCCGAAGCCTCGCCCGCCGCCACCATGCTCACCATAATGCTCGGAAAAACCGTCGGTTCCTTCGCCAGAGACTCCGCCAGCGGTTCGCCCTTTTCCATGCTGACCCTGACTGTTTCCAGCGCCTTCTTCAGCCGCTTATTCTCCGTCTGCTGGCAGAGCATTCTCATCGCGTCCAGAATACTCACGCCCGCCTTCGTCATACTCACGAACTGGCGGCAGAACACGCTCAAATCTCTCGCTGTCGGCTTGCCGCCGATCTCGATATTGATATCTCTCGTCAGCGCGCTCTGCTCCCCAATCTTGATGACTGTCAAATTCTGTCGTTTCAGTTCCGTTCTCGCTGCGTTCGGCGAATCGGCTGTGATACTTCCTTTTGAAGTTTTTCCGGTTTTATCAATCGCCTCATATCCGTAAACCGCCATCTTATGCCCTCTTTCCGCCCTTTCTTAGATCCAAGGGTAAAATCCCCCCTAATTTTATATTATACCCCCCCCTAAAAAAGTCAAGCATCGCGCGTGCTGCCACACGCATTAACCGACCGCCGCCGTCTTCCGGGCATTTTTGCCAATCCCGTCTCATCCAAAACATTATGCGGCCCGTTTTATCTTATATATTCACTTTACCAAACCGACGGATAATCACAACCCCTTTGGCACGGTTTGCACTTTTCAGGGTACGATTTGCAGACGGGTTTCACCTTTCGCAAGGATCAGAGGCCGCGATAACAAACAAAAAAACCGCCAAACAAATAGAAAAAGAACACCCTTGACAGAAAGACAAATGTTGAGAAAACATTGATTCTATCAAGGGTGTTCTACTTATTACATCAGAGAGTCATAAATAATAGGATGAAGCAGTCATCAGATGACCTTATTCTGCATCCCGTCAGGGTCCTGCGCAAACTGTATCGCCATCTCCCGGTCGATCTTTCCTTCGTAGTACAATTGTATGATCGCGTCATCCATGTTGATCATTCCAAGCTTCCGGTTGGTCTGCATGACAGACGAAAGCTGATGCGACTTTCCCTCACGGATCAGGTTTCTGACCGCATGGTTCGCGTGCATCACCTCAAAGGCCGCCACCCGGCCCTCTCCATCCATTGTCGGAATAAGCTGCTGGGAAATAACAGCTTCCAAGACATTTGCCAACTGCACCCTGATCTGCTGCTGCTGGTGAGGCGGAAATACGTCTATTACTCGATCCACGGTGCTGGCCGCGCCGATGGTGTGCAAGGTGGAGAGCACAAGGTGTCCGGTCTCCGCCGCCGTGATCGCCACGCTTATCGTCTCGAAATCGCGCATCTCGCCTACCAGAATCACATCCGGGTCCTCACGCAGCGCCGCCCGCAGGGCATTGGCATAGCTCTGGGAATCCAAACCAATCTCTCTCTGGTTTACCATCGCCATCTTGTGCTGATGCAGATACTCGATCGGGTCTTCCAGCGTAATCACATGGGCATCCCTGTTGTTGTTGATCTTGTCTATGATGGCCGCCAGTGTGGTGGACTTACCGCTTCCCGTAGGGCCTGTCACAAGAATCAGTCCACGCTTGCGCTCATAAAGGTTGATCACGGACTCCGGCACTCCCAGTTTCTCCGGCGCAGGAACCTGCGTACCCACCAGACGCAGCGCCAATGCGGCAGAGCCTCTCTGCTTATAAACGTTGACACGGTACCTTCCCAGCTCCGGAATCGAGAAGGACATATCGTACTCGCCCCGCTCCTCAAAGCGCTCCCGCTGCAAGTCGGTCATGATAGAATAGGCGGCCGTCAGCGTATCCTGCGGCATCATCCTCGGGTATTCCATCGCTATCAGATTCCCGTTTACCCGCATTTTAGGCGGTATTCCCACTGTGATATGTACATCTGACGCACCGGCATCGCTGGCCGTCTGCATAATCTCCTGTATCGTCGGCATTTCCTTTTCCCCTCCTGCTTATGTATCTTAGATAATCGGAATCTCCTCGTATTCCGCCTCGTCAACCTCTATCCCGCTTTTCTTTAACAAATCCATATCCATCACATGACGGTTATCCAGCGTCCTCATAATATCCCTGATCTCCAAATCCTCATACAGCTCCATGTCCGCCAGATCAATCACGCTGTTATCCCGAAACATCAGGATCAGAGGCCGCAGGATGTCCGCTTCGTTCGCCGCAAGAACAAGCGCTTTCTCCCCGGTATTCAGATCCACGCTGACGCCCGGCACCAGAATATTGACGGACTTAATTAACGCCTCCACCACTTTGCTGTGATAAACTTTCGGGTTGTTCAAAAGGAACTTGAGCGCCTCCACCTCAGAAGCCGGCTCCTTGTCCATTTTCATAGCGGTCATCCTGTCATAGGTTTCCGCCACAGCCAGCACCCGCGCTCCGTTCACAAGCCGGATCGAGGAAATGTCCTCTCCCGTTTTCACGCTTGCCAGCATCTTATACGCCTGCGTACAGATTCGTTTGATGTTCGGCTTCGTAGAAAAGGCCGTTTCCAGAAGAGCGTGTCCCCTCTCCTCGCGAATTTCCGTCGTCATATCAATCAAAGCGCCCCCGGCAGCGGTCTCGTCCTCAAAACGCATGATCTTTCCGATATCATGGACGAGAGCCGCCTGCACCGTATCCATCTGCTCCTCCACCTTCATATTCATAGCATGTGTCATCATGGCGCAGAGTATCGCCACATTCAGGGAATGCTTATATATGTAGTCCTCCTTGCTCCTCAAATTCTGCAAGAAATTGATTCTGGCGTCCATATGCCCGTAATTTTTAATGATGTTTGAGGCAATCATCTGCGCCCGCTGTGTCCGTCCGGTCTCGGCGATTACATCAAGCTCCTCTCTGATGGAAAACACACACATCGTCTGGAAACGCTCAAACTCCGCGTCCGCCCTCGTCATGGGCGGAACAGGTTCCGCGGGCTCCAGAATATAAATACCCAGCAGCCCGAAATTCTTGACGCTGTTGATCCCCTGTACCGTCAGCTTGGAATTTCTCTCATAGAGCAGAACGCCGTTTTTATTGTAAATAGGACGCGCCAATCTCATTCCGGTCTTTAAATCTTCGCTCTTTACAAAACGCATGATCCCATTTCCTCCCTTCTATCATTCACACCTTTGGGGCTATTGCATGCCAAAGGCCTCGTACCCCTCCTTTAGCTTTTCTAATGCTCTTTTCTCAATTCTGGACACATAGCTTCTGGAAATGCCAAGCCTGTGGCCAATCTCCCTCTGTGTGATCTCCTGCCCGCTCAAAAGGCCATAGCGCATCAAAATGATCTCTTTTTCCCTGTCCGAGAGCCTGTCGGCGATCAGACCTTTCAGCCGCTGCAGCTTATCCTCCACTTCCATCCTGTCGATCACGTCCACCTGATCCTGTTCGATTACGTCGAGCAGGCTGATTTCGTTGCCCTCCCTGTCCGTACCGATAGGCTCATACAAAGAAACTTCTCTGGAAGTCTTTTTCTTCGCCCGCAGGAGCATTAAAAGCTCATTGTCTATGCAACGCGACGCATAAGTACTGAGTTTCCCTTTCCCCGCGTCAAAGGAATCTATCGCCTTAATCAATCCGATGGTGCCAATGGATATCAGATCTTCCATGTCCTCATCTATGTTCTGGTATTTCTTGGCGATATGCGCCACCAGACGTAAATTCCGCTCCACCAGAATCCCTTTGGCCTCCCCACGCTCTCTTTCGCTTCCTGTTTTAAGCCGCCCCAGATAGACGGCCTCATCCTTCGCAGAAAGTGGCTGACTGAATGTTTTCAAAAGGAGCCTCCAAAGTCCATTTACTCTATTCTATGACCCGGCGGCTTTCCAAGTGCCTTTCCATCTGTCCCAATTACAAATAGGATTCTTTCATTTTATTATACAAGCATAACAGGGGAAATTCAATACTGTTCCCCGATCCGAGATGGAACAGAATCCCCTCCTGCGCCATTTTCATATCCTTCCGGTAGAGATCGTCCGCCCCGGCCCAGCCCCACATCTCAAAAGAGAAACGCCGCAAACACCGCATTGCTCACGTCAATCCCCCGGGAGGTAAGCCTAAGCCGCTGCCCCGCCCGCTCCAGAAAGCCCTGCTCCAAAAAGGATCTGATCTGCCTTCCGTAAATATCCTCCGCCGCTTTTCCAAAGTTTCTTAAAAACGCCTTCAGATCCACACCTTCCGTCAGCCGAAGCCCCAGAAACATAAATTCCTCCATCTGCTCTTCCGCGGTAAGCTCCTGCACCTCGCAGCGTCCTGTTCTTCGCAGCATTTCTGCAAAGGATTTATCCTGCGGCCGCGCGATACAGGGCGCGCTGCCGGACCCCAAAGCCCGCCCGCCGCCTCCGTGCCCCATCTTTTCCACGCAGTCCGCATAGGCCATATGCGCCTCCGGGTTTTTCCACCTCACGTTTTGCACCATGGAGGACGCCCCCAGACCGAACCCCGCATAGTCGCCTCTGCGCCAATACACCTTGTTGTGACGGCACTCTTGTCCCTCTTTTGCATAATTCGAAATCTCGTAACGGTGAAACCCGGCCTCCGCCAGATACCGCCCCGTCAGCTCGTACATCTCCCGATCCTCCTCCTCGTCCGGAAAGGTATAGGCATCTTGGTTTACATAAAGTGTGGTTCCTTCCTCCAAAATCAAGCTGTAGGCGGAAATATGTTCCGGTGAGAGAGCCGCCACACGCTCCAGCGTCTTCGTGTATGAGGCCATGCCCTGACCGGGCAGCCCTGCCATCAGGTCAATGTTAATATTGCGAAATCCCGCCTCCCTCGCCGCCGTATACGTCTCCAGAAAGTCACTGTAGCTGTGGATTCTCCCGATACGGGCAAGTTCCTCATCATCCGTGGACTGTAATCCGATGCTGAGGCGATTAATACCACTCGTTATGTAATCTCTCAATTTCTGCGCCGTCACCGTGCCGGGATTACACTCTATCGTGATCTCCGCATCCTCCGCCACGAAAAATCCATCTCTGACTCCCTCTAAAATCCGCCCTGTCTCCCGCGCTGGAAGCAGAGACGGCGTACCCCCGCCGAAAAAGATGGAGACCACCCTGTGATCTCCATAAAATACCGACTGTTCTTTTATTTCCCGCAGCAATAAGTTTACATAATTTCCCACTTCGCCGACACTTGCCGGGCCGGAGAGAAAGTCACAGTAAAGACATTTCCTGACACAGAACGGAATGTGAATATAGATACTTAAATTTCTCATCGCAGCCTCCATCCCGGAACAGGCAAAGAGCCTCGCCCCGCCCTTCCGTCGTCATTCGGCTTCCACTTCGCGGCAAAGGGCGCTCTGCCTCCCGCTTTGTCCATCAGTTGTCATCCAGCTTCAACACGCTCATAAAAGCGCTCTGGGGAATCTCCACATTGCCTACCTGCCGCATACGCTTCTTACCCTCTTTCTGCTTTTCGAGCAGCTTTTTCTTTCGGGTGATATCTCCGCCGTAGCACTTGGCAAGGACGTCCTTTCTCATGGCTCTGACCGTCTCTCTGGCAATGATCTTGCCCCCCACCGCCGCCTGAATGGGAATCTCGAAAAGGTGCCTCGGTATTTCGTCCTTCAGCTTTTCGCACATTCTCCTGCCCCGCTCATAGGCGCTGTCCGCATGGACGATAAAGGAAAGCGCGTCCACCTCGTCGTGGTTGATCAGGATATCCAGCTTCACTAACTTCGACTGCTCGTAGCCCTTTAACTCATAGTCAAAGGAGGCGTACCCTCTGGAACGGGATTTCAGCGCGTCGAAAAAGTCATAGATAATCTCGTTTAAGGGCAGGTCGTATTTTAAAAGCGCGCGGGACGCCTCGATGTACTCGGTGCTGATATAACGGCCTCTCCGCTCCTGACAAAGCTGCATGATCGGGCCGATAAACTCGGTGGTCACCATGATTTCCGCGCTGACCACCGGCTCTTCCATATAGTCGATCTCGGAAGGGTCCGGCAGATTGGAGGGATTGGTCAGCTCGATCATATCCCCGTTTGTCTTATATACTCTGTAAATAACGCCCGGCGCGGTGGTCACCAGATCCAGATTGTACTCCCGCTCCAGACGCTCCTGTATGATCTCCAGATGCAGAAGACCCAGAAAGCCGCAGCGGAACCCGAAGCCCAGCGCGATGGACGTCTCCGGCTCGTAGTTTAACGAGGCGTCGTTGAGTTTCAGCTTTTCCAGCGCGTCCCGCAGATCCGGGTATTTGGCGCCGTCCGCCGGATACATGCCGCAGTAGACCATGGAATTGACCTTCTTGTAGCCGGGAAGCGGCTCTGCACAGGGATTGTCCACATCCGTGACCGTATCGCCCACAGCGGTGTCTTTCACGTTCTTAATGGAGGCGGTGAGATACCCCACCATCCCCGCCGTCAGCTCGTCGCAGGGAATGAACTGCCCCGCACCGAAATATCCCACCTCCACCACCTCCGCGGTGGCTCCCGTGGCCATCATTTTAATTTTGGTGCCTTTTTTGACCCTGCCCTCCTTGATGCGGCAAAATACGATCACGCCCTTGTAGGAATCATAAACAGAGTCAAAAATAAGCGCCTGCAGCGGATTATCCGGGCTGCCGCCGGGGGCCGGAATTTTCTCCACGATGGCCTCCAGCACTTCCTCCACGCCTATGCCGTTCTTCGCGGAGATCAGCGGCGCGTCCTGCGCCTCGATGCCGATCACGTCCTCAATTTCATTTTTCACCCGCTCCGGCTCCGCGCTTGGCAGGTCGATCTTGTTGATCACCGGAAACACGTCCAGATCGTGATCCAGCGCCAGATATACGTTTGCCAGCGTCTGCGCCTCTATGCCCTGGGCCGCGTCCACCACAAGAATCGCCCCGTCGCAGGCCGCAAGGGAACGGCTCACCTCATAGTTAAAATCCACATGGCCGGGCGTGTCGATCAGGTTAAAAATATACTCGTTGCCGTCCTTCGCCTGATAGATGATGCGCACGGTCTGTGCCTTGATGGTAATGCCTCTCTCCCGCTCTAATTCCATATTGTCCAGTATCTGCGCCTGCATTTCACGGCTTGTCAGAAGCCCGGTCTTCTCTATGATCCGGTCCGCCAGCGTGGACTTGCCGTGATCAATATGCGCTACGATACAAAAATTTCTGATTTTACTTTGATCCATTGTACACCCTCTGTTACCTTTCGTCGTTTCGGAAAACGCCATATTTTGCTATTCTCCAGCGTAAACACAGAACCCCCAGATCCGCTTCTCCGGCTTTTTGAGACACCTTCCGGCAGAGATCATTTTAATATTAGAAGTTCTTCCCACGCAAGTATATCAAATTGTCCGTAGGATGTCCACATCAATCGCCCTCCCGCTCCGGCTCCCTGCCGCTGAAAACAAGGTCCAGCACATGAGCTAAGGGCTCGCAGGCATTATGTATTTCCTCCTCCGTATTGTTCTGCGCGCCCAGCTCGATCAGAAGGGATTTCGGACAAAGGTGCATATTGTAGCGGTAGGCTTTCAGATAGATTCTGCGGGCAATTCCCGGATAATACTCGTTACATGCCGTCTGCATCTGGAAGGACAGCGCCAGATTGTCCGCCAGATAGGGATTTTCCAGATACGAGATCTCTCCCTTTGTGGTGCGGCACAGCCCGTTAAAGAACATAAACTGCGCGGTGGGGCGGCCCTGCAGATCCATGACCAGACGCCTGTCCGCAGGCATCTCGTCCCGGTGCAGGTCGATCACCGCCTCGATGGACGGATTCTCCCGTAAAATCGCCTCGATGGCGGGCAGGGAATTGTTGTAGGCATAGGCCCTGTCCTCGTCATAACAGCCTGTGTCATGGATCACATTGTACCCGTAACGCTCCCGCAAAAGGCTGGCCAGATATTCCCCCGCCCCCAAAATCCCGCTGTCTGCATCACCCGGCACAGAATCGACAAAGCTCTCCTTGGAATGGGTGTGGTAAATGAGGATCTGCGGCGCGTCCGCGCTCCCCTGTATCCGCATATCCTTCTCCCGAAGCGTCTGCGCCTGCAAAAGCTGCTCTCCCGCCACGGTTGTGCTGTCCACCGCGTAAAACGCCTTGATCAGCGCCTCGTAGGTGGACAGACCCTCCCACTTATAGCGGTAGCTCTTCTCCTCCACACAGGCAAACGCCTGGCCTTCCACCATTTCTTCCTCTTCGTCCGCCTCCTCCGGCTCTCCCGACTCTTCCCCTTCCTGTTCCGCCGATAAATAACGCTCGTTTTCCTTTAAAAACGCCGATTCCATATTCTTCTCCAGATGCATGGCATCGTCACCGTACTCAAGCGCCTCCTCCGGCAGTCCCTTGTAATCCTCGTCGCTCCCCTCCGGCAGAAGAAGTCTGGCATAGTCGCTCTCGGTCACGCCCTCCTCCCCGTTCTCCAGTGCATAGAACAGCCCCGGATATTGGAAAAACAGCGCCTTTCTAAAAAAGCCTTCCCCCGATGCGTGACGGTCTGTCTCACTCATTGCGCGGATGCCGGGCAGATACGGCTCCATCACCAGCTCTTCCGCAATACCGCGCAAAGCGGAGCCTTTCTTTTTTTCCTCCTTCTCACGATCCCGCAAAAGTTCCGCACAGCCGAATCCGAGAGTTATGATAACAGTTGCTATTAAAATAAGTTTCAACCACTTTCTATTCTTGTACATACTAAAAATATATGCACGGCAAATACAGGTTCATGCGTAAATGCTTCGGCCTGTACCGAATAGTTGCTTTCGCGCCGTCTCTTCCTGTCAAAGATTCAGCGCGCCGTTTATCCCGTCACAGATAATGTGACTGATCTGGCGGATCTGTTGATCCACGTCCTTTGTGGTCACATACATATTATTGAGTTCCTTAAGCGTGGCGGGCCGCTCTCCCATGGCGTCACCCACGATCGTAGCCGCGTCCACCACCGTCGGCACACCCAGCGCCAGCACCGGAATGTGAAGCGTCTCCTCCGTTATGGCGTTTCTGTGATTTCCCACACCGGAACCGGGATGAATGCCTGTGTTCGTGATTTGGATGGTACGGTTTAAGCGTTTGGTGGAGCGTGCGGCCAGCGCATCGATTGCGATCACCAGATCCGGCTTCGTCTCCCCGATCACCCCCTTGATGATCTCCGCGGACTCCATGCCCGTTTTCGCCATAACGCCCGGCGCCAGACTGCTCACCAGATGCATCTTCGTCCGGTTATAGGCCACCTTGCCATACTCCAGCACAATATGCCTGTTGACAAAAAGATTATCCACCACATTCGGCCCGAGGGAATCCGCGGTGACCTCCCGGTTGCCAAGCCCCACCACCAGAATCGACTGTTCCTCATCCGGATTTGGCAAAATCCCCCGAAGCTGCTGTGCCAGAATGGCGGATATCTCCTGATGATAGTCTTCCTCCGGTTCCGTCATGGCGGGCGCCTCCAGTGTAATATAGGTTCCCATCGGTTTTCCAAGCGCCTTGGCCCCGTTTTTCGTCTCTATAATCACCCGGGTAATATGCACATCGCTCTCTTCGTCATAATGCTCTTCTACTATCACTCCATGAAGCCCGGACTCGTTTTCTCCAATACCTTCTCTGGCTTCCAACGCCAAGTCCGTCCTGACATTTGACCAGCTATCCATAGCATTTTCCATTCCTTTCCGTTCTGGTTTTCAACTCGCAAACCCGCGCTTTCGGCGCTCTATGTCCGATTTCATCGGACGTTTGCCCGTTAACGCTGCAAGAAAAGCAAATGTCTGCTTCGCAGCCGCCTGCATTTCTTCTGCCGCTGTTATATTTTATGCGCTTTTCTTCCGCTTGCCCATTTTGTTTTCTATTTTTTGCAAAAATAAACAAAATATGTATTGACATCCCCATTTCCATAATCTAAAATAATATGCGTGTGTTTCCATTAAAACGTCCGTGTCCGTCTTTAATGAGACACGTCCTTATAAGAAGATAAAGAGTAAATGTTTTGAAATGGAGGATGTTATGGCTAATATCAAATCTGCGAAAAAGAGAATTCTGGTAAACAAGACGAAGGCTGACAGAAACAAGTCCATCAAGTCCGGCGTTAAGACAGCGATCAAGAAGGTATATGCTGCCATCGACGCGAAGGATAAGGCTGCCGCAGAGAGCGCGCTGCTTGCCGCTACTTCCGCAATTGACAAGGCAACCAAGAAGGGCGTATACCACAAGAATACTTCTGCGAGAAAGGTTTCCCGCATGGCCCTTGCCGTTAACAAGATGGCATAAGAAAATCTGATAAAACGAACGTTTAAAGGAGCGAATGCATGACATCCGCTCCTTTTATTTATGCTCAGATTCACCCTGCTAACGACTGCGTCCGCCGCCGCCATGATGGCCGCCACCGCCGCCGTGACTCCTGCCACCGCCGCCGTGTCCGCCGCTGCTTGTCTGGATTTTCCGCTGGATCACCGTCTTTCTCAAGAACCTGTCCTGCGCCACCCGAAAAACAGGTTCCCTGCCCGCCACATAAGTGGTGGCCGTGGTCGTCTTCTTACCCTCCTTCGACCGCCAGTTGGACGCGGCAAAAATAACAGCCGCTATCATTCCTATAATCCATGGCACAAATCCCGGTACAGACATATGAGATACGTTCCAGCCCATCATATCGTGATAAAAATTGTTGACATAGGTCTTGTAAGCGCGGTAAGGGTCCTTCTCCACATAGCGGTACACATTCTCGAGAAGATGGTCGATGTCCTCCACATAGTAGGCGTCCCTCGCCCGGCCTGTGGTGCATAGCCATGTGTGAATCATGCCGTCATCCTCCCTCGACCAATTATCCACCAGCATCACGCCGTCGCCGTCAGGTCTGTCAAAACCGAACCCGTCGTTCTCCCAGCGCTGCTCCGCGTACACCCTCACATATTCCTCCGAAATCACGCCCGGCTCAATCTCTCTGGCATACTCCGCCAAGGGCTCATTCAGCGTAACAAGCACGATATCGCATCCCGTCTGTTTCTCCCTCTTTGCAATCAGACGGCGCAGCTTCTCCTCCTCTTTGTCCGTCAATACATCCGCCTTGTCGAAAACCCGCTCATCGGTCACACATTGTGTATTTGTCCGCTGATAGTCCATTGCTTTCGCCAGCGCCCCGTGCCCCGTATGAAGCACCACAGTCAAAAGCGCGGCGGCGGCCAGAACGATGTACAGCCATTTGAAATATCGAAAATATTCTCTCAAAACTTCTGCCCTTCCCCTCTATAAGATCTCCAGCACATGAACCGCCATATAGCAGAGCGCCGTCACCACCGCAAACACCGACGCACTGTAAGCCAATACCTTTCCTCTGGAAACAGGCGTTACACCGATCACCTTACCCGTCTGCCCGTTCACATGGTACAGAAAAGACTGATCCTTATAGCGATAGACATACTGCCAGACAGGCATCAGCGCGTAGCAAAAGTCCTCTCTGGTCAGCTTCAGGTTTTTCCGGTATGGGCGCACCGTGGCATATCCCGTCAGAGAGCCTTGCAGCAGTTCTTCCGAAGCCTGCCTTGCCTTTGCCTGTGCCCTTTCATCCATTTCCTGCGCTTCCCGATTGTAAACCTCGCCGAAAAAGCCTGACATGTACCGCGGCTCAAAATCCGCAAGCGCCCGGTAATCATAGGGCTCCATCAAATCCATAATCCGATCGTCCATAGCGATGGATGCGTCCACAGGAATGCGGTCAAAATCCACGTCCATCCGCCGGACCACTTCGAAATAGGAAGTTTCTGTGTACTCCGTGTCGCCGCTGCGCCATGTCCTGACTTTGGTGCCCTCCCCCGCGAAATCGTAGTCCGCTCCATAGTCATACAGCCAGAAAGGCACATAAATTCCTTCCATTTTTTCCAGACTCTTCGCCGACAGGAAATCGGCGGGCGCAAACAGCCGTCTGGAAAACTCGCGCTCCATGGCCGCCACTGCCATCTCTTTTCCTATACAGAAAGGCAGAATCAGTTTCGGCTCAAAGACGCCCTCCACCCGCTCATTAAATATCAGATACGTGCCGCAATGTTCGCATCTGCACGCCGAAGTATATTCCGTGATCCGTAATGGCGCGCCGCAGTTTACACATTGCACAAGGGAACTGTCCCCTATCTTTTCCTCACTGTCCATACTCTCGCAGTGAGGGCAGTACATCTTTCCCTTTTCCGGCGAATACACCGTGTTGCCGCCGCAGTTTCTACACTTGAAAATCATGTATGTATATCAATCCTTTCACGAAACGAAATCTGTGCGAAGAATGCCGTTTTGAGGCATTCTTCTGCGTGAAAAAGTCCACCATGCGGAGAATGCCTCTTTTTGGGCATTCTCCTGCGTGAAAAAGTCTCCTACGCGAGACATAGAACTTCCCCACGAAACAGCCTTTGCTGTGAGTGGCTGGAAGTTCTTCTCGCGTTGTTATTCGCGTCCATCCCAGCAATAAGTGCACAGCTTACATTTATCAATGCCGACGGAAGCGATCATATCATCCAGCCGATGATATTTCAGTGAAGTGAAATTCAATTTTTCCCTTATCTTTTCCAGCATCTGTCCGTACTCCGTGCTGTCCGGGTCCGCATAGACCGCCAGATTCGGATACTTGTTTTCCTCCTCCAATTCCTGAATCACTCTTCTTGCAATCAGCTCCATTTCCGAAGTGGAGCGGGAAAAGTTCAGGTATTTACAGCCGTAAAGCAGAGGCGGGCAGGCAGGCCGGATATGTACCTCCTTCGCACCGCTCTGGTATAGAAACTCCGTCGTCTCCCGAAGCTGCGTGCCCCGCACGATGGAATCGTCGATCAGCAGAAGACTCCTGTCCTTAATCAGGTCATGCACCGGGATCAGTTTCATTTTCGCGATCAGATTCCGCTTGCTCTGGATCGTAGGCATAAAAGAACGGGGCCAAGTGGGCGTATACTTGATAAACGGTCTGGAAAAAGGAATCCCCGACTCGTTGGCGTAGCCGATGGCATGGGCCGTCCCGGAATCAGGCACGCCCGCCACGATATCCGGCTTCGCGTCGTCGCGCTTCGCTAACATCGCCCCACAGTGATATCGCATCTCCTCCACACTAATTCCCTCATAGGACGAGGAGGGATAGCCGTAATAAATCCACAAAAAAGTACAAATTTTCATATCCTTACCCGGCGCGGCAAGCGTCTGTACGCCCTCCGGCGTCACAATCACCACTTCCCCGGGCCCAAGCTCCCGCTCCGGCACATAGCCGAGATTCAGATAGGCAAAGCTCTCAAAGGATACACAGCAGGCATCCTCCTTCTTTCCGATTGTAACAGGGGTGCGTCCCAGCCTGTCTCTCGCCGCGTAAATCCCCTTCGGCGTCATGATCAGTATGGTCATGGAGCCGTCGATCAGCTCCTGCGCGTACTTAATCCCCTCGATTAGATTATCACGCTGGTTAATCACCGCCGCCACCAGTTCCGTGGCGTTAATATCGCCGCCGCTCATTTCCAGAAAATGCCCTTTGCCGTTCTGAAAAATCTCCGACACGATCTGGTCTTTATTATTGATCCTGCCGACCGTGGTGATCGCATAGGTGCCGTGATGGGAACGGATAATCAAAGGCTGCGGCTCATAATCCGAAATACAGCCAATGCCAAGCGTCCCGAACATCTTATTTACATCCTTGTCAAATTTGGTGCGAAACGGCGTATTCTCTATGTTATGTATCGCACGGTTAAATCCCGCCTCCTCATCATAAAGCGCCATACCCGCCCGTCTGGTTCCCAGGTGGGAATGATAGTCCGTTCCAAAAAACAGATCAAAAATACAATTTTCCTTCGCTGCCACTCCAAAAAAACCGCCCATACTTTCCTCCCGTTTTCTTATATTGTATATATCTCACAGCCGCAGCGCCCGCCCTCTTTCACCCGGTTCAAAACTTTCTGCGCCTGCTGGTACATCTCCTTATAGCTCTCGCCCGATTCCCCCAAAGCCGCCCCTGCGCTCAGGGTTACGGTAGGCATATCCTGATCCGCATGCAGCAGTCTGTCGTTCACAACGGCGATCCGTCTACGGATGCCGCCCACCTGATCAGCCGAAAGTCCTTCGATCCAGATGCCGAAGGTATCCTCCGAGAGCCGCCCTATGCCGTCTTCCGCCCTGAAGTGCTCCCGCAGTGTGGCATAAACCGCCTGCAGCACCCGGTCACCCGTCTCTCTGCCATAGTTATCGTTGACTTCCTGCATACGATCTACATCCACCAACAGAAGGCAGCCTTGCATATGCTCGCCTGCCAATGCATTCTCCACCATTTTCTGGAAGGTGTTTTTGTTCACCGCCCCTGTAAGCGCATCCCGCTTTCCTGAGCCGTAACTTTTCCCGGCCACCCTGTCCTGTGATTTCTGTGCCGGGGAACGCCGTAGAATGTTTAACACTGATGCTACCCCCTAGTGTCCACCTCTTTATCTTACTTTATATTGGGGCGGGTTGCAAATAAATTCTGTATTTGATCAATTATTCCTGCATTCTCAGTAAAATGTTGTCATAATATTCTTTATTGATCTCAAACCCAATATATTCTCTCTTTAGGTTCTTTGCCGCGACCAAAGTTGTCCCGCAACCGCAAAACGGATCTAACACAGTCTGTCCCTCTTTTGTAACGAGTGAAATCAAAAGTTCCATTAATTTAACGGCTTTCTGTGTCGGATGCATGCCTCTATCGGTTTTATGTGTTTGTACCTTTAAAATATTGGAACACACTTCCACGCCTTCATTTAATGAGGCCAGTTCCCGCAGCTTATTTTCATTAAAAGCGCCCACTTCATATTTTAAAATATTATCAGTCAGTGTACTTCCCTGCGGATATGGTTTCATAAACCATAAAATAGGCTCAAATAACGGTCTGAGATTTCCTATTTTCCAACCGGCCCATGCTTCGCTATTTTCTATATCATTTCTTCTATCAAATACGCTGCTTACTCTTTGCGCCCTGTATGCTGCCGTTTCCTTTTCCCAGGAAATCATATCTTTAAATATAAACCCAGCGTCCTCCATTGCACAAATACATCTATGCGCCAATCTTCTTCCGGCAAAAACAAAACAACTTGCCCCCGGCTTCAATACCCTTAACCAATCGCCAGCCCACAACGAACACCACTGGTAATATTCGATTGGAATATTTCTATCCGATTGTGCCCAGCCATTTAAGGGCTTCCCTCTTGTTTTAAATATACTGCCGGATTTTTCTTGTGCCGGACTTTTTCCTAAAAGCGCGCTGTTCGTATTATGATGTAATACATCCCATTCATCATAATTTATACCATATGGAATATCTGATAAAATTAAATGAACGGACTCCGTTTCAACACTTTGTATCAATTGTATCGAATCCCCTAATTCTATTCTATTCATATTCCATTCACCTGCTCAGCTTATTTATGTATGCAGCGACTCATTTTTCAACAGTAATTGCAATATTTGAAATAATATTTGACATCTAAATTACCTGCTATGCAGTTTAGACAGCGAACACACGACCTCTACCCCCGCCGTCCAAGGAAACTGATCAATCGCCACGCACCTTTCCGCCCTGTATCCCCTCGCCAAAAAGATCTCCAGATCCCGCGCCAGGCTGCTCGCCTTGCATGATATATACAGAATATGTTCCACCCCGTAATCTATAATCTTCGTAAGCGCCTTCGGGTGCACGCCGTCTCTGGGCGGGTCAAGGATAATCACATCCGGCTTTTCCGCAATCCCGTCCAGCACTTTCAGCACATCCCCGGCAATAAATTCGCAGTTATGTAAACCATTTAATTCCGCATTCTTTCTCGCCGCCTCCACGGCTTCCTCCACGATCTCCACACCTATCACTTTCTTTGCCACGGGCGCCATAAGCTGGGCAATCGTCCCCGTACCGCTGTAGAGGTCGTAGACGATCTTTCCCTGCACGGGTTCGTCGTTTTTCTCCTTCCCGTCTTTTTCTGCCGTCCCCCGCGCCGTTTCATCCGTCGTCCCGCCAGACGACTCTATGTAGTCCGAAATATATGCCCGCGCCGTGCTGTAGAGCAGTTCGGCCCCGAGACTGTTGGTCTGGAAAAAGGAAAACAGCGATATTTTAAAGCGAAGCCCCAGAAGTTCTTCATAAAAATAGTCCCGGCCGTACAGAATCGTAGTCTCGTCGCTTTGCACCACATCCGCAGCGGAATCGTTTCTCACATGCAGAATGCCCACGATCTCCCCGTTGAGTGGCAGCGCCAGAAGCCGCCCCCTAAGTCCGTCCAATATCTCCCGCTCACGCCTGTCTCTTTCGGATACCGGGCGGTTTTCCTGCACGACCTGTTCCACCGCCGCATCCTGTTCATAGATCCCGCCCTTTTCTTCCGGCTGGCCAGACATGGCGCCTGCCCGCGCCTTCTGTCCGGGCGCCTGAGACGTAGTTACCAGTGCTGCCAAAATCTCCCCGGTCTTTGACGCCCTGCGCACCACGAGATGCCGCAGATACCCCGTATGCCGCAGTCTGTGATAGAAGGACACATCCATCCCCTGCCCCTGCAGTTCCTCAAAATAATCCCTGACGCAGCGCAGGATTTTCCGGTAATCCTCCTCCACGATCAGACAGTCCGTCACGGACACGATATCATAAAAACTTCCCCGCTTATGCATCCCGAGGGACAATGGCCCGTCCTTTACCTCATCCCCGAAGGTAAACTCCATCTTATTCCGATAGCCGAAAACCACGGGGGAAGCCTCTGCCGTCTCAAACAGGCACTCCCCGTCCTGCTTTTCCAGCACAGGCGCAAGCAGACGCCTCACCTGTCCCTCCTTGATTTTCAGGCTCTCTTCATAGGGAAATGACAGATAAGTGCAGCCGCCGCAGCTCCCGAAATGGGGACAGGGACTTCCCGTCTCCGCCGGGGAAGGCTGTATCACCCCCAAAAGCCGCCCTTCGTACCTTCCGTTTCTCGTCTTGTTGACGGCCGCCCGCACCTTTTGTCCCGGAAGTGCGTTCTTCACCGTGCAGACTCCCTCCTCGCAGACCACGATCCCTCTGTTCGGGAAATCCATACGCACCACGGTTCCCTCTATAACCTGCCCCTTTTTCATACTGTTCTCCATTTCTCACTCTGTCTACTCTTCATGTACAAACAGACGCAAGATGCTTCGCATCTCCCGTTCACGCTCTCCGATCCGCTTTCCGGTTCTTCTTATAAGCGCACAAAGAGAACCGCCGGGAAACTTTTCTCTCCCGCCGGTTCTACAATTTTCTCAACGAAAAATTTTATACGCCTGTGTCCTCGTCGTCATCCTCATCCTCGAAAAAGTCATCGTCAAAATCGTCGTCGAAGTCGTCCTCAAAATCTTCCAGATAATCAGGCGTCAGGTAACGATACACCGCATATGCAATGGCAGCTACCGCCGCAACAGCGCCGATCACGGCAAATATCCATAAAATACTGTTTTTCTTCTCCTCCTCATGTTTCCTGCCAAGAAACTCATTCACTCCCGCATTGTCCATGATCTCATCCAATTTATGCAAAATCTCCCTCTTGCTCATCCTGTAACCCTCTCTTTCCCATCATTTTGGCCGCGTACAAATCTGATCCGTGCTAACTCGGTAAACCTCCGGTTTCCCTCCTTCGCGGGCTTCGCCCTATCATCCGCTCATCTGACAAAATTGTCTGCAAGCAGCCATTTTGTCATCTTCCCGTCTGGCACGGCTCATTGCCATCGCGTACATTATACCACGCCTTTTCAGATTTTACTATATCTGAATATCTTATTTTATGAAAATTCTGTAAATTTTATACCAGTAAATAAAAATTCAAACCTTTTGCAGCTTCGCAAATCCCGCATACATGATCTTCTGCCCGGCCTCATCGAAAACTACCGTCACCTGGCTGTCTCTGGGGCCGGGTTCAATCTTTAAGACCGTTCCTTCCCCGTAGCGGGCGTGGCGCACCCGGTCTCCCTCTCCATAGCCGATCCTGCCGGATGGCTCATTCCCCGCGCCGAAGGGATTACCGCCCACCGTGACCGGCGCTTTCCCTACACCGCGCTTTTTCGGTGCCGCGTAAACCTTTTTTCTCTCTGTGTACGCACTTGGCGCCGCCGCATATGGTTTGACCGGTTCCGTGTAGGATTTTGCCGCAGCTCCGTAAGGTTTCGCCCGCAAAATGCTTCGCTCCTGCGAGTCATCCTCGTAGACTTCCTCCATTCTCCTCTTCACGGAAGCAGGCGTGCCGTCTAACAGCATGGGAGGAATCTCCCGCACAAAACGGCTGACGGGATTATACTGCGTTTCCCCTCTGATCATACGCTGTTTCGCACAGGTGAGGGTCAGTTCCTCCTTGGCTCTGGTGATTCCCACATAGGCAAGCCGCCTCTCCTCCTCGATCTCCATGGGATCGTCCGAAGTGATCGTCATGTAGCTTGGAAACACACCGTCCTCCATGCCCGCCAGATAGACATGTGCAAACTCCAGTCCCTTGGCGCTGTGCAAGGTCATAAGAAGCACACGGTCATCGTCACCATCCACCCGGTCGATGTCCGCCACCAACGCCACCTCTTCCAGAAACCCGCTCAAAATCGGCTCGTCGTTCTCCTCCTCATAAGCCACCACTTTGCTGACCAGCTCCTCTATATTTTCCACACGGTCAGCCGCATCCTCCTCGTCGGACTCTTCCAGTTCCTTCAAATACCCCGTAAGATCCAGCACGTCCTTCACCAGCTCTTCCAGACTGTAAAACTCCTGCTTGCTGCGAAAACTCTGTATCATGGTCACAAAGGGTTTCAGCTTGGACGCGCTCCTGCCGATCGTCATGATCTGGTCCGCCTCTGTGAGCGCGTCAAAGAAACTGATATTTCTCTCGTCCGCGTACTCCTGCACCCGCACAATGGTGGCCGCGCCAATGCCGCGTCTCGGCACATTGATAATCCGCTTCACCGCCACGTCGTCCCTGCCGTTGTCAATGGTTTTTAAGTAAGCGAGCACATCCTTGATCTCCCGTCTGGAATAAAAGTTTGTGCCGCCGACCACGTCGTACGGTATGCTTTCCATGATAAAACGCTCTTCCAGCAGACGTGCCTGCGCGTTGGTGCGGTAAAGCACGGCACATTCCCCATAGGAGACCGCGCCCCGCTTTTTCTTTCTCGCCACATCACCGGCAATGTACTCCGCCTCCTCATAAGCCGTGTCAAACTGCTTAAAGCCGATGCGTGCCCCTTCCGCCTTATCCGTCCAGAGCGCCTTCTCCTTGCGTCCCACGTTGTTTTTGATCACCGCGTTAGCGGCATCCAATACGATCTGGGTAGAACGGTAATTCTGTTCCAGCTTGATCACACAGGCATCAGGATAAACCTTTTCAAAGTCCAGAATATTACGGATATTCGCCCCCCGGAATTTGTAGATGGACTGATCGTCGTCACCCACCACACAAAGATTCCGACGCCCCGCCGCCAAAAGCCTGATCAGCTCAAACTGGGCGGTGTTGGTGTCCTGATACTCGTCCACCATAATGTAGCGGAATCTGTCCTGATAGGAGGCAAGCACCTCGGCGTCCGCCTTGAAAAGCTCCACCGTTTTCATAATGAGGTCGTCAAAATCCAGCGCATTATTTTTCTTTAACGTGGCCTGATATTCCCGGTACGCTTTGGCAATCTTGCCGCCGTTAAAATCGAAGCCATTCTGCATCTCGTACTCCTGCGGGTCTATCAGCTCGTCCTTGGCGGAGGAGATGGCGCTCATAATCGTGCGCTCCTTGAGCATCTTCGTGTCGATCTGCAGTTTTTTGCAGACTTCCTTCATAATACCTTTCTGGTCGTCGGTATCGTAAATCGTAAAATGATTGTCATACCCGAGACGGTCTATGTAGCGGCGCAAAATCCGCACACAGGTAGAATGGAACGTGGATACCCAGATCTGCTCCGCGCCGAAGCCCACGATCTTGTCCACACGCTCCCGCATCTCCCCCGCCGCCTTGTTCGTGAAAGTAATCGCCAAAATGTGATAGGGCGCCACACCCGCCCTGTCGATCAGGTATGCCACCCTATGCGTCAAAACTCTGGTCTTGCCGGAACCCGCGCCCGCCAAAATCAGGACAGGGCCGTCAGTCTGCATGACGGCCTGTCTCTGCCTCTCGTTCAAAGTATCGTATATGCTCATACTCTATTTTTTCCTCAACTCCTCAATTTCTCCCTATGTTTATCCGGCTTTATATCCTCTATCTGTTCTGCCCTGAAGCACCTGTCATGCATAGCCCCGTCTCGTCTGTCTCCACGGGCGGAAAATATGTCTGCTATGATGGTCTGTTTCTCTGCCGAATCATAAAAGCTGGTTTCCGCAGTTACCGCAGAACTTAGATCCCGTAGTCGGCGTGCCACAGTTCGGGCAGAACTTCGGCCCCTGTCCGCCCTGCGCTGCCGGCTGTCCCTGCATCTGAGGCGTCCCATTCTGACCGCCCATATTCATCTGGTTCACCATCTGCTGTCCGATCGCCATACCCATCTGTAAGCCGACCATATCGGAAGCCATGCCCGCGCCGCTTCCGCCGCCCTTTCCCATGGAATCCGCCGCCGCCATCTGGGTGTACTTATTCATATCGCCCACCATAGACTGTGCCGCCGCCTTCTCCTGCATCTTTCTGATCTCTTCCGGATAGGAAAAGCTCTCGATCGTAAAGCCTGAAATCGCGATGCCCAGTGTCCGCATATCCGCGTCCAGCTCGCTCTCAATGCCCTTGGCGATATTTCTCGCATCCGCCTGCAGGTTGAACATGTCCCTGCCCTCTTTGCTGATCCAGCTCATCAGAAGCTGGTCAAGGCTCGCAATGATGCGCTCTTTCACGTCTCCCACGGTATAAGTCTGTCTGATGCCTGCGAGCTTTTCAATCAGCACATCGTGCGCCGCCACTCTGCAGTTGAACGCGCCGAAAGCACGGATCGGCATACCGCCGGGAAGTCCTGGCGCAGGCAGATTGATTGCGTTTTTCGTGCCCCACTTTACCAAAAGCTCCTTCGTGTTGATAAAGAGCACTTCCGCGCGAAGCGGTGTGCTGAATCCGAATTTAAAACTCTTTAACGTTGTGAGGAAAGGAATAATATCGGACTCGATATCATAGTCGCCGTCCTCCACGAAAATACCTTCCACCCTGCCGTTATACAGGAAAATCGCATCCTGCCCCGGACGGATAATCAGACGGGAGCCTTTCTTGATCTCCTGATTCTGAAACTTATAAAACAAAACGCCCTCGCCGTTCTCATTCCACTCGATCACGCTTGAAAACTGATTCTTTAAAAATCCCATTTTACCCTCCGTTTTCTATGAAAAATCTCTACCCTATGTCCAGTATATCTCATATTCCATAAAGTTTCAATTCCTGCTCTGATTAAGCTGCTTTGCCTGATCGCTTAGACTGTCCACCAGACTGTCCACTTCTCCCACTATCTTCGTGTTGTTCTCGCTCACCCGGAATGTCTCCTGCGAATGCGCGGACACCTCCTGCATAATCGCCGAAATCGTTTGAATGCTCTCCACAATCACCCTGTTTGCCTCCGCAAGCTGTTTCACGGAACTGTCCAGCCGCCTGCTCTGTTCATCCACCTGATCGGTGTCAGCCGCAATCTTCTCAAAGCCGTCAGCCGCCTGCACCGCCGATTCACTCTGCCTGCGGTTACTCTCCTGCAATTCCTCCACCGTACTGGCAGCGATCCTTAGTTTATCGGAAACACTGCGGATCACATCTGTGATATTCACCGTTGCACCCTGCGTCTGGTTCGCCAGATTGGAAATCTCCGACGCCACCACGGCAAATCCCCTGCCCGCTTCTCCGGCGCGCGCAGCCTCAATGCTTGCATTCAAGGCGAGCAGGCTGGTCTTGCTTGCCACACTTGTAATCATATCTATAATGGTCTGCATATTGGACGTGTGCTCCGCCAGCGTCTTCATTTCTGCCACTGCCTGCGCCGCCGCCTTCTCCGAATGCTCCATCTGCGTTGTCAATATCTGCAGGTTCTCCCTGCCAAGCTGCACGCTGCCTTTCGTCTCTGCCATGTGCTGCGTGATCACTCCCATCACGTCCACCATCTGGCCGATATGGCTCTGAATCTCCTCTGTCTTCCCAAGCTGATTCTGAACGGACTGCGCCGCCTCATTGGTGCCGGAAGAAACCTCCTGCATGGCGTTTCTTGTCTCCGATACCGCACTCCCCAGCTCGCGCATCTGTCCCGCCACATCCAGAATGCCCTCTGACATCTGACCGGATATCCGCATTACCTTTTCAAGCAGGCCGGAAACGTTATCTTTCTCCTGATCCAGCTCTGCCAGTTTAACCGCATTGATTTTTGCCAGCGTCTTTGTAGACAGTCTGAGGAAAACCGCCGCAAGCAGAAGAAGCGCCATACGTATTTCATAAGTCGCCATATCCTCGGCCTTAATGCCGCCGGATGCGCCCTGCCATCCCAAAAACACCAGATTGATGGCAACGCCTGCCCCGCCCACCCATGCGCAGAGCTTCACGTCAGAATATAAAATAATTACTAAATAAAGCGGTATAATATAAGTAAAAGCAATCATATTGACCGTAGTAAACACCACGAAAAGATAAAACAGACTATAACTCACACTTATCACATATTTCAGCCTTTCGTCCGAAGGCTTCTGTCTGTAAAGAAAAAACTCAAGCGCCACCGGCAAAATCGCAATCAGCGAAAACACTGCATAATATCCCATGGTTCTGCTGCCCTTCAGCACCTCGACCAGATAGGCGGCCTCCAGCACTGCGACAATCACCGTATGGCAGGCAATGGCCATTTTATTCATCGCTCTCGCCCCGTCAAACACACTATTCTTTCCCATGCTCCGTACCCTCCGTATGTATAAAAATGCAAATTATGGATTAGTATAGCATACCGTTTGTACGGCGACAATACCCCTGCGCGCGTCTTCCCTCTATATGGTACACTCTGTCATTTTTGGGGTATACTTTGCAATAGTTAGTTAACATAATATATGACTGTCGTGGCAAAATCCGCTAGTTCACCCCGATCACAATTCCTACTATAATAATAGCGGCGCAGAAGAGCTTATGCGTGGTGTTCTTTTCCTTAAACAGAAACCGCCCGGCGAGAATCGTCACCACACAGCCCGCCTGCTTTAAGAGCGTCATCATGGTTACGCGGCTTCCCTCCATACCGTTTGCCACAAAGAGCGCCCTGTCCGCAACCACGATCAGCAGACTCAAGAGCCACACCCACTTATTGCAGACCGCCTGGCGCCAGTTCACCGGCGTACGGGAAATGAGAATAAAAAGCAGATAAAACAGCGTCAGAAACAGCAGATACCAAAACTGAAGCTGGGAGCTTGTGATATCCCGCATCAAAATCTTGTCAAGCAGTCCCGAAACCGCATTCAGCAGGCAGGATGCAAAGGCCATCACCACATACTTGATCTCCACGGACTCCCCCGCACACTTCGCCGCATCCCGCACGCTCTTCGGATGATACTTTAATAAAAGAAGCCCGGCCGACACGAGCAGCAGGCCCACCACCTGCAATGTACCGAGCGCCTCCTGCAGCACGATGACACCCAGCATGGTCGCAAAGAGCACCCGGGACAGATCCAGCACACCGTACAGGCTGATCGGCATCCTTTTGATGGCGCGAAAACTGCACATCCAAGCCTGAAAAATGACGAAAGATTTCATGGCAATATAGAAATAGAAGCGCGGTTCCACCCCCATTGACACACCGGCAGACGGAAGAACCATCGCAAAAGACAGAAAAGTGTACATAAACAATACCTCTATGGTAGAGTTTTCCTCCAAAGCCTTTTTCTTGACGATCTCCCGCACGCCCTTTAAGACGCCGTACAGTAAAACCAGCCAGATCCACATTTCTTTCGTACCCTCCTGCCGACATGAATAAACGGTACAGACTTTACACTTCCCATCAAAATGGCTATAATAAAATTGATACAGTCGATAGAAACCACAAACAGAAAGCAGGTGATTCTATGCCAAGTGATAAGGAAATGATCAACAACCTCATTGATTATTATACCAATCTGCAGCGTATCAAAAAATCAGATGACTCCGAAAAAGAACTTGATTATCAGATCAAGATACTGAAAGCCAAGCTGGAATCGTTCGGTATCATTACAACAGAATTAGACCTGTAAATGAATATCCCTGATGCTGATGTGCGAAAAAAAGGAAAACCATGAATATTTCTGGTTTTCCTTCTCTTTTCTTATCAGATAAGCAGGCGAGGGGAATCGAACCCCCCTCCCAAGCTTGGGAAGCTTGTATTCTACCGATGAACTACGCCTGCAAACTTATGACTTAATCAGTATACCATTTTATCTCCAAAAAGAAAAGCACTTTTTTTTCTTCCGCATAGACTATAGTAAAATGTCTTTTATGGATTGCCCGAAAAAAACGGCAATCCGAGGAGGAACATGAAAAAAACAGGCAGCATATTACTTGCGGCGCTTCTGCTTATGGGCGTCCTCTGGGGCTGCGGCAGCAAGCCCGGCGAAAGCGCTCCCGCCTCTTCCGGCAAAACGCCCGTGGTATTAAACGAGGTGGCCCACTCCATCTTCTACGCGCCCATGTACGTGGCTATTGAGGAGGGATATTTTGCCGACGAGGGCATCGACTTAACCCTGATTACAGGCTTCGGCGCCGACAAGACGATGACCGCGCTCCTGACAGGAGAGGCCGATATCGGCTTTATGGGCAGCGAGAGCACGATCTACACCTACAAGGAAGGCGCATCCGACTACGCGGTGAACTTCGCGCAGCTCACCCAGCGCGCCGGCAATTTCCTCGTGTCCAGAGAACCCATTGAAAACTTCACATGGGATATGTTAATCGGCAAAGACGTGCTGGGCGGCCGGGCAGGCGGTATGCCCGAAATGGTATTCGAGTACATTTTAAAGAAGAACAATATCGACCCCGCAAACGACCTTTCCATCGACCAGAGCATCGACTTTGGCTCCACTGCTGCCGCATTTTCCGGCGGGCAGGGGGATTTTTCGGTTGAATTTGAACCCCATGCCACCTCCTTAGAAGCCAAAGGCGACGGCTATGTAGTTGCCTCTCTCGGCGAAGATTCCGGCTATGTTCCCTACACCGCCTTCTCCGCCAGAAAGAGCTATATGGAGAAAAATCCTGCTGTGATCGAGTCCTTCACCCGCGCCCTGCAAAAGGGCATGGACTATGTGCAGACCCACACGCCGGCGGAAATCGCCAAAGTGATCTCTCCCCAGTTTGCGGAGACGGATCTTGCCACCATAGAAACAATCATCAAAAGATATGCCGCACAGGACACTTGGAAATCAGATCTTGTCTTCTCAGAAGACAGTTTCACCCTTCTGGAGAATATTCTGGAGGAGGCTGGGGAACTGGACGGCAGAGTGCCCTACTCAGATCTGGTAGACACCTCCTTCGCCAAAAAAGTCTTACAGTAACCTTAACCCGTACGGCTCCATATACAGAGATAACGCCCGGCTCATCCGCCGGGCGTTATTTATATTTTGTAAACTAATTTTCTCCCAAAAGTTCTTTCAGGGCGTCCACCACAAACTGGTACTGCGTCAGCATCTCCTCCACGCCCACTTCCATCACCGAATAGTTTTCTTCATTCACCGCCGTCTCCTGCTCTGCGGCAAGCTGTGACAGATAAGTGGCTCCTATGGAACGCATGGCATTTTTCAGCCCGTGCACCTCGATGCGGTAGCGCTCAAGATCTTTCTTTTCATAAACACTCCGAATCAGAGGGATTTTTTCCTTTCCCTCCTCCATGGCGGCCCAGAGCACTTCCATGTAGATCTCCTCTTCTCCTCCGCACAGTCTGATGCCTTCCTTCACGTCAAAGCCTTTGACTGTCAGATCCTCAAACGACCGAATCATTCCCATTTTACTCTTCCTCCTGCATCTTTCCCTTTTTTCTTGTATCTTTGCCGCGTTTGTCCGTAATGCCGTCGATCATTTTCTCGATCAACAGCTTTTTGACATAAACGTCAAAGCTTAACATGCAGATAAAGGAGAAAATTTTCAGAAATTCCCGATCCTCCGCAGGTGCCTCCTCAAAGGTGTTCTGGGCAATTCGAAATTTTTCATCCACATCTGCCTTTAAGACATCCCTCTGTTCCCGCTCCAATCCGAATACCTCTTCATATACACGGGAAAGATCATACGTCTCGCCGTTCTTAAAATAGCGGTCTTTGATCGGCGCTAAAAGCTCCTGAATATCGCTGATCGACAATATCCCTTTATAATAGTAGATAAAAATCAGAAGAAGCACATGATCCTTTGCGTATTTTTTCTTGAATGGCGGCGGAAGAAGATCATTCTTCGTATAATTATTAATCATCGTCTTTGTCAGAATCTTGTCGGAAGCCGGATCTCTTGTCGTATTTCTCAGCTGGGTCTCCATGAAAGTTGTCACCTGATCCATATAGAGATCGATATCAGGAATATCCTCCGCCCTGATATATTTGATCCTGTCCAGACTTTCCTGAATGCTGTTTAGCAAATCCTCTATATTGATTGTCATTCTCCACACCTTCCGCCTTCCTCTTTTTTCTATTATATATTTTTCATTTGGTCATGACAAGTATTTTATCTCGTTGAAAAACAGACCGGCTGTTTACAAAAAGCCACGGCTGTGATATATTTTTACATAAAGATTGTAAAGTTTTAACGCGTGAAAGCAAAGCCTTTCAGATGCGGAATGGAGGACCTATGAATAAAAAACTCAAAACCGACGCTGTTGACCATCTGTTTCAGGCTGTACTCTGTCTGCAGACACAGGAAGAATGCTATGATTTCTTTGAGGATCTTTGCACCGTGAACGAACTTTTGTCTCTCTCCCAGCGCTTTGAGGTGGCATCCATGCTGAAACAGCATAAAACATATCTTGAAATTGCGGAAAAAACCGGTGCGTCGACCGCCACCATCAGCCGCGTAAACCGCTCCCTGAATTACGGAAACGACGGATACGATCTGATCTTTGACCGCCTCGGTTCCTGAAACCATATAATTTTTCATATACGAAATTTTCTGCAAAACCTTTCCCATATTGACACAATTTTGCAGGCTTGTTAGAATGAAAAGAGCAAATAAAATTTGAATGGGCAGGTGGAAACAGATATGTATACTTGTAGTCTCCATATTTATTTCGCAGGACATCCAAGCCACGCTTTGGACGTGATTAAAAAGATGCCCTCTCTTGAACATTTTACCCATAATTTTTCCGAAAGTGACGAAGCGGATGTTTCTCTGTCCGCAAAGGCGGACGTCATTATAGTCGATCTGTCCCGTATAGACATGCAGTCCGCACTGCAAATTTTACTGCCGAACCGCAAAAAGGACTCGGAAGTTATTTTTCTCGCGGACAAAAAGCAGATGCAGCTTCTCTGTACAAATCCGGCATTAAAGGATATCGCAGACATCTGGATTATGCCCATGTCTGACGAGGAGCTCCGCTTCCGTTTTCAAAGATGGCAGCAAACCGCTCAGATGCGTAAGGATTTCTGGGAAACCAGCCACTTCCTTGAAGCTACGATCAACAATATTCCCAATCTGGTCTGGTATAAGGACAAGAACGGCGTCCATGAAAAGGTGAACACCAGCTTCTGTCAGGCCGTCAACAAGACCAAGCAGCAGGTAGAAGGACAACGTCACGCCTATATCTGGGACGTGGAGGAGGATGACCCCGCCTGTATCGAATCCGAGCATCGGGTTATGAGCATGCGGCAGACCTTTGTGTCCGAGGAAACCATTATGGCCGGTGAGGAGACCAGAACCCTGATGTGCTACAAGTCTCCCCTCTACAACTGTGACGGCACCGTTATGGGAACCGTCGGCGTGGGCGTGGACGTAACGCAGGAGCGCGCCTATGAACAGGAAATCATCAGAAAGAACAAGACACTTGAAACCATCCTGGCCACCATCGACTGCGGCGTGATGAATCACAGCCTGAAGGATTCGCGTATTGTGAACATAAACAGAGCCGCTCTCAAAATTCTCGGCTATGAAACACCGGATGAAGTGATGGCGGACGGCTTTGACATCATTGCCGATTCCGTGATGGAGGAAGACAAGGATCATCTCCGTAACAGCATCAGAATGCTTAAAGAAGCCGGGGATACCGTCAATGTGGAGTACCGCGTGCAGCATAAAGACGGTGAAATTCTCCACGTTATGGGAAACATTAAGCTCTACGAGGAAAACGGAGAGCTCTTTTGCCAGCGGTTCCTTTTGGACGTCACCGAGCAGAAACAGCAGGAAAGAAAAAATGCGAGACAGCAGATGGAGCTTGTGCAGGCCTTAAGCCGGGACTTCACGCTCGTGTGCTTCGTAGAGCCGGATACCGGCATGGTTGTTCCGGTCCGCACCGGCAGGCATGAACCGGAAAGTATTTTTGAAAATAAAATCTCCTTAAAAGACAGCATGGAGAAATACATAGAAGAGTTGGTCTATGAAGAGGATCGCGAAACCATGCGGCACGCCGTCTCTCTGGACACGCTGACGGAAGAGCTGAACGCCAAACAGGTATACTCCGTCAATTACCGCAAGCAGGTTGACGGGCAGCTTATCTATTTCCAAATGAAGGCCGTGAGCGCAGGCGTAGATGACGGCAGCCGCGGTATCGTTCTCGGATTCCGGAGTGTGGATGCGGATATCCGAAGAGAGATGGAACAGAACACGCTGCTGGAAACCGCTCTCTCCCAAGCTAACCGGGCAAGTAAAGCAAAAAGCGTATTTTTATCGAATATGTCCCACGATATCCGGACCCCGATGAACGCCATTGTAGGCTTTACAAATCTGGCGATCACGCATATCGAGCAGACTGATCTTGTCTCGGAATATCTGAAAAAAATTCAGACCTCAGGCAATCATCTGCTGAGTCTGATTAACGACATACTGGATATGAGCCATATCGAGAGCGGGAAGATCCATTTGGAGGAAAAGCTCTGCAGTCTTCCCGAAATTCTACACGGGCTTCGCAATATTTTGCAGGCGGACATCCACGCCAAGCAGCTTGAACTGCATATCGATACGGTGGATGTTGTGGACGAAGCCATTTACTGTGATAAGCTCCGCCTCAATCAGGTGCTTTTAAATCTGTTAAGCAACGCCGTGAAGTACACCGGGGCAGGCGGCCATGTCAGTATGCGCATCACGGAAAAACCGGACGCTCCCGCCGGATATGCCAACTACGTCTTTTCTATAAAAGACACCGGAATCGGCATGAGCCCGGAGTTTGTCGCGCGCATTTTCGAGCCCTTTGAGCGGGAACGCAACAGCACCATCAGCAAAATTCAGGGAACCGGACTCGGCATGGCCATCACAAAAAATATCGTAGATATGATGAACGGCTCCATTTCCGTTACAAGCGAGCCGGACGTAGGCACCGAGTTTACCGTTTCCTTCGCGTTCCGTCTGCACGAGGAAAAGAGAGAACCGATCCTCCTGCCAGAGTTAAAAGACTGCAAGGCTCTGGTGGTGGACGACGATTTCAACACATGTGACAGCGTTTCTTATATGCTGGGACAGCTCGGTATACAGGCCGAATGGACGCTGTCCGGCAAGGAGGCTGTACTTCGCAGCCATCAGGCCATTATGAGAAACACAAGCTACTCTGTGTATATTATAGACTGGCTGCTGCCTGACATGAACGGTGTCGAGGTGGCAAGAAGAATCCGAAAAGAAACCGGCGGAAATGTGCCTGTGATCATTCTGACCGCCTATGACTGGTCCGATATCGAAGCGGAGGCAAAGGAGGCCGGCGTTACGGCATTCTGTAATAAACCGCTGTTCCTATCGGAATTAAGTTCCTGTCTCCAATCCGTGCTTCAGCCAAAGTCTCAGGAATCGGAAGCCGACGAAGTAGACATCAGTTCCCGCCGGACCGGACGGATTCTGCTGGCGGAAGATGTGGAAATGAATCAGGAACTCGCCGTGGCAATTTTGGAAAATGCAGGTTTCCTCGTAGATGTGGCGGACAACGGCCAGATTGCATTAGAAATGTTAAAAAAATCGGAATCGGGCTGCTATCAGGCTATTTTGATGGATATCCAGATGCCCGTGATGGACGGCTATGAAGCCACCAGACGCATCAGAAAGCTGGAAAATCAAGAACTGGCCTCCATTCCGATCATTGCCATGACAGCCAACGCTTTTACCGAAGACCGGGAAGAGGCGCTTAATTGCGGTATGAACAGTCATATAGCAAAACCCATCGACGTACAGGTGTTGTTTAAAACGCTGGATGACATACTGTAGGCTGTCTGTTTACGAAAAAAACGAAAAATAATACTTTACATTTTATAAAATTTATGCTATTCTATGAGTGTTGTCAATCAACGTAATTTTTTTATATTTTTGGAGGTATCTACAATGAACAAAGGTACAGTAAAGTGGTTTAACAACCAGAAGGGCTACGGCTTCATCTCTGACGAGCAGGGCAACGATGTATTCGTACACTACTCCGGACTTAACATGGAAGGCTTCAAGTCTCTCGAAGAGGGCGCTGAGGTTGAGTATGAAGTAGTAAACGGCGAGAAGGGCCCTCAGGCCGTAAACGTAACAAAGTTATAAGAGTCGACTCTCCTATAACATCGATAATCAGTATCACGATGTGCCTGTTCTTAAATATAATGTTCTGAAAACCCAGTAAGACTTTTTTATTTAGAATCAGCTATTGTTGTAACGGATTAGAGAAGAAGAAAAACCTGTCTGCGCGACAGGTTTTTCTTCTTATTCTTATCATGCTCTTTCCATATAAGAAAGCACGTCCGCAAACGCCATCTGTCCGCCAAAAAGATCCAGTGCGCTCCCGATGGTCACATCCACTCTTCCCTTTCCCAACTTTTTTAATTTGTCAAGATCCGCAAAGCTGTGTACGCCGCCCGCATAGGCGATCGGAATTTTTCCCCAGTCTCCCAAAAGACCGGCCACCGGCTCCTCAATACCTGCGCTTTTTCCCTCCACATCGACCGCATGAACCAAAAATTCGTCACAAAATCCGGAAAGCTCGTCGAGAACCTGCCTCGTCAGCTCCACGGACGTATATTTCTGCCATCTGTCGGTCACAATATAGTATCTGCCGCCGCGGCTTCGCACACTCAGATCAAGAACCAGTTTTTCCTTTCCCGTCTCCTTTACAAGCGCCTGAAGCCTGTCATACCGTATCAGACCTTCTGAAAAAACATAAGAAGTCACAATCACATGGCTTGCTCCCGCATCCAAAAAAACCGCCGCATTCTCCGGCGTGATGCCGCCGCCCGCCTGCATTCCCTGCGGATATGCCAAGAGCGCCGAAAGCGCCTGCCTTTTCGTCTCTTCATAGTAGGGAGAAGAGGGTGGATTTAAGAGAATGATATGTCCCCCTCTTATGCCCTTTTCCCGGTAAAGTCCTGCATAAAAAGCGGCGTCCTGCCCGGACACGAAATTTTCCTGCGCACTGTCGCCCGCATCCTTAAGACTTCCTCCTATGATCTGCTTGACACTGCCGTTATGGATATCAATACAAGGTCGAAATTTCATGATTTTTCCTTTTCCGTTTTTTCAATTATTACCTACTCTTTACTTTCAGAACCAACCTCGAAAATACTTCGCATGACCGGTCTGTTTGGCTCCCGCGAAATAAACTGCCATAAACATATCGCTCTGGAACGCAAACGCTCATCGCAAATGTTCTCGGCAATTTGCCCGCTTCTGTACGTGATGCATATTTTATTTTCTAACTGACATAATAACATAAGAACAGGAAGTTTATCAAACATTCTGTTCTTATATCATATAAGATTCAGCAATCGAGCAAAGGAGTGAAATCATGAAAAGAATAAAAACTTTACTTTTTGTCTCTCTCATGGTTCTGAGCATGTCCGCTCTGACCGCCTGCGGCAGCAGAAACGCCGACGGAAATACGGATAACGGCACAGGCACACAGAACGGTACCGGAACTGTCGGCACAGATACAAACAACGGTACCGGCACCACCAACACCGGAACAGGCACCACCAACACCACAGGTAACGGTACGGGAACTGACACGACCGGCACCGGTATGAGCGGCGCTGACACCGACAACACAGACCTTGACGGCACCGATACGAACGGCGCTATGAACGACAACGACAATGTAAACGACGCGACTGCCGGCACAAACGGCACGGATAACGGCTCCATCGCAGACGATGTGGGCAACGCGATCGGAGACGCCGGAAACGCAGCCTCCGACATCATTGACGACGCCGCGACAGGCGTAGAAAACATGGTGGACGACGTTACAGGCAATAACAACACCGGCGATTCCTCCAAGGTGCGCTAATTTTCTTTACGACGGCAAAGAGTTCCCGAGGCACTGTCCCCGAGAACTCTTTCTTTTTATCCGTGTTACCCTATTTCTATCAATATGCCGTCCCGATAAGCCTGCAAAAGCTCCTCGAGCTGGTATATGCGCTCCTTCAGCTCCGCTCCGGTTTCCGTATCCGAAATCTTCTGGCGCATGGCAGTCGTCTCCAAAATAAAGGAATCCGAAAAAATATCCGACTCATGGATGATGGCTGACTCTGTGGACTCAAAAGGCTCATGGGCTACCAGCAGCATCCCGTGGGAGTTTACCACCAGCGTATACCCGGCAATTCCGGTCTTATCCTGATATGCTTTAGAAAAACCGCCGTCTATGACAAGCAGCTTTCCGCCGCATCTGATGGGTGATTCTCCCTTTTTGCGCTCAACAGGCACATGACCGTTCACAACATGGGAATGCGACTCGTCCAGCCCAAACTCCTGCAAAATCCGGTTTACCACCATCTCGCTGTCAAGAAGCCTGTAATACGCGTTCTTTGTCTCCTTGTGCAGCTCTTTATCCTCCACCAGATACCGCTCGAAGGTTGCCATCTTATCTTTGCCGAACACCGGAGAATTGGGCCCCGCCCAAATATACCAGATAATGTCCTGACCTTTCAGCTTCTCTTTCAGATCATGGGAATAGTATCCTTTTCTGGCATAGTGTTCCAGCACGTCATATAGCTCCTTGCCGCTGTATTCCTCCCCGTAAACGTTGACTTTATTGAAATTTCCCTCCTCATCCATCGGCACGCAGCCGTGATAGAGCAGATTGGAATTATAAACCTTGTAAAGCCCGCCCTTGGAATACAGAAAACGCACGTGTTTCTGGAGCTTTTCGCATTTGACAAAGGCCTGTCTGATCCGCTCCATCACCTGCTCTTCTTCCGCAGTCAGCTCATAGGGACTGTTTCTGTTGATCGTCGGGAAGTCCACGTCTTTCATGGGATAGGATACCCCGTCAAGCACAAGCGCCTTGTTCTCATAGTCAATGTGCTGAAGAAGAAGTCTGTCCTGCATGGCAAATTCGGGACGCCGCATGATCAACTGTCCTTCCAGCTTGAACTGCAAAACAGCAATCGCCTTGTGCATCTTCATGTCCAGACTCAGGTCCTTGGTGTCATAATCCGTATTGTACTTGATGGCGAAAGCCTCACAATCCGTGTCTTTATATGCGTCCAGCGCAAAGGTGGCAAGCGGGATCAGGTTGATGCCGTAACCCTCCTCCAGCGTATCCAGATTTCCGTATCTGGCCGCCACGCGGATCACGTTTGCGATGCAGGCCAAGTGTCCGCTGGCCGCCCCCATCCAGACAACATCGTGGTTGCCCCACTGCACATCCACCGAATGATATTTGCAGAGCGTGTCCATGATAATATGCGGCCCAGGCCCTCTGTCAAAGATGTCCCCCACGATATGTAGATGGTCGATCACCAGCCGCTGGATCAGATTGCTCAGCGCGACGATAAACTCCTGTGCCCTGCCGATTCGGATGATGGTGTGGATAATTTCATTGTAATAGGCCTCCTTATCCTGCACCTCCGCCTTCTCCGTGATCAGCTCCTCAATGATATAGGAAAAGTCCTGCGGCAGCGCCTTTCTCACCTTGGAGCGCGTGTACTTTGAAGAAACTCGCTTCGTGATCTGCACCAGCCTGTGCAGTGTGATCTTATACCAGTCCTCAATGGACGCCTCATCCTCCTGCTGCGTGACGATATCCAGCTTCTCCTTTGGATAATAGATTAACGTCGCCAAGCTCTTCTTATCCTTGATGCTAAGCGTGTTGCCAAACTCCTCGTCAATCTTTCTTCGCACAGATCCCGACCCGTTTTTCAAAATATGGTTAAACTGCTCATACTCCCCATGGATATCCGTCATAAAATGCTCCGTACCCTTTGGCAGATTTAAGATCGCCTGCAGATTGATGATCTCCGTGGAAGCCGCCGCGATGGTAGGATACTGCTTGGCGAGGCTCTTCAGGTATTTTAATTCCAATTCGTCCATCTGTTCCTCCGTTTCGTTGCCTCAAATACTTTTCACGTCTCTCACCCGATCACATCAGCCATATCGTACAATCCCGCAGGTTTACCGGCAAGGAATTTAGCCGCCTGAATGGCGCCTTTGCCAAAAACTGCTTTCGAATAAGCCCGGTGGGAAAAGGTAACCACCTCGTCCACTCCCGCAAAGATCACGTCGTGGTCGCCCACAATCGTGCCGCCCCTGACCGCACTGATACCAATCTCCTTCACATCCCGTTTCTGTCTGACCTGACTTCTGTCATAGACATATGCAAAGCTGTTCCCCATCTCCTCGTTGATGGAATCCGCCAGCGCAAGCGCCGTGCCGCTTGGCGCATCTAACTTCTGGTTATGGTGCTTTTCCACGATCTCAATATCGAAGCCCGCAGGAGACAGCGTCTTGGCCGCTTCCTTTAAGAGTTTCAAAAGCGTATTGATGCCAAGAGACATATTCGCGGATTTTAAAACCGCCACCTGTTTCGATGCCTCCTGCACCTTTTCAAGCTGCGCTTCGGAAAGCCCGGTAGTGCACAAAACGCAGGGCACCTTCTTTTTCGCGCAGTAAGCTAACAGATCGTCCACCGCATCCGCCACGGAAAAGTCAATCACCGCGTCCGCCTCCACCATACATTCCCCGATTGCGGAAAATACCGGGTACGGATTTTTGCCTTCGTCTTTCGCGTCCACACCCGCCACAATCTCTATCTCCTCATCCGCCGCTATCAGAGAGCGAATCGTCTGTCCCATCTTTCCGTTGCAGCCGTGCATAATCACTTTTATCATATCCCGTCTCCTTTCTCACTTTAAAGTAATACAGAAACTGCGAAACTTTTCAAATCGTAGCTTTCATTGTGCAAATTCAAAAATATTAAAAGAGTTTCGCAAATGCCTAACTTTCCTATATGATGAAAACATCTGCCGGGGCCTTTCCCGACAGACGTTTCGACATACTTTATGATACCGCAAACCGCACAATCATGCAACCGCGCGTTTCGCTTCCCTTAATCAAAGGATTCCGTAAGCCTGCATAGCTTTTTTCAGCCGCTCCACGTTTGCCGGCTCCATATCGGACAGAGGCATATGTAAACCGCCCACTTCCTTGCCCATCAGATTCAGCGCCGCTTTCACGGGAATCGGATTCACCTCGCAAAACAGCGCGTCGCAGAGGTCAATCGCGCGAAGCTGCTCTTTCCTGCTGCCCGCTGTATCCCCGTCAAGGAACATCCGGCAGATGTCATGGGTCTGCTTCGGCGCCACATTGGACAGCACGGAAATCACACCGATGCCGCCGAGAGCCATGATCGGCACGATCTGGTCATCATTTCCGGAATACAAATCCACCTTATCTCCCGCCAAGGACATCAGCTTGGCGATCTGACCGATATTGCCGCTGGCCTCCTTGATACCCACAATGTTCTCCACCTCCGTGCACAGTCTGGCCGCCGTCTGAGGCTGAATATTGCATCCCGTACGGCTTGGCACATTGTAAAGAATAATGGGCAGCTTCACAGAGTCCGCTATCTTTTTATAATGGGCGTACAGACCGTTCTGGGTCGCTTTGTTATAGTAGGGCGTCACCAGAAGCAGGCCGTCCGCGCCGTACTTCTCCGCCTCCGTGGAGAGATAAACCGCCGTCTTTGTGCAGTTCGACCCGGTACCCGCCACTACGGGAACCCTGCCATTCACCGTCTCCACACAGAAACGGATCAGATCCAGATGCTCCTCGTGGGTCAGCGTGGAAGACTCTCCCGTGGTGCCGCAGACGATAATCGCGTCCGTTCCCCCCTCGATCTGGAAATCCACCAGCTCCGCAAATTTTTCGTAGTTTATACTGCCGTCCTCATGAAATGGAGTGACGATCGCCACACCCGCTCCTTTAAAAATTGCCATGAAAATCTCCTTTCACAGATCGCCTTTTTACATTTCCTGCAATCGGGCAGGGAAGAGTCATCTTCCCCTGCTCGCCGCGCCGGGCACCTGTCAGCTTCTGCTGACAATCTTCCTCTGGATGCCCGTGCGCATAATAAAGGGCTCGCCACACAGGGCCAGCCCACAAATCTCCCGTTTCCGGTCTGGATAGCGCCCCATCGTAACGATGACAGTCATACAGCTCTTAACTGTATGCCCAAGGTCAAAACTTGCAGGCCGTCTCTCCTTTCGGCGTCCTCTCCTTTCCGGACATTTCCCCTGTGCCTGTCACATCCATGCCCGTACTGATAGATAACGCAACCTCTATCAAACTTTATAATGTTATCGTTAACAACTTTAAAAATTCTGCTTTCAGCCTTGCAGAAATTGTTATGTTGTTTACTATGATTCATCATAGCACCCGGGCGCATCCGTGTCAATCCCATATCTTAAAATGCATGGTGTCCACCTTCGTCACCTGGTCCGCAAGCGCACAGACCCTGTCATTCAACGAGATGCCCGTCATAATGATATCCATCTCTTCCGGCTTTCCGGAAAGAAGATTTTTTAACTCTTCCACCGTGATTATGCCGTTGTCAATAAGCCCCAGCACCTCATCCAGAATCAGCAGGGAGCATTCCCCCGTATTCAGAATTTTTCTGGCGAAATTAAGGCCGTTTCTGATATTGCGGCTCTCCTCCTCTTTTCGCTCATCGGAAAGCTGCGAAAAATCTTCCGCCGACTTTTCAAAGCGGAAAATCTTGATCTCCGGCTCGAGACGTTTCACAAACTCCGACTCCGTCAGCCCCCGTCCCTTCAAGAATTGTATGATAACGACATATTCCCCTTCGCAGGCCGATTGAATCGCACGCCCCAACGCCGCCGGGGACTTTCCGTGCCCTTCCCCGCTGTATATCTGAATCCTGCCTTTTTCCATAAACAGCACCCCGTATTCCCAAAAATTACATTCAATATACATGCTCAGAATATCACAATCTTTACGGGGATGCAAGTCTCACTCATCGTAACAGTTCAGCCTTCGGCTTCACTGCCACGTCTGATGCACACAAAATGCTCCAAAGTCGCATTTTGGCGCTTGCACAACCCGCAAAATCGCATACTGAGCGATTTTACTCGCGGAATAGTACAAGGCTGAACTGTTACCACTCATCCTCATTCGTCCTCCACCAGCTCCAATTTGCTGACAGAAACCTCGTAGGCAATTCTCCTTTCCAACTGCTCCTCCGACAGTTTTTTCATATATTCACGGCTCTGGATCCTGCCCCAGATAGCGCAGCGGCTTCCCACTTCAAAGCTACTGGCAAATCTGGCGTTGCGTCCCCAGCAGATACAGGGTATGTAATCCGATTTCCCGTAGGGCCTGTTCACCGCCAAAAGCAAGTCTGCAATTTCTCTTCCAAGCGGAGTCTTGCGGTAAACCGGCGCTTTACAGATATAACCGTCCAAAAAAATCTGATTTGTCTTTGCACCCTCCCCGATATCGTCCACAAATTCGATTTCGCGGGCAAAAACAGACAAAACCAGCCTGTTCTTTCTCTCCTCATGTCTGTTATAAGAGCGGAACTGTCCCGTGATACATATCTTCAAGCCCTTGTAATCCTCATTCACGTCAATGAGCCTCTCAGACACCATCACCGGTATGATGTCAGTTGACTCGCTGAGTCGATCGACGCTGATATCTACCATATAAAAGCCCTCTCCGAAAATCTCGTGGCTGAAGGAAAAATCGCTTACAATCTCCCCCATAACCGCCACCTGGTTGTTTTCAATTACCTTATCCGTCATGTTTTCCTCCATTCTGCTCAAGTATTTCAATGCCATCTAAAAACTGACCCTGAACTGTTATTGTATTATCAATATATAAGATATGGCGGGAAAATAGAACTGTAAGGGGTCGCGCGGCTTGCCAGAAAGAGACGCAGGTGTTATAATCTTCGAGGCTGCCAAAAGCGCGCAGTAACATCCAACAAGTAAAATAGGAAAGGCACGGTAATATATGAAACAAAAAAGAGAAGATGTGAGAAATATAGCGATAATCGCCCACGTTGACCACGGCAAGACCACGCTGGTGGACGAGCTGTTAAAGCAAAGCGGCGTATTTCGTGAGAATCAGGAAGTGGCGGAGCGCGTCATGGACTCCAACGACATTGAGAAGGAGCGCGGCATCACGATCCTCTCGAAGAACACCGCCGTCACCTACAAGGGTACCAAAATCAACATCATCGACACCCCCGGCCACGCGGATTTCGGCGGTGAGGTGGAGCGCGTGCTGAAAATGGTGGACGGCGTAATCCTTGTGGTGGACGCTTTTGAGGGACCCATGCCACAGACGAAGTTTGTGCTGAAAAAGGCGCTGGAACTGGATCTTTCCGTGATCGTCTGCATCAATAAGTGCGACCGTCCCGAGGCAAGGCCGATCCAGGTCGTGGACGAAGTGCTGGAGCTTTTTATGGATCTGGACGCCAACGACGAGCAGTTAGACTGCCCCTTCGTCTACGCCTCCGCAAAGACCGGCACCGCCACCACGCAGCTCACCGTCAAAGGCAAGAACATGACACCACTCTTTGACACCATCATCGAGCACATTCCCGCGCCCCAGGGCGATCCTGACGCGGGCACACAGCTTCTTGTGAGCACCATCGACTATAACGAGTACGTGGGACGCATCGGCGTGGGTAAAGTGGACAACGGCTCCGTCAAAGTGAATCAGGAAGTGGTCATTGTAAACCACCACGACCCCGACAAGATGAAAAAGGTAAAGATCAGCAAACTTTATGAGTATGACGGTCTGGACAAAGTGGAAGTAAAAGAGGCGAACATCGGCTCCATCGTGGCGATCTCTGGCATTGCGGATATTCATATCGGCGACACGCTCTGCTCTCCCGACGATCCCAGACCAATTCCTTTCCAGAAAATTTCGGAACCGACGATCGCCATGCATTTTTGCGTCAACGATTCCCCTCTGGCCGGAAAGGAAGGCAAATATGTGACCAGCCGTCATCTGCGCGACCGTCTTTTCCGAGAGCTTAACACGGACGTGTCCCTGCGGGTGGAGGAAACCGACACTACGGAGGCCTTCAAGGTGTCCGGCCGCGGTGAGCTGCATCTCTCCGTGCTGATCGAGAACATGCGCAGGGAAGGCTATGAGTTTGCCGTAAGCAAGGCGGAAGTGCTCTACAAAACCGACGAGAACGGCAAAAAGACAGAGCCTATGGAGTTGTGCTATGTGGATGTGCCGGAGGCATTTTCCGGAACGGTTATCGAAAAACTGAGCCAGAGAAAGGGCGAACTCAAAAACATGGGCATGGCGTCCGGCGGCTACTCCCGTCTGGAGTTTTCCATCCCCTCAAGGGGACTGATCGGCTACCGCGGCGAATTTATGACCGACACCAAGGGCAACGGCATCATGAACACCATCTTTGACGGCTACGGCCCCTACAAGGGCGATATCCAGTACCGCAAGCAGGGTTCCCTCATCGCCTTCGAGGCGGGCGAGGCCATCACCTACGGCCTCTACAACGCGCAGGAGCGCGGCACCCTCTTCATCGGTCCCGGCGAAAAAGTATATTCCGGCATGGTCGTTGGACAAAACGGAAGAGGCGAGGACATCGAGCTAAACGTGTGCAAGAAAAAGCAGCTCACCAACACCCGCTCCTCCTCCGCGGACGAGGCGCTGCGCCTCACACCACCCAAAGTGTTAAGTCTGGAGCAGGCCCTTGAATTTATCGACACCGACGAGCTTTTAGAAGTAACGCCCGAGAGCCTTAGAATCCGCAAGAAGATTCTGGACCCGACACTGAGAAAGAGAGCGGCGATTTCGGCTGCAGCAAAAAAATAGTGTTTGAAATTGAGCATGGAAAACCCCGCAACAGACTGCGGGGTTTTTCACTTTGCTTCCGTCAGCGGCGGATTCTGATATAATTTGCGCTCAATACATTTCTTTTCAAAAGCAATCTGCTGTTTCATTTTCTCATATCCGCCATCCTGACCTGCCATCTCCAATCTCTCCAATAAATCCAGCTTGTCTAAAAGATTTACATTTATTTCTTTTTCACCCGGCATTTCATCACCCACTTTCATAATCGATACCACTGCTACAGTTTCATCATAACAGACTGTGAAAAAAGTGTAAAGTACCCGTCAGATCCCCAGCACAATCTCCGCCACTCGAAAATAAATTAACAGGGAAATCGCGTCCACAATCGTCGTGATAAACGGGCTTGCCATCACCGCCGGGTCAAGCCCGATTTTCTTTGCCAGCATGGGAAGCGTGGAGCCAACCATCTTCGCCACGATCACCGCCATCAGCAGGGTAATGCACACCACGAACGCCACCTGTACACCCACATGATCAAAAATCATCAGCCTCGCGAAATTGCAGACAGACAGCGTCAGGCCGCACAGAACCGCCGTGCGGATCTCCTTCCAGATCACCTTAAGCCAGTCGCTAAACTCGATCTCCTCCAGCGAAATACCGCGGATAATGATGGCGGAAGCCTGTCCGCCCGCATTGCCGCCGGTATCCATCAGCATGGGAATAAAGGCCGTCAGCACCACATAGCGGCTCAGCTCATTCTCAAAAGAAGTGATTATGCTCCCTGTAAAAGTAGCTGAAATCATCAAAAGCAGCAGCCACGGAATCCGCTTCTTATAAGCGTCGAACACGGTCATTCTCAGATAAGGCTTATCGGACGGCATCACGGCAGCCATCTTCTCTATATCCTCCGTGGTCTCCTCCTCCAGAATGTCCACCACGTCGTCCATGGTGATAATGCCGACCAGCCTGTCCTCATTATCCACCACCGGCATGGCGGTAAACTCATATTTTTTGAACTGTCTGGCAACCTCCTCCTGGTCCATCAGGGTGTGAAGGGATACCACGTTTCTGTGCATCATATCACCGATCACGGCGTCCGGATCGCTTAAGAGCAGATAGCGAAGCGCCACCGTCCCCACAAGGGTCCGCTTATAATCCAGCACATAACAGATGTTGATGGTCTCGCTGTCAAGCCCCACCTTGCGGATCCGGTCAATGGCCTGCGCCACCGTATAGTGTTCCTTCAAATCCACATACTCCACCGTCATAATGCTGCCTGCGGAGTCCTCCGGATAACGCATCAGATGGTTGATGGCCTGTCTGGTGTCCGGGCTGGTGTTGGCGATCAGGCGCTTGACCACATTGGCGGGCATCTCTTCCATCAGTTCCTTCGCGTCGTCCGACATCATATTATCGATGATGCGCGCCGCGTCCTTATCTGAAAGGGAGGTAATGATGGACTGCTGCCTGTCGATCTCCAGATAGGAAAAAACGTCCGCCGCCGTGTCCTTGGGCAGAATGCGGAATATTTTTACGACCTCTTCCTCTTCCATCTCCTCCATATAGTCCGCGATATCCGCGTCATTGAGTTCTTCGATTATCTTCCTGAGACTGGTGTACTGCCCCTTCCTTAAAAGCTCTCTGATCTCTTCCATTCCAAAATTGGCATAGTCGTTTATGATTCTCTCAACCTTTGTCTGTTCGGCTGTTGTTTCCCGATTCCTGTTTTCTCCCATAACCTGCCGCCTTTCCGCCGGAAAACCGCATCCGGGCAGCGGCCGGACTTTTATCAGCCGAACCTGCCTTCGGAAACCGCTTCCGCGCTTTTATTGTCGAATGTCCCGCAAGAAACTGACAGGACATAAAACTTACACCCGCACAAGCTGCGGAACACTCGACTCTCGCGGCATCCGCCAAATGTCTGCTTCGCAGCCGCAGATTGAGCACCGTTCAATCAGATCATTGCTCGCGGAAATAGAAAGGATCTGAGACACTCACCCGCGCTGCACCGGCAGTGGCCTCCGTAATGTCCTTTATCAGTTTATCCTTCTCCTCAAAGGGCACATGAAATCCGATAGACACCTGTTCCGTATAGACGGATTCCTCTATAGGAATTCTCCTCTGCCCCAAAAGATACTGTATCTTACCGATCCCGTTATAATCCGTATCTACATTAAGAGTGTACCCGTATCTCATCACCGCCACACGGCTGTCTGCAATCCCAGCCTGCGCCGCCTGCGTGTAGGCGCGCACAAGCCCGCCGGTACCAAGAAGCGTACCGCCGAAATACCTGGTCACCACCAAAGTCAGTCCTCGGATGCCGGAGCCTGTAAGCACCTCCAGAATAGGCCTGCCCGCCGTGCCGGAAGGTTCCCCGTCGTCCGAATACCGCACAGTCTCCCCCTGCTCCCCTATGATATAGGCATAACAGTGATGTCTGGCGTCCCAATAGCGCTTTTTTTCAGCCTCGATAAAAGCAGCCGCCTCCTCTTCCGTGTGAGTGGCCTGCACATGGGCGATAAAACGGGATTTCTTTTCCACAATCTCCCCCTCGCCCCCATATTCAATAATTTTATACGGTGCATACTTATCCATGTAAACATCGTTGCACATTTCTCCCCTCAGTGCAAGTATAAATGTGCACAGAATCGTGAACAATTCTTAATAAAGCATAAAAACCTTTATTTACCAGAGGAATTTTGCTATAATCGTCACAGGTCAGACAGATTATGGCCTGTTTCGAAAACTATATCTTCATTTGCGGCTATGATTACAAGTCAGGGAGGCAGCATCCTATGAACTACGGCAAAAAAGGCGTCCGCAGGAAGCAGCAGGCGCTTCACTCTACAGGTAAAAAATGGAGCAGAAAGGTAGCCTTTACCTTTGTGCAGGTATTTCTGATCTCCATGATCGGCGCCACCATCATCGGCGCAAGCGCTGGCATCGGCGCTTTTAAGGGGATTCTTGCAACGGCGCCGGACATCAGCAACATTGACGTGACGCCCTCCGGGTTTTCCACCTTTGTGTACAACATAGAGGGAACCCAGATCAAGAAACTGGTCTCCACCGACGCCAACCGCATCCCGGTCACCATCGACATGGTACCGCAGGATTTAAAGGACGCTTTTGTAGCCATCGAGGACGCCCGTTTTTATGACCACAACGGCATCGATATCAAAGGCATTATCCGCGCAGGTGTGATCGGCATCCAGAACCGACATTTTTCCGAAGGCGCCAGCACCATCACTCAGCAGCTCCTGAAAAATAACGTCTTTACGGACTGGACCTCCGAGGATTCGTGGGCGGATAAATTCAAGAGAAAATTTCAGGAGCAGTATCTGGCTCTGGAACTGGAAAAAGTCATGGACAAAGAGTCCATTCTGATCAACTACATGAACTCCATCAACCTTGGCTCTAACACGCTTGGTGTCGAGGCCGCTTCCAGACGTTATTTCGGCAAGCATGTCAATGAGCTTACCCTTTCCGAGTGCGCCGTGATCGCGGGCATCACGCAGAATCCGTCCCGCTATAACCCCATCACACACCCGGAGGATAATGCCAAACGCCGGGAAAAAGTTCTGAAAGACATGATGGATCAAGGCTATATCAGCGCGGAGGAGCGCGAGGAGGCGCTTGCCGACGACGTATATTCCCGCATTCAGGTGGCTGACGCCAAAAATGAAGACAACGCCGTCAGTACATATTTTGTGGATGCGCTGACGGACGATGTGATGGAAGATCTGATCGCCCTTGGTTACAATGAGACACAGGCATATACCCTGCTCTACAGCGGCGGTCTGAAAATATATTCTACCCAGGATCCGAAAATACAGGCGATCTGCGACAACGCCTTTGCGGACGAGAGCAATTTTCCCGCAAATACCAAGTGGTATCTGAATTATGAGCTGACCATCGACCGTGCTAACGGCGACCGGGAAAATGTCAGCACGGAAATGTTCCGCCGCTATTGGAAAGAAAACCGTTCCTCCAGCTACAATCTGATTTATGCCTCGCAGGAAGAGGCCTATCAGGATATCGAGGCCTACAAGGCCGACGTGATGCGTTCCGGCGATGAAGTATTTGGTGAAAACATCAATCTGACCCCCCAGCCTCAGGTGTCCCTCGTAGTGGAAGATCAGAGCACCGGCTGCATTGTTGCCATGGTTGGCGGCAGAGGCGCCAAAACCGCCAGCCGTACTTTAAACCGCGCCACGGACACCACCAGACAGCCCGGCTCCACCTTTAAGATCGTGTCCACCTACGCGCCCGCCCTCGACAGCGCGGGTCTGTCCCTTGCCACAGTTATGAACGACGCGCCTTTCAACTATGCAAACGGCCGTCCTGTTGCCAACTGGTACGGTGAGAAATACCGTGGGCTTTCCTCCCTGCGTGACGGTATCCGCGACTCCATGAATATCGTGGCCGTAAAGACACTGACGCAGATCACGCCCCAGCTCGGTTTTGATTATCTGAGAAACTTCGGCTTCACCACCGTTGTGGAGCGTGAGGAGATCAACGGCGAAATATTCTCGGATATCCAGCAGACTACCGCCCTAGGCGGTCTCACCCACGGCGTGACGAATGAGGAGTTAAACGCCGCTTACGCCTGCATCGCAAACGGCGGCACCTACATCAAACCAAAGCTTTACACGAAAGTCTTGGATCACGACGGCAACATTATATTGGACAATACCATGCCGGACTCCAAACAGGTCATCAAGGAAACCACCGCCTTTCTTCTGACAGACGCTATGGTCGACGTGGTCACAAGCGGCACCGGCGGATCGGTTAACTTCGGCAACATGGCTATTGCGGGAAAAACCGGCACCACATCCGATTACAACGACGTGTGGTTTTCTGGGTACACCCCTTACTACACTGCTACCACATGGGCAGGCTTCGACAACAACGTGAAGCTGTCAGGCGACGAAAAGAATCTGGCGAAAAAATTGTGGCGCGCCGTCATGTCACAGATCCACGAGGAACTGCCCAGCAAGTCCTTCAGCGTTCCTTCCGGCATCGTGACGGCCACGGTCTGCGCACGCTCCGGTAAACTGCCTATTGCGGGACTTTGCGACGGAACACTCCGCACGGAATATTTTGCGGAGAACACCATTCCCTCCGAGACCTGCGACGTGCACTACGCGGGACAGATCTGCCAGTACAGTACGCTTCCGGCCAGAGAGTTCTGTCCCTTCAAAGTGGAAGGTGTAGTTGAGCTGACGCCGATCGAAAACGCGGCCCTGCAGAGCGGTTCCCCCGCGGCCACTACCGAGGTGGTGAACGAGGATGGCTCTGTCAGTCAAGTGCCCGTACCCACACCGCAGAGCAATATGTGTCCGCACGACGATGCCTTTTTCGCAACACCGGGATTTGAGGGCACCATAGAGGCACAGCGTGCCGAGATAGACCGGAGAAACGCGGAGGCCGCGGCCGCGGCGGCGGCAGCGGCGCAGCCACAACCCGAACAACCGCCCGCACAATAAATAAAAGAAAGAAAGAAGGCCGGAAACCCGCACAATACGAGTTTCCGGCCTTTTGGTCATATCTTATCTTTTATATACGGACACTTTACATTGACGGATCAGATGCCTTTTACCCGCCGGATCTTCTCCTCCAAATCCTCGATACCCGTCTTGGCATTGCTGATAGCCCTGCAGAACGCCTCATATTCCTCCTCCGGCTCTAATCCTTCTCTCTCATAGTATAATCTGCCAATCTCAACATAATTCTTTCTGATCACTTCCTCACAAGTGGCAATCTGCCCTCTCAGATTCGCAATCTCCGCCAGATCCTTCGCCTTTCCCGATACTTCTTTTCCCTTTGCGGTAATGGTGTCACCGATCTTTTCAAAAAAATCCATTCGCATTCTCCTTTAATATCTCCCTGATGACGGTTCTCTCGTATATTAAACATACCGCATCCGCCGCCATTCGTCAACCTAAAAGCCATGCGGCCGTTTCTTTTGCGTTCCGTTTCAAACCGCTCCATACACCCGCCCTATGTCAGGGCAAACGCCAAAATGCCTGCTTTGCGGCATTTTGCTTACATCCGGTATTACAATTCACTTCTCCTCGTAATACCGTACAATCTCCGCCGCCATATGCTCAGCCAGAATCCGGTATCCCTCCTTATTCGCATGCACACCGTCCGGCATATAATCCGCCAAAATATCAGCGTCGTGGGAATCCAATATATTAGAATTGTACAAGTCTATCACCGGAAAATCATGGACCGCAGACAGCGTCAAAATCACGTCCGCCATAGTCTTTTGTGGCAGCAGATATGTCCGCTCCCGCATCAGGTAGTCCTGCAGGATATTCGGCAGCGGCGTTGCAAAAAAGATATCCGCATCGGGATATTTCTCCTTAAGTCCCCGCATCAGCTCATCCAGATCCCCGCAGAATGTCCGGGACTTTCGCTGTGTAAGACTGCCAAGCTCTTTCTCTGACAGACAGAACCCGTCATTGGTGCCGCCCATAACGATAATGATATCCGTATCTTCCGGAATCTGTGCATAGCGTTCCACAAAGGCATCCGACCAGTACCGCCCGATGGAAGAACCGCCAATGCCCAGATTATATACTTCCTCCGCCCCCAGAATTTCTTTCAGCACAGAAGGATATGCATAGGACAGATAGTTTTCTTCCTTTTCCAGATTGGCAGCCGCCGTAATGCTGTCCCCCAGACAAGCGATTTTCTTTCCTGAAAAATCCATGCACCGTTCCTCTAGGCACGCCTGATCCTCCCGGTTTGCCAAACGCGTCTCCTCCATAGAGCTTCGTATCTGTCTGCGCTCGTCCAGAGTAACATCGGGATACGCCATCTCTATTTTCGGCAGCAGCTCGAGCATATTCCCGGATACCGTTCCCTTTTCCGATACGCCGCTATTTTCAGAGACAGTCCCATTTCCCATTGTGCCAGACATGTTCCCCGACACCGTATCGGTATCGTTGTCCGATATGCCAAGCACATTGCCCGGCACCATATCGCTGCCGGATACAACAAGCCCATTACCTGATACCATGTCGCTGCCGGATACTGTGACTGTATGATCTGGCACAGAAGTTGTATCATCCGACACTCTGACCGTATGATCTGACACGATAGCCGTATTGTCCGATACACGAAACGTATTACCTGAGATACTGCGCTCATTCCCTGGTCCGCCAATTGTATTGTCCGATATCGTATCGCTGTCCGGCACGTCAAGCACATTACCTGACACCGTATCGCCAACGGATACCCTATCATACAGCGCGTTATCTGACCAGCTTCCGTCTCCCGGAAAGCTCTGTCCGCCCGCCGTCAGATCGTCCGTCTTCTCTGATGCATCCTCCGATCCATCCAACGCATTCTCCGATATGATCCCATCTCCCAAGGCGTCCTTTTCACCCCCGGAAGCAACGGCATTTTGCTCCTCCGTCTCCTGATTCCCGGTCATACCGCCGGTGTCGAAATCCAACAACGCAGAAACAGGAACAGCCTCCTCGTAATCCATCCGGATCTCTTCCAGAAACTGCCCCAGCTTTTCCCGGTCCCCGGAAAGCGCCTCAATCTCCCTGCGCATCTCCTGCACACGGTCATGCGCTTCCCTGTTTCTCGAGAGCACTTCCTCCTGCTGCCTTAATTCCGACTCGATCTCTCTGTTTTCAGTATATGTATCATACAGCCGCATTCCCACCGCAGCCAGCAGAACCGACATCAGCGACAGAATCACGACCGCCAGTATTTCATTTACTCTCTTCATTATTCCCATCCATACAGACGGAGAATGCCATTTTCACGCTAACCTCCATGTTGCTGCTTCGCAGCAACACAAATCAGTGCGGAGAATGCCACTTTTCACGCTAGTCTCTGCCTGACAATCTCATAAGCCAAAATCCCCGCCGCCACGGAGGCGTTGAGGGAATCGATATCCCCCCGCATGGGAATCTGTGCGGTCATGTCACATTTTTCCCTGACAAGGCGGCTCACACCGTTTCCCTCCGCACCGATCACAAGTCCGATGGGTCCCTTTAAATTTAATTTATACATGGGCGTGCCGCCCATATCCGCGCAGACAAACCACAGCCCGTCCTTTTTCAGTTCTTCAATGGTCTGCCCCAAATTTGTCACCTTCGCCACAGGCGTATAGTTCAGCGCGCCCGCAGATGCCTTCGCCACCGTGGCCGTCAAACCCACCGCCCTGTTTTTCGGAATAATGACGCCATGCGCGCCCGCCTGATTCGCCGTGCGGATAATTGCCCCCAGATTGTGAGGGTCCTCAATTCCGTCCAAAAGCAAAACAAAGGGTTCCTCCCCCTTATCCCTCGCTTTCTGCAGTATATCAGAAACTTCCGCGTATCTGTAAGCCGCCGCTGCCGCAATCACACCCTGATGTCTGCCCGTCTCAGACATCTGGTCAAGCCGGTCCTTCGTCACATACTTGATCGACGTGCCCTGCTTGGACGCCTCCCGTTTAATGGTCATAACCGGTCCGTCCTTACAGCCGTCAAGCACGTAAAGCCTGTCTATGGTACGCCCTGCCCGGAATGCCTCGGTCACGGCGTTTCTTCCTTCTATAATTCCTGTATTTTCTTCCAAAATGATTCTCCTTTTTCGGGAATACTTGATGGCATGTTTTTGTCCCCATGAAAAAACAAAACCCACCGACTCTGTACGAAAACTCAAATTCTTCTGCCTTAAAAAGAATATTTCTGCCCATACACTGTCTAGTTCCCTCAGTTTCAGTTCTGTATGATTTTAGGGCGGCTCTTAGAGCGTCATCCCCACCAGATCCACCGCCCTTTTGACCAGTGAAAGCATCCGCTCCTGCTTTCCCGTTAGGTACAGATACCCGCACAGCGCCTCAAACCCTGTCGCTTTCCGATACTCGATGACGGTGGCGTTCTTTGCCGTTGTATAGGATTTTGCATTTCGTCCACGCCTGTAGACCGTCTGCTCCTCCTCGGTCAGTTCATCCATCAGCGCCTCGATCATCCGCGCCTGCACCCGCGCATTCACATAGGTTACCGTCTTATGATGTAGTTTGTTGGCGGAGGTATTGCCCCGTTCCACCACCACAGTGCGGATCACCAGATCAAAAACCGCATCCCCGATATACGCAAGCGTCAGCGGTGAATAGGTGCGTATGTCAATTTCGCCACAGCCAAAGTCCCTCTTGATTGCCCCGAGGATCGTTATGCTCTCTTCCATTTGACTCCCTCACGCGTATCTTCCAGTATAATGCCTTTTTCCGCAAGGAGATCACGGATCTCGTCCGCCCTCGCAAAATTTTTCGCCTTTCTGGCGTCCTGTCTCTCCTGAATCAGCGACTCAATTTCCTCGTCCAGTATTTCCTGCCGACGCTCTGCCGTAAGCCCGCAAATATCCATAAGCTCTACGATCTCGTCTTTCAGCGCGCGGATAAAGGCAGCGCCTGCACCTTCTCCCACAGACGTATTGGCAAACTTAACCAGCTCAAAAATCGCAGAGATAGCGTCCGCCGTATTAAAATCGTCGTCCATCGCCTCATCAAACTTCGTCATAAATTCCTTTGCACGCAGGAGCTCTTTCTCCTCTTCTGCGCTCAGTTCCTCTGTCTGCGCCTTTTCCAGAAGGAAATTTAAGTTGGAAACGCAGGTTACGATCCGCTCCAGACCGTTCTTCGCTGCCTCCATCAGCTCCGCGCTGAAATTCAGTGGGCTTCTGTAGTGGGCGGAGAGCATAAAAAACCGCAGTACCTGCAGATCATACTTCTCGCTGATATCCCGCACCGTGAAAAAATTGCCCAGAGACTTGGACATTTTTTTATTGTCAATATTCAGAAATCCGTTGTGCATCCAGTATTTGGCAAAAGGTTTTCCGTTCGCCGCTTCAGACTGGGCAATTTCATTCTCGTGATGAGGAAAAATCAGATCCTCACCGCCCGCGTGAATGTCAATCTCCTCGCCCAGATACTTCTTGCTCATCACCGAACACTCGATATGCCAGCCCGGTCTTCCCTCACACCATGGAGACTCCCAGAACGGCTCGCCCTCCTTCTTCGGCTTCCAGAGCACAAAATCTAAGGGATCCTGCTTCTGCTCTTCGCCAGACACTAACAGGGAGCGGCCCCCGCTCCTCAGATCGTCCAGATTTTTATGGGAGAGCTTTCCGTATCCCGGAAAACTTCTGGTCTTAAAATAGACGGTGCCGTCCTGCGCCGCGTAAGCGTGTCCCTTATCAATCAGCGTCTGTATCATCTCGATCATGCCGCCGATCTCGCAGGTCGCCTTTGGATGGGTTGTGGCAGGCTTCACATGCAGCGCCTCCATGTCCTTTTTGCACTCCGCGATGTAGCGTTCCGAAATCACGGAAGGATCGTTCCCCTCCTCATTGGCCTTCCTGATGATCTTGTCATCCACATCCGTGAAGTTCGACACATAGTTGACTTCATAGCCCCTGTGCTCCATATAGCGGCGCACAGTGTCGAACACGATCATCGGTCTCGCGTTACCGATATGAATCAGGTTATAAACCGTAGGCCCGCAGACATACATGCTGACCTTCCCCTCCTCCAAAGGCACAAACTCCTCTTTCTTTCCCGATAATGTATTGTATACCTTCATAATCTTCTCTCCTCTCGAACTAGAATTGCGAAACTCTTCTCCCGCGTTTATGCTTTGTGCATGTCCTATCGTCCATAAGCAGACTCGCAAAATACGCCAGTACTTGACAGGGCTTTTCGCGTCTGATTCTGTTGCGTTTCGCAATTATTTCTCTTTCCGCATCCGCCTTATCTCCTGCTCCAGATCGAGCAGCCGGTTCGTCAACTCTGCGTTTGCCCGCTGCAGACCCATGATGTCTTCCCGCACCGGGTCGGGCAGATGAGTCTGATCCAGTTCTTCCTGTGGCAGCGCCATATTGTCGCGCTTGACCACGCGCCCGGGCACGCCCACCACTGTGGATCCCGGCGGCACTTCATTGAGCACCACGCTACCCGCTCCGATCTTGCTGTTGTCCCCAATTTTGAAAGAACCAAGGACTTTCGCACCAGTGCTGATCATCACGTTATTGCCGATGGTAGGATGCCTTTTCCCCTGCTCCTTACCCGTGCCCCCAAGCGTCACACCCTGGTAGAGCGTCACATTATCGCCGATCACCGTAGTCTCCCCGATTATGACGCCATGACCGTGGTCAATAAAAAAACCCTTGCCGATCTGCGCTCCCGGATGTATTTCAATGCCCGTCCTGCGCGCGCCCTTCTGGGAAACCCATCTGGCCCAGAAGTAATGGCGGCGCAGATACAACCTGTGCGCCAGCCGGTAATAGCACATCACCTTAAAGCTGGGATAAAGAAAAACTTCCATGTTCGAGTGAATGGCCGGGTCTCTCTCCCGTATGATACGGATTTCCTCCTTTACATTGCCAATAAAGCCCATCGAACTGCTCCTTCTGCAAAAAATGCCGTCAAGAATTTTCTACCATATTTAGAATATGCAACTTAGGACATTTTGTCAAGAAAACCCGCGCTTCACCTTACTTATCCATGTTCCCGCTATTTCCCTTTCATCTCTCAATTCCTGCGCGAAGCCGCGCTATTTCATCAGTCTGCGCTTTTCGTCCGCACTCGTATTCAGTTACCGCCTTTTCATAATCGCGCACAGCCCGCTCTTTTTCCTCTGTCACGCGCGCTTTTTTCCTCTCATAGTTACGCAGGTCCTGATAATATTCCTCCCGATTCCGGCACCGTTTACGGATTTTCTCATCAGCGCTCATCCGAAATATAGTCTTCGCTGCTTCCTTTAAATATTCGTCCTTGGATGCAGTCATTTTCAATTCCTCCCATGTGACAGCCCTAAAAAGGGACGCCCCAAAATGCAGCCGGCAGGACGGAATTGTTCTACAGAAAAATATAGACGAAATAATGATAACCAAACCATAAAAACAAGATATAGCGGAAGAGATAAAAATCTCGACCGCTATATACAAGATATGGTATTGTGCACTTTTTACTCCACATACCATACACCCATATTTCTATTTGAACGGCACACGTTTGTACGCCGATTGGCGGCAATGCTTCACCGAAAGATTTAAGCAGTTCAGATGGTAGGATTTATTCTTTAACCGTTCCTAACGCACAGCAATTTCCACACATTTCTTCCCAGTAAGCGCAGCCGTCCGTCGATCAGGCTGCCCGGTGCCCACATAGAGCAGATACTTGCCGCTGCCCTTGACAAAGACTCCCTCCTCGTTTACCGCAAGAAAAGCGTCCCCGGAAACGGTCACATCTATCTCCCTGCTCTCTCCCGCCTCCAGAAAGACCCGCTCAAACGCACAAAGGCTGTGATTTGGCACAGCGAAGGGTGACGCCGTATCCTTCACATAGATCTGAAGCACATCGCCCGTGGCGGTATCTCCCTCGTTTTTCACCGTCACATGCACGGTCATATCGCCTGTCCTCTCATCCGCCCGGACAACTTCCGCCTTTTCCACCTGCACATCGCCGTAAGTCAGTCCGTAACCGAACGGATAAAGCGCCTCCTGCTCCATATAGCGGTAGGTTCTCCCCTTCATGCTGTAGTCCTCGAAATCCGGCAGCTCATCCAGCGTGCGGTAGAAAGTCACCGGCAGCTTTCCGGACGGGGAGCAGTCACCGAACAGAATATCCGCCACCGCCTTTCCGCCTCTCGCGCCGGGATACCAGAGCTGCAAAACTGCTCCCGCCTTTTCCTGCGCTTCGGAAAGATCGATTGCACTTCCCGCCATCAGACATACCACCACAGGCTTGCCCACGGTAAATACCGCCTCCATGAGCTTTCTCTGGGGCGCTGGCAGAAGCAGATCATCCTTATCCCCGGACGCATAGCTGTTGCCCGTATCCCCCTCTTCTCCCTCCAGCGTCTCATTTAATCCCACACAGAGCACCACCACATCGCTGTGCTTCGCAACCGTAACCGCCTCCGCAATACGGTCGTTTTCCCATGCCAGATTTTCCACCCGGTCTTTAAACAAGTGCGCGCCTTCTGAATAGAGAACCTTGGTACTATATCCGACTTTATCCTGTATTCCTTCTAAAACCGTAATATATCGCGAGGAAGTGCCGTGATAGTTCCCGACCAGCGCCTCCCTGCTGTTCGCGTTCGGCCCGATCACACCAATGGTCTTTCCCTCCGTATCTTTTAACGGAAGGACCCCGTCGTTTTTGAGCAGCACCACCGACTCTCTTGTGAGCTTCTGCGCTACCTCCAGATGTTCCTCGCATTCCACCTTTTCATAGGGAATTTCATCGTACTTACTTCCGTCAAACAGTCCGAGAAGGTATCTTGCCGTAAAGGCGCGCACAGCAGCCTCCGTGATCTCTTCCTCCGTCACCAGCCCCTGCTCCAAGGCTTTCAGAAGATACAGATATGTCACGCCGCAGTTGATGTCACAGCCGCTCTTTAAGGCAAGCGCCGCCGACTCCTCCATGGTATGCGTCACCATATGCCTTTCATGGAAATCCTTAATGGCCCAGCAGTCTGACACATAATGCCCCTCAAATTTCCATTCGCCCCGGAGAATATCCTGCATCAGCGTCTTACTGCCGCAGCACGGTTCCCCGTTTGTCCGATTGTAGGCGCCCATCACGGCCTCCACCCCTGCCTCCTGCACGCAGGCTTTAAAGGCAGGCAGATAAGTCTCCGCCATATCCTTCTTTGTGGCCACAGCGTTAAACTCATGGCGCACCGCCTCCGGCCCGGAGTGTACCGCAAAGTGCTTGGCACATGCCGCAGATTTCAGTACGTCTTCATCATCACCCTGCAACCCTTCCACATAGGCCACGCCCAGTCTGGATGTCAGATAGGGATCTTCCCCGTATGTCTCCTGTCCTCTTCCCCATCTGGGATCTCTGAAAATGTTCACATTGGGTGACCAGAACGTCAGCCCTTTATAGATATCTCTGTCATTTTCTGCCGAGTACGCATTATATTTTGCCCTGCCCTCCGTTGCCGCCACATCCCCGGCCTTTCGCAATAATTCCGTGTCGAAAGCGGCAGCCATACCGATGGCCTGCGGAAAACTGGTCGCCACGCCGGCTCTCGCCACACCGTGAAGCGCCTCTCCCCACCAGTTGTAGGCCGGCACGCCAAGCCTTTCAATCGCCGGCGCGTCATAGCGAAGCTGGGAAGCCCTCTCCTCCACCGTCATCTGACCTACTAATTCTTTTGCCCTGCGTCTCGCCTCTTTTCTCGTCATATTTCCTTATCCTTTCCGCCCGGTTTTGCCGGACTTTGACCCGGAAAAATCGTCCGGTTGCGACTTTTTTCTTCATAGAGTATAATAGACGCTGTAATCATACCATACCCATCCTATAAATAACAGGAGTATATAAAGTGAAACATGAAAAATTTTACCCCCCCCCCTCAATTTCGAGCAGTCTGAACCAGACCTCAAAAGAACGATCCGTAAGCGGTTCTCGGGAGTATGTTGACTATATCGCAGAATCCCACCTGCGCATCTGGTACAATACCCAGCCCGAAGGTTATGCGAATCATTACCACAATGCCATGGAAATCATTGTCTGCGCAGAAAATCAATATATCATTACCACAAACAGCGGCACCTACAAGTTGGAACCGGGAGATATCCTGATCATTCCTCCTTATATGCTTCATGAGCTTTACAGCAAGCCTTCTGGCGCACGCTTTATCTATCTCATCGATATTGAAATGCTGCGATGCTTTCAGGACTACAAAGCGCTGAACCCGGCCTTTATAGAGCCTTATCTGTGTACCGCCGCCCTGCGCCCTGAAATTTACCGGCAGGTTTATGACGCCCTGATGCGGATGGCCGATCTCTATTTCTCCCACCAGGTCTTCTGGGAAATCTCTATCTACTCCGTGCTGCTGGAACTTTTTGCCGCCATCGGCGCCAATCACTACCTCCTGAACGCGGATCAGAGCATTGAAAACACCGCTGACAAACAGTCTGAAAACTACGCGCTGTTCGCCAACCTGCTCAACTTTATCGACACCCACTACGCGGACGACCTGACGCTGGAACAGGCGGCGGAGTATATCGGCTTTTCCAAATACCATTTTACCCGCCTGTTCAAGCAGCACACCAACACCACGTTTCACAACTATCTGTGTTATAAACGGATTCAGGCGGCGCAGTCATTGCTCACCGAAGACAGGAACCGTCCCATTACGGATATCGCTTTTTGCAGCGGTTTCAACAATCTGACGACCTTCAACCGCTGTTTCAGCAAATACACAAACTGTTCCCCCACGGAATACCGCAACAAGCTGCGCCACGAGGAAGTCTAAATTATCCTTTGACACCGCCGAGCGCCACACCGGCTATGATATACTTGGACAGGAGCAGATATACCACGATGAGCGGTAACACGGTCAATGTCAGTCCCATATAGACAGAGCCGTACTCGGTCTTATAAATATCGCCTTTCAACAGGCTGACCATGATAGGCATGGTATATTTCTTCTGGTCCGTCAAGAGTACAAGCGGTGTAAACAGGTTGTTCCAGCTCGCCACGAAACTGAAAATCGCCTGCGTAGCGATAGCCGGTTTCATAATAGGGAGCACAATCCTGTTAAAGATCATAAACTCTTTTGCGCCGTCAATTCTGGCAGACTGTACGATCTCCATGGACAGCGTCGGCTGTAAGTACTGTCTCATAAAGAAAACCATTGTCGGTGACGCGATGGCCGGCAGAATCAGCATGGACAGTCTGTTCGTCATATGTATCTTATAAACCATCTGATAGAAACCGATCATCGTCACCTGTGCCGGAATCATCATAACTACCATGATAAAGCTGAAAAACACGTTCCGCAGTTTCCAGTTGTAAGCCACCTGCGCATATGCCGTCAGCGAGGAAAAGTAGATTGCCAGCGCGGTCGCTCCTATGGAAATGATCAGCGAATTGGCAAAACCGACTGCAGGGTTAAAGCTCTTGCCAAGCAGAATCTTGATGTTGTTCATCATATAGGAGGACGGTATCAGCGAGATTGCATGCTGCTGGATCTCCGTCGTGGATCTGGTCGCGTTCACAATCATAATCCAGAAAGGCAGAACACTTAAAACTGCCAGAAAGATGCATACCACATATATCACAATCTTCATTACACGATTTTCTTTATTCTTTAACATGATGCATTCTCCTTTCCGGCTTTCATTTTTTTCGCGTAAGCCTTCTGCTGCTGTCTGATCTGTTTATTGAGCTGCGCCTCGTCCTTGTCCCGCATAACAAAGAACATCATTGCAGCGAGAACCGCTATAATCAGGAACATAACCATGCTCGCAGCTGCCGCCCTGTTGTACATATAGCTTCCGCTGAATGCCTGCTTGTAGATAAACAGGCTGGTTGTCAATGTGGCGTCGTCCGGTTTGCCGTCCTGGAACAGTCTCGGAATATCAAACATATTCAGACCGCCGATCAGACTCGTAACTAGCGTAAACAAAAGAATGGTCTTAATGTTGGGCATTGTAATATAGAAGAAAGTCTGTACGCGGTTCGCGCCGTCCACCTCCGCCGACTCAAATATTTCCGGGCTGATTCCCAGAATGCCGGAGATCAGCGTAATCATGGTGGATCCGTACCACATCCATGTCTGGATAAAGATCACAACGCCTCTCGCCACAGTTTTACTTCTCAATAATTCTATAGGCGCATCGATGAATCCGAACCGCACGAGCAGATCGTTGATCGGCCCCATCGGATACCCGAAAAATCCGCTGAACAGGATAGCGATCGTCGCCGCCGTAATGATATTTGGCATATAAAGCAGCACCTTAAACGCACCCTGCCCCTTTACCTTACTCCTCTTATCTGTAAACCACGCCGCTAACAGAAGGGCGAGCAGCATCTGCGGAATAAAATTTGCAAGCCATATGACTACCGTATTCCGGAACGCCAGCTGAAATGACGGACTCGACAATACCGTCTTAAAGTTCCTGAAAAGGTCGTCTGTCAGAAAATGAATATCCGTCTTCCCCAGACCCTTCAGATCGGTAAATCCGATCACCGCCGTATACACGGTCGGATATAACGAAAATAATAAAAATGCGATCACAAACGGAATGCTGAATATATAGCCGTATTTCGCATATCTGTCATAACCCGGTTTTTTACTTTTCATCCTTCCCCACCTTCCCGCAATCATTTATATTACTCTTCATTTCAGCAGGGCGGACGCTAATGTGTCCGCCCTGCCATAACAGTTATTATGATTGCTCTGTGTGATGTTTCATTACTCTACGATAACGTCCAGATTGTCAGCTACCTGCTGCTTAAAGTCAGCAATTGCCTGCTCACGGGACTTGTTGCCCGATGTATACTCACGAGTCTGGTCTCTCCAGTACTGGTTGATGGTCTCGTCGTACTGTGTCAGGTTGGTACCCTTCGCATACTGGTTCGCCGGAACGAATGCCTCAAACATGTTCTGTCCGCCAAGAAAATCAATGGAACCGTCGGACTTGGTCATAACCGTGCCGCTTGCCACCGCATCCTTTGTGCCGCCTTCACCGTTTAAGGTACCGTTCGCCCACTTATACTGTAAACCTTCCTCAGAGCTGTCCAGCGTGATCCACTCGATGATCTTGCCGACCGCTTCCGCCTTCTGGGAATCCTTGTTTGCAAGAATCCATGTGCCGCCCCAGAAGAAACCGATGGGAGGCGTGCAGACTGCCCAGTCACCGTATGTACCTTCGCCTACGGCTGCACCGCCGCAGTTAGGCGCCATGGTGTAGTTGATCAGCCATGCGGGTCCGAAGAAACCGAAGATACCCTTCTCGCCTTCGCCCTTCATATCAGCAAACCATGCATCCTGCCAGTCCTGTGTATCATTGTGGTAACCGTTGTCCTTTAACTTCTTGGAGAGGTCAAGGAACTCTTCACGCTTCGGATCGATGGTGAGCTTGCCGTCAACGATCCATCCCTGGTCAGAGCTGTTCTCGACTGCATGCCAGATATCACCGTCTCCGGATACAATGCCGTAGCCCTTTGCCTTCAGATCTTCCGCTGCCGTAAAGAACTGATCCCAGCCGGGGCCGATCTTCTTCTCGATCTCAGCCGGATCATCTGTGCCCCATACATCCTTAGCAATGGAACGACGGTAAATAAATGCGCCGCCCGTTGCCTGATAACCGAGACCTACCAGCTGTCCGTCGGTGTTGGTTCCGATATCAACCGTGTACTGTGCAATATCCGCTTCCTTTAACTTCGCATCCACATCAATGCCCATATCAGCGTAAGGCATCGCATACTGGCTTGCATCGCCCTGCGTATACTTCAAAACGAATGCTGCCTCAGCGCAGTAGAGGTCGGGAGCTTCCGCACCGCCTGCTGCCAGCGCCTGATCGAGCGCGGGCTGGTATGCGCCGTCTGTAGTCGCAATAATTGTGGTGTTAATCTTGTAACCGAATTCGGGATGCGCCTCGATATACTTCTCAATCATGCCCGGCACCTCATCGGTAAACGCCCACACATTGATCGTATCAGCGCCGCCGCCGGATGTACCCGCATCCGCTGCAGGAGCCTCACTCCCGGAATCACCCGCATCCGCTGCAGGAGCCTCTGCTGCCGCCCCGCCGTCACCGGAATCCGCCGCCGGTGCACTGCTGCCGCCGCCGCAGCCCGTCAAAAGAGACGCTGCCATACAGCCGCACAACATACATGCTAAAAACTTTTTCATCTTTCATCCTCCTTTTCTTTTACACGTTTTTTGTACCACTATCCTGTGTATTTTGATAGCGTACCTCTATTTTATTCAGTTATATTTGTTTATTCTTTACACTTCTTGCTCTGGGTTAAACAAATATTGCTAAATGAACACCAAAAACGAGTAATTTGTTTGTGAGAACTGCTAAAACACGCCAAAAAAATCAATCAATTTTGTGTATTGACAACTTTTTTTCTTTTTGATAAACTAATACACGGTGACAGAAGGCATGTCCTTTGTCTCAGGCTGCTGTGGCTCAGTCGGTAGAGCGTCGCATTGGTAGTGCGGAGGTCACGGGTCCGATTCCCGTCAGCAGCTTTCTAAACCCCGTCGGTTCAGAACGGGGTTTTTTCCATTTTTTAATTAACGGAGAAACTATGCGCGAAGATTACACAAGGTACAGCGACGAAGAACTTCTGATCCGTCTGCGGGACGGCGAACCTAGAATCACGGACCACATTATGAATAAGTACAAAAATCTGGTCAGAAGCAAGGCGAAATCCATGTACATCCTCGGCGCGGACAGCGAGGATCTGATTCAGGAAGGTATGATCGGACTGTTTAAGGCGATCAGAGACTACGACAGCGGCCGGGACGCCAGCTTTTTCACCTTCGCGGATCTGTGCGTCTCCCGGCAGATGTACACGGCGGTGCAGGCCTCCAGAAGACAGAAGCATATCCCTTTAAACAATTATATCTCTCTTTACGGTAATGCCTCCGAGGGACAAGGCGGCGAGGAGGAGGCGCTTGTCAACGTGCTTGCCTCCGGCTCCGGCTTAAATCCTGAGGAACTTGTCATAGATAAAGAAAATGTAGACAGGCTGGAAATGCTCATAGAACGGGAACTGAGCAGTTTTGAAAAACAGGTGCTGGACCTGTACCTGACGGGGATGCGCTACCAGCAGATCGCAAAAGTCCTTGGCCGGGACGACAAGTCCACGGACAACGCCCTCCAGAGAATCAAGACGAAACTCCGAAGGGCAATGAAATGACAAACAGATCTTCCTTGTTCCGGGAAACCGGGCGTTTTCTTTCTATTTCCCCGCCGCGCCGCGCGGACAGCCCCCACAGGCGCCGCAATTTTTCGCCACATCCTCGCTGTACAGTTCTCTGGGACTTACGAGCAGACAAACCGCCTGTGCGGAAATACCCTCACCCTTACCGGTAAATCCAAGCCCCTCCTCGGTGGTCGCCTTCACATTCACCTGAGACACCTCTATGCCGAGTGCGCCTGCAATGTTCGCCCGCATCTGGTCAATGTGGGGTCGCATCTTTGGTGCCTGCGCGATGATCGTGGCGTCGATGTTTTCCACCAAAAACAAGTTTTCCGTAAGGAGCACCGCCACGTGCTCCAAAAGCTTTACGGATGAAATCCCCTTGTAGGCGGAATCGCTGTCCGGGAAATGCTTTCCGATATCCCCCAGCGCCGCAGCCCCTAAAAGCGCGTCCATAACGGCGTGTATCAGCACATCCGCGTCGGAATGACCGAGAAGCCCCTTCTCATAGGGAATCTCCACCCCGCCGATAATACATTTCCTGTTTTCCGCTAACTTGTGTACGTCGTACCCTGTTCCGATTCTCATATTCCATCCTCTTTCCGAATATTTCATGCAGGACATGCCGCGTCATATCCCCGCCACCTGCGTTATTATCCCATATCTTTCCCCTTTTATTCCGGCCCGGCCTTCCTTAGCTCAGGCATCCGCCTTTCTTTTTCCAAGCATCCCCCGGCAGAATATCCACGACATCACGGTGGCAATAACCCAGCCCACAGGCCATGACAGCCAGATGCCCGTGTCCCGCCAGAATCCTGAAAAGATAAAGGCGAGAATCACGCGCAGGATCAGATCCGTAAAGGTGGCCGCCATAAACTGCCTCATACGCTCCGCTCCCCGCAGCATACCGTCCGCCACCAGCTTAACCGAGATCAAAAAGTAAAAGGGCGACACGATCCGAAGGAACATCATACCCGTCTGCAGGGCGCCGCTGCCCGTATCTTCCAGAAAGAGCCGCATCATGGCCTGCCCGAAAAAGAAGTAGGCGAAGGAAAAGGGCAGCGCCACGAGAAGCGCCATCTTAAGCCCCGCATAAAGCCCCTCTCTGATCCGCTCTCTACGGCCCGCGCCAAGGTTCTGGGCCGTAAAACCGGAAACGCCGTTTCCAAGCGTGGTAAAGCCCGTGATGACGAAGGTATTTAGTCTGATGGCGGCCGAGTATCCGGCGATCACGCCGGAGCCGTATGAATTGACCAGCCCCTGAATAAAAATGTTGCCGACAGACACAAAGCTCTGCTGTAAAATACTCGGCACCGCAATCAGGCCGATTTTTTTTAAGAGCGTCCATGAGAAAAGCGGCGGTTTCCCCTCGTACGAAACGCCTCCCAGCCTCTTAGCAAAGGTGACAAGCGCAAGCACACAGGCGATTCCCTGAGCGATAAAAGTAGCCCACGCCACACCGGCAACACCCCATGAAAAACCGGCAACAAACAGAAAATCCAGCGCGATGTTTCCAAGCGACGAGCCGATCAGAAAATAGAGCGGCGTTGTGGAATCCCCCAGCGAGTTGAACATGCCCGTGGTCACGTTATACAAAAAAAGAAAGACAAAGCCGCCTATGTAAATCTTCAAGTAAAGCGCTCCGTCCCCAAAAATATTTTCGGGCGTCCGTATCATATGCATCATCGCCGGGGTAGTAAGAAGCCCTGCCACTGTCAGAACCGCCGAGAGAACCGTTCCCGTAAGCAGAATTGTCGTCACGGCCGTGCGCACCTTCTCATACGTCTTCGCCCCGAAAAGCTGGGATAACACCACCGAACAGCCAATGTTGCTCCCCACCGCTACCGCCATAAAGATCATGGTAATCGGGTAGGAGGCCCCCACCGCCGCCAGTGCATCTTCACCCGCAAACTTTCCGGCAATCATACTGTCTGCCATATTATAAAGCTGTTGAAACACCACGCTGATAAACATGGGCAGCGTGTACTTGATTAAAGTCTTTTGCGACTCTCCCTCCGTCAAATCCTGAATCATACCAACCTCCATGTCACAGCTTCACTGTGACTCAAATCCGTGCGGAGACTGCCGCATTTCAAGCATTCTCCTGCGTGGGTCATAGAACTTCCAAGTCAGTTATGCCGACTTTGCGAAATCAGCCTCCGCTGTGAGCGATTAGAAGTTCTTCTCACGCTATGCCTCCTGCCGTCATCTGTATTACAGAGACATAAGCCTGTCCAGCAGCCTGTCCGCCACTTCCTCCTTAGAAAGAAGCGGCAGTTCTTCCGTCCCATCCTTTGTAATCAAGGTCACCACATTGGTGTCCGTACCGAACCCCGCGCCTTCCTGTCTCAAATGATTGGCCACAATCATGTCAACCTTTTTCTTCTCCAGCTTGGCCCGGGAATTTTCCAGCAGATGCTCCGTCTCCATGGAAAACCCGCATAAAATCTGCCCCGCCCTACGATTTTCACCAAGCCACGAAAGAATGTCCTCCGTGCGCTTAAGCGAGACAGACAGCTCCCCTTCCTTCTTCTTCATTTTCTCATCCGCCGCCACCGCCGGACGGTAATCCGCCACCGCCGCCGCCTTGATTATGATATCCTGCTTGGCAGCCGCATCCTTGACTGCCTGTGCCATATCCGACGCAGAGACGACAGGCACCACCTGTACGCCCATGGGCGGAGTCAGTTCCACTTTTCCCGACACGAGTGTCACATTTGCACCGCGGCGCACCGCCGCGGCCGCAACGGCATATCCCATTTTTCCTGTGGAATGGTTGCTGATATACCGCACCGGGTCCAGCTTTTCCTGTGTCGGCCCGGCAGTGACAAGCACCTTTTTCCCTGCCAGATCTTTGGGTACAAGCGCCCGCAAAACCGACTCGTACAAAACTTCCGGCTCCGGCATTTTGCCTTCCCCTGTATCTCCGCACGCCAGATAACCGCTGGCCGGAACAACCACCTCCATGCCGTAGTCCTTAAGCGTACTTATATTATCCTGCACAATCGGATTTTGATACATTCTTGTATTCATCGCCGGCGCAAAAATCTTCGGACACTGGCAGGCCAGAAGCGTGGTAGTCAGCATATCGTCCGCAATCCCATGGGCCGCCTTGGCGATCACGTTGGCGGAAGCCGGGGCTACAAGAAAGACATCCGTCCGCTTCGCCAGCGACACGTGCTCCACCTGAAACTCAAAATTCCGGTCAAAGGTGTCGACCAGACATCTGTTCCCTGTCAGAGACTCAAAGGTGATAGGATTGATAAAGTTCGTGGCATTTCGCGTCATAATCACCGTCACATCCGCCTGCTTCTTCACAAGCATACTGGCAAGTGATGCGATCTTATAAGCCGCGATACTGCCCGTTACCCCTAAGACAATGTGCTTTCCTTTTAATAACATCTGTTTCCTCCCACAATCCGCCTGTCCGGCCCGCTTCTAAAATATATTGCGACAAGCCGAAATCCGATTATAACGCTTGTTATTATTCCATATTCCTGCGATAAATCAGCCCCAGCCCTTTCAGGGTAAGCTCATTGTCGCACACGATTTTTCTTTTACAGTGAGGCACGATGCTCCCCGCAAGTCCGCCCGTAGCTACCACCTGCGCTTCGTATCCAAGCTCGTCGTAAATCCGCTCGATCATACCGTCCAGACATGCCGCCTGTCCCATCACGATACCGCTCTTCATACAGTCGATGGTGTTTCTGCCAATCACTTTCTTCGGCGGTTCCAGACTGATGCGCGGAAGCTGTGACGTGCGGTTTACGAGTGAATCCAAAGAAACCTTTGCCCCCGGCAGAATCATGCCGCCGATATAGTTTTTCTTCTCATCCACCACGCTGATGGTCGTGGCCGTACCCATGTCGATCATAATGATCGGCGCGCCGTAATAGTGCAGTCCCGCCACCGCGTTGACGACCAGATCCGAGCCGAGCTGCGCCGGGTTGTCCATCAGAATATTTAAGCCTGTCTTAAGCCCAGGCCCCACCACAAGCGGGGTCTTGTGAAACAGCTTTTCCAGACTGGATTTCACGATATTGTTGAGGGGAGGCACGACGGAGGAGATAATGCTCCCGGTGATGTCCTCCACACCGATGCGGTAGAGATCAAATAACGCCCGAAATTCTACTACATATTCCAGCTCCGTGTTCGCCTGGTTGGTGGAGACGCGCTCCACGAAGCACACCTTCTCTCCGTCCATACAACCGATGACAATGTTTGTATTGCCGATGTCAACTGCTAAAATCATGCCTCTTCCCTGCCTTTTTGTATTGTACTCGCAAACCCGCGCTTTCGCGCTCCTCGTCCGTTTTCGTCGGACGTTTGCATATATTTTATTTATTTTGTTTATCAGATCTTTCTCGCTGCCAGCAGCGCAGCGTCCTCTGCCTCGTGCCCCTTATTCGCATACAAAGGCTTCACTCTGGTCAGCGCCAGACCAACGCCCGTCACAATGACAGCCGCGACCACAGCTTCCACCACGCCGTTGAATGCCACCACGCCCATGATGACGTCCAACACCGCATCGCCAGCCACGCCCATAGCATTCGCGTAGTCGTCCTTATACAGAATGAAAATGCCGCTCATCACAAAGAGCGTGTTGGTAAAAGCGCCTGCAAGTCCCGCATAGGAGATCGCAATATTGGCGGATGCTTTCTTCATGCCGCCCGCAGTCAGCACTGCCATGAGCGCTGCGCCCGCTGCCAGGCCGATCACCGTGCAGACTACTGCGCTGAGCGCCTCCGGGAACAGCCGCATCAAAAACGCCCTGACGGAGATATATAATATAACAGATGCCATTAAATCCACAACAATCTTCCCCGCCTTGTTATCGCCCTTCACGATCCGGCGGATCAGGAGCCATACAAAATAGGGAACCACGCCGACTAAAATACGCGGCACAAAACAGATGTACAGGCTCTTAAAGATACCCGACACCCCTGCAACCTGATAGGCTAAAACCGGCGAAAACACAAACGCCGAAGCCGTAGCTGCCTTTACTGTGTTGTTGATTAAGCTGGTGAGTCCAAATACGAATCCTAAAAATGCACCTTTCTTCGGTCCGAGAAATAGCGCTCCAAGGATCACCGGGATGTGAATAATCGTCGCATTGATGACTACAAGCGGGATATATCCCAGCGGTGTGAATGCCATAATCACAATTATGGCGGTGAACAGTGCCGTAAGCACAAGTTCATAGGTCTTTTCATTTTTCATGGTACAATCCTCCTGTTATTATTCTCATACGAGGTAACCGTTCCGTACCTTCACATTCACGTCCTGTTCTTATGGTCTGTGCGGTAAATGCCTGTGCCTGTACTGAAATAGTTACAAACGAGATACAATACGGTGGTATCATACCACATTGCTGTTTTCTTGACAATTAAAGTTTCAAAAAACACATGTTATGTATCAAAAAAAAGACAGCCCGGCGGACTGTCTTTTCTCTCGTTCTAGTAATTCTCCGGCTTCACCTGAAAATAGGACTGGGGGTGCTTGCACACGGGGCAAAGCTCCGGCGCTTTCTTGCCGATCACGATATGACCGCAGTTTAAGCACTGCCATACGCAGTCGCCGTCCTTGGAAAATACGACGCCATCCTCCATGTTCTGGATCAGCTTGCGGTATCTCTCCTCGTGCTCCTTCTCGATCTTTGCCACACCTTCAAAGAGCAGGGCAAGTTCCTCAAAGCCTTCCTTTCTCGCATCCTCCGCAAATCCCGCGTACATATCCGTCCACTCGTAATTTTCACCCTCGGCCGCGTCCCGCAGATTCTCTCTCGTCTCCGGAATAGCGCCGCCGTGCAGATACTTAAACCAGATCTTGGCATGTTCTTTTTCGTTTGCCGCCGTCTCCGCGAAAATATTCGCCATCTGCACATAGCCGTCCTTCTTTGCCTTTGACGCATAATAAGTATACTTCGTGTACGCCTGAGATTCCCCGGCAAACGCTGCCAGCAGGTTTTTTTCCGTCTTTGACCCTTTCAAATCCATAACAGACCCTCCTTTTTTATCAGTGTTACCATTTTACACCAAATCTTTCCTCTTGTCTTGCGAAAATTTTAAAGCAGGAAAAGCCTCTCTACTTCACCGTCACTTGAAAGCACACCGCCTCTTCTTTCGAAAGCGTATTTGTGGCCGTCACCTGATAACTGCCCGGCGTCCGCGCGGTCAATACGGCCTCATAGGTGGACTTGCCTGCCTTGACCTTCAGGCCGTTCTTCGGCAGGCCCTCTGAAAGGGGTGTCACCGTCCATTTCAGTTTATCCGTCTCCACGGCCCGCATCAGCCTGCTCACCTGCGCGTACAATGCACAACTGTCTCCCGATTTCATCACCACCCCGTCCGTCGGCACTTCCACCGGTTTCCTGGTCCGGTCGTTCTTCAGTTCTTCCACATCGGCATACCGGATTTTCATGGTCTTGTCCGTTGCAAGCATATCCTTTTTGGTGGCAAACGCTTTCTTTGCGGAAGCGGCCGACTCCGCCTCACCAACATATTTGGCCTGTAAAATAACGGAATATTTCTTATTGGCAGAAAGGCCGCCAAGTCGAAAGGTATTTATCGTTATCCCGTCAAAACCATCCTTTGTCACCGTCTCTGCGTCAGTCTCGGAAATCGTCCGTTTCGCCCCGCTCACCTCATCCGTCAAGAGCGCCTCATACCGGATTCCTGCACTCTGCTCTCCCACCAGCAGATGGGTAAACCGGATCTCGGCCGTGGTATCCTTTGGCACAACGCTCTTAATCACCGGCGATGTGGGCGGTACGGAAGCTCTGATGCCGTCTGCTGCCGCCGACATGCTGTCCACATGCGTGGTGTTCTCCGACACGCTATTCTCTGACACACTCTCTTCCGCCGTGTCCTCCGTACTATTCTCCGACACACTCTCTTCCGCTGTGTCCTCCGTACTATTCTCCGACACACTCTCTTCCGCCGTGTCCTCCGCACTGTTTTCCGACACACTCTCTTCCGCCGTGTCCTCCGTACTATTCTCCGACACGCTCTCTTCCGCCGTGTCCTCCGTACTATTCTCCGACACGCTCTCTTCCGCCGTGTCCTCCGTACTATTCTCCGACAC
>CAMTMP010000017.1 GCA_947073545.1 uncultured bacterium
ATTATACAAAAAAAGAACAGGGTACATATTTCTACATACACTGTTCTTTGCATCGTCCTTATCTAAATGACATTGGGGATTACCCTGCCCCTTTTGAAAAAAAGTTTCTGAAAAAGTGTGGAGGTGGCTTATGGGAGCTAATATTTATCGCAATAAAAAGCCGGCGCTGGTGTTTCTTTTTCCGGCGTTTCTGTTCATGGTGCTGTTTCTCTATTATCCGTTTTTTAAAACAGTTATCAACAGTTTTATGCATTTAAAGCAGCTTGGCGCGGCGGCGACAGAGTTTAACACGCCATGGTATACCAACTATGAGGAGATGCTGCACGATCCGCATGTGTGGACCTCCGTAAAAAACACGATCATCATGATGGTTGTCACGCTGGTGGGACAGGTTGGAATCGCCATCATATTGGCGCTTATGGTGGACAATATCGGCAGGGGAAAACAGATTTTCAGAACGCTCTATTTCTTCCCTATCGTGATTTCCGCGACGGCCTTAGGTCTGATGTTTAACCTGATCTTCCTTCGCGACAAAGGTATGGTCAACCAGGTGCTTGAAATGCTCGGCAAGCAGGATTTGACGGACTGGAAGGCGGAAGGAATCGCTCTTGTCACAATGATGGCGCCGGTTATGTGGCAGTATGTGGGATTCTACTTTGTCATCCTTGTTACGGGACTGAACAACATTTCCGACGAGCTGTACGAGGCGGCCACAATCGACGGCGCGACAGCCCTGCAGCGGGTGCGCTACATATCGATTCCGATGCTCCACAATGTGATCTGTACCTGCAGCGTTCTGGCGGTTACCGGCGCGCTCAAGGTGTTCGATCTGCCGTGGGTAATGTTCCCCAAGGGGATGCCGCTTAAGACGACTTTCCTGACCGGTACTTACATGTACTATCATACGATGGAGACCAAGAACGTGGATTACGGCGCGGCGCTGGCGGTTCTGATCGTGGCGCTTGGCGTGGTGCTCGCTAAGGTTGTCACTGCGATTTTTCGAGAGAAAGATTACTAGGAGGAGGGAAAGACTATGACAAAGAAAAATAAGATGTCCCCCGGACTGATCGTGGTGTATGTGATTTTGATTATTTGGGCGCTGACAACGGTCTACCCGATACTCTGGGTGATACAGAACGCGTTCAAGGCAAAAAATAAGATTCTGGAGAACTCTTTCGCGCTTCCGGTGGGAGATCTGTTTACAACGGCAAGCTTCAGAAAAGCGTTTGAGACGACGGATATTTTCGGGGCATATAAGAGCAGCCTGTTTATCTCCACTATGGTGGCGCTGATGGTGGTGCTGCTTGCGGGCATGGGCGCTTACGCTCTTGCCAGATACAGGTTCCGCGGCTCGAACCTGCTGAATTCCCTCGTGGTCGGCGCCATGATGTTTCCGGCATTTGCGACAGTTATTTCGGTGTATCAGATGGAATTTAAATGGGGCATCGCCAACACGGGAAGCTGGTTCCTCAATATGCTGTCGGTTATCCTGCCGCAGATAGCGGGCAATATGGCCTTCGCTATGGTTGTTTTAACCGGTTATGTCAAGGGGCTGCCCATAGAGCTGGAGGAGGCGGCTTACATGGAGGGCTGCAACGCGTTCCAGATTTACTTTAAGGTAGTTATGCCGCTGACAAAGCCCTCTTTTGCGACGGTGGCAATCTTCTCCTTCCTCTGGAGCTACAACGATCTGTTTACCCAGTCCTTCTTCCTGAGGAGACCGGATATGTACAGTATCACCATGATGCTCAACAGTATCAGCGCCAAGGAGGGAACCGACTACGGTCTGATGGCGGCTGTGGTAGCGCTGATCATCGTTCCCGTCATTATCGTGTACTGTTGTCTGCAGAAGCAGATCATCAAGGGTATGACCGCGGGAGCAGTCAAAGGCTAGCGTGAGGAGGGGTTCTAAAGACGTTCCGCCATGGGACGGGACGCCAAGAAACTCTAGGAGTTGCAAAGCAACTTCGGCTCACGCAGGAGAATGCCTGAAAAGCAGCGTTTTCCGTGACGGATTGGAAATGTGTATATGGGATAGGATAAAAGAAGGAATAGACAATTGGAAGAAATTTGGGTATCATTAGAATAGTGATACCATGTGGGGGATGGTCATGTACAAAGTGGCAATTATCGATGATGAACCATTGATCGTAGAAGGATTGTCTAAGACAATTGCATGGGAGAAGTGGAATTGTCAGGTGGCAGGCACTGCAGGCGACGGGAAGGAAGGGATGGAGTTGATCCGCGAAAAGAGGCCGGATATCGTAATTACGGATATTTGTATGCCGAAGATGGACGGATTGAAAATGATCGCGGGTCTGAAATCGGAGTTTTCCGAAATGCAGCTTATCATCCTGACGGGTTACAGGGAATTTGAGTACGCGAGAAGGGCGATCGAGCTGGGCGTGGCCAGATTCTTACTGAAACCTTCTAAAATGAATGAACTGGAAGAAGCGATTGCCGCTGTGACGGCGCGTCTGGATCTGCTGGGTCTGCCCGCAGCTTTGCCGGTGGAGGAAGCGGAGGAATACGGGCAGGCGGATGAGACCGGAACGACTCTGGGGACGGAGGAGGAAAACGGCGAGGCGAACAGCTTTATCGTGAAAAACGCGCTGGAGTACATCAGGGAAAATTCCAGAGAGAAGCTGCGTCTTTCCGATGTGGCGGATCAGGTGTACGTCAGCCAGTGGCATTTGTCGAAACTACTAAATAAGCATACCGGAAAGACTTTTTCCGATATCTTAAACGGCGCCCGCATGGATCAGTCGAAGGAACTGTTAAAGGACCCGTCCCTGAGAATCTGCGATGTGGCAGAGCAGGTGGGATTTCAGGATTTGGCGCATTTCTCCCGTGTATTTAAGAAGATGGAGGGAATGTCTGCCGGGGAGTATCGAAATACCCACTGGGGAACGGAGCAGAACGGAGGTAAAGGATGAGAGTTTATTGTGCAAAGGATTACAACCATGCGAGCCGTGTGGCCGCGAACATTATTTCGGCGCAGGTGATTATGAAGCCTGATTGTGTGCTGGGACTGGCGACGGGTTCTACGCCCATCGGCACCTACGAGGAACTGATCAGAAGATATGAGCAGGGAGATCTTGACTTTTCGAAGGTTCACAGCATCAATCTGGATGAGTACAGAGGTCTTTCACCGGAAAATGACCAGAGTTACCGGTATTTTATGAACACCCATCTGTTTGATTCCATTAACATTGACAAGAAAAATACCTATGTGCCTGACGGGCTTGAGCCGGATAAGGACAAGGCGTGCAGGGACTATGAGGAGATCATAAAAGTACATGGCGGTGTCGATCTGCAGATTTTGGGACTCGGACACAACGGCCATATCGGCTTTAACGAGCCGGGAAGCACCTTTGAGAAGGAGACCCACTGTGTGACCCTCTCGGATACCACGAGAGAAGCCAACGCGCGTTTTTTCAATTCTATGGATGAAGTGCCCACAGAAGCGTATACTATGGGTATCGGGTCTATTATGCAGGCGAAGAAGATTGTGGTGATCGTCACCGGCGAAGGCAAGCGTGAGATCGTGAAGAAAGCGTTCCAGGGGCCGATTACCCCCGAAGTGCAGGCGTCTGTATTACAGCTTCACAGTGATGTGATTCTGGTTGGGGATGAGGCGGCGCTTGCAGGCTTCTAGAGAAGGGAGAGTGTGGTATGCGTATAATCAGAGGAATGGTTTACACCGATAAGATGTGTTTTGAAGCGGGTGAAATTGTCATAGAAGGGGAACGGATTGAGAAGGTGGAGCGCTGTGAACAGAGCGCGCTTACGGAGAAAGAGGCGCAGACATATATTCTTCCCGGTCTGGTTGACATTCATTTTCATGGCTGTGCGGGCTATGATTTCTGCGACGGTACGACAGAGGCGGTGCGCGCCATCGCGTCCTATGAGATGACCCATGGCACTACCACAATCTGTCCGGCCACCATGACGCTTTCCGAGGAGATGCTTCTTGGCATCTGTGCGGCAGGCGCGGAGGCGGCGGAGACGGAAGTTCTGGAGGAAAATATTCCTTTAAAGGATGTCCTGCGCGGCATATATCTGGAAGGACCTTTTATTTCCGAGGAGAAAAAGGGCGCGCAGAATCCGGCTTATATCAGAACGCCGGACAGACAGATGCTTGAGAAACTGCAGCAGGCGGCGAAGGGAATGATCCGCATGGTGGCGATCGCGCCGGAGACAGAGGGTGCGATGGAATGCATCCGTGAGTGCAGAGACGATTTCCGCTTTTCCATTGCTCACACCTGTGCCGACTATGAGACGGCCAAGGCGGCGATGGAGGAGGGGGCACATCATGTGACCCATTTGTACAATGCGATGCCGCCATTTACCCACAGAAAGCCGGGTGTGATCGGTGCGGCGGCGGAGAATGAGGACACAAAAGTAGAACTGATCTGCGACGGTATCCATATCCATCCGTGCGTGGTGAAGAGCACGTTTAAACTTTTCGGAGCAGAGCGGATGGTTTTGGTCAGTGACAGCATGATGGCGACCGGCATGGAAGACGGGGAGTACGCGCTGGGCGGCCAGCCTGTAACCGTCAAGGGCAACCGAGCGTTATTGAAAGATGGCACCATTGCGGGCAGCGCAACCAATCTGTTCGGATGTATGAGAACGGCGATCCGGATGGGGGTTCCGAAGGAGGAGGCCGTCAGGGCCGCTACGCGCAATCCGGCAGAGGCCGTCGGGCTCGAGGAAGAGTGTGGTATGCTGCTGGCAGGACGGCGTGCGGATATTCTGATAACAGACGGGGAATTTACACTTCTTGAGGTGATTAAGTCGGGATGCGCGGTGAAGGCATAAATAGTCAATTTACTTTTCGGATGCGGTGTGATAAAATAAAGCGATTCAAAGGATTTGCATTCGGGGAGGAAAACTATGAAAATGAGAAACATGGCGGCGCTTGCGCTTCTGGCTGTCATGCTGTTGACGGCCTGCGGCAGGGCGGCGGACGCTGCGGTGACGACGGGAGAGATCGTCGTGCCGGAAATGTCATCGAAAGATATGCTGGTAAATTCCTTGGAATATTTGTTGGAAGAGGAGACCGGAGAAGAAGCACAGACGCAGGAAGAGAAGACGCAGACGGATCAGCCTGCCAAAGAGAGTGACAGGACACAGGAGGAAAACGAAGAACGGGAAAAGGCTACGGTAATCTGCTATGGCAGAGATATGGATTCCGGTCTGACCGAGGAGGTAATCACAGCGGAACGGATTACGCCGGATGTACTTTTGAGCGCGCTGGCGAGGCATAATATAGTGCCGCTTTTAGACACGAAGGCGCTCTCCATGGAAGAGCGGGAAGAGGACGGGCGAAAGCTTATATATCTGGATCTTTCCGGGAGCTTTAGCGAGTATCTCATGACCATGTCCGTGGAGGCAGAGTGCATTATTATTTCTTCCATAGTCAATACGTTCACGGCCAACTATCAAGCCGATGCGATGTACATAACGGTGGAGGGAGAGACGCTTGTCACCTCACATGCGTCCTATACGGAAGCGTTGGCCGGGTATACGCCCGGAGAAATGATGACATACGTGACGGCCGTGGAGGACGCAGAGTAGCAGGGAAGCTGAAGGCTGCATTGCTGCGGCAGAGAGGAAGAGGACGACGCCGAGCCGCAAAAACAGCAGTCATACAACGAAAGGGGCAGGATATCGTGACACAGGTCAGCGAACGGGAACAGTTGATATTTGACATTGCGCAGATGGAGTGGGAGTTATTCCAGCAGGTCTACAATACAGGCGGCAGGGCCTCCTGTCAGGATGATCCGGATACGTTCTTTAAAATGCGTATGAGTCAGTGGATGGTCTACTCCGACGAGGTGCTTCTGAGCTATCAGGCGGATTGCCATGAGGCGGTCAGGGAAGGCAGAAACCCGATTTTTGAGAAGTACGGTTTTATGATGGAGAGCACCTACCCGGAGGAGTATGAGGAAATTAAGAAGCATCTTCCCGACGTGTCCGAAAAGAAGGAAATTGCAGAACGGATCATCGCGGTCAATCTGGAGTGGGACGCAAGGATGACAGAGGAGTACCCGAACCTGCGAAAGCGGGGCAGGGTGGCAACTACCGCGGAGGACGGCATTATGGCTGGTTCCTCTATGGAGAGTTATCTTCGCGGCGAGCTTTACACCTATTCCATGAAGACGCTTTCACTGATCTTAAAGGAGACGGAGGAAGCCAAAGAAAAAGGCGAGAACCTGTTAAAACAGACCATCGCCAATGAAACCGCTTTTTACGGATACCGGTCTTTGGAAGACGCGGAAGAGCGGTACAGTAAATAAATACTTAGAAGTGAAGGCGTCTGCGCACCTCGTTGCGCAGGCGTTTTTTTACGAGGATCGTGACGAGGGCTACGTCGATGATGACGCAGACGGTCAGCACTACGGCCGACCAAGTCAGCCGCAGAGGAGACTGAATCATCCGGCGGATCATCAGCTCCAGAGCAGAGCAGAACAGCGGAATCTCGATAAACAGGCACAGCGCACCCGAAAGAATCGTAAAAGGAACCTTTTTGGCCAGCAGGGTAAAGACCTCCATGCCCGTCGTGACGAGTGCAACAATGGGCAGCCCCAGCTCCCAGAACCATGTGGTGGAGGGGGTGAGATAGGAGATCATGTACAGATAGAGCGCCACAGCCATCCCGTCCGCAAACAGGGAGACGAAGAGCGGCATTTTGCTGTAGTAGACCATCGGGAAGGTGAAAACAAACAGGCAGATGCAGATGCCGATCACCAGAAGAGACCAGAGAGACCGGTCGAATACCAGCAGATTTAACAACAGGCAGGTGGCGCCTGTGGCGGTCAGCACAACCGAGAGCAGGACGCCGAGATCCTTTCTTTTCACGACTTCCACCTGCCCTTTATCGACGGGATAGGGGGAAGGGGGATACTCTTTGCCCGCTTCTTTTAAATTGATAACAGGCGTGTGGCACAGCGGACATTCCCGCAGGGAGGCCTCCAGCTCCACGCCGCAGTTTACACAGTATGACATAGAATTTCCTTTCTTAAATTATGATTTGATGTTTACCTCGAATATACTGTATCAGAACATGTGTTATTGCAATTCGGACGAACGGTTGCTCTCTATTTTCACATGGATGCCGTCCTGAACCAGCTTGCGGAAAAAATGCCGCTCCACATCACTCTCCACGATACTGCTCGCGAAATTGATGGTGAGAATATCCTCAAAGCTGATGATGGCGCAGTTGGTACGGGAAGAAAAGGGCTGCCCCATGTAGATATCGAAACGGTCGATATAGGGCTTCATGTCATCGGGAACCGGGAGCGCCCCCATGTTGGTAAGCCCGGCGGAGGAATTTTTATCCTGCACGCGGGTGTAGAAGGTGCGAACCACAAAATCCTTGATAAAAAGCGGCACGATGCGGATTAGGAAATTGTGCTTTGTGGCGGCGTTGGTAGTGATATCGCCGCACAGGAATTTTGCGTTTATATAATAACGCATGAAATTGTGCACCTCGGTCACGATTTCCTCAAATGTGTAGTCACCGAGACGGGGGTCGATGGAGGGGTATACCATGGTAATAAAATTGCGCAGGGTTTTTGAAGGGAAAAAGCGGCGCAGATTTACGGGCATGGCAATCCGGACGGGTTTGTATGTCAAATGAAATTCCTGCTGCTGTTTTTGGAGCAGGGCGTAGAGCAAAACGGCGTTTAAGTACTCTGTGATGGTGGCGCCGTATTTTTTGGCTGCCGCCATGACTTCTCTTACGGACAAAACCCCGTTTATTATGTTCAGGGTGTAGAACGGTTCCTTCGTGCCGCGGACACGGTAGGTTTTTTCCGCCGGGCGCGGCGGTTTGACTTTCGCCGTGGCATAGCGCATGTAGGCATCTTCCAGTTCTCCCGGGTCGGGTTCCTCGTCCAGCTTTAACACAAAGCCGGAGGGGGTGATCTTATGCCCCCAAAGTCCCAGATATACGGCTGTCAATGTCTGCAAGAGACTCATGCCTCCGGTACCGTCGCCGAGACAGTGGTGCGCTTCCAGAGAGATGCGGCAGTCGTAGTAGTATATTCTGATAAGGTAACGATTGTTACTTCTAAAATGCATGGGCATACAGGGGTTTTTGATATCTTCCTGTACGAAGGGGCCGAGTCTGTTGTTCGGCTCCAGATAACGCCAGAACAATCCCTTTCGGATCGCCACTTTGTAGGTGGGGAAGCGGGGCAGCGTAAGCTCCAGCGCTTGCTGCAAAAGCCCCGGATCTACCGGTTCTTTTAATTTTACGCTGAGTCGGTAGACAGAGGAAAAATCCCGCCTTTGCAGGGTGGGATAGACGGTGGCGGACAGATCCAGCTTGTACCAGACGTCTTTTTTGCTCCGGAGCCCATTTTTATTTGTTTGTTTTTTAGTGTGTTGTCTGCGCATGGAATAAGTATACCACAAATTCCCTTATTTATGGTAAAATTGTTGCATATTAAGGAACGCGTGGCGCAGGATGCCCTGATCGGCCCGTTTCGTATGCGAGACAGACGGACAATGAGCCGGAAAGCGGAAGAGAAGGGAAAATGGAAGAGAAACGGAATGCGTAAGAGTGACAGGGAGTGGAGGAAATATGGGAAAAGCGGATAAAACGGATAAAAGAAACGCCAGTCTGATGAATCTGATTAAGCGGATGCACGGTGTGGTGGAGAACGTGGATATTGAGAAGCACCGCCAGTCGCAGGATCATTTCGGTGCCCTTCTGGGGAGCAGCCGGGATGTGATTGTGGAGGATGTGGACATTGCCGCGCGTGGAGAAAACGGCAGCTCGATTCATGGAGAGTGGATTTATGTAAACCGGGCGCATATGAAAAAATATATCATTCTGTACTGTCACGGCGGCGGCTATTCCACGGGAAGCAGCCTGTATGCCAGAACGCTGACGACGAAGCTGGCGGCCTCCACATCCATGGATGTGCTCAGCTTTGACTACAGGCTGGCTCCCGAGAATCCCTATCCGGCGGCCACGCAGGACGCCATGCAGATATGGGATTATCTGATGCTTTTGGGATACGGTGCGAGGGATGTGATTCTGGCGGGGGATTCTGCGGGCGGCAATCTGGCTCTTTCCCTCTGCCTCAAGCTGAAAAGCGAGGGACGGCTGATGCCCAGAGGCCTTGTACTCATGTCGCCGTGGACGGATCTGACGGTTTCCGGCAAGTCCCATGTGACTAAGGCGGAGATTGATCCCGTTTTAAACGCCGGTTATCTGCAGCAAATGATAGAAAATTATGCGGCGGGGCAAGATCTGACCGATCCGCTGATCTCTCCGTTATTCGGGGATTACGAGGGATTTCCGCCTATTTACATTCAGGTGGGGAGCAACGAAATCCTGCACGACGACGCGGCGATGCTCTACAAAAAGCTGTTGAAAGACAATGTCAGCGTGAAGATGGACGAGTTCAAAGGGATGTGGCATGTGTTCCAGATGTCGCCTTTTAAAACGGCATATGAAGCCATGGATAAGAACGCGGAGTTTATTTACGATATTTGTCGATGAGGCAGTTATTCAGTGACCATTCGCAAAATTGCCTCTGAGAGGCTCTCGTTTTGCGCATATATGGCTTCTCGCCATATGGATTTATAACAACAGCCTTTACTATGCAAACATGGACAGTCTTTTGGTTATAAATCTGCATGGACTCTGAATAGTTGAAAATAAAAAAAGGATTTCGGCGCTTTGGGGCGAATAATAGTAGTATGAAGGTTGTTTTTTTACAAGAAGAAAGGCACAGCCATGAATATACGGGAAAGTTTGGAACAGTGGGAGAAGGAATATCTGAGTCCTTACGCCATGCTCAGCATGAATTCCCAGGGAAGGCTTAAGGCGGAAGAACAGTGCGATATCCGGCCTGTATTTCAGAGGGACAGGGACCGGATTATACATAGTAAGTCCTTCCGCCGCCTGAAGGATAAGACGCAGGTATTTCTGACGCCGGAGGGGGATCATTACAGGACAAGGCTCACGCATACGCTGGAGGTAAGCCAGACGGCGCGGACCATTGCCAAGGCGCTCAAGCTGAATGAGGATCTGGTGGAGGCCATTGCCCTCGGGCACGATCTGGGGCATACGCCCTTTGGACACGCGGGGGAGCGTGCGCTTGACCGGGTATGTCCTTACGGCTTTAAACACAATGAACAGAGCGTGCGCACCGTGGATCTGCTGGAGAAGGACGGAAAAGGCATTAATCTGACGATAGAGGTGCGGGACGGCATTCAGAACCATCAGACCGCGAGTATGCCGCAGACACTTGAGGGACGGATCGTCCGGCTGGCGGATAAGATTGCCTATATTCATCACGATATGGATGATGCGGTGCGCGCAGGGATATTAAAGGAAGCGGATGTGCCAAAAGAGATCGGGAGTGTGATTGGCTATAGCTGCGGGCAGCGTTTGGACTTCTTTATCCATAATATTGTGACCAACAGCCGGGGACGGGACGATATCTGCATGTCGCCGGAGGTGGCGGAGGCTATGAAAAAGATGCGGGAGTTTATGTTCCGGCATGTCTACAGGAATCCCGTCGCAAAGAGCGAGGAGGGTAAGGCGGAGAACCTGGTTATCACGCTCTACGAGCACTATCTGGTACACACGGAGCAGCTTCCCAACTTCCTGTTTAAGCTTTTGGACGCGGGGGAACCGTTAGAAAAGATTGTGTGCGATTATATCAGTTCCATGACGGATCGTTTTGCCATTGCACAGTATGAGAGGCTGTTTATTCCGAGGACTTGGCATGGTTAGAGTGAAAAGAAGTTCTAGCCGCTCACAGCGGAGGCTGTTTCGCGGAGAACTTCTTTTCACTCAGGAGAATGCCTGAAATACGGCATTCTTTGCATTGATTTGAGTCACAGAGAAGCTGTGACATGGCGGTTAGCGTTAAAAGGAATTTATTTGGGAAAGAAAGAGTGACAGTTCGGGAGAGGAAGGTCGCGAGATAACATGCGTTATCCGGAGGAGCTGATCGAGGAGATCAGAACAAAAAACGATATAGTCGAAGTGATTTCGGGCTATGTGCGTATGCAGAAGAAGGGGAGCAGCTATTTCGGACTCTGTCCGTTCCACAATGAAAAATCCCCCTCTTTCTCGGTTTCACCGGGCAAGCAGATGTACTATTGCTTCGGCTGCGGGGCCGGCGGCAATGTGATCACTTTTTTGATGGAATATGAGAACGCCGCTTTTCAGGAGGCGCTTAAGATGTTGGCTGACCGTGCGGGCGTAGCCCTGCCGGAAGTGGAGTACAGCGAGGAGATGCGCCGGAAGGAGAGCAGGCGTGTCAAGCTGCTAGAAGTCAACAAGCAGGCGGCGAAATACTATTATTATCTGCTCCGCTCCCCGAGGGGGCAGACGGGTCATCGGTATCTTTCGGGCAGAGAGCTTACGGATGAGACGATGAAGAAGTTTGGGCTGGGCTACGCGGACGGGTCAGGCTCCGATTTGACGGCTTATCTGCGGTCAAAGGGGTATGCGGACGACCTGATTACGGAGGCGGGACTGACAGGGTTCGACGAGAAACGGGGCGTTCACGATAAATTCTGGAATCGGGTGATGTTTCCGATTCAGGACGGCAATCACCGGGTGATCGGTTTTGGGGGCCGGGTTATGGGGGATGCCAAACCAAAGTACTTAAACTCTCCGGAGACGGCGATATTTGACAAGAGCAGGAATCTCTATGGTCTGAATTTCGCCAGAACGGCAAGGACGGGAAACCTGATTTTATGCGAGGGCTATATGGATGTGATCGCTCTGCACCAGGCGGGGTTTGGACAGGCCGTGGCGTCGCTCGGAACGGCTTTTACGGTGGGACAGGCAAGTCTGATCAAACGTTTCGGCGAGGAGGTGCTGCTTGCTTACGACAGCGACGGCGCGGGCACGAATGCGGCGCTTCGGGCGCTTGGCATCTTGAAGGAGGCGGGACTTCGGGGACGGGTGATCGATATGACACCCTACAAGGACCCCGATGAATTTATCAAGAATTTGGGCGAGGAGGCTTTCCGTGAGCGGATCGATCAGGCGCAGAACGGCTTTTTCTTTGAGCTTAAGGTGCTGGAGCGGGACTATCACATGGAAGACCCGGAGTCGAAGACCGCTTTTCACAGGGAGATCGCAAAGAAGCTCTGCAGCTTTGAGGAAGAAGTGGAGCGGGAAAACTATATTGCTTCGGTGGCGCAGCGGTATCACATCGGATTTGAAAACTTAAGAAAACTGGTGAACAGCTATGCGGCCCGCACGGGACTGGTGAAGCCGGTGGAGCGGCCTAAGTCCACAAAGGCGGGGAAGCCTTCCCCGGAAGATCACATCAAAAAGTCGCAGCGGATTCTTCTGACATGGCTTACGGAGGAGCCGGAGATCTATCCGAAGATCAAAGCTTATATTTCCGCGGCTGACTTTACACAGGAGCTTTACCGGCAGGTGGCGGACAAGCTGTTTGCGGGACTGGAACAGGGCGCTTTTTCCCCTGCATCCGTTGTCAGTGCCTTTGAGGAGGAGGAAGAGCAGCGGGAGGTGGCGGCGATTTTCAACACGAAGCTGGAGCGGCTTACCACGAAACAGGAGAGGGAGAAGGCGCTTCACGATGTGGTGGTGGCCGTGAAGGACAACAGTTTTAACTATTACTCGGCTAAAATGGGATCGGATATGGAGGCTTTAAATCAGGTCATATCAGGCAAAAAGGCATTGGAGGAACTGAAGAAAACGCATATTTCCTTGTGATCAGGGAAAGCTAATCGAAAAAAGGTACGTTTACGATCGGACAGAAGTGAAACATAGGAAGGATGGAGCAATTCATGGATGAAAATGTACAGGCAAAGTTTGAGGAGCGTTTAAAAGAGCTTCTGGCTGTTGCAAAGAAGAAGAAAAATGTTCTGGAGTATCAGGAGATCAGTGATTTCTTTCACGATCTGACGCTGGAAGAGGAGCAGTTTGACAAAATTTTGGAGACGCTGGAGCAGAACAATGTAGATGTGCTGCGCATCACGGAGGAGGACGACGTGGATGATGAGGAGATCATCCTGACGGAAGAGGACGAAGTGGATGTGGAGGACATCGATCTTTCCGTGCCCGACGGTATCAGCATTGAAGACCCCGTCAGAATGTACTTGAAGGAGATTGGTAAGGTGCCGCTTCTCTCCGCGGAGGAGGAGATCGAGCTGGCGAAAAAAATGGAGATGGGTGACCTGGAGGCGAAACAGCGTTTGGCGGAGGCCAATCTGCGTCTGGTGGTCAGCATTGCGAAGCGTTATGTAGGGCGCGGTATGCTCTTTCTCGACCTGATTCAGGAGGGGAATCTTGGTCTGATCAAGGCCGTGGAAAAGTTTGATTACCGTAAGGGATATAAATTTTCTACTTATGCCACATGGTGGATCAGACAGGCCATCACCAGAGCCATTGCGGATCAGGCCAGAACCATCCGCATTCCCGTGCACATGGTAGAGACCATCAACAAACTGATCCGTGTGAGCAGACAGCTCTTGCAGGAACTTGGGAGAGAACCTACCCCGGAGGAGATCGCGGAGCAGATGAATATGCCGGTGGAGCGGGTGAGGGAGATCTTAAAGATTTCTCAGGAACCGGTATCTTTGGAGACGCCCATCGGCGAGGAGGAAGACAGCCATCTGGGAGACTTCATTCAGGACGACAATGTGCCTGTCCCCGCCGACGCGGCTGCGTTTACGCTGCTAAAAGAACAGCTTGTGGAGGTTCTTGGGACACTTACCGAGAGAGAGCAGAAAGTGCTGCGGCTTCGCTTCGGGCTGGATGACGGCCGGGCGAGGACGCTTGAGGAAGTGGGAAAAGAGTTTAACGTGACCCGTGAGCGAATCAGGCAGATCGAGGCAAAGGCGCTCAGAAAGCTGCGCCACCCCAGCAGAAGCCGGAAACTCAAGGACTATTTGGACTGATGCGGCCGGTGGTATTGTCTGAGCGGCTGCGCACCGTGGCCGGAATGGTGACGGGAGGAAACCGGGTCTGTGATGTGGGCTGTGATCACGGTTTTGTGCCGATTTATCTTGTACAGCAGGGGATCAGCCCCGGCGTTCTGGCGATGGATTTACGAGAAGGTCCTCTGAGCGCGGCGAGAGAGCACGTGTCGGCATACGGACTGGATGAAAAAATTGAAACCAGACTGTCGGATGGTTTACATAATTATAAGGCGGGCGAGGCGGATAGCCTGATCTGTGCCGGAATGGGTGGCGGCCTGATGATACGGATTTTGGAGGCGGAGCGGGAAAAGACGGACTCTTTTCAAGAACTGGTTTTACAGCCACAGTCGGAGATTGAGCGGTTCAGGCGGTTCCTTCGGGAAAGCGGTTACCGGATTCTGAACGAGGAGATGCTTGCGGAGGACGGAAAGTATTATCAGGTGATCAGGGCAGCGGGTCCGGGCGGAGAGCATGTGCAGATCGACGCGGTCAAAGGAAGGGATGCAGGGCCGGAAGGGACGCTTTGTGCCGATATACCGTATGAGGAGTTATGTAAACTTGAAGACAGATACGGCCCGGTACTATTACGAAAAAGAACGCCTGTTTTTTTATCCTTTCTGGAACGGGAGGCCACTGTATATGAGGAGATTCTTGCGAATCTGAGAAAACAGGGATTAACGGAAGAAAAGAGGAACGCCAGATATACGGAGGTGGAGATTCTTTTGAGGGACAACCGTCAGGCAATAACCTTGACGAGATAGTTTACATAAGGTAAATTGTGGAGAGACCGGAAATGATCGGTCCATGCCGCGAATATCATACAAAAAGGAGGGGGAAAGTCTATGGCTACAATTATGATCGGCGGAAAAGAGAAACGCTACGAGGACGGCATCAAGTATGAGATCGTAGCAGAGGCGAACCAGAACGATTATGTCAGCCAGATTGCGCTGGTGACGGTAGACGGCAAAATTCAAGAGCTGATGAAACGGGTGGACAGAGATTGTGAGCTTGATTTTATTACTTACGCGGATGCCATCGGACATAAGACTTATGTGCGGACGGCTATCATGCTTATGCTGAAAGCCATCAAGGACGTGGCGGGCATGGAGGCGGCGGCCAGCGTGAAGGTAGAGTTTGCCATCGGCGCGGGCTATTACTGCGCGTTCCGTAACGGCCTAAAGCTGGACGAAAAGGCAATCGAGAAGGTGAAGGACCGCATGGGCGAGCTGGTGGACATGGATCTTCTTGTGACGAAGAAGGCTTATCCGGCGGCGGAGGCGGTGGCGCTTTTTGAAGAGAACGGCATGAAGGATAAGGTTTCCCTGTTCCGTTACCGCAGAAGTTCGAACATAAACGTGTACTGCATGGGGGATTATTACGATTATTTTTACGGCTATATGCTGCCAAGTACGGGCTATATCAGGCTGTTTGATCTCTTTGCCTATGAGGAGGGGATGATTTTGCTCCTGCCGGATCAGGAGGACCCGGAGATCCTGCCGGAGTTTAAGCCGCGAAAGAAACTGTTCCAGACGCTTCTTGCCACGGGTGAGTGGGGGCGCGGCATCGGCATCGACACGGTGGGCGACCTGAATGACCAGATCTGCGACGGCAATATTGCGGATATGATTCTGGTGCAGGAGGCGCTGCAGGAGAGGCGGATTGGTGAGATTGCCAGAGACATCGCAAGGCGCGAGGGCGTGAAGTTTGTTATGATTGCAGGGCCTTCCTCTTCCGGCAAGACGACCTTTTCCCACAGACTATCTATCCAGCTTCACACTTACGGTTTAAAGCCGCACCCCATCGGGCTTGACAATTATTATGTGGATCATGACAGAACACCGTTAGACGAGGACGGCGAGCCTGACTACGAGTGTCTGGAAGCGCTTGATGTGGAGCAGTTTAATAAGGATATGACGGCACTTCTGGCGGGAGAGGAAGTACAGCTTCCCACCTTTAATTTTAAGACCGGGAAGCGGGAGTACAGCGGGAAAACCACCACGCTCGGTCAAAACGACATTCTCGTCATAGAGGGAATCCACGGGTTGAATGAGAAGATGTCCTATTCTCTGCCGGCGCAGAGCAAGTATAAAATTTATATCAGCGCGTTGACTACCCTGAACGTGGATGAGCACAACCGGATTCCCACCACGGACAACAGACTGCTGCGCCGTCTTGTGAGGGATGCACGGACAAGGGGGGCTTCCGCAGCCAAGACCATTTCCATGTGGCCTTCGGTCAGGAGAGGGGAAGAGAAATATATTTTCCCGTTCCAGGAGGAGGCGGATGCCATGTTTAATTCGGCCATGCTCTTCGAGCTTTCCGTGCTTAAGCAGTACGCGGAACCGCTGCTGTTTAATATACAAAAGGGAGAGCCGGGATACCATGAGGCCAAGCGGCTGCTCAAGTTCTTAGAATATTTCCTCGGGATCAGCAGTGAGGAAGTGCCGAAAAATTCCCTCTGCAGGGAGTTTGTAGGCGGGAGCTGTTTTGAAGTTTAGCAGCGTGGGAAGTACTTCTAAAGAGGTTACGTCATAGGACGGGGACAAAGGCGGCCAGGCTGATTTTGGAAGTGCAGGGTCCCACAAGGGAGGACGCTTGAAATGCGGCATTCTCCGGATAAATTGAGTGGAATAAATGATCGCGGCTGCACAGACGAAAGGGTGCAGGTGAGGAAAGTCCGGGCTCCACAGGGCAGGATGCCGGATAACATCCGGTGGAGGCGACTCCAAGGCCAGTGCAACAGAAATAATACCGCCTCGGCGATACGCGGTTTTTTGCGAAGCTGCTCGAAGCCGTGCAACGGCTTCAGGCGTTTCGCAAAGCGATACGCCGAGGTAAGGGTGGAATGGCAGTGTAAGAGACTACCGCCGTCACGGTAACGGGACGGGCTGTGTAAACCCCATCCGGAGCAAGACCAAACAGAGAGCAATGACCGGCCCGGTCCGCTTTCAGGTAGGTCGCTGGAGGGTTTCGGCAACGAAACTCCTAGATAGATGATCATTCACGACATAACCCGGCTTATCGTTCCGCTCATAAAAAGAATTATTTAGATGGATATGTCATGAGACAGGGGCACGGGGAGCGGCGCGCAGTCCTCCACGTGCCCTTGTGCAGGGTATAGCCGTCGGGGAGAGGGATGTGGCAGAGGGTGGAATTTCAAATAAAATATCTATTGTTATCATAATCTTTCTGTGCTGGTTTTTTCAGTCGATGCCTGTTAAGGCAGGAGAGCTTTCCATGCCGCCCCATCTGATTCAGAGTGTGACCGAAGAAGATATGTATGAGGGCATGGCCGTGCTTGGTCTTTTTCACTGTCCTGTGCTGGAAGAGCCGGATTTGGAAGCGGCTCTTGAGAACGTGGAGAACAGCGTGGTGCGGATTGACATGGGGAAAGCCTACGGCAGCGGGGTGATTTTCCGGATGACGGCAGACGGGGCAGTGATCGCGACCAATAGACATGTGTTGGCATACTGGAGGGAGGAGTCGGGGGTGGTCCGCTTTCCGCAAGGCCTTTATGCAGGCGCACGTGTGCTGGGAAGTTCTGAAAGCTGTGACGTAGGCTTTTTGCTGGTGGAAAAGGAGGAACTCGGCCTGTCTGTGGCGTCCGGACTTCGCAGTGTCTTTGCGGATGAGAGCATCTGTGCCGGGCTGAAAAAGGGAGAGGCTGTTTTTTGTCTGGGAGCAGGCAGAGAGGAGGACGAGACGATTTTTCAGGAGGCCGTTTTGGAGGATACCGGCAGATATATCGAGGATTTCGGGGGTGAAATGCTTTATGGGCGGGGCTTTGCGAAGGAAGGCATGTCCGGCGGCGGCATCTTCGACGGCTGCGGGCGGCTGATCGGGCTGCTGGCAGGGGGGACTTATCGGAATGAGATCGCCGGGGTGCCCGTGGATCAGGTGGCGGAGGCATACAGGGAGATTGCAGGGGATTAAAAGATACCCTTTTTCCGAAAGCTGTGATACAATGGTCGAAGACAGGATATTTTCGGCGTATTTGGGGGGTTGCTGCACAGTGGGGTAGAGAAAAGGAGGAGGTTATGGCGCTATTTCAGATCAGCAATGACAAGATTACGATACAGGTGGACAGTCTGGGGGCGGAGCTTAAGTCTTTAAAGAGCGTTCCCGATCACAGAGAATATATGTGGCACGGAGATCCCGCCTATTGGGGGCGGACGTCGCCGGTGCTGTTTCCCGTTGTGGGCGGTTTAAAGAACGGGACATACCGGGTGGACGGCAGAGAGTATGCCATGGGGCAGCACGGCTTTGCCAGAGATATGGAATTTCAGTTAAAGAGTCAGGTCGCTTCGGAAATCTGGTTTACGTTAAGCGCCGATGCAGAGACGCTTGAGAAGTATCCTTACCCTTTCCGGCTGGAAATCGGCTATGAGATTTCCGGGTCCACGGTGGTGGTGAAGTGGCGGGTATCCAGCCAGTCAGGGGAGCCGGTCTGGTTTTCCATAGGCGGGCATCCCGGATTTTTGTGTCCCATTGACCCGGGTACGGATCAGACGCAGTATAAGCTGCTCTTTGATGTGAAGGATCAGGTGGTGTCTACGCGCATTGAGGGAGGTCTTGCAGGTAAGGAGAAGAAGACCTACGCGCTGAGGGACGGGGCACTTGCCGTCACGGCAGACCTTTTTGACAACGACGCGCTGGTGATCGAGGGGGATCAGGCGCACCGTGTGGCGCTGGCCAGACCTGACGGCACGCCGTACCTGACGGTGGAGTTTGATGCGCCGCTGTTTGGTATCTGGTCGCCGCCGAAGAAGAAAGCGCCGTTCATCTGCATCGAGCCATGGTACGGCCGGTGTGACGGCGTGGATTTTACGGGAGATTTTAAGGAACGGGAGTGGGGACAAAAACTATCGGGGGCGGCTTTCGAGGCGTCCTATCGAATCACGGTTTCATGAGACGGGAAAGGAAGGAATGCTATGGCTCCTGTGGTGCAGTGTATGGGTTTGACAAAGACCTACGGAAGAAAGATCGCCTTGAATCAGGTAAACTTAAATTTGGAGCGGGGCAGGATCATCGGTCTTTTGGGGCCTAACGGCAGCGGAAAGACGACGCTGATTAAAATAATGAACGGTCTTTTAGAGCCCACGGCGGGGGAAGTTTTAATAAACGGGCAGCGTCCGGGAGTCGATACCAAGCTGCGGATTTCCTATCTGCCCGAGCGGACATACTTACAGCCCGGCATGAAGGTGCTTGAGCTGGTACGGTATTTTCAGGATTTTTATCCGGATTTCCGGGTGGACAGAGCGCTTGACATGTTGGCGAGACTGCAGATTCCGCCGCAGGAGAGATTAAAAAACCTTTCCAAGGGCACGAAGGAGAAGGTGCAGCTCATTATGGTGATGAGCCGGGACGCGGATCTTTACATTCTGGACGAGCCGATTGCGGGTGTAGATCCTGCTGCCAGAGACTATATTCTCCATACCATTGTGAACAACTATAACCGCTGCGGTTCCATTCTTTTGTCCACGCACCTGATTTCGGATGTGGAAAACATCTTGGACGAGGTGGTGTTTATCAAGTACGGAAGCATTGTACTGCATGCGGGAGCGGAGCAGATCAGGCAAAACGAGCGCAAGTCTGTGGACCGGTTTTTCAGGGAGGTGTTCGCATGTTAGGGAAGTTGATGAAATACGAGTGGAAAGCCACATGGAAGCTGCTTTTGTCCGCGAACATCCTGACCGTGGTGATGACGGTACTGGCGCGGTGTATGGTTTCTCTGATGGATCAGGTGGGGCACAGTGATTTCCGTATGGTGGATTTTATGGCGGTTATGGTGCTTTTCACCTATGTGGGAAGTATGTTTGCGGTGTGTATCGGTACGACGATCTACCTGATCCATCGTTTTTACACGTCCACTTACGGCGATCAGGGATATCTTCTGCATACACTGCCTGTAGATACGCATCATATTATTATCGCCAAGGTATTGGTCAGCGCCGCATGGGTGACTATCAATATCGTATTTATTTATCTGTCCGTCATTTTCCTGCTCGCGACATCGAGCGAGATCCTCCACTCCATGATGGAGGGGATGGTGGACGTAATCGAGTATCTGGGTGCGGAAAAGATTTCGCTCTTCACGGTTATTATGACAATGATTGCATTTATCTTTTCCATATTTGCGAGAGTGCTTAAGGTGGGGGCATGTATTTCTCTGGGACAGCTTTCCTCCAATCATAAGCTGATGCTTTCTTTTGCTTGGTATGTGGGTATTTATGTGGTGGAGCAGATGTTTCAGGGCGTGTACTTCGCGATTATGGTTTATGTGCAGGAGAAGGCTGCCTACAGGAGTTATCGGAGCTACGGCTCCTACTTTGATAACCAGTGGGAGACGACGCTGCTTGCAGCAATTTTGAGCTGTGTGGCCTACTATTTGCTGACATGGTATGTGATGGACAAAAAACTAAATTTAGATTAGATAACTGATCGTAAAAGAAAGGAAGGATACGGCATGACTAAGATTGATATTTTTTCGGGGTTTCTGGGAGCTGGGAAAACTACGCTGATCGGCAAGCTCTTAAAGGAGGCGCTGGCGGATACGAAGGTAGCGCTGATTGAGAACGAGTTCGGTGAGATCGGCATAGACGGAGGCTTTTTGCAGGAATCCGGCATCGAAATCAAGGAGATGAATTCGGGCTGTATCTGCTGCTCGCTTGTGGGAGATTTCGGTACATCCTTAAAGGAGGTGCTGGACACTTACGCGCCGGAGCGCATTCTGATCGAGCCTTCGGGTGTGGGAAAACTTTCAGACGTTATGAAAGCGGTGCAGGATGCCATGGCTGATAGGGATGTACAGCTTAACAGCGCGGTTGCTGTGGTGGATGCCTGCAAGTGTAAAATGTATATCAAGAACTTCGGGGAATTTTTTGTCAACCAGATCGAACACGCAGGGACGATTGTCCTTAGCAGGACGGACAAGATAAGCGAGGAGAAGCTTTCCGCCTGTGTGTCGATGATCCGTGAGCACAATGCGAAGGCGACGATCATCACCACGCCGTGGGACGCGCTTGCGGGGAAGGATATTCTGGAAACCATCGAGGGCGCAAAGGACTTAGAAGCGGAGCTGATGCGGGAAGTGATGGAGATGCAGGAGGCGCACCATCATGACCATGGGCACGGGCATTGCTGCCATGAGCATGAGGGACATGATCACGAGCACGGGCATTGCTGCCATGACCATGAGGAACATGAGGAGCATGGGCATAGCCACGGCCATCATGATCATGAGGATCACGAGCATTGCTGTCATGATCACGAGGGACATGAGGAGCATGGGCACGGCCATAGGCATCATAAACATGAGGAACATGGGCACTGCTGTCACGATCATGAGCATGAGGGACATGAGTACGGCCATTGCCATCATGACCATGAGGGACATGACCACCACCATCATGCGGATGAAGTTTTCACAAGCTGGGGGCTTGAGACACCGGCGGTGTATACGAAAGAGGAGATTGCGCATATTCTGGCGGAGCTTGACCGTGAAGAAGAGTACGGTATTGTGCTGCGCGCGAAGGGCATGGTTGCCGACGCGGAGGGCGGCTGGATTTATTTTGATTATGTGCCGGAAGAGAGTAATGTCAGAGACGGCAGACCAGGTGTGACGGGGAAATTCTGTGTGATCGGCTCTAAGTTGAAGGAAGAGAAGCTATCGGCGCTGTTTCAAAAATAAATAGCGCATGATATTTAAAAGAAATGAGAAAGGGATGAAGGAAGATTGAAACCGGTCTATATGATTAACGGCTTTTTGGAGAGCGGCAAGACAGAGTTTATCACCTATACGCTGGCACAGCCCTATTTTCAGGTGCGGGGGAAAACCCTGCTTCTTGTCTGCGAAGAGGGGGAAAACGAGTATGATCCCACCCTTTTGAAGCAGAGCCGCACGGTACTAGAGCTGATCGACGGGGAGGAGGAGTTCACGCCGAACAGGCTGATCGAGCTGGAGAAAAAACATAAGCCGGAGCGCATTATCATTGAGTTTAACGGCATGTGGAATTATAAACAAATGAAACTTCCGTGGCATTGGAAGATCGAGCAGCAGATCACCACGATCGACGCCTCCACTTTTCCTATGTATTTTACGAATATGAAGTCTCTGCTGGCGGAGCAGATCCGGAAGTCGGAGCTGATTATCTTTAATCGCTGTGACGGGGTGGAGGATCTTGGCAGCTACAAGCGGAATGTGAAGGCGATCAATCCAAAGGCGGAGATTGTGTTCGAGGATTCGGACGGGGAGATCAATGAGATTATGGAGGAAGATCTGCCCTATGATCTGAAAGCGCCCGTGATCGAGCTAGATAACGAATGTTACGGAATCTGGTATCTGGATACTATGGATCACCCGGAGCGGTACGAGGGAAAGACGATTTCTTTTGTAGGGATGGTGTTAAAGCCCAAACAGTTCCCGAAGGATTATTTTGTGCCGGGGCGTATGGCGATGACTTGCTGTGCGGACGATATGGCTTTTCTCGGATATGCCTGTGAGTATGGGCAGGCGCAGGAGCTAGAGGATCAGCAGTGGGTGAAGGTCACCGCCCGGGTGGAGACGTCATATTTTGAGCAGTATCAGGGGGAAGGTCCGGTGCTGCGCGCCCTAAACGTGGAGCGGACAGGGGCGCCGAAAGAGGAAATCATCAGCTTCGCCTGATGCATGAAAGGTTTAAAGGTATGTTTGGTTATACAGGATTTCAATGGCTGTTTTTGTTCTATTTTTACTGTTTCGGGGGCTGGTGCTTTGAGTCGGTCTTTGTTTCGCTTAAATCCCGAAAATGGGTAAACAGGGGCTTTATGAGAGGCCCTTTTTTGCCGCTGTATGGTACGGGGGCAATTATGATGCTGGTAGTTTCCATGCCCTTTGTGGATAATGTACTGCTTACGTATTTTGCAGGAGTGGTCGGCGCGACGGCGCTCGAGTATGTGACGGGAGTCGCTATGGAGGCGCTTTTCAAGGTGAGGTACTGGGATTATTCGGGAAGATTTATGAATTACAAGGGTCAAATCTGCCTGAGATCTTCGATAGCCTGGGGATTTTTTACCATTTTGATGACGAGGGTGATACACAGGCCTATCGAGCAGCTGATGTTTTCCTTGCCGGAAAAAGCGATGCATCATGTGGCGGTGCTGCTTACGGTTTATATTGTGGCTGATTTTACGCTTTCCTTTAAGGCCGCTCTCGATCTGCGGGATCTTATGGTCAGGCTTGTCGGTATGAAGGAGGAGCTGCTGCGTATGCAGAAGCGTCTGGATGTGCTCATTGCGTTCAGCAATGACGAGAAAGAGCAGAAACGTCTCGACAGGGAAGAGCGCAGGGGCACTCGTCTGAGAGATCTGACGGCCGGTCTGGAACAGGGATTTGCCATGATAAAAGAAGCGCTTTTGAGCAGACCGTCTGCCTATGGAGAGAGTGTCAGAGAAGAGATCGCAGAGCTTCGGGGCAAATTCAGCCTCTATCTGGAACGTGAGACAGGCTATGGCAGACTTCTGGATTTTTACAAGCGTGACATGATCCGGAATAATCCGACCATGCGAAGCGAGGAATATGAGAGTGAATTTGAAGAGCTGAAAGAGATAGCAAACGATAAGGCAGACAGAGACAGGTAATCTGTCTGCCTCAGTCGTCTCCCAGTGGAATGTAGCGGGGGTCCTTACGTTTTCCGGCGCGGATAGAATCGAGAAGCTGGTTCTCCATCAGCTCGAAATTGCGTGCCTTGCGGCGGAACAGCGCAAGAAACTTATTGTAAAGCCAGAAAGAGTAAACCAGAACGTTATTCGCTCTTCCAAGTTTGGCCTTCGTGGTGTGCATATAATGACGGCCGCCGATCATGGTGTTTTTTCCGGCGCGGATATAGTTGATCAGTTCCGTCTCCGAGGTAATGTCCTCCTGCAGAACCGTATATCCAAAACCGGCGCAGTCCTGCTTGTGGGAATCGCTGCCGCCAAAGCAGGGCAGATTATATTTTTTCGCAAGAGCCATAGCGCGCATGTTGGAATCCGCGTCCTCGCAGGCATTGTAACCCTCCACGAAGTCGAATTTGTGGTAAATATGCTCGTAGAACCTGCCACGCAGTGTGTTGCAGATACTTAAGAACTTTTCACCGCAGGGGTGAGCGGGTCCGATAATCCCGCCGTAAAAATGCACGATTTCTATGAGGAGTATGATGGGAAGTCCGCGCAGTTCCAAAATCGGCAGATTGACGCCGGTGGGCATCACAATAAGCATGTGGCCTGCGTTTATGGTGTCGTACTCAATTCCTTTCAGGACAACAAAGTCGTCCGGTTTTTCCTTACATTTTTTATAATAGCGGTAGGCCTTGTAGGAGTTATGATCCGTAATGAGCATTCCCTGATAGCCCTTCTGCTTTAAGACCGAAATGTTTTCTAATAATTCGAGTTTCCCGTCGGGAGACCCTTCTTTTGTGTGACAATGCATGTCCAGTTTCATATCTGATCCTCTTTTATCTTTTTTCCTTATTTATTCTAACCTTTTTTTTCGGGAAATGCCACTGGTTTTTTCAGGATAGACAAATTATGCCGTTTTTTCAAAGCATAACTTGGACAAAGATTCATATATTGTAATGAGCAAGGGGGGATGGGAATGCGCGCAGAGGAGGTTCTTTTCCTGTTTCCGGAAGAAAGCCGGGACAGATGGCGGGAAGCGGCGAAACTGGCGAAGCGGCTGCAGGAGATCAGACTCCGGGCGGGTATGCCTTTATCTATATTGGTTGACAATAGAGAATATTTTTTGGACATGCAGGGGAGGATTGTGGACAGACCGGAGGAGGCGGACAGACCTTCGCCGGAGGAATTGGAGCATATGCTTGGCCATCTTTGCAGATATTCCATATATGCCTTTGCGGATGAAATCAGGCAGGGATTTCTGACTGTGCGGGGAGGGCATCGGGTAGGACTGGCCGGACAGGTGATTCTGGACGGGGAGGGCCGGATTAAAAACATGAAATACATACGTTATTTAAATATCCGGATTGCCCATCAGATACGGGGAGCCGCGGATGCGTTGATGCCCTTTTTGTTTGAGGAGGGCCGGGTGGTGAGCACGCTTCTGATTTCTCCGCCGGGCGGGGGTAAGACTACGATGCTTCGGGATCTCATCAGGCAGGTGTCGGACGGAACGGCCTACGGGCCGGGTGTCAACGTGAGTGTGGTGGATGAACGTTCGGAGATTGCGGGGAGTTATCTTGGTGTTTCGCAAAACGATGTGGGAATCCGCACGGATGTGTTGGATGGCTGTCCGAAAGTGGAAGGCATGATGCGGCTGATCCGCTCTATGGCGCCCAGAGTGCTGGCGGTGGACGAGGTGGGGAGTCTGGCGGACGCGCAGGCCATGCAGATGGCCGGTGGATGCGGCTGTAAACTGCTGGCTACGATTCACGGCGGCTCTCTTGAGGAAGTGAGACAAAAGAATTATATGCGTTATGTAATGGAACAAAGACTGTTTGAACGGTATGTGATGATGGACCGCAGACAGGGGACGTGCAGGATTGTGGAGATCTATGACAGGGAAGGGAAACCATGTACAAGGCGGTAGGATTTTTATGCATTCTGGCCGGATGTGCCGGATGGGGGCACAGTCTGGCAGGACAAGAGAAGGAGCGGGTAAGGCATCTGAAAGTGCTGTCTTGTCTGCTTGGACAGATACGAGGTGAGATATCTTACGGAAAGCATACGATGCCGGAGATCTGTCTGTTGCTTAAAGAATGGAATGACACATGTTATTCCGAATGCTTCGGGCGCATATACAAAAGGACATCAGAGGAGAGCGGCACGGATTTCCCGAAAGTATGGGAGGAAGAGCTTTGGAAGTGCATGGAGCCGTTCCCTCTGCGAGAGGATGAGAAACGGACGGTGGCGGAGCTTGCAAAAAGCCTGCGGTTTCGGGAAGAGAGCGGACAGGCCGGGCGCGTTGCACAGGCGGAAGCTTTTTTGGAAGGAAGATACCGGCAGTCGGCGGAGGCCTGTGAAAATAAATCGAAAATGTTACACAGCGTCAGCATACTGACAGGGCTGCTTCTGGCAATTCTGCTGCTGTGAGGGACGGGGAGGACGGATGAGCGTTAGTTTGATTTTTAAGATAGCGGCAGTCGGCATCTTGGTCACAATATTAAATCAAGTTTTAAAGCATAGCGGAAGAGAGGATCACGCCTTTCTAATCAGCCTTGCCGGGTTAATTCTTGTTTTAACTTGGATTGTTCCGTACATCTATGATCTGTTTGTGATGATGCAGACATTGTTTGAATTATAACAGATGACATCAGACGAATTAATCGCCGGTGCGGCAACGCAGGCCCGGCTTGGAGGGTAAATGCTATGGATATGGTGAAAGCCGGGGTGGTCGGCGTGGTCGGGGTGCTGATTGCAGTGTCCTTAAAGAGTCATAAGGCGGAATACAGCGCTTATGTGGCACTTGCTGTCTGTTTTGTGATGATGGAATATATCATGCGCTATTTTATGCAGATATTGTCGGGGATGGAGATGCTGCGGGGGTATCTGCAGGATAATTACACGTATCTTGCGCTGCTTTTAAAGGCTGTGGGAGCCACCTACGCCTGCGAGTTCTGCGCGGGAATCTGTAAGGACGCGGGATATGCCGGCGTGGCGGGACAGGTCGAGATGCTGGGTAAACTTTACATTCTCTCTATGGGAATGCCGGTGCTGTTTTCTCTGATGGAGAGCATACAATCAATCATATAAGAGAGGGGCGAGGCGGATGGGATCACTGGAGAGTGCTCTCGTATGGGAGCAGATGGAGATGGATGCGGTTGCCAGAGATTTCGACAGGCTGTTTCCCGCTTACTCTTTTGACGGGGAGGCGGTGCTTGCCGACATTATGAGCGGCCAGATCTGGGAGGCGGTTAAGAAACTGTGCGGCGGCATATCGAGCGCTGTCCTGTTTCAAAAAGAAGAATTTCGATCGTTATTTTTTACTGTTTTGGTGCTGGGCGTGGCGGCGGCTCTTTTCTCCAATTTTGCCGATTTGTTCCACGACCATCAGGTGTCGGATATCGCTTTCTATTTTGTATATTTGTTGTTGATTGCGGTGCTCTTAAAATTTTTTGTACAGACGGCGGATGAGGTGAAGGAAATTTTAAACGGTGTGATCACTTTTGTCAGGCTTTACATTCCCACTTACATGCTGGCTGTGGGCGGCGCTTCGGGAGCAGTCTCCGCTACGATGTATTATCAGCTCTTTCTGGCGGCGGTCTATCTGATTGAGAGGGGATATCTCTTGGTGCTGGTCCCGTTTGTTTACGTATATATTTTGCTGTCGGTGATCAACGGTATCTGGATGGATGAAAAACTTGTTTTGCTTTTAGAACTTGTGGAGAAACTGATAAAGGGCAGCCTAAAAGCGTCTGTCTGGCTGATTACGGGATTTAGTCTGATGCAGTCGATGATATCACCCGTTATTGATTCTTTGCAGTCGTCTGCAGTCAAAAAGGCGCTTTCCGCCATGCCGGGAATCGGCGGACTGACGGAAGGGATGTTTGAGATGGTGCTTGGGTCTGCTGTTCTGGTCAGAAACAGTCTGGGGCTTTTTATGACATTTGTGCTGATTGCGGTTTGTGCCGCACCCATTCTGAAAATCGCCGTGGCAACATGTGTGATGAAGCTGAGTGCGGCGATGATCGGCATCATCAGCGATAAACGCCTGACAAACTGCGCAAGCAGAGTGGGAGAGGGGCATTTGATGCTTTTGCGGATTGCGCTGACTACTGTGGGAATGTTTATGATTCAGGCGGCCATCATCAGTTATTCCACAGGACAGGCTTTGCGCTGAACGGAGGTGGCGGAATGCTTGACACGATCAGAGAGATCGGTATTTTTATGATTGCGGCGCAGGCAGTCGTACATTTTGCGCCGGGGAAACAGTACGAAAAGTATATCAAATCCGTTTCGGGCATTATCATACTTCTGCTTTTTTTGAAACCTGTTTTACAGCTTGCCGGAGCGGCGTGGGAGGAGCCGCAGATTCTTTTGGAGAGATGGGGGGAGTTTACGGATACGCCTGATTTTTCGGAAGAAATGCGGACGGATGGTGTGGCGGGAGAAGTGGCTGACAGGATGGGGGCAAAGATAAAGGAACGGCTAAACCGGGAACTAGAAACGGACGCATATTTTGTAAGCAATGCTGCCATCCGGTTTATACAGGAACAGGATACGGAGGGAAGTGCGCTTTTGCCGGAGGTTGAAATTTGGATGCAAGAGAGAGCGGAGGAGGAAGAAGGTGGAAAGATCGGGATTGAAAAAATTGTGATCGGACAGTCGCGGGAATCGACGCGGGAGGCAGATTTTGCGTCATATCGAAAGCGGTTTGCCATGCTTTTGGGAATAGAGGAAGAAAGAGTGGAGGTGAGGCTGGATGGGTGAGGGTAAGAAGTTTTTTGAGCGGATAAGCGGCGGGAAAAAGCTCAGAAAGGATCAATGCCTGATTCTGGTTCTGGCAGGTGCACTGCTTTGTGTGATTTCCCTGCCTGTGGAAAAAGAAAAAACAAAGTCCGGTTTATTGGACAGCTCCAACGCTATAATCAAAAGCGAACATACGTTTGAAGAAGAAAAAAGCACGGACTACGTGACGTGCTGGGAGGAGAAACTGGAGGAGAGTCTGCGGTGCGTGGAGGGAGCGGGAAAGGTCAAAGTCCTGCTCTATGTGGGGGAATCAGAGGAAATGATCCTGGCCAGAGACGGCGCCGAGGAAATTTCTGATACGACGGAGACAGATGCGTCGGGAGGGACACGTCATATATCGGAGAGCAGAACGGATCAGACGGTTGTCCGTACGGTGGATGAACGGGGGCAGAATGTGCCGCTTGTGGTCAAGACTGCGGCCCCCGGCGTGGAGGGCGTTGTGGTGATTGCACAGGGGGCGGACCGTGCACAGGTGCGCAGGGACATATTCGAAGCGATTCAGGTATTATTTGATGTAGACATGAATAGAATATCAATAATTAAAATGAAAACAAATAATCAGTGAAGGGGAGAAGAAATTGAAGAATATGATTAAGAAGAACCAGATGATGATTACGGCGCTGGCCATTATGATCGCGGTGGCGGGGTACTTGAATTTTGCAGGTACAAAGGTGACGGACGAGGATCTTATGAGTGTGAGCGGGGAAATGGGGGCGACCGGACTTACGCAGGAGGACGCGGAGGCGGAATATGCGGCGCTTTTGGATTTGTCGGAAGAGGATATCGAGCAGGCGGCCGGCGATATAGAAAGTCTGGACAGTGATGTGACCATGGCAGAGAGCGGAAGCGTGGACGAGGAACTGGCGAAGGCGCTTGCGGAGGAACAGATGGATGAGGTGCCCGGCGAGGCGGTATTTACATCGGCGGAGACGTCGCCCGCCCTTTCCGGCGCGAAGCTCGAGAAAGAACAGACGCGGCTGCAGAATAAAGAGACGCTTTTGGAGATCATCAATAATGCCAATATCAGCGAAACCCAGAAGCAGGAGGCCGTAAGCAGCATGATCTCTATGACGGACATTGCGGAGAAGGAGACGGCGGCGGAGATTCTGCTAGAGGCGAAAGGCTTTGATGACGCCATTGTCAGCATAGACGGGGACAGTGTGGACGTGGTGGTAAATACGGCGGAGCTTTCCGAGGCACAGCGCGCCCAGATCGAGGACATTGTTATTCGTAAGACCGGCGTGAGTGCGGATGCGGTTGTGATCAGTACGGTAAATTCTGACGAGTGACCAGTGCCGGAATAATTCCTGTGTGCATTGTGAAGGGTTTTATGATACTATAGTAAAGTATGGATTTTCGGGCGGCCGGGGCAGCAGGCCCCGGGCGTGCCGGTGCATCTATGCGGTAGAAAAGCAGTGGAGGATAAAAACGTGGGAACATATGCGGAGGAAATAAACAGAAGAAGAACTTTTGCGATCATCTCGCACCCGGATGCGGGAAAGACAACCCTTACAGAGAAATTTCTGCTGTATGGGGGAGCGATCAATCTGGCGGGCAGTGTCAAAGGAAAGGCTACGGCCAGACATGCGGTTTCCGACTGGATGCAGATAGAGAAGGAGAGAGGTATTTCCGTCACCTCGTCCGTGCTTCAGTTTTCCTATGACGGATTCTGTATCAATATTTTGGATACGCCGGGGCATCAGGACTTTTCGGAGGACACGTACAGAACGCTGATGGCGGCGGATTCGGCGGTGATGGTGATAGACGCCTCCAAGGGTGTGGAGGCACAGACACGTAAACTTTTTAAAGTATGCGTGATGCGCCATATCCCGATCTTTACCTTTATCAATAAGATGGACAGGGATGCCAACGATACCTTTGCGCTTCTCGACGATATCGAGAAGGAGCTGGGAATCGCCACCTGCCCGGTGAACTGGCCCATCGGTTCCGGAAAGAACTTTAAGGGTGTTTACGAGCGGGAGAGCGGGTGCGTGATCACTTACGCCGATACGGAGAAGGGAACGAAAGAGGGACATGCCACTAAGATTCCGTTCTCAGAGAAGGAGAATCTGGCGGCCCAGATCGGGGAAGACTATTTATCGACGCTTTCCGATGAGATCGAGCTTTTGGACGGTGCCAGCGCGCCTTTTGATTTAGAGCAGATTCAGGCGGGTAATCTTACGCCTGTGTTTTTCGGGTCGGCGCTCACGAATTTCGGTGTGGAAATCTTTTTACAGCACTTTTTGAAGCTGACGACCACGCCGCTGCCCCGAAGGGCGGATATCGGTTTGATCGATCCGGTGGCACATGATTTCTCGGCTTTTGTCTTTAAGATTCAGGCAAACATGAACAAGGCGCATCGGGACAGAATCGCGTTTATGCGTATCTGTTCGGGCAGATTTGATGTGAATGAAGAGGTCAGGCATGTGCAGGGAGGTCGGGTGATGCGTCTGTCACAGCCCCAGCAGATCATGGCCGACGAGCGCAAAATTTTAAGCGAGGCCTACGCGGGAGACATCATTGGCGTGTTTGACCCGGGCATTTTTTCCATAGGCGATACCGTCTGTATGCCGGGCGAGCAGTTTGCCTATGAGGGGATACCGACCTTTGCGCCAGAACATTTCGCGAGGGTCAGGCAGGTGGACACCATGAAGCGCAAGCAGTTTGTAAAAGGTATTATGCAGATTGCGCAGGAGGGTGCGATTCAGATTTTTCAGGAGTTCAATACCGGCATGGAGGAGATTATTGTAGGTGTGGTCGGTGTTCTGCAGTTCGATGTACTGAAATACCGTCTGGAAAATGAATATAACGTGGAAATAAGGCTGGAGAACCTGCCCTATGAGTATATCCGGTGGATTGAAAATAGAGATATTGATCTGGACAAGCTGACAGGTACTTCAGATATGAAGAAAATAAAGGATTTAAAAGATAATCCGCTGCTGCTTTTTGTCAACCAGTGGAGCATCGGCATGACGGTGGAGAGAAATGAAGGACTGATTTTGTCGGAATTTGGCAGAACGTAAGAAAGCGGAAAAGCCTGTGGGAAGGAGGGGCTGCGTATGAAAAAGACAGGAATATTACTGTTTTGTATGCTGATTTTGACCGGCGCCCTTTATCTTGCGGGACGGGGACTTGCCGGGAGCGAGAGCAGTCTCTACAGGCAGGAGGACATGGCGGCAGGCGGGGAGAACGGGAATCTGCCCGAGCAGGTGCTGACCCGGACGGATGAAGAGCTGCGGGAAGAGCAGGAGGAATGTTATGCCTTCGGAATGCTGTCCGAGGAGGAGCAGGAAGTCTATCTGGAGATTTTGGAGGCGCTCATCGATTTCCGGGAGAACGTGAGGCTTTCCAGCTGCGATAAGGAGCTGATTTCTCATGCGTTCCAGTGTGTGTTAAACGATCATCCCGAGATTTTCTATGTGGAAGGATACAGTTATACGGAATATACGCTTGGCAGCATTCTGAAAAAGATTACTTTCACGGGCAGTTATCGGTTCAGTCCGGAGGAAGTAGCGCAGAAGCAGCGGCAGATAGAAGATTATGTAAACCAATGTCTGGCCGGAATGCCGGAAGATGCGGATGAGTATGAGAAAGTAAAGTATATCTACGAATATCTGATCCATCATACGGATTATGATGCCTCGGCTGAGGACAGCCAAAATATATGCTCTGTCTTTTTGGAGCGCAAGTCCGTGTGTCAGGGATATGCGAAGGCGACGCAGTATCTCCTGAATAAGGCTGGCGTATTTGCGACGCTGGTGCTTGGCCGGGTTGTGGGCGGAGAGGGACATGCGTGGAATTTGGTGCGCATCGACGGGGAATACTACTATGTGGACACCACTTGGGGGGACGCGTCCTATCAGGCGGTGGGAGGAAGCGACTATCCGGAAGAAAAGATTCCCACGATTAATTACGACTATCTGTGTGTGACCACGGAGCAGATGGAGCTGACGCATACGCAGGAAAATGTGGTGGAGATGCCGGAGTGCACTTCCATGGATGCCAATTTTTATGTGAGAGAGGGCGTCTATTTTACGGTGTTTGACGAGGAGAAGATCGGGAAAATTTTTGCGGACAGTTATGAACGGGGGGATACCTATGTGACCCTGAAATGCGAAGGCCCGGATATCTTTCGAAAGATGCAGGAGACACTGATTGGGGAGCAGGAGGTTTTCCGCTATCTGCAATGTCCTGACAAAGCGGTATCCTATGTGGAAAACGAAAAGCAGTACAGCTTGAGCTTCTGGCTTTGATGGGACTAGGCAAGAGCGGGAAATTTTGATATACTTAATTCAATATGGAGAAATATTGGATAATGCGCAAAAAGCAGCGCGGAAATGAGGAAAACATGGAACAGGAAGAAACGAAGAGCGGGTACGAGTCACAGGAGGAGAAAGCCGGGACGGTAAAGATCGCGGATGATGTGGTGGCGATGATCGCCGCGCTGGCAGCCACGGAGGTGGACGGAGTTGCGGCTATGGCGGGCAACCTCACAAATGAGCTTTTGAGCCGGGTCGGCGTCAGAGGACTTTCCAAAGGAGCCAAGGTGGAAGTGTCCGGAAAAAAGGTCAAGGTAGAACTTGCGATCACCATGGAATATGGCTATAACATTCCGGCTACCTGTCAGAGAGTGCAGACGAAGGTGAAAGGCGCGATTGAGAATATGACGGGGCTGGAGGTGCTGGATGTGAACATCCGCATTGCCGGTATCAATGTGACGAAGGAAAAATAGGACGAGTAGAGACTATGAGCAGAAGAGAATTGCGCGAACAGGTATTTAAGCTGTTGTTCCGAGTAGAATTTAATAAAATGGAGGATATGCCGGAACAGGAGGAGCTGTTCTTTGAGGATGAGGATGCAGCAACGGACGGGGACGCAGCATATGTCTCAGAGAAATATCATAAAATTTCCGAAAAACTGGCTGAGATAGACGCGCTTTTGAATGAGAGAGCATCCGGATGGGATACCGGAAGAATGAGTAAGGTCGATCTGACGATCCTTCGTCTGGCCGTTTATGAGATTTGTTACGACGAGGATGTTCCTACCGGCGTCGCGATTAATGAGGCGGTGGAACTTGCCAAAAAATTCGGGCAGGACGCTTCCTACGGATTCGTGAACGGCGTTTTGGCTAAATTCGCATAAGGCAGGATTCGTATGCAGAACGTATATACAGTGGCACAGATCAATTCTTACATCAGGAATATGTTCACACAGGATTTTATGCTGCAGAAAGTCCGGATCAGGGGTGAGGTAAGCAACTGTAAATACCATACCTCCGGACATATTTATTTTACGCTGAAGGATGCGAAAAGTGCGATATCATGCGTTATGTTTTCTTCTGACAGAACGGGGCTTCCTTTCCGGATGACGGAGGGACAGCAGATCATTGTAAGCGGCAGTGTGGATGTCTATGAGCGTGACGGAAAATACCAGATCTACGCCAGACAGATAGAGTTGGACGGTATCGGTGCGCTGTACGAGAAATATGAGCAGTTGAAAGCGGAGCTTGCGGAGCGGGGGATGTTTGCCGAAGAGTATAAGCGGCCGATTCCCCGCTATATCAGGGTTTTGGGCGTGGTGACGGCTGAGACGGGTGCGGCGGTGCGCGACATCATCAATGTGGCGGCCAGAAGGAACCCATATGTGCAGGTCATTCTTTACCCGGCCATTGTACAGGGGGATGCGGCGGTACCCAGTATCATAAACGGGATTCGGGCGCTGGAGCGTCTGCGGGTGGACACCATCATTGTGGGACGGGGCGGCGGTTCCATTGAGGATCTCTGGGCCTTTAACGAGGAGGCGGTAGCACAGGCCGTATTCGACTGCAGCATTCCGGTGATCTCCGCGGTGGGGCATGAGACAGACGTGACGATCACGGATTTTGTGGCGGATCTGCGTGCGCCTACGCCGTCTGCGGCCGCGGAGCTTGCGGTCTGCGATTTTTTTCAGTTGGAGGAGCGGATGACTGCGTATGCCTGTACCATGCAGCGTCTTTGCATGAGAACGGTACAAAGCAGCAGGAACAGGGCAGAGCAGTACGGGGTACGACTGCGATACCTAAGCCCCCTCTATATTCTGCGCACGAGAAAAACCCAGTCCGTAACGTTGGAGGAGCGCCTGCAGGCGGCAATGGAGAGAAAGCTGCAGGAGATGAGACACAGGCTTGCGCTGTATGCCGCGCAGATGAAAGGGCTTTCGCCGCTGGACAAGCTGAGTCAGGGTTACGCCTATGCGGCTGACATGGACGGAAAGACTTTATCCTCCGTGGAGCAGGTGGCGGTTGGAGAACAGATCCGGGTCTATGTAAAGGACGGCAGCCTTTTGGCGCAGGTGCAGGAGAAAGAGTATGGCGAAAAAGAAGGAAGAAGATAAGACAGAAATAGAACAGACGTTATCATTGGAGGATGCGTTTGCACAGATAGAGGGATTGATCGGCCGGCTGGAGGCGGAGGACATTACGCTGGAGCAGTCCTTTGCGGAGTATAATCGAGGGATGGCGCTTTTGGCACAGTGCAATGAAACCTTAGACCGGGTGGAAAAGAAAGTGCTGAAGATCAACGAGGGCGGTGGATTGGATGAATTTTAAAGAGGAACTGGAGAAGAAAACGGGGGAAGTGGAGAGCGTACTCGCAGCATATCTGCCGAAAGCGGAAGGATTTCAGGGTAAAGTGCTGGAAGCCATGGCGTATGCGGTGTCGGCGGGGGGAAAGAGACTGCGGCCCCTGCTGATGAGGGAGACTGCGGCCCTGTTTGGGGAGACGGGAGAGGGACTGTCCTGTTTTATGGCGGCCATCGAATTTATCCACACCTACTCCCTTATTCACGACGATCTGCCGGCTTTGGACAATGACGATTACCGCAGAGGCAGGAAAACGACCCATGTGGTTTACGGCGAAGATATCGCCGTGATTGCGGGGGACGGTCTCTTAAACTATGCATATGAGACGGCTCTTCGCGCGTTTGGCTGGGCGGTGACCATAGAGGATTACCAAAGAACGGAACAGGCCATGCATATCTTGGGGAGAAAAGCCGGAGTTTACGGCATGGTCGGCGGGCAGTGCGCGGATCTTCTGGCGGAGAAGCCGGAGACAGAGGTGACGGAGGAGATGCTTCTGTATATCCATAAAAATAAGACCGCCGCGCTGATTCAGGCAGCAATGACGATCGGAGCCGTGCTTGCGGGGGCTGACGAAAAGGCGGTGGCACAGATCGAACGGTGCGCGGAGAATATCGGCATCGCCTTCCAGATTCAGGATGATATTCTGGATGTGACAAGCAGTCTGGAAGTGCTTGGAAAGCCGACGGGGAGCGATGAGAAGAATCACAAATTGACCTATGTGGCCATGCACGGTGTGGAAGTGTCTAGGAGACAGGTGGAGACGCTCTCGGGGGAGGCAGTCGGGATATTGCAAGCATTTCCGCACAGGAACGCTTTTCTGGAAACTTTGGTGGAGCAGTTGATCTACAGAGAAAAATAAGGGGCACGGATTTAAGATTCTGCCGAAGCGGAATCATGGGGGTTAGTATGTTACTTGAGCAGATAACACAGACGAATGATATCAAGCAGATTGCGCCGGAGGATTACGGCGTACTGGCGGAGGAAATCAGACAATTTCTGATTCAGACCATAAGCGTGACCGGCGGGCACCTCGGTTCTAATCTCGGGGCGGTGGAATTGACCATGGCGCTTCACTTATTTTTAAATCTGCCGGAGGACAAGCTGATCTGGGATGTGGGGCATCAGTCCTACACCCATAAGATACTTACGGGCCGCCGGGACGGTTTTGTGAATCTGCGGAAATTCGGCGGTATGAGCGGTTTCCCCAAACGCAAGGAGAGCGATTGTGACTGTTTTGATACGGGACACAGCTCCACCTCCATATCGGCCGGGCTTGGCATGGTGAAAGCCAGAGATATTCAGGACGGCAGCAATACCATCGTCTCCGTGATCGGCGACGGATCGCTCACGGGCGGCATGGCTTATGAGGCGTTGAATAACGCTTCCCGTCTGGAGACCAATTTTATCATTGTCCTTAACGATAACGATATGTCCATTTCCGAGAACGTGGGCGGCATCTCGAAATATCTGAATAATATCCGGACGGCAGATATGTATCTGGACTTGAAGGAAGGAATTTATAATTCCCTGCGCGGCAAGCCAAAGTACGGTGACAAGGTGGTAAGCCAGATCAGACGCGCCAAGAGCAGTTTTAAGCATCTGGTGGTGCCTGGCATGTTTTTTGAGGATATGGGCATTACCTATCTGGGGCCTGTAGACGGCCACAATATACAGGAAATGGTACATATATTCCGCGAGGCAAGGAAAGTCAAAAAGGCGGTTCTTGTCCATGTGATCACACAGAAGGGCAGAGGATATGCGCCTGCGGAGCGGCATCCGGCCAGATTCCACGGGGCGGAGCCTTTTGATATCGAGACGGGGATTCCCAGCGCCCCCAAGGCGAAGGCAAATTATACGGACATTTTCTCTACGGTTATGTGCAAGCTGGGCCAGCGGGACGAGAAAGTGGTGGCGATCACGGCGGCTATGCCGGACGGCGTGGGCCTGAAACGGTTTCGCAATATGTACCCGGAGCGTTTCTTTGACGTGGGGATCGCGGAGGAACATGCGGTTACCTTTGCGGCCGGTCTGGCAGCGGGCGGTTTGAAGCCTATCGTGGCAATCTACTCTTCCTTCCTGCAAAGAGCCTATGACCAGATCCTGCACGACGTCTGCATCCAGAATCTGCCGGTGGTATTTTGTATCGACAGGGCAGGGCTTGTGGGGAGTGACGGAGAGACGCATCAGGGGTTGTTTGATCTGTCTTACCTGTCTTCCATACCGAATATGCATGTGATGGCGCCCAAGAATAAGTGGGAGCTTTCCGATATGATCAAATTTGCGGTGGAGCTTGGCGCTCCTGTAGCCATCCGCTATCCCAGAGGGGAAGCCTTTGACGGCCTGAAAGAGCACAGGGCGCCCGTAGCCTATGGGAAGAGTGAGGTACTGTTTGAGGAGAAGGATATCATTCTTCTGGCGGTGGGCAGCATGGTGAAGGTGGCGCTTACGGTGCGGGAGAAGTTGAAAGAAAAAGGATTTTTCTGTTCGCTGGTAAACGCCCGTTTTGTGAAACCCATCGACGAGGAGCAGATACACAGGGCGTGCAAAAACCACAGATTGATCGTGACGATGGAAGAGAATGTGGCAAGCGGCGGCTTCGGCGACCGTGTCAGAGAATTTGTAGATTCTCTGGGGGCAGAAACGAAGGTGCTTGGCATCGCCATTCCGGACGAGTATGTGGAGCATGGAAATGTAGAGCTTTTAAAGCAGGAGACAGGTATCGACGCGGCGTCTGTGGAAGAAAAGGTGGCTGCGGCATGGCAGGCGATGACGGATAATCAGGGACTATGAAAGAAAGACTGGATGTAATTCTGGTCAGACAGGGATATGCGCCCTCACGAGAGAAAGCAAAAGCGCTTCTCATGGCTGGAAATGTGTTTGTGAATAACCAGCGGGAGGATAAGGCGGGTACACTGTTTGACGAGTGTAAAATAGTGATTGAGGTGAAGGGCAGACAGCTCCCCTACGTAAGCCGCGGCGGCCTTAAACTGGAGCGGGCCATCGGACAGTTTCCGATTACCCTGCAGGATAAGGTCTGTATGGATATCGGCGCGTCTACCGGCGGATTTACGGACTGTATGCTCCAAAACGGCGCGGGAAAGGTGTATGCCATAGATGTGGGACACGGGCAGCTTGATTGGAAACTGCGCAGTGACGAGAGAGTGGTCTGCATGGAAAAGACCAATTTCCGCTATGTGACGGATGAGGAGATCAGGGAACCCATCGACTTTGCGTCGGTGGACGTTTCTTTTATTTCTCTCACCAAGATACTGATACCTGCAAGGAAACTTTTGCGGCAGGGAGGAGAAATGGTCTGCCTGATCAAGCCCCAGTTTGAGGCCGGACGTGACAAGGTCGGAAAAAAGGGCGTGGTGCGGGATCGGAAGGTACATGTGGAAGTGGTGCGGCGGGTTGTGGATTACGCGGATATGATCGGTTTTTCAGTGAAGGGGCTTACCTATTCGCCGATTAAGGGGCCGGAGGGAAACATTGAGTATCTGATGTGGCTGGAGAAACGGGCCGAAATCGCGGCAGAGATTCAGGACATATCGGAAAAGGAAGCGATCGACGCACTTTCTGCGCTGTCTGCGGCCGGAAAAGGCATTTCCTGTGAGGAAGGACAGGGGGCGCGGATTTTGGAGCTGGTTGAGGAGGCGCACGGCGCGCTGGACGAGGCGAAATAGCGGATGAAGAAATTCTATCTGATTACCAACGAGGCGAAAGACCCCGCTGGAGAGATCACAAATAAAATAACAGATATTATTAAAAGGCACGGCGGAGAAGCCGTCTGTGTCAAAAATGAGAGACAGATCCTTGCCAAAAAAGAGACGGACGGGGTGGACTGTGCGCTTGTACTGGGAGGAGACGGGACGCTGCTTCGGGCGGCCGGAAATATGCTTGACAGCGGGATTCCCCTTCTCGGCATCAATCTCGGCACGCTGGGCTATCTGGCGGAGGTGGAGAGCGGCAGCGCAGAGGAGGCGGTGGAGAAGCTTTTGAGGGATGCCTTTGTCAGGGAGGAGCGGATGATGCTCTCCGGCAAGGTACAGACCGGGGAGGGCGAGGAGAGGCACGCATTGAATGATATCGTGATTTCCCGCTGTGGCTCCCTGCAGACTCTGAATGTCCGCATCCATGTGAACGACAGGTTTTTAAACGATTACTGTGCGGACGGTGTGATCGTTGCCACCCCCACGGGGTCTACGGGCTACAATCTCTCGGCGGGCGGGCCCATTGTGGAGCCGTCGGCCAGGCTTCTGCTTTTGACGCCGATCTGTCCGCACACCTTAAATACCCGCAGCATCGTGTTTTCGCCGGAGGATGAAATCACGGTGGAGATTCCCGAGGGGAGAGACGGGCATGAGCAGGCGGTGGAGGCCAATTTTGACGGCAGCCATAGGATAACGCTCAGAACCGGAGACTGCATCCGAATCCGCCGTTCCGATAAGACAACGGGAATTATCAGACTTAATACGGAGAGCTTTCTGGCGGTGCTCCATAAAAAAATGAGTGAAGCAATATAGATAGTTACGAAAAGGATTTGCACGTGTTATGAAAAAGAAAAGGCACGAGAAAATTATAGAGCTGATTACGCAGCATGAAATAGAAACCCAGGAGGAGCTGGTCGAGCGGCTGCGGGCTGACGGATACGAGATTACGCAGGCCACAGTGTCCAGAGATATCAGAGAATTAAAGCTCTCCAAGATACCTACCGGCAGGGGGCGGCAGAAATATGTGGCTTTCGGCGGGGAGGAAGTGCATCTGGGCGACAAGTACGGCAGGGTTTTGAAAGAAGGGTATGTGTCCATGGAACTGGCGCAGAATCTTTTGGTATTAAAAACCGTGTCAGGTATGGCTATGGCTGTGGCGGCGGCGGTGGACGCCATGAAGATTGAGGAAGTCGTCGGCTGCATCGCCGGGGATAATACGATCATGATGGCGATGCGAAGCGAGCAGGATGCCAGGATCGTGATGGAGAAGATTGGCAGAATGGTCGGTTAGCGTGAAAAAAGCGGGCATTTTCCGTATCGATTTGATAGACAGACTGAAAAGAGGGTAGAATGTTACAGAGTTTACATGTGAAAAATCTGGCTTTGATTGACGAGACAGAGGTAACCTTCGGCGGCGGACTCAATATTCTGACCGGGGAAACCGGAGCCGGAAAGTCCATAATTATCGGGTCCATCAATCTGGCGCTGGGCGCAAAGGCGGATAAGGAAATGATCCGTTCGGGGGCGGAGTATGCGTTGGTAGAGCTGGTGTTCACCGTGGAGGACCCGGCACAGGTGAAAGCCATACAGAATATGGAACTTTCGCTGGAGGAAGGACAGCTTATTCTGCAGAGAAAGATTATGGAGAACCGCAGCCAGTGTAAAGTCTGCGGAGAGACGGTGACCGCGAAACAGCTCAGACAGCTCTCAGAGATTTTGATCGATATTCACGGGCAGCATGAGCACCAGTCGCTTCTAAAGGAAGCAAAGCAGCTTGAAATATTGGATGCCTACGCGGGGAGCGGTCTTTCGAAAAAAAAGCTGCAGCTATGTGAAACTTACAGACAGTATCGGGACAAATGCCGGGAACTGTCCGAGAATGAGGCGGATGAGGAGACGCGCAAGAAGGAGTGCGCTCTGGCTGAGTTTGAGTGCCGGGAGATCGAGGAGGCAGCGCTTGTTCCCGGAGAGGATGAGGAGGTTGAGCGGGCCTACCAGCGGATGAGTAATGCCAGAAAGATCGAGGCGGCGGCGGTCAGCGCCCATGCCCTGTGCGGCTATGAAAACAGCGGCGCCGGCAGCGTGATCGCAAGGGCGCTTCGGGAAATACGTGCTGTTTCCGCCTATGACGGGACGCTTAAGGAGTATGAAAAGCAGCTATTGGACATCGACAGCCTTCTGAACGATTATAACAGGGGGATGGCGGAGTACCTTTCGGGGCTGGAGTTTGACGCAGGGCTGTTTGAGCAGACGGAAATACGCCTGAATCTGATCAACCGTTTGAAATCAAAATATGGAAATTCCGTGAAGGAGATTCTTGACTATCGGGAACGCGCTTTGGAAACCATAGAAAAGTATCAGGACTATGACGCTTACAGGGCAGCGCTTGAGGAGGAGACGGTGGCGCTTAAGGAGAAGGCGCTTGCGCTTTCTGATGAGATTTCCGCCCGCCGGAAGAAAAATGCCAAGGCGCTTTCCGAAAAGATGAGAGGGGCCCTTACCGATCTGAATTTTGAACAGGCAGTTTTCGAGATTCAGGTGGAGGCCGACGAGGAGAGACTTTCTGAAAACGGCTATGACAGGGTGTGTTTTTTGATTTCCACGAATCCCGGAGAACCGGTGAAGGAGCTTTCACAGGTGGCCAGCGGCGGAGAGCTTTCCCGCATCATGCTGGCGCTCAAAACGGTGCTGGCGGATAAGGACGAGATTGAAACGCTGATTTTTGACGAAATTGACACCGGGATCAGCGGCAGAACAGCGTGGAAAGTTTCGGAAAAAATGGGAATATTGGGAAAAGGGCATCAGTTGATCTGCATCACCCATCTGCCGCAGATTGCGGCCATGGCCGACACCCATTTTGTCATAGAAAAGCAGGTGGAGGATAACAGGTCCATTACCAGAATCAGGGAGCTTAGACGGCAGGAGAGCGTAGAGGAGCTGGCCAGAATGCTGGGCGGCGACGTGATTACGGAGAGCGCCATAAAAAACGCCGAGGAAATGAAAGAATTGGCAGGAAAAACTAAATAATACAAAATTAAAAAATAAGATTCTTCACATACTAGAAAGGACATACTGTAAAGTGTGTCCTTTCGCATTTGCGCGCATAAGCAGAGTCAGAAGACGGCACGGACAGGAAGGATGGTTGCATGTAAGACGGCACAGACAGGAAGAATGTCTGCATGCAAGACGGCACAGATAGGATGCATGCCTGCGCACAAGCTAATGCACATAGAAAAAAGGAGAGGAATGTGAAGAGTGAGCAATTCAATATATATGACCGAACAACAGGAGAGAAAATACAGGGGATTTTTGTGGCTGCTGCTTCTTTCGGGTGTGGCCGCGCTTCTTTTTACAATTTACGTTTCCTATTTGGATAAAATACCGTCGCAGATCAGGATTCGCGCCGGTGTCGAGCAGGAGTTCGATTTCCGTGTGCCGGTGTCGGGGGAGATTTACCGCTCGGCGGAGGAAGCGGCTCCGGTGGCTTCCGTGACGGATGTGGATGCGGAGCATGAGACATATCTTTTATCCGGTGAAGAAAAAGAAGCGGAGAGCATCCATGTGGATTTTGCCCGTACCGTAAAGCTGAAAGCGAATGAGATCGATACTTATCAGATGGATCTGAAACTGTTTGGCGTCCTTCCTTATAAAAATGTGGATATCGAGGTGATTCAGGATAAAATGCTGATTCCTTCCGGACTGCCCATCGGTATTTACGTGAAGACGGACGGCGTGCTCGTGGTGGGAATCGGAGAATTTGAGAGCAGCGGGGGAGACACCATATCACCGGCCAGATATGTGCTGCAAAAGGGAGATTACATTCTGGAATGCAACGGGGAGGCTGTGGAGAATAAAAAACAGTTTATCAGTATGGTAGAGACATCCGAAGGAAAGGACATGGTGCTTACCATCAGGAGAAACAATGAAATAACAGATGTTTGCATAAACGCCGGAAAGAACCGCATGGAGGAGTGGAAGCTGGGGATCTGGATTCGGGATAACGCGCAGGGAATCGGCACCATGACTTACGAGGGCACGGACAGTACCTTCGGCGCGCTGGGACACGGCATCAACGATGTGGATACGTCGATTCTGATGAATCTGGAAGAGGGGACGCTTTACCGTACGGAGATTGTGGGCATTACAAGAGGCGCAAACGGTGCGCCCGGGGAGTTGACGGGATACATCGAATATGACAGCGACAATGTGATCGGGGAGATTACGGAAAATACGGCGGAGGGGATTTTCGGGTACTGTGACGAGGAGTTGGTGGCAAATTCGGTTTACGAGCCTGTACCGATCGCCCTGAAGCAGGAGATTGCGCTGGGGCCTGCCCAGATTATCTGTTCCGTTTCAGGCGAACCGGAGTTTTATGATGTGGAGATCGTGGAGGTCAACCTAGAGCATGAGAATGTAAACAGAGGAATCGTGATCCGTGTGGTCGATGAGAAACTGTTGATGCTGACGGGCGGGATTATTCAGGGTATGAGCGGCAGCCCCATTATCCAGAACGGGAAGCTGGTGGGTGCAGTGACCCATGTGCTTGTGAACGATTCCACGAAAGGGTACGGGATTTTCATTGAGGAGATGCTGACGCACTGATACGTTATACCGGATTGTGATTTCTTCTGAGAGCAGAAGTTCCGATGGCTTTTCGCCACAGCGTTATGTAATGCGATGCCTAAATATTCCCCATCCTCCAACTATTGTTTATAATAGGGAGAGAAGAAACCCAAGAGGGAAATGGAGGAAGAAAATGGAAACATTAAATGTGACGGCGGCGGGAGATCAGGAGCAGGTTTATCGGATTCTGGACAACCTGATCCGCGCAAACAAGGAATTTCGGATACTGATAACCGTACCCTCAGGGGACAAGGGAACGGAACAACCGGAAAATACGGAGGAAGCGCAGGAAGCCGAGGGGCGGGATCTGGAAAAAGATGTGACGGACATGATTCATGAGATCGGTGTGCCCGCCCATATCAAGGGATACCAATATCTGCGGGAGGCGATCATGATGTCGGTGGAGGATGTAGAGATGCTCGGCTCCATCACGAAGATTCTCTATCCCACCATTGCTAAGAAATATCAGACGACCCCCAGCCGGGTGGAACGCGCGATCCGCCACGCGATAGAAGTGGCTTGGTCCAGAGGCCGGATGGAGACGCTGGATGCGCTTTTCGGGTATACGATCAACACGGGAAAAGGCAAGCCGACCAATTCGGAGTTTATCGCCTTGATTGCAGACAAGATCCGGCTCCAATACCGGCGCTAAAGAAATTTTTATCGAATGTGAAATTTAAAATAATCCTTTTATTGCCACCCGAAATATTGTATACTGTTGCTTAGAAGTTCATACGGCATGTCTGTATGAGGAATAGCATGTTACAGTTGGAGGGTTGTCATGAAAAAAATTTTATTTGTCGCGTCGGAGGGCGTACCTTTTATCAAAACAGGCGGGTTGGCGGACGTGGTCGGCTCTCTGCCCAAGTGTATTGACAAGCAGTATTTTGACGTGCGGGTGATTCTGCCGAAGTATACCTGTATGAAGCAGGAAATGAAGGATAAGCTCACCTACAAAACCCATTTTTACATGGATTTCCACTGGAAAGAGGAGTATGTGGGGATTCTTGAGGCGGAAGTCGACGGGGTGAAGTATTATTTTATTGATAACGAGAGTTATTTTAACGGCTTTCAGCCTTACAGCGACAACGCGCTGTTTGAGATTGAAAAGTATGCCTTTTTCTGTAAGGCGGCGCTGTGCATTCTCCCGGTGATTGATTTCAGACCTGATCTGATTCACTGCCATGACTGGCAGACCGGTCTGATTCCGGTATACTTAAAAGAACGTTTCCAAGGCGGGGAGTTCTATCGTGGTATTAAGACCGTGATGACGATCCACAACCTGAAGTTCCAGGGTAAGTGGAGTGTGAAGGAAGTCAAGGAGATTACGGGGCTGCCGGGATATTTCTTTACGGCGGATAAGCTGGAGGCATACAAGGATGCAAACCTCTTAAAGGGCGGTCTGGTCTATGCGGACGCTATCACTACGGTGAGCGACACCTACGCGGAGGAGATTAAGACGGCGTTCTACGGCGAGGGTTTAAACGGCCTGCTCTGTGCGAGGGCCGGGGATCTGCGCGGTATCGTGAACGGCATCGATTATGATGATTTTAATCCGGAGACGGATAAGCACATAGATTTCAAATACAATGCGGCTAATTTCCGCAAAGAAAAAGTAAAGAATAAGCGCGCGCTGCAGGAGCAGCTCGGGTTAAATCAGGACGAAAAGGCTATGATGCTGGGCATTGTGTCGAGACTGACTGGACAGAAGGGCTTCGATCTCATTGCCTATATCATGGATGAACTGTGTCAGGATAATGTACAGGTCGTGGTGCTCGGTACAGGTGAAGAGCAGTACGAAAACATGTTCCGTCACTTTGACTGGAAGTACCACGGCAAAGTGTCGGCGAACATTTACTATTCGGATGCGCTTTCCCATAAGATCTATGCGGCAAGCGATGCGTTCCTTATGCCGTCTCTATTTGAACCCTGCGGCTTGAGCCAGTTGATGTCCCTGCGCTACGGCACGGTGCCCATTGTGCGGGAGACCGGCGGTCTGAAAGATACCGTACAGGCATATAATGAGTACGAGGGTACGGGTACAGGCTTCAGCTTTACGAATTACAACGCCCATGAGATGCTTGGCACGATCCGTTACGCGGAGCATATCTATTATGATAAGAAGCGGGAGTGGAATAAGATCGTGGACAGAGGCATGGCGGCTGACTTCTCGTGGCATGTTTCCGCGAAGAAATATCAGGAAATGTATGACTGGCTGATTGGATAGGGACATGGAAGATCCGAAGAAAAAGAGCACGTTTGTGTTTCAGGCGGGCATTCTGGCAGCAGCCGGAATGCTCGTCAAAGTGATCGGTCTGATATACAGAAGTCCGCTCCTTTCTATTATAGGAATCGAGGGGAACGGGTATTACAACTCGGCGATCAACATTTATACAATTATATTATTGGTTTCCTCCTACAGCATCCCCTCGGCGATTTCGAAGGTGATCGCCCAGCGGCTTGCGTTTAAGGAATACCGGAATGCACAGAGGGTTTTTGTCTGTGCACTTCTCTATGTTCTGGTAGTGGGCGGCGCTGCCTCGATTCTGACATTCGTGGGAGCGCCTTTTCTCGTGGGAAAGAATCAAAATGCGGTGGTGGCGCTTCGTGTGCTGTCGCCGACTATCTTTTTTTCCGGATTTCTCGGTGTGTTCCGCGGTTTTTTTCAGGCCCACGGCTCCATGGTGCACACTTCTATCTCGCAGGTACTTGAACAGATTTTGAATGCGGCGGTCAGTATTCTGGCGGCAAAGCTCCTGATCGGGCTTGTCGCGGACGGGGATGCCACCACGCGCGCCATCTACGGTTCGGCGGGGTCTGCTCTGGGGACAGGCGCGGGGGTGCTGGCCGGGTTTCTTTTCATGTTCGGCATGTATCGATTGAACGGCGGCGTGATCAAAAGGCGGGCGGCGCGTGACAAGAGCTGGCATGAGGAGAGCTATAAAGAAATTTTCAAGGTGATTTTTACGATCGTTACGCCTTTTATTCTGAGTACCTTCATCTATAACTGTACGACGGTGGTCAACATGACGATTTATTATCACGTCATGGATTATAAGAAAGTGGATGCGATATTGGCGAGCAACCATTACGGTATTTTTTCCGGGCTTGCGGTGGCCGTGGTAAACATTCCGATCGCCATTGCCTCCGCCATGTCTTCCGCCATTATTCCGGGTGTGGCGGCATCCTATGTGAAGGGAACGATTGCGCAGACGAGAACACAGGTGACCCGGGCGATCCAGATGACTATGCTGATCGCGATTCCGGCGGCGGTGGGAATCGCCGTGCTGCCGCGTCCTATCATGCAGTTTATTTTTCCCCAGAAGGAATCGCTGGATATTGCCTCGGGACTCTTGGCGGCGCTGTCTGTGACTGTCGTGCTCTACAGCCTCTCGACGCTGACCAATGCGGTTTTGCAGGGAATCGGTAAGGTGAATACGCCGGTAATCCACGCGTCGGCTGCGCTGGTGATTCAGGTGGCGGGTCTGATCGCACTTCTGCTATATACGGATTTGGACTTGTATGCGCTGGCGGCGGCTAACGCCATCTATTCCTTTGTGATGTGCGTCCTGAACCATATGTCCGTGCGAAAGCATCTGGAATACCGCATAGATGTGGTGAAGCTCTTTCTTAAGCCATTGTTTTCGGCGGTTATCATGGGAGCGGCGGTTTTCGGCGTTTACCAAGGGCTGATTCTTCTGATCCCGGTGAGCCGGGTGGTACTGCTCATTGCCATCGGCATCGGGGTGTGCGTTTACGGCGCGGTGCTGCTTTTGATCGGCGGGGTAAGCAGGGAGGAACTGCTGGCCTTTCCCAAGGGGTATACGCTGGCGCATATCGCAGAAAAATTACACATGTTATCTGATGAACCTGAGAGAAAAAGGAAAAAGAAGAGGAGAAAAAAGAAGAAAAAGCGGAAGAAGGGGCGTGCTGCTTTATGAGAAAGAGAATGTGGTTTCCTGTGCTTTTGCTTTGTCTTGCGCTTACGCTGACAGGCTGTAGCGAAGAAGAAAGCGGCGGTTTTCTGCAAATGACAATTTTGGATACTGGAAAATCGGACTGTATCGTGATAGAGGCGGGGGAGAGCGTCATAGTGAACGATACGGCGGATGCGGACGACGCGGCGGCGATCTGCGCTTTTCTGGATGAGCGGGGAAAAACGCGGATTGAATATGTGATTTTGAGCCATTTTGACAAGGACCATATCGGCAGTGCGGCGGACCTGCTTTCCCGGTATGAGGTGGGCTGCGTGCTGATGCCGGATTATGAGGAGGACTCGGAAACGTATATTTCGCTGATGCAGGCGATTGAGGAGACGGACACGGCTTATGAGCGGCTGAAAAAGGATGTTTCCTTCTCTGTGGAAGGGGTTTCCTTTTATGTGGATGCGCCCCGCGAGGACGATTATGAGAACGATAACAACTATTCTTTGATAACATGTGTTATAAATGGAGAGAACCGATTCCTGCTGATGGGGGACGCCAAGAAAATACGGACGGGGGAGTTTCTTTCCTCTGCGATGGCGAGGGAGCGGTATGATCTGATCAAGATGCCCCATCACGGGAATTACACAAAGAATCTGGAAACTCTGTTTGAGACGGCGAAGCCCCGTTATGCCGTCCTCACCCCGGACCCGGAGCGTCTGCGGGTGGAGGAGGAGACGGTGGGATTGCTGGACGAATTTGGCTGTGAAGCGTATTACACGGATGAAGGGGCAGTCACCGTCGTATCTGACGGCAGTCAGGTACATGTGAGCCAGTTCTAAACTCTTTTGGCGGTTTTTCAGGAAAATTCGGAAAGACCTGAGATGTCGGAGTCGATCGCCATGGAGTAGTTGGTGTAGTACACCACGAACCCCGGCTTGGCTCCAGCCGGTTTTTTCACATGCTTTTTCTGCACATAGTCGATTTCCACCTTATCCTGCTCGCGCCCTTTGGAATAGTAGGCGGCAAGTTTTGCGGCTTCCTCGAAGGCGCGGTCCGGCACCTCGGCGCCCTCGGTTTTTAACACCACATGGGAACCGGGAATCTGCTTGGCGTGGAACCACCAGTCGCCCCCGTTTGCGAACTTGAAGGTGAGCTCGTCGTTCTGGAAGTTATTTTTCCCCACATAGATATGGAAACCGTCGCTGCTGATATAATGGAAGGGTTTGCTGGTGATCTTTACTTTTTTGGAGCCGCTCTTTCTGCGGATGTAGCCGCTCTCAATCAGTTCTTCACGGATCTGCACCAGATCTTCCTCCTGCATGGCGATATCCAGCGCGGCGAGAATCGATTCAAGATGCCCGATCTCTTCTTTGACCTGAACGGTCAATTCCGAAAGCGCCTCGTAGGTCCGCTTCAGTTTCCCGTACTTATCAAAATATTTCTGTGCGTTTTCCTGCGGTGTCAGGGTGTTGTCCAGAGGGATCGTGATGGTCTCATTGGTATAATAATTGAGCGCCTCCATGGATTTTGCCTCCGGATTCACGTTGTAGCCGTAGGTGTTGATCAGCTCGCCGTAAACTTTGTATTTGTCTCTTTTTTCCGTGTCCTTCATCTGCCGCATTTGTAAGTCGTATTTCTTTACGTTGCGCTCCAGAGCAGTCTGGACGATCTTTCGCAGATCCGCGGATTTCTGGCGGATGCGGGTTACTACGCTTCGCTCCGCGTAGTAGCGTTGCAGCACGTCACTGATAGATTCACAGGACTGCACGGCCTTATCTGCGTATAGGGTCAGGGGAAACGCCGCGTACTCAAGAGGTTCCCTGCCGTTGTAGACGATAACGGGGGAAAAGTTTCCTGCGGCGGTCTGGTTCATCATGGCTGACAGGGTTTCGTATAACGCTTGCAGCGATGCTTCCTCCAGCACGTTGGCAGGCCTGTCCGCGTCGATGCCTGCCCGGTAGCATATCTCCTGTGCTATAATGGGAGAAAGGCCCGTGTATGTGGTGTACAGCGCCTTATAAAGTGGCATGGGTTTTTCCCTCATATGTCCGCATAGGTTACCATAATTTATTGTTTCGCAGTCCTCCGGCGCTTTGATAAAGCGAGGTATAGATTCGCGTGTATATTGGTCGGAAAACCGCAGGGGGTTCTGCTTATCCTGGGTCTGCGGGAGAAAGTAGGTACGGCCGGGCAGAACCTCCCGCACGGAGCTGACCATGCCTGAAATATGTTTGATACTGTCTATGATCTGGTCTTTGTCGTCGCAGAAGATAATGTTGCTGTGTTTGCCCATGATCTCCACGATCAGTTTTTTCTCACATAAGTCGCCCAGTTCGTTTAAGTGCTCCATATGCAGATGGATGGCGCGCTCGAGCCCGGGCTGGGAGATGGCGGTGATGCGGGCGTTCTGCAGGTGCTTTCGCAGCAGCATACAAAAGCCCGGCGCGGTCATGGGGCTTGGTTTGTTGTTCTGCGTCAGATATACCATGGGGAGGGAGGCGTCAGCCGACAACAGCAGGCGGTACTGGCTGCCATTGTTTTTGATGGTGAGCAGCAGCTCGTCGTTTTCCGGCTGGGCGATTTTGTAGATGCGTCCGCCGAGAAGCGTTTCCGAAAGTTCCCTTGTGATATTTGCAATGGTGATACCGTCAAATGCCATAATCTTTCCCTCTTTTTTCTATATTTTGGTGCGTTCCTTACTATAGCATAAACGGCGTTTCTTTTCAATCGCCGTCGGTTTCTCCGCTGTCGCTTTTTTGGTTAAAACAGCGCCGTTTCTCTTTCTTGACTATTTTTTCTCTTTACACTATAATAAAAACTGTATGCGTGGGTCTTTTTCCGCGCGGGAGGGACGTAAACAGCGAATGAGAGATGCGAAGCATCCTGAATCTGCTTAGGCAGTGGAAGCGTAAAGTTTACATTTTAAGAGAAAGAAGAGTATGACAATGATTAAGAGCATGACCGGATTCGGAAGAAGTGAAGTGGCAGAGGGCGCGCGCAAGATTACCGTGGAAATGAAGTCCGTCAACCACAGGTATCTCGACGTCAGTATCAAGATGCCGAAAAAACTGAATTTCTTTGAGACGGCGATCAGAGCCGAGCTCAAGAACTATATTCAGAGGGGGAAGGTGGATCTTTTCATCACCTATGAGGACATGACGGAATCTAATCTCTGTGTGAAATATAACAGGGAGCTGGCGGCGGAATATATGAAATATCTCTGGCAGATGTCGGAGGATTTTTCACTGGACAACGACGTGCGGGTATCCACGTTGTCCCGGTATCCGGAAGTGCTGACCATGGAAGAACAGAATGTCAATGAGGAGGAGCTTTGGCAGTTTTTGGAGAAGGCAGTGCGCATCGCATCGCAGGACTTTGTGGAGACGAGAATCAAGGAGGGCGAAAACATCCGCGATGATCTGCTGGCGAAGCTGAACGTGATGCTCGCAGGGGTGGAATTTATCGAGCACCGCGCGCCGCAGATTATAAAAGAGTACAGGCAGAGGCTTAAGGATAAGGTGAAGGAGCTTCTGGAGGACACCCAGATCGACGAGACCAGACTGTTGACGGAGGTGACGATCTTTGCGGATAAGGTGTGCGTGGACGAGGAACTGGTGCGCCTGAGGAGTCATATTACCACCATGAAGGAAGACCTTGCCGGTGGCGGCAGTATCGGACGCAAGCTGGATTTTTTGGCGCAGGAAATGAACCGGGAGGCCAATACGATTCTTTCAAAGACTACCGATCTGGAGACTTCGAACAGGGCGATCGAATTAAAGACAGAGATTGAGAAGGTACGGGAACAGATACAGAATATCGAGTAAGGATACTGCTATGGGTAAACTGATTCATATAGGTTTTGGCAATGTGGTAAACACAGGGAAGATTATCGCAATAGTCAGCCCCGATTCCGCGCCGGTGAAGCGCATGGTGCAGAAGGCGAAGGAGACGGGAATGGCGATCGACGCCACGCAGGGGCGTCGAACCAAGGCGGTGCTGGTGATGGAAAACAGCCAGATCGTTCTTTCGGCGCTTCTTCCGGAAACCATATCGGGCAGGGCACAGACTGAGGATGGACAGACTGATGAGGAATAATGAAGGGATATTGATCGTAGTCTCCGGCTTTTCGGGGGCAGGCAAGGGTACTTTGATGAAGAGACTGGTGGAGGAGTACGAAGGTTATGCGCTTTCCATATCGGCGACTACCAGACCGCCGCGGCCGGGGGAGGAGGACGGCAGGGAATACTTTTTCCTGTCAAGGGAGCAGTTTGAGAAGCGGATTGCGGAACATGCCCTGATCGAGCACGCAGAGTACTGCGGCAATTACTACGGGACGCCCCGGGATTATGTGGAGAAGAAGCTGTCTGAGGGCCGCGATGTGATTCTTGAGATTGAGATTCAGGGAGCGCTTAAGATTAAGGAGCAGTATCCTGATGCGCTTCTGCTGTTTGTATCGACGCCTGATGCGGCAGAGCTGCGGCGCAGGCTTTCAGGACGGGGAACGGAGACGGAAGAGGTCATTCAAAAGAGACTCTGCCGCGCGGCGAGGGAGGCCGAAGGGATAGAGATATATGACTATATTGTGATAAACGACGATTTGGAAACCTGCGTGAAGGAGCTTCATGGAATTATCGCTGCTGCGCACCATGCGCCTGGGCGGAATGGAGAATTTATAAAGAAAATGAGGAGAGAATTGGAGGAGAATTAATGTTACATCCATCTTATGCAGATTTGATTAAGGTAGTAAACAGTGGAGTGGAAGAGGGAGAAGACCCGGTAGTAAGCAGCCGTTACTCGATCGTGATGGCCACATCGAAGCGGGCAAGACAGATCATCGCCGGTGATGACGAGCTGGTGGACGGCAGAGGCAAAAAACCGTTATCTGTGGCCGTGGAGGAACTGAATCAGGGCAAAATACAGATTCTGACGGATGAGGCTGCGGAATCTGAAACAGAAGTTTCTGAGGCGGAAGGCGCACAGGAGAGCGAAGAGGCGGCGGAAACGGAGGCGGATGCCGCTGACGGGGAGTAACGGGTATTTATTCTATGAAAAAAAAGGTACTGTTCCAGTCTCTGGGATGTGATAAAAATCTGGTGGATTCCGAGATGATGCTCGGTATGCTGGCGGAGAAGGGCTATTGTTTTACGGATGACGAAGACGAAGCGGACGCCGTGGTGGTGAATACCTGCTGTTTCATTGGCGATGCCAAGGAGGAGAGCGTCAACACCATTCTGGAGATGGCGGAACTTAAGAAAAGCGGGCGGGTAAAAGCGCTCGTTGTAACGGGCTGTCTGGCGCAGAGATATCAGGAGGAGATCCGGGAAGAGATCGAGGAAGTGGACGCCGTGATCGGCACCTCCGCCATAGAGGAGCTGCCCGCTGTTTTGGACGCGGCGTTTGCGGGAAAGGCCGGGGACTGTTACCACAGTCTTGAGGAGAAGCCACTAACCGGCCAAAAGCGCATACTGACCACAGGCGGCCACTATGCCTATCTGAAAATAGCGGAGGGGTGCGATAAACACTGCACTTACTGTATTATTCCGAAAGTGCGCGGATCTTACAGGAGCGTCCCTATGGACAGTCTGCTTAGGGAAGCGCAGGCGCTTTCGGAGCAGGGCGTGAAGGAACTGATTCTGGTGGCCCAGGAGACCACGGTCTACGGACAGGATATTTACGGACATAAGGCTCTGCCGGAGCTTTTGGAACGGCTCTGCCGGATAGAGGGACTTGTATGGATCAGGATTTTGTACTGTTATCCGGAAGAGATAGACGACGAGCTGATTCAGGTAATTCGGAGAGAGGAAAAAATCTGTCATTACCTTGACATACCGGTGCAGCATGCCTCGGATTCCATATTACAGCGCATGGGAAGAAGGACGGACCGGGAAGAGTTGACTGAGATAGTCATCAGACTGCGCCGGGAAATTCCGGATATCTGTCTGCGAACCACACTGATTGCGGGATTTCCGGGGGAGACGGAGGAGGATTTCGAAACCCTTCTAGACTTTGTGGAAGAGACGGCTTTTGACCGGCTGGGCGTCTTTCCCTACTCGCAGGAGGAGGACACACCGGCGGCAAAAATGCCAGACCAGATACCCGACGAGGTAAAAGCGGCGCGCTGCGACGAGCTGATGGCGCTGCAGCAGGAGATCGCCTTTGAAGCGGCAGCCGACATGGAAGGACGTCTCGTGACGGCCATGATTGAAGGTAAAGCGGCGGACGAGGATGTCTATGTAGCGAGAACTTATAAGGATGCGCCGGATGTGGACGGGTATTTGTTTGTACAGACGGACAGGGAGCTGATGACCGGCGATTTTGTGCAGGTCAGAATTACAGGTTCCTACGAATATGATTTGATGGGAGAGTTGGAAAATGAATCTGCCGAATAAACTAACGATTTTCCGCGTAATATTGATTCCTTTTTTTGTGGTACTTTTGTTGTTTGATATCACGGCCTATGACAAATGGATTGCACTGGGAATTTTTATTGTTGCCAGTCTGACGGATTTTCTGGACGGTTATATTGCAAGAAAATACAATCTGGTGACGAACTTTGGCAAGTTTATGGACCCGCTGGCGGATAAACTTTTGGTCTGCTCGGCGATGATCTGTCTGGTGGAGCTTGCGCGGATTCCGGCGTGGGTGGTGATCGTCATCATTGCGAGGGAGTTTATTATCAGCGGTTTTAGGCTGGTGGCCTCGGACAACGGGGTGGTGATCGCAGCCAGTTATTGGGGGAAGTTTAAAACGACTTTCCAGATTCTCATGATCTGCCTGATGATTGCGGATTTGGAGTCTCTTACCATCGTGACGCAGATTGTGATGTGGGTGGCTCTTGCGTTGACGGTGATTTCACTTGTGGATTATCTGGTTAAGAATAAGAGCGTGATGCAGGACAATCAAAAGTAAATACGGGCAGGGAAACTGGTGTAGTGTTTTGACAAAGAGGGTGATGGCTATGACAGTAGAAATTATTGCAGTCGGAACAGAGATACTACTTGGAAACATTGTGAACACAAATGCCGCTTATCTCGCGGAAAAATGTGCGGGACTCGGGCTTTCCTGTTATTATCAGGATGTGGTCGGTGACAACGAAGAGAGGCTGATGGAGATGATCCGTCTGGCGCTGACCAGAGCGGATATCATTCTCCTCTCCGGGGGCTTAGGACCAACGCAGGATGATCTGACCAAAGAGGCGGCGGCGAAGGTGATGGGGAAAGAACTGTATCTGCATGAGTCTTCCAGGGAGGCGATCCGGCAGTTTTTTGCGGAGCGGAACATGGAGATCACGGAAAATAACTGGAAACAGGCCATGGTGCCGGAGGGGTGTATTGTGGTGGAAAATCCGGGCGGCACCGCGCCCGGCATTATTATAGCGGAAAACGGGAAGCATGTGGTGCTGATGCCCGGCCCGCCCGGTGAGCTGATTCCCATGTTTGAAAAGTCGATTATCCCGTATCTTTCCGGGCTTACGACGGGGGTTATTTATTCCCAGACCGTAAAAATCTGCGGGGTGGGAGAGAGCAAGGCGGAGAGCATGGTGGAAGATCTGGTGAATGCGCAGGACAATCCGACCATTGCGACTTACGCAAAGACCGGGGAGGTGCATCTTCGTGTGACGGCCACGGCACCGGATGAGAAGGAAGCGAAAAAGCTGGTAAAACCCATGGTTAAGGAGTTGAAAGGACGCTTTGGCAACCATGTTTACACGACGGATAGTGAAGTGACGATGGAGAAGGCTGTGGTGGATCTGCTTATGGCAAATAAGCTGACGGCCTGCACGGTGGAGTCGTGCACGGGCGGTATGCTTTCCGCCAGACTGATCAATGTGCCCGGCGTGTCGGAAGTGTTTAAGTCCGGCTATGTGACGTACTCCAATAAATCCAAGCGAAAGCTTCTGGGAATCAAGAAGAATATTCTGGTGAAACATGGGGCGGTCAGCGAGCAGATTGCCCGGGAGATGGCCAAAACCGCAGCAATTCTTGCCAGAACCGATGTGAGCGTTTCTACTACAGGCATTGCGGGACCGGACGGCGGTACGCCGGAGAAACCGGTTGGGCTTGTCTATATCGGGTGTAACGTGTGCGGAAGGGTTACGGTGAAAGAGTGTCATTTCCACGGAACCCGTGAAAAGATCCGGGAGAGCACGGTATCTGCGGCGCTGTCGCTGTTGAGGGAATGTATTTTACAGTATTACAGTGAAGTGACCTTCGGCGGCAAAGAAAAGTAAGAGGGGGAGAAGAATGAACGAATCCGATAAATGGGAAGGGATGCCGGAGGGCGGGGAAGGTGAGAGCTATTATGCGGATCCCTATGTGACCGAGAGCAGTGAAGATATCTATGAGACGCCGGAAGTGGTGGAGCGTGTTTTGGTCGTGGAGGAAAAGGCAGAGCCCCCCGTGGAAGCGGCCGACACCCACGGACTTTTTTCCGGAAATCAGTCGGGCAGTCAGGATAGTGCGTACGGCGTACAGTCTCCTTACGGGCATCAACCGGGCACATACGGCACACAGTTTCCATACGCAAACCAGAGGGGCGTATACGACGCACAGCCCCCTTACGGGAATCAGAATCAGGGAGAGGGTTACGGCGCACAACCCCCTTACGGGAGTCAGAATCAGGGCGGCGCATACGGCGCACAGCCCCCTTACGGGAGCCAGAATCAAGGCAGCGGTTACGACATACGGTCCCCCTATGGGAATCAGAGCCAGAGCGGTGGTTTTGACGCACAGTTTTCATACGGGAGTCAGAACGGCGGCTATGGCGCACAGCTTCCCTATGGGAATCAGAATCAGAGCGGCGGCTGTGGCGCACAGTCTCCATACGGGAATCAGCAGGACAGCTGTAGTGCACAGCCTTCCTACGGAAATCAACAGAGCTGCGCTGCACAGTCTTCTTACGGAAACTGGCAGGCAGGCGGAGGCGGCGGTCAGCCTCCCTACGGCGGTCAGCCGCCTTACGATAACCCTTACAGTCCCTATGCCCTGCCTCAGAAAAAACAGAACACAGGACTGATTGTGGGCATTGTCATCGCCATTATCGTTCTGTTTCTGGTGGCAGTATTTGCACTGGCAAGCAAGGCATTAAATCTGCTCTCCGAGAAGGAGAAGGAGGACCTTCGCAGGGATGTGTACGATTTTGATGATGATTATGACTATAACTATCAGGATGATTATGACTTTGATAATGGTTATGACTTCGATTATGACGGCGGGTATGATCACAGTGATTTCTTCAGTGATGACGATTTTTACGATTACGATTATTATGAGGACGCTGAGTATGACGACAGATACTATAACCTGCATGACGAGATCAGATCGGATCTGTCCTATCAGGTCGAGGTGCAGGACTTCGAGTATGAGTCGGACTATGAAAATGCCATCATTTTGGCAGACATACCGGTAGTATCAGGGGAGAATGTGCCGAATCTGGATAAGATCAATAAGGATATCCGAAAAGAAGTAGACGAGATTACGGCGCTCTTTGAGTCGGAGTATGAGTCACATATCAGAGAGAGCGAGGAAAACTTTTTTGTGGCTTCCCTGATCGGTTATGTGGCCTATATGGACGAGGATAAGCTGAGCATCGCGTGGCAGGAGGAAATGTACAGCGATAGGGACGGCGGTGTTTATCTGCGGAGTATCAATATTGACATGAAAAACGGAGTGGTTCTGGACAATCAAGATATTCTTGCGGTTGACGATGCGTTTTCCGTGGAGTTCCGCCGAAAGTGTGACGAGCAGAACGGGGAAATTTCCTATCTTACTTACATGACGGATCAACAGATTACGGAATATTTTAAATCCGACGATATCATTGTATTTTATACCCCAAAGGGTATGGAGATCGGGTTTAACTATGAGGACGGCTGGGTGACAGTTACCTATGAGGAGTATGAGAAGTACTTGAAGGTATTCTAAATAAGGCAGATTAATAAGGGCGCGGGCATCGGTGGATGCCGGCGCTTCCTTATTTGATAGGAAATTGCGACAGTGTAAACCGTGCAAGGAGAATGAGAAGCATTCTATGAATCGTTGCTGCCGAGCGACGATTTTTTTACGTACAGGAGAGTGCGACAAAAGAGTATTGTGCAAAATAGCTAATTAGATCGCAATGATTTTGTATAAAACAGAGAATGGAAAATGTGATAGAGGAAAGACGACATATGTCGTATCGTTTATTGGAAAATTTGTATATAACATATATAAGACAAACGGGTACAGTAGTAAATATGACGAACGGAAGCGACGCTTTTCGAAAACGGCATAGGGAAAAAGTAAAAAGGAGGAGGTGACGAATGGAATCGAAACAGGAATTGGCACAGGTGATCGCAAGGCTGGGCGGTGAGCGGCGGCAATATCTGAATGATTTTTTTGAGGACTGCCCGGAGGAGCTGGTTCATACCATACAGTACGAAAAAATTTCCAAGGGAAAGTTGATCCTGCAGGCGGGCATGGACTGCAGCTATGTGTGGGGGATCATAAGCGGGGAGATTAGTGTGACGGATATCCAGATGTTGGGCAATGCGTACAGTTTCGTGGAGAGTTCAGGTTTCAGCATCATTATCATCGGAGACTATGAACCCTTTGCCGGGCTGACGGAATTTCAGAACACGATCTATGCTGTGACGGAATGCGATGCGCTCAGGATTCCTACAGTCGGTTATATGCGGTGGATGAGGCGCGACGGGAAAGCGCTCTTCATGCGGGCACAGATTTTTGCAAAGACTTTGGCCCAGGAGATCTCAAACGAACGCAAGTATCTGCTCTTAAACGGCAGGGATCGTCTGGTGCTGTACCTGACGCAGGCTTACGCAAAATGGGAGGGTGAAGGAGAATATGTCCTGAAAAAGACACAGGCCCAGCTCGCCCAGCGCATCGGGATGAATGTGCGGACGGTACAGAGGAGTATTCAGAAACTAGAAACAGACGGGTTCGTGTCCTGTCTTGGCAGTAAACTTTGTATTTCAAAGGAGCAGTACGAAAGGCTGGAGGCATACCGGGAGGAGAAACTGCTTCACTAGCGGCTTCGTTCATGAATGTACCCAAAATCGGTGTATGCAGCAGGACGGACGCAGGACAGTAAAAGAGTAAACGTAATAAGGAAACGAACGACATAACACACGACAATTACAAACCAACAATGGAAGGAGAAACAAGTCATGGGAAAAACACCTACACCACATATCGGAGCAGCCAAGGAACAGATCGCAAAGACGGTACTGATGCCGGGAGATCCGCTGAGAGCGAAGTTTATCGCGGAGAATTTCCTCACGGATTTTGAGTGTGTCAACACAGTCAGAAACATGCTGGCATTCACGGGAAACTATCAGGGCAAGAGAGTAACGGTCGCAGGCGGCGGCATGGGAATACCGTCCGTCGGCATTTATACTTACGAGCTTTTCAACTTTTACGAAGTGGAGCAAATCATCCGCATCGGTACGGCGGGTACTTTAAGCGACAAAGTCAACCTGCGCGACGTGGTGATCGGCGCGGGAGCAAGCACGGATTCCGCCTATGCGGCACAGTATAACCTGCCGGGCACCTTCGCACCGCTCGCGGACTTTGATCTGGCGAGGAAAGCGGTGGAGACCGGGGAACGTCTGGGCATCAGAACGGTGGCGGGCAACATCCTCTCCTCGGACATTTTCTACAATAATGATGAGGACGCGCTTGGCAAGTGGGCGAAGATGGGCATTCTTGCTGTCGAGATGGAGGCGGCGGCTCTCTATATGAACGCGGCGCACGCGGGCAAAAGGGCGCTCTGCATGCTGACCATTTCCGATGCGCCCTTTAGGGGTGAATCCTTGTCGGTGGAGGACCGTCAGACAGGATTTACGGATATGATGAAGATTGCGCTGGAGATAGCGTGAAAAGAACTTCTAGAACTCAGCAGCAGAGGCTGCTTCGTTAAGAAGTACTAAGTTTCACGCAGGAGAATGCCTGAAATACGGCATTCTCCGTACCGATTTGAGTCACAGCGAAGCTGTGACATGTCGATTAGTGTAGAAAGAAAGCAGGTGGGCAAATGAAAAAATGGAAAAAGGTGATACCGGCAGTTTTGATGGCGTGTACATTGGCGGGCTGCGGTATGGCTGAAAAAGACGATTCGGTATACCGGGTGTCCATGGTGGCGGGCACAGGAGGCATCAACGACCAGTCCTTTAACCAGTTATCGTGGGAAGGGCTGCAGAGTTTCGGGGAACATACGGGTGCGGATGTAAGAGTGTTAGAGTCCAAGCAGGCATCGGATTACCTGACAAACATTGACAGGGCGACGGACACATACAGCGATCTCGTGTGGGCGCTCGGCTACTCGCTGGCCGACGCTATGCTGACCATCGCGAAAATGAATCCCGATATCAATTTTGCCATCGTAGACTACGCGTTTGACGACAGCCCGCAGAATTGCACGGGCGTGGTGTTCCGAGCGCAGGAGTCCTCCTTTCTGGTAGGTTATATAGCAGGGCTTACCACGAAGACGGATAAGGTGGGTTACGTGGGACCGATGAAGAGCTTCTTAAACGACCAGTTCCAGTACGGCTATATGGGCGGTGTGGCGTACGCCGGGCATGTGCTCGGACGAGAGATTGAGGTGCAGTCGCAGTTACCGAGAGCTATTCCGACGCGGCAAAGGCGAAGGCGATCTCCAACAAGATGTATTCCAACGGCTGTGACATTATTTTCCACTCTGCGGGCGGCGCGGGTTACGGTGTGATCGAGTCCGCCAAGGAGAATGGCAGACTCGTGATCGGCGTGGACACGGACCAGTCCCATCTTGCGCCGGACAATGTGCTGACTTCCGGCATGAAGAATACAAACATCGCGGTGGAGCTTGTGTCCACCATGGCGATGAACGGTGAGGAGATCGGCGGCAACACTTACAGCTACGGGTTGAAGGAAGGATGCGTGGGCATTCCTGAGGAGAATAAAATCATGGACCCCACGGTTTACGATCAGGCCATGGAGCTGCAGCAGATGATTATTGACGAGGAACTGACGCCCCCGGTATCGGAGGAGACTTACCAAGCCTTTTTGGAAGGGTTGGGGAAATAGGAGAGAAGGACATATGGAAGTAAGGAATGACTATGCGGTTCAGATGCATAATATTACTATAAAATTCGGCTCCTATACCGCGCTTGACGGGGTGCAGCTTGACGTAAAAAGAGGCTCTATCCATGCGGTTTTAGGAGAAAACGGGGCGGGTAAGACCACGCTGATGAATATTTTATACGGACTGTATCAGGCAAACGAGGGAGATATTCACCTGTACGGGAAAAAAGTGGATATGAAAAATCCAAACGTGGCGATCGCCCACGGGATCGGCATGGTGCATCAGCACTTTATGCTCGTGGATAATTTCACGGTGACACAGAACATTATTCTAGGACACGAGACGACGAAACCGGGTGGTGTGGTGGATCTGAAGAAAGCCAGAGAAGAGGTCATGGGGATTGTGAAAAAATACGGCCTCGAGGTGGACCCGGACGCGTACATTTCGGATATTTCAGTTGGTATGCAGCAGAGGGTGGAAATCTTAAAGGCGCTATACAGGGGCGTGGACATATTGATTCTGGATGAGCCTACGGCAGTGCTGACCCCGCAGGAGATCGGCGACCTGATTGACATTATGCGCAAGCTTGTGGACGACGGGAAGACCATCATCATCATTACCCATAAACTCAAGGAGATCAAGGCCTCCGCGGACTATTGCAGCATTATCCGCAGGGGAAAGTACATAGACACTGTGGAGGTGGCTAAGGTATCCCAGGAGGAGCTGGCTGACATGATGGTGGGACACCGTGTGAAGCTGGTGGTAGACAAGGAGGAGGCGAAGCCGGGAGAAGTGGTGTTTGAGGTGAAAGGCCTGACAGCCAAAGACAACAGGGGCGTGTATGTGCTCAAAAACCTGTCCATGCAGGTGCGGCGCGGGGAGATTTTCGGCATAGCGGGGATTGACGGCAACGGGCAGAAGGAGCTGGTGGAAGCCATCACCAACCTGATTAAGGTGGAGAGCGGGACCATCCGCATTAACGGAAAGAACATTGAGAATAAGACGACAAGGGAAACCATGGATTCCGGCATAGCCACGATCCATGAGGACCGTCAGAAGCGCGGGCTGGTTCTGGATTTTTCGGTGGAGGACAATGCGGTGCTTGACACTTACATGAAGGAGCCTTTTTCTCAGAAGAGCATTTTAAATAGAAAGGAAATCCGCAAATTTGCATCAAGTCTTTTGAAAGATTATGATGTGCGGCCCGATTCCTGTGAGGAGCTTGCCATCAGGGGACTTTCCGGCGGTAACCAGCAGAAGGTGATTATCGGCAGAGAGATCGCAAACAATCCCGATCTTCTGATCGCGGTACAGCCTACCAGAGGTCTTGACGTGGGAGCCATTGAATATGTCCACAAGATGCTTGTCAGGGAGAGGGATAAAGGCAAGGCAGTGCTGCTCATATCGCTGGAGTTAGACGAAGTGATGAACGTTTCGGACACCATCGGAATCATTTACGACGGCGCGATCCGCTGCACATTCAAGCAGGGAGAAGTGGATGAAAAAACCATAGGCTTAATTATGGCAGGAGGAACATTAGATGGAAAAAACAGTTAAAATCTTAAAGAAACCGATTACCGCCACTCTGATTGCCATATTCTGCGGATTTCTCGTAGCTACGGTAATTCTGGCGGCTTCGGGATACAATCCCTTTGAGGCGTTCGGCGCGCTGCTTGGCGGTATTTTTGGGAGGCCTAAGTATGTCTCCAACGTGATTATCAAGAGTACGCCCATCATCTTAACCGGCGTCAGTGTGGCCTTTGCTTACAAGATGGGACTTTTCAACATCGGTGCGGAGGGACAGTTCATTGTGGGTGCGGTGGCGGCCAATGTGGTGGGTATCGTCTGTGACTTTCCGGCCATCATCGAAGTGCCTCTCGTGCTGCTCGTTGGCGCAGCGGCAGGTGCGCTCTACGGAGGAATTGCCGGGTGGCTGAAAGCAAAATATAACATCAATGAAGTGATTGTGGGTATTATGCTGAACTGGATGGCGCTCTATTTCTCCAATTTCGTGTGCAACATAGAGCGGTTCCACAAGCCGGACACGGACGGCACCTACGCGATCAATGAGTCGGGATTTATCTCCTTTTTTACAAACTGGAAGACCACGGAAGCGGCGGCGGAGTTCGTGCAGGAGCACCCCATAATCGGTGATATTCTGCGGACGGATGCAAACGCGGGTATCTTTATCGCCATTGCCCTCACCTTTGCGGTTTCCTTCCTGCTCTATAAGACGACGAAAGGGTATGAACTGCGGGCCGTGGGAAGCAACAGGGACGCGGCGGAGTTTGCAGGCATCAACGTGGGAAAAAATATGGTGCAGACCATGCTGATCGCGGGCGCATTGTCCGGAATCGCGGCGGCGATCTCCATAGCGGGCAACAATCCCCACGGGATTTCCCAGCTTTCCGCTTTTGAGTCCAACGGCTTAAACGGGCTTTCGGTGGCGTTCATTGCGGGCGGCTCCCCTATCGGATGTATCTTTGCAGGGCTTTTGTTCGGCGGCCTTTTGTACGGCGGCCAGTCCATACAGTATGTGGTGGGTGCGCCTTCGGAGATCATAAGCATCCTGATCGGTACAATCGTATTTTTGATCGCACTCAAGGATATGGTGCCTGTACTTATTGATAAAATGGGGAAAAGAGGTGTAAAATGATGATGAATACAATTACGTTGTTACTCGGTGTCACGCTGCTGTATTCCACACCTATGGTATTCGGCGCGCTGGGCGGTGTGCTGTCGGAGCGTTCCGGTGTTGTAAACATCGGCATTGAGGGCATGATGACCTTTGGCGCGTTCGCAGGGGCAGCGGCGGGGTATTACAGCGGGAGCCCGTGGATTGGTGTGCTGTGCGCGGCTTTAGCCGGCGGCATTTTAGCACTGCTTCACGCGGTGGCGGCGATCACCTGTCAGGCGGATCAGACCATCAGCGGTGTGGCGATCAACCTGCTCGGCCCTGCGCTTGCGGTATTTTTCTGTCGTCTCGCCTTCGACGGCGCCACCATGTCCTATCCGGTGGCGAATAAACTCCCCAAGATATTCGGAAGCGGCGCGGAAGGGATCCGGGCGAACCTGAATGTGGATATCATGGTGATTGTGGCGCTGCTGTTCGCCGTGGCCATGTGGTTTGTGCTCTACCGCACCAAATGGGGAATGCGCATTCTGGCGGTAGGTGAGAATCCTGCGGCGGCGGATACGCTCGGCATCAATGTATACAAGACCCGTTATGCCTGTGTCATTCTGTCCGGCATACTGGCGGGGATCGGCGGCGCGACAGTCACCCTCGGCATTGTGGCGCAGTTTACACAGACCTCCATCGCCGGGCAGGGATTTATCGCACTGGCGGCTGTGATCTTTGGCAAGTGGAAACCGATTGGCGCCTACAAGGCGTGTCTGATCTTCGGCTTCTCTCAGGCGCTGACCGTGGTGCTTGGCGGCGGGGCGGCTGTGGTTCCCACGGAGATTCTGGCGATGCTGCCTTACGTGCTGACCATCGTGATCCTGATTCTCTTTATCGGCAAGTCCGTTGCGCCCAAGGCAGACGGCGTGCCCTATGTGAAGGGAAGAAGATAAATACTTGCCAACGTAATATGCGGTAAGCTATAGTAAGAAAGCAGGAAATGAAAATATGTGCAAAATGCCTGTGTGCCGCAGGATGCCGTAAAGCGTCCTGCGGGGGCGCATGGAAATTGTAACTGTGGGATTTGTGTCTGTGTGCTGCCTGTCACAAACTCGTAATTCATGCAGAGATTTGTGACAGGCAGCGCAGAAATGGAGTAAAGATGAGTAAGTATAAGAGAATATTTACGATTGTAATTGATTCCCTTGGGGTGGGAGCCCTTTCCGATGCGGCAGCATACGGCGATGCAGGGACGGATACGCTTGGTCATATCGCGAAAAACACCGATCCGTTTTGCATCCCCAATCTGCAAAAGCTCGGCATGGCAAACCTTCATGCGATGAAAGGGGTAGAGCCTGTGGAGAAGCCCCTTGCATACTTTGCAAAGCTGAATGAGGCGAGTGCGGGCAAAGATACTATGACCGGCCATTGGGAGATGATGGGGCTGCATGTCACCACGCCGTTCCAAACCTTTACCGAGACTGGGTTTCCCAAGGAGCTGATTGATGAGCTGTCAGAAAGAACCGGGCGCACAATCATCGGCAACAAGAGCGCCAGCGGCACGGAGATTCTGGAGGAGCTGGCAGAGGAGGAGATTGCCACCGGACATATGATCGTGTACACGTCGGCGGATTCCGTATTGCAGATCTGCGGCAACGAGGAGACTTTCGGGCTGGAAGAGCTGTACCGCTGCTGCGAAATCGCAAGGGAGCTGACCATGCGGGACGAGTGGAAGGTTGGCAGGGTCATTGCCAGACCTTATGTGGGAAAGAAACGGGGTGAATTTAAACGGACCAGCAACCGCCACGATTATTCGCTAAAGCCTTTCGGCAGGACGGCTCTGAATGTCTTAAAGGATGCCGGACTCTCCGTCATTTCCGTGGGCAAAATATTTGATATTTTCGACGGGGAAGGGCTGACCGAGTCCAATAAGTCCAAGAGTTCCGTGCACGGTATGGAACAGACCATTGAGATCGCGAAGAGGGATTTTACGGGATTGTGTTATGTAAACCTAGTGGATTTCGACGCGCTGTGGGGACACCGCAGGGACGTGGCAGGCTACGCGAAGGAGCTTGAGAAATTCGACGAGAAATTAGGGGAGCTTTTGCCCCTCTTAAAAGAGGACGATCTGCTTATCCTCACGGCCGACCACGGAAACGACCCCACCCATACAGGGACGGATCACACGAGGGAAAAAGTGCCGTTTCTGGCATATTCTCCGTCCATGCAGGGTGCGGGAAAGCTGCCTGACGGCGAGAACTTTGCACAGATCGGCGCCACCATCGCAGACAATTTCGGCCTGCAGATGCCGGAGGGGACGATCGGTAAGTCTGTGCTTGGGGAACTGCAATAGGCGCGGTATCATGAAATTATAATCAGGTAGAAAGAGGTATTGCTATGGACAAGAAAGAAATTTTAAAAAAAGTGGATCACACCCTGCTGGCCCAGACCGCTACATGGGAGGAGATTAAGGCGATTCTTGACGCGGGTATGCAGTATGAGACGGCATCCGCCTGCATCCCGGCTTCCTATGTGAAGCGGGCGGCGGACTATGTGCAGGGAAAACTGCCCATCTGTACCGTGATCGGATTCCCTAACGGTTACAGTACCACGGCGGTGAAAGTGTTTGAGACAAAGGACGCTGTGGAAAACGGCGCGGCGGAGATCGATATGGTCATCAATATCGGCTTCTTGAAGGACGGTCTCTACGACGAAGTGGAAGAGGAAATCCGCCAAGTGCATGAGGCTTGCGGCGGAAAAATTTTGAAGGTGATTATCGAGACCTGTCTTTTGACGGAAGAGGAAAAAAAGAAGATGTGCGAGATCGTCACGAAGTCGGGCGCGGAGTATATCAAGACTTCCACCGGGTTTTCCACAGGGGGCGCAACTTTTTCGGACATCGCCCTCATGAAAGACAACGTGGGAGAGCATGTGAAAATCAAGGCAGCGGGCGGCATCGCAAACTTTGACGATGCGGAAGAATTTATCCGGCTCGGCGCGGACAGACTGGGAACCAGCCGGCTGGCGAAAGGAGTATAGTGGAAATGGATACACATATGATTGTGGAGATGATCGGCTATTTTTCGTCTCTGCTCGTACTGGTGTCGTTTCTGATGACTTCGGTGATCAAACTCAGGATTGTCAACTCCATCGGAGCGATTATCTTTACCGTTTATGCGACGATTATCGGTTCCTATCCCACGGCGCTTATGAACCTTTGTCTGGTCGGGATCAATATGTACAATCTGTATAAGCTGTTAAAATCGCCGAAACGTTACGACGTGATCACCGAGGAGCCGGAGGCGGCAGGACTACAGTACTTCTTAAATCACTATGCGGAGGATATCAGGAACTTTTTCCCCGATTTCAGTTTCGAAAAAAGCGGAGCTGATGCCGCTTACATGGTCGTGCACGATACGGTTCCGGCAGGGGTGCTGCTTGGAAAGAAGAAGGCGGATGGAAATCTTGAAATCCTTCTGGATTACACTACGCCGCAGTACCGCGACTGCTCGGTGGGACGGCATCTCTATGGGGCGCTTGGCGGGCAGGGCATTGCGAGACTTACCTTCCCGAATGCACCGGAGGGACATGTGGACTATCTGGACAAGGTCGGATTTGTGAAAACAGACGGCGTTTACGAGCGGAAGATATAAGCGGGGCAGCCGGATAACCGCGATACATGAATGAAATCTGGATTGACAGGATACTCTTTTTTGGGGGTATCCTGTTTTGCCGTATCAGAAGAGCACATTGGCGGGTTTTTCTAATATGAAACACTTGCAGGTTTCCGCTTTCTCTGGTAGACTTATTTTATCTGAGAAAGTGGAATCTGTTATGCATTTGCATGTCCGGCATTTCGCCACGATTTCCATTGGTTCATGTCAGCAGAAAATCAGGCGCGAACGAGGTGCGCCCCGGATGTTTTACCTGACATGATAACGAAAGAAGCCTGAGCGCCTGAAGCGCAATGGCCGGACTCTTTCGTTTGTTTTTTAATTTGCAGAGGAAAGGAGGGTAAAGTGTCATTTATGGGACATAGAAAATGGTAAGATCGTTTTATCAAATTTGAAGTTGACAAAAACGAACGTTTGTTTTATTATTTTATAGCAAGAACAAACGTTCTACAAGGAAGGGCGGGAGAAACCGCTCCGGCATGGAGGGAAATATGGAAAGAGATGAAAAATTAAAAGCGTTGGATGCGGCCTTAGGGCAGATAGAGAGGCAGTTCGGAAAGGGAGCCATTATGAAGCTTGGCGACCCTTCCGTGCAGATGAATGTGGAGACGATTCCCACGGGATCCCTGAGTCTTGATATTGCGCTGGGACTGGGCGGCATTCCGAAGGGCAGGGTGATTGAGATTTACGGCCCTGAGTCCAGTGGTAAAACCACGGTTACCCTGCATATGATTGCGGAGGTGCAAAAGCGCGGCGGTATTGCCGGATTTATTGACGCGGAACATGCGCTGGATCCTGTCTATGCGAAAAATATCGGCGTGGATATTGATAACCTGTATATTTCCCAGCCGGACTGCGGAGAACAGGCTCTGGAGATTACGGAGACCATGGTGCGCTCCGGCGCCGTGGACATTATCGTAGTGGACTCCGTGGCAGCTCTGGTGCCGAAAGCGGAAATTGACGGAGATATGGGTGACAGTCATGTGGGTCTGCAGGCCAGACTGATGTCACAGGCACTTAGAAAGCTGACGGCGGTCATCAGCAAGTCAAACTGCACGGTTATTTTTATCAACCAGCTTCGTGAGAAGGTGGGCGTCATGTTCGGAAACCCGGAGACGACCACGGGCGGCCGTGCTCTGAAATTCTACTCTTCCGTCAGACTGGACGTCAGGAGAATTGAGGCGCTTAAGCAGGGCGGAGAGGTAATTGGAAACAGAACCCGTGTTAAGATCGTTAAGAATAAGGTGGCTCCGCCCTTTAAGGAGGCGGAATTTGATATTATGTTCGGACAGGGAATTTCTACGCAGGGAGATATTCTGGATTTGGCGGCGGAGAACAATATTATCAACAAGAGTGGCGCATGGTATGCCTACGATGGAAATAAGATCGGACAGGGCAGGGAGAACGCGAAGCAGTATTTGAAGGATAATCCGCAAATCTGCGCCGAGGTGGAGAGAAAGGTCAGAGAGCTATTCAACATGGAGACGGATTCTGCGGAGGAGACCGCTGCGGGCGGAGCGTCCTCCGAAGCTACGGCGAAGCCTGCCAAGGCGGCAAAAGGCGAGAAGGAAGCCGTGAAGTAACAGGGTTCCGGTCGGAAGAGAAAGAGTTGGGGAAGCAGCAGGACACGGGCCGGATGAGAAGAGGTCCAATGAAGTACGGTGAGAGGCCGCGGAGGAAAGCAAAATGATCGTCACACAGCTTACGGATATGGGAAGAGGCCGTTACAAGGTATACATAGAGGAGAATCCGGCTTTTGCACTTTACAGAGGTGAGCTGAAACGTCTGGGTATCCGGGAGGGGGAAGAGATCACGGAGGAGAACCTGCGTGAGATCCGGGAGGAGATCCTGCCGCTGCGTGCGAAGAAGCGTGCGATGAATCTGCTGCAGAAAAGGGAGTACACGGCTGCCGCTTTGCGGGAGAAGCTGCGGGACGGGGAGTACCCAGAGGCATGTGTCGAGGAGGCAGTCGCCTATGTGGAATCTTACGGCTATGTGGATGACCGGCGTTATGCGAGAGATTATATTGTCTATAATATGAACAGAAAGAGCCGGGTACGGATCGAGCAGGATCTGATGCGGAGAGGGATTCATAAAGATACGGTTCGCAGTCTTTTTGAAGAACTGGAAGAAGAGGGGGCGAAGCAGGATGAGGCGGCTATGATACGCCGTCTTCTGGAAAAGAAAAAATATGACGCCGAAACGGCCGATGGGCGGGAGAAACAGAGAATGTACGCATTTCTGTACCGAAAAGGCTTTCATTCCGAGGCGATTAACAGAGCTCTTTTGCTTGACATAACAAAAGATTCAGTATAGAATTAATTTGTTGTAGTTTTGCTAACTATCGGGTTGTCAGAATTTGGAAAACGACGGCAGCCGTCAATAGATTTGGTAATGTACAATGAAAACTAAATAAGGAGGTGCTCCTGTAATGTGGCAAGTTGTGGTAGCAATAGTCGTCACGCTGGTGATTGCCGTTCCCGTTTCCGCGCTGATCGCGATAAACTATCAGAAGAAGATGGTAGAAGCGAAGCTCGGTAACGCGGACGAGAAAGCCAGAGAGATTATCGACGAAGCTCTCAAAACTGCTGAGACGAAGAAGCGTGAGTCGTTGCTTGAGGTCAAGGAAGAGTCTATTCGCACGAAGAATGAACTGGACAAGGAAATCAAGGAACGTCGCGCAGAAGCGCAGCGCTATGAGCGGCGCGTTCAGCAGAAGGAAGAGAACATCGACAAGAAAGCCGACGCTATTGAGAAGAAGGAAGCAAGTTTGGCACAGAAGGAAGAAGCTCTGTCCAAGCAGCGCGAAGAAATTTCCAAACTGAGCGAGCAAAGATTACAGGAACTGGAACGAATCTCTGGGTTAACCTCCGAACAGGCAAAAGATTATCTGTTGAAAATTGTTGAAGATGAAGTAAAACACGAAACTGCTGTCATGGTGAAGGAGATGGAGAGCAGGGCGAAGGAGGAAGCGGACAAGAAGGCGAAAGAGTACGTTGTTACTGCCATTCAGAAATGTGCGGCGGATCATGTATCCGAGACCACGATTTCTGTGGTACAGCTTCCCAATGATGAAATGAAGGGCAGGATCATCGGAAGAGAGGGACGTAATATCAGAACTCTTGAGACGATGACGGGCGTGGACTTAATCATTGATGATACACCCGAAGCGGTTATTCTCTCCGGCTTTGACCCGATCCGCAGGGAAGTGGCGAGGATCGCGCTCGAGAAGCTGATTGTGGACGGGCGTATTCACCCGGCCAGAATTGAAGAAATGGTCGAGAAGGCGCAGAAAGAAGTCGAAGTTATGATGAAAGAGGAGGGCGAAGCAGCCACCCTCGAAGTCGGCGTACATGGTATCCACCCTGAATTGGTGAGACTGCTCGGTAAAATGAAGTTCAGAACCAGCTACGGTCAGAACGCTTTGAAGCATTCCATTGAAGTGGCGCAGCTTTCCGGCTTACTGGCAGCGGAGATGGGACTGGATGTCAGAATGGCCAAGCGTGCGGGACTCCTGCATGATATCGGTAAAGCAGTGGATCACGAGATGGAGGGATCTCATATCCAGCTCGGCGTAGAACTTTGCAGGAAGTATAAGGAAGGGCCGGTTGTCATTAACGCAGTGGAATCCCATCACGGTGATGTGGAGGCACAGACGTTGATCGCTTGTCTGGTGCAGGCGGCTGATACGATTTCTGCGGCGAGACCGGGTGCAAGAAGAGAGACATTAGAGACATATACAACAAGACTGAAACAATTAGAAGACATCACAAACAATTTCAAAGGTGTGGACAAATCTTTTGCTATTCAGGCAGGTAGAGAGATTCGTGTAATGGTAGTTCCGGAACAGATCAGTGATTCTGATATGGTACTGCTCGCGAGAGATATCTCCAAACAGATTGAGGCTGAGTTGGAATATCCCGGACAGATCAAGGTAAATGTGATCCGAGAGAGTCGTGTCATAGACTATGCCAAATAGTACAAAACCCCGCAGATTTTATCTGCGGGGTTTTTTGCGCGCATAAGCAGAGTCATATTTAACATTTTAACCATAAAATGGCTTTAGAAATACAGAAAATTGTCGTATATGCATACTTGTGAAATTGGCATACTTATAGTAGAATAAATATCGATGTGTATGATTGTATACAATTATTCAATGGCATGATTACAGGGATGCAGGAGGGAACTATGAAAGCGTACAATGTGATGACCAGAAAAGAGCTCATGGTGCAGAAGGCGGAGCTTGACAAACAGTTTGCCGAGGCCAAGGGAAAGGGTTTGCAGCTTGATATGTCCAGAGGGAAGCCGGAGCCGGCACAGCTCGATATGGGCATGGGCCTTTTGGATGTTTTAAATTCCGATTCGGATATGAAATCCATGGAAGGTATGGATACGAGAAACTACGGCCTGATGGATGGCATCACGGAGGCGAAACATCTGATGGCGGATGTGATGGGAGTTTCGGCGGAGAGTGTGATTGTTTTTGGCAATTCCAGTCTGTCTATTATGTATGATATGGTTTCCCGTTCCTATACGCATGGCGTTATGGGAGCGACTCCTTGGTGCAGACTTGATAAAATAAAATTTTTATGCCCTGTACCGGGTTATGACAGACATTTTGCAATCACACAGCATTTCGGCGTTGAAATGATACCGATTCCGATGACGTCCACAGGACCGGATATGGATCTGGTGGAAAAGTACGTATCGCAGGACGAGGCAGTGAAGGGAATCTGGTGTGTGCCCAAGTATTCCAACCCGCAGGGGATCACGTACTCTGACGAGACGGTGAGACGGTTCGCGGCGCTGAAACCGGCTGCGGATGATTTCCGCATCTACTGGGATAACGCGTATGCGGTGCATCATCTTTACGAGGATAAACAGGATACGCTCCTTGAGATATTGAGCGAGTGCGAGAAGGCAGGTAATCCTGACATGGTTTATGCGTTCTGTTCCACTTCCAAAATAACCTTCTCTGGTGCAGGCATAGCGGCGATGGCGGCTTCTCCGGCCAATCTGGCGGATATAAAGAAGACCCTGACGCTGCGGACAATCGGTTATGACAAGGTGAACCAGCTTCGCCACGCCAGATATTTTAAGAGTCTGGAGGGGATGCTTGCCCATATGAAGAAGCACGCGGATATCATCAGACCCAAGTTCGAGGCAGTGCTTTCTGTTCTGGAGCAGGAACTCGGAGGATTGGGCATCGGCGAATGGACGAAACCGCTTGGCGGCTATTTTATCTCTTTTGAGGCGATGGAGGGCTGTGCCAAGGAGATCGTGGCGAAATGTAAGGAGCTTGGGGTAGTTCTCACAGGCGCGGGCGCGACCTTCCCTTACGGAAAGGACCCGAAGGACAGCAATATCCGGATTGCGCCTACCTATCCGACGGCGGAGGAGATGGCGCAGGCCACGGACGTGTTCGTGCTTTGCGTGAAGTTAGTCAGCGTAGAGAAACTGTTGCAGGAGGCGGTTGCCGAGACTGCTTGAAAGGAAGCGGGCGGACTGCCGTGCTGATGCAGAACGGTCAGCGTGGCAGGAGGCAGCGATTGGAGAAGGGATAGGGGTAAAATGGCGGACAACAATTACGAGCGTTTGGGAAGAGAATTGATTTATAAGGGCGCGATCATTGATTATTATCAGGATACGATCCGCGTGGCAAACGGCAACATAGCCAAATGGGATTTGATTGACCACAAGGGCGCGGCGGCTGTCGTGGCAGTGAAGGACGACGGGAAACTTCTGATGGTGAGACAGTACCGCAACGCGCTGGACCGGGAGACGCTGGAAATTCCGGCGGGCGGTTTAAACAGTGTGGATGAGCCGACAAAAGAGGCGGCAGCCAGAGAGCTGGAGGAGGAGACCGGTTATGTGGCCGGGAAGCTGGAGCTTTTGCTGACGCTTCGGACGACAGTCGCTTTCTGCAATGAAAAGATTGACGTGTATTTGGCGACGGATTTAAAACCCGGCTGCCAGCATTTGGACGAGGACGAGTTTTTAAATGCGGAAAGCCATGATCTGGAGGAACTGGTGCAGATGATTTATGACTGCAAGATTCAGGACGGAAAGACTGTGTCGGCGATTCTGGCATATTACAACAAAATAAACAGACAATAGCGACATTTGAGACAGACTTGAGGAATAGCTATGAACGGCAAGAAGGAAATAACAACGGAAGACTTCGGGGAGAAATGCAGACAGCTTAGACCGGCGTATATGATTTGGACGGCCTTTTGTTTCATGCTGTTTATCTACGAGCCTCTGTTGATGTACAGTACCAATAAAAATGATTTCTGGTTTGACTTGGGGATCATGATATATCCGACGCTGGTGATATTTGCACTGTTTCTGCTTGCGGGAGCAGTGCCTATCACCGCGTTTTATTTTATAGCAGTCAGACTTTCAAAGGGAAAAAGAGGAGTGTTCCAATGTGCGACGACACTCCTTTTTGTTGTTTTTTTTGCTGCTTATATTCAGGGCGTTTATCTGAGCACATCCCTTCCGGTGCTGACGGGAGAGCCCATTGCGTGGGACACGTATCTGAAAGAGGATCTGTTTACAGCGGTTCTCTGGCTGGTTTTGGAGACGGCGGCTATCTCCCTGATCGTGAAATTTGGTACGGAGACGGTGGTTAAATGGGAGTCCCGGATTTCCGGGGTTATTGTGGTTTTGCTGCTGGTCAGCCTTTTGCCGCAGATGCTTATGAATAACGCGTTTGAGAAAAAAGATGCCCTGCTTACGACCAACGCCCATTTCCATGATATTTCCCAAAATAAGAATTTTCTGATACTGCTGGTGGATGCGGTGGAGGCCGAAACTTTTGAGGCGGTGCTGGAGAGCAATGAGGAATACAGGGAGGTTTTCCGGGATTTTACCTATTACTCCAACACGGCATCCGTGTACCCTTACACACGCGACAGTATGCCGCTTCTTTTGACGGGCGCGGTGAACAGAAATGAGCAGGAGTTCGGGGCGTTTGCCAGCGAGGCATACAACAGTTCCCCACTGTTTGAAAGGCTGGATGCGGAAAATTATGATATCGGCATTTATATGGATGAGCCGGTCTGGTACGGGGAACGGCGATTCCGCATAACGAGCGATATTAAGAATAACATGGCGTCGCCTTATGAGAATATGGACTTTAATATGTACTTCAGGCAGGAAATGAAGTATATTCTGTTTAAGTATCTGCCTTACGCCTATAAACAGTATGCACAGATCGAAGGATTTGATTTTGGGATGGCACTGGAGATGTACAATTACCGCTATAACAGTGTGTATAACATGCTTCTGGAGAATCCGGAACTTGTGAAGACAGACCGGAATGTATTTCAGTTCGTACATGTGGAAGGGGCGCATCTTCCCTTTGACTATGACAAGGATATGAACCTGATTGAAAAGGGAACTTATTCACAGAAGGTTGAAGCAACGATAAAAGTGATTGATACATGGCTTTCCAGACTGAAAAATAGCGGCGCTTACGATAACTCTGTGATTCTGATCATGGCAGATCACGGCTATTATGACGTGGATCATGACAGCTACGGGGAGGAGGTGCTGGAGCGGTTTCACCCGGTTTTACTCGTAAAAGGCATGCAGGAAAACCACGAACTTGCCGAATCGGATGTGCCGGTTTCCCATATTGACCTGATGGATGCCTACATGGAGCTTTTGGACGGGAAAAAGAGCGGGGAGATATTCCGTGATACAGACCCGGACAGAAAACGGCAGGTGATCTGGTATGAATACCGCAGCGAAGAGCATATGGTCGAGTATCAATTGGAGGGGAACCGCTTTGAACGACAGGATTTTAGACCTACCGGCAGAGTTTTTGACAGATAAAATCTGCGTGCGGAATGCTGTCATGCCTCGTCCTTCCCGGACATATACTGTCCTATAGGAGCTTGGAAGAGGCGGTGTAATCTTGCGGAGACAGTTTGGGATCAAAAACGGCTATCATATGGCGTATCTGTTTATGATCGGCCTTTTTATGGGAATCCTGCTTGTCAATTTTGGGCATGATACGTGGATCAGAAACGGCAGCCTGCTTGGGGCGGAGATGATGAACAGACTGAAAAACAGCAGACCTGTGGGAGACGGGCTGGTGGGGTATGTTCTCAGACACCGTCTCTTTACAGGCTGCCTCTTATGTCTGGTTTCCACAACTTTGATAGGGATGCCGTTTCTCTGCGCCTATATTTGCTATATGGGGTTCTCGGCGGGCTGTCTTTTGTCCGTGGCGGTAATCCGTTACGGGATCAGAGGGCTTTTGTTTATGGCAGCCGTTTTGTTTCCGCAGGCGCTGCTGTTGGTTCCGGCGTATATTCTGCTGTTTTTCTGGGCGGCGGAGGTAAACAGGACACTCTATGCGCCGAGAACACAGCTGGAGGGATACGAGCGGTACAGCCGACATTTCTATCTGAAAAAGGGAGCGCAGATTGTCGGCATTATGGCAGTTGTCATAATGGGGTGCCTGTTGGAGAGTTATGTCAATCCAGGCATACTTCATTTTGTTCTGAAAATCTTCTAAAAAATTTTTCTGTTCTATTTTTCAAGATGTAGTAGACATAAAATCATAAATGGACGATATGTTGTGCTTCGTGGGAAAAAGGCCGCAAATGCCCGTAAAATCAAGAAAAATTCCATTTGCTTTTCTAAAAAGATCTGATTATAATGGAACTCAGACAGTGATTTGATTTACATAAAGAGAACGCACAGGGAAGGGCCTCCGAGTAAATGGAAAAAGAGATTGGCGCATTTATTACGTATTTACATAACGTGAAGAATACCTCCGAAAATACGGAGATGTCTTATAGAAGAGATCTGGAAAAAGTATCGCATTTTATGGGGGCGAGGGACATCCGTGAGACGAAAGACGTAAAGGCGCAGGATCTGGCTGACTATGTGAAGTTTTTGGAGGACAGTAAGTTTGCGGCGGCTACCGTGTCCCGCAATATTGCCTCCCTGAAAGCATTCTATCACTATATGGTGCAGGAGGGGCTGGCCGAGGAGGACATCGCCGACAAGCTCAAGGCCCCTAAAATTGAAAAAAAGGCGCCGGAGATTATGTCGCCGGACGAGGTAGTGCGGCTTTTGGAACAGCCTTCCGGGGACAGCCCTAAAGAAATCCGCGACAAGGCGATGTTAGAGCTTCTCTATGCCACGGGAATCCGCGTGACGGAACTGATTACGCTGAAGCTTTCCGACGTGAATATGCAGATGAGTTTCATTCTCTGCCGGGACCGCAACAAGGAGAGAATCATTCCTTTTGGCGCGGCGGCCAAGAACGCGATGGCCAGATATCTGGACGGCACCAGAGAGCAAATGCTCGAGAATAAAAAGTCGGAGGTGCTGTTTGCGAATTGTTCCGGACAGCCTATGAGCAGGCAGGGATTTTGGAAGCTGATTAAGCATTACGCGAAGAAAGCGGATATTCAGGCCGATATCACACCCCATACGCTGCGACATTCTTTCGCGGCACATCTGGTGGAGAACGGCGCGGATCTTCGGAGCGTGCAGGAAATGCTGGGGCATTCCGATATTTCCACTACGCAGATTTACGCAAACTTAAACCATAATCATATCAGAGAGGTGTACGCGAAGGCGCATCCGCGTGGTTGATCAGGAAGGAGACGCCTTATAAAAATCAAAGAAGGGTTATTTGCTTTTGAGAATGTACAAGGGCGGCGGGATAGTTGATATTTCCTGCCGCCCTGTTTATGTTTCTCTATAGGAAATCGTGACAGTGCAAACCATGCAGGGGGAATGTTCCGCATACGATGCCGTTTCATATACGGTTGCTTTCGCCGGCTTTTTTGGCTTCGGCCTGCCCGCTGCCTATATATAATGGTACTTCCCGCGTTTCGCAAACAGGAAAGCGGCGGAGAGCGCGCAGGCGAACACCTCTGCGGCAGTGATCGCCCACCAGATGCCGTCCACGCCGAAGAAGAGCGGCAGGATCAGCACGGACGCGGTCTGGAAAATCAGCGTGCGCATAAAGGAGATCGCCGCAGAAACCGCGCCGTTGTTGAGGGCGGTAAAAAAGGAGGAGGCGAAAATATTAAAGCCTGCCAGCAGGAAGGAAAAGGCAAAGAGCCGGAATGCGTGGCAAGTCAGCGCAAACAGCTCTGCGTCATAGCCCACAAATATGCCGGAGAGCGGAGCGGCCAGCAGGAAGGCGGCTGCGGTCAGCACGATGCTTGTGCAGGCCATCAGCAGCACGCTCTTTTTGAACATATTTTTCAGTTCTCCGTCGTTTCCCGCGCCGTAGTGGTAGCTGACAATGGGCGCTGCGCCGATGGAGTAGCCGATGTAGATGGCGATAAAGATAAACTGCACATACATCAGCACGCCGTATGCGGAGACGCCGTTTTCACCGACATACTTTAAAAGCTGAAAATTATAGATCATACTGACAACGGAGGCGGAAATGTTGCTCATCAGCTCCGATGAGCCGTTGGCGCACGCCTGCAGGATGGGCTTGATTTCCAGCTTTGCCGGAGTGAGCCGCAGAAGGCTTGTGTTGGGGCGGATAAAATAGAGCAGGGGAAGCAGACCGCCCACGCACTGGCTGATGCCGGTGGCAAGGGCCGCGCCCGTCACACTCCATCGGAACACGCCCACAAAGAGCGCGTCCAGAAACATATTGGTCACGCCTGCGCCGATGGTTGCCATAAGGCCGAGCTTGGGTCTTTCCGCCGCAATCAGAAAGCTCTGGAAAACATTCTGCAGCATGAAAGTGGTGATAAAACAGAAGACGATGCGCCCGTAGAGGACACAGTCCTCCAGCATTTCCGGCGTCGCGCCCAGAAAGGATGCCATGGAGCGCGTAAAGATAAAACCGATTGCGGACAGGATGATACCGAGGAGCAGGGTTACATAAATCATTATGGAAAAATAGCGGTTCGCCTTCTCCCGGTTGCCGGTGCCGAGTACCAGAGAGACCAGAGCCGTGCCGCCGGTGCCGATCATAAATCCCATGCCGCCGAGAATCATAATGAAGGGAAAGATGAGATTGACGGAGGCAAAGGCGGTCTTTCCCGCGAAGTTGGACACGAAGAAACCGTCCACCACGCCGTAGATGGAGGTAAATACCATCATCACGATGGAGGGCAGAGTGAAGCGCAGAAGTTTATTGTAAGTAAAGTGGTCTGATAACTGTATGGTTCTTTTCATAAAATCACATCCCTTTTTAATCAAAATATATTATGTAAACTAATCCTGGTTCAAGTGTCGTATATGTTTCCGGAAGTCCTGTAAATAGCGTTCTGTCAGCGCCATATACTGATTCACATCTTCCCTTTTCCATGAGGCAAAAATGTCGTTTTCTATGGCGATGACTTTTGCGGCCGTCCGCCCGGCCAGCTCTTGTCCCTTTTCGGTTAGACAGACGGTTTTATTTTTGCCGTCCGTGTTTTCCAGATAAATGACGCCGTCAGCCTCCAGTCTGCGCAGCGCGGAATTGATTGTCTGTTTGCTGACACCGGCGTTGCGGCATATGTCCCGGAGCGGGCAGGAAGTTCCCTCGTTGCAGACGGCGTAGAGAACGATCATGGAACTTACGGGAAGGCCCAGCAGGGACGCCGCTTCACGGTAAGCGGACTCCGTTTCACTCAGCAGATAGTTGTATCGTTTCAGCTCTTTCGAAAAATCAGCAGACATGCTATTTCCCCCACATTTTATTCTGCCAGCGTATGAGATGGATCATACGGATTGTACGAAATCATACGGTTGGATGCATTATAGTATGATTTCGTACTAAAGTCAAGTGGTTCCATGAAAGTTTTTATTTGTCAGGATTGTGATTGATGTGGGTAGAATGACAATATGTTTTTTGCACGGGCCGTGCTATAATGACATAAGCGGTATGTTATCTGAAAATTGTGTCATTTGGAAGGAGAGAAATGCATATGGAGTTCAACAGACAAAATGTAGAACAGGCGTTGAAAGAAGCGTCAGAGTCTAATCCGGGGCCGTGGACAGAGCACACACGGTATGTCGCCAAAGCCTGCAGGAATATCGCGGCGCGCTGTAATAATATATCGGAGGAACAGGCGTATCTTTTTGGATTGCTGCACGATATCGGGCGTTATGCGGGGGTGACCTCGGAGAAGCATCTGTTGGACGGCTACCGTTTCTGCATGGAACGCGGCTGGGAAAAGGCGGCCCAGATCTGTATATCCCATGCGTTTATGATTCAGGACATTGGAACTTCGATCGGGAAGTTTGATGTAAGTGACGAAGAGTATTTGTTTATGAAAAAGTTTATCGCAAACGCTGTCTATGACGACTATGACCGTCTGGTGCAGCTATGCGACTCGCTGGCCCTGCCGACGGGATTTTGCTTTTTGGAAAAAAGATTCGTCGATGTGACAATCCGATATGGTGTTCACCCGGCCACAACAGACAGGTGGAAAAAAATTTTAGAGATCAAAGAGGGATTTGAAAAACGAATCGGCTGTTCTGTCTATGATCTGCTTCCGGGTGTGGTGGAAAACAGCTTTCTTTAAGAGACGGCATTTTGCCGTCTCTTGCACAGGTCTCATTCGTATTCCGCAATATCATAAATCAGCCGTTCCGACGCCTCCCAGCCAAGGCAGGGGTCGGTGATGGACTTGCCGTAAATGCCTTCGCCGATTTTCTGGCAGCCTTCCTCGATATAGCTTTCAATCATCACGCCTTTGACCATGCTGTGAATGTCCTTGTTTAATCTCCGGCTGTGCATGACCTCTTTGACGATACGGATCTGCTGTTCGTACTTCTTGTCGGAGTTATTGTGGTTGGCGTCGATGACGCAGGCCGGGTTGACCAGATCGTAATCCTGATACAGCATATACAGGGTGTTTAAGTCTTCGTAGTGGTAATTCGGAAGACTTCTGCCGTGCTTGTTTGTGGAACCCCGAAGCACCGCGTGGGCCAGCGGGTTGCCGCCGGTGCTGACTTCATACCCTCTGTAGGTGAAATCGTGGGGATGCTGCGCCGCGTAGATGGAGTTGAGCATCACGGAGAGCGTGCCGCTTGTGGGATTCTTCATTCCGGCGGCTACGTCGAAGCCGCTGACGGTCATGCGGTGCTGCTGATCCTCCACGGAGCGCGCGCCGATGGCTACATAGGAGAGAATGTCCTCCACATAGCCCCAGTTGTCGGGGTAGAGCATCTCGTCGGCGGCGGTCAGACCGGTTTCCTCTATGGCGCGGATATGCATTTTGCGCATGGCGATCAGCCCGCTTGTAAAATCGGGTTTCTTTTCCGGGTCGGGCTGGCTTACGATGCCTTTATAACCCTCGCCCGTTGTGCGGGGCTTGTTTGTGTAGATCCGGGGGGTCAGTGTCTGCTTGTCCTTCACCTTCTCGTTGACTTTCGCCACTCGGTCTACATAATCGCAGGCAGCCTCCTCAGTGTCCGGCGC
>CAMTMP010000018.1 GCA_947073545.1 uncultured bacterium
TCGTTCCCGGCATTTTTTGTGCAAAAAATGAAAGCGGAAACGAAGCCATAGGAATAGTTTTCGGACAGTCTGGGGGGTATACTGTCAAGGTATATCTTTAATCATAGAGGACACCGGAGGAAACAGAGTATGAGGGAGGGAAGCATGAGGACTATCAATGGAAGACGTATGAGAAAAAGAGCAATGGCCATGCTGCTGGCGTGTGCCATGCTTTTTTCATGCACGGATCTGACGGCGCTGGCGGCGGAGCCGGATGTGAAGACAGAGGTAACGGCGCCCGGCGGGGAATCGGAAGCGGCGGAGCCGGGGAAAGACGATACCACGGATGACAGCGGTGGAGGAATCGGACAACCGGATCAACCGGAGCAGGGAGACGGTGACGAAGAGATTCCGGGCACCGGGGCAGACGGGGAAGGAACGGAAGACCGGCCCGGGACGGAAGATGTCACGGATGAGGATGATACGGGTGCGGCGGACGGAGAGAATGTGACGGACGGGCCGGATGACGATGCGGGTGAAACAGATGAAGGCAGTGTGAACGATGATGCCGATAAGGAAGGGAAAGATGAGTCGGACAAGCCGGACGCCGGTGACGGGGAAGATTCGGAGACCGGACGGGACGAGGAGGAGAGCGTTTCGGACAACAGCGTCTCGGAGAACAGTGTTTCGGAAAACAGTACCGATTCGGAGACAGAGCCGGGATTATCCATGCAGAGAAATATATCCGTGGAAGCATCCGGAGGGCTGGGAAGCCTTCTTCTGGACGAATTACAGCTTGCGGCACAGGAGGAAGCGGATGCGGCCACAGAGGCATATGGGATTTCAGAGATTAAAGTGGAGGGGACAAAGGCGGAAGCATCCGTTCATGCGGCCGGCGACTGCACAATTGTCGTAAGCGTGTATGAGGAGGGGAGCAATAGGCTTGCAGCCTCCGGACATGCGCCTGTCTGGCAGGGAGAAAGCAGTGTCAGCGTGAAAATAGAGACGGACAGTATGCCGGAATTTTTTGTGGTAAAGGGCTATCTCGTGGATACGGACAGCCTAAGGCCGTTAAGCAAAGAATACGGTTCTTCTATGTACACGGAAACGATGCAGGCGTTTCTGAAAAAGACGACGGACGATTTTGACGAGAGTCAGACTGTCAATCTGGATGAGGATAAGACAACAAATTTTGTTGTGGTGAACGACGAAGTTGTACTGATCAGAGAGAAAGAAGCCGGGGAAAGCAGTGCCAATGAACTGATTTCCTACGACGAAAGTACGAATACATATGCATTTACCAATGTGAACGACAAGATTACCGGGCTGCAGGAGGGCGATATTTTTGTCTATCAGTACAATGAGAGCGATATTTTGCCAATAAAAGTCGGTGATATCCGGCTGGAAAATGAAATAAATGCAGTGATTACGGCAGTCAATGATGAACTGTGTGTGGAGGATATATTTCAGTATGTCAGAATAGACGAAAATCGTGGTACTGCTGACGCGGAGGAGATCGATCCGTCAAAATGCGCGAAAGGGGTTACTTATCTGGGGAGAGGGTCGGAGGCAGGGAGGGCGATAGAAGGATCTGTCGATATACAGCCGGATAGGTTCTCATGGGATTTAAACTGGCCGGAAGACGGAGAAGAGGAAAGCGAAGAGCATCCTTTTGGCGCGAAGGGGGATGTAATCGCAGCATTAGGGATCGAAGTAAGCGTGAAATATTACTTTGATCTCCATCCTATTGATACGCATAAGGAAAGCATATGGCATGTAGACATTGGGATTGTCGGGGATGCGAAGCTGGAGGGAACGATCAAGCTCTGGGGGGAGGGATCGATTCCGATTTTGATGGCTCCTGTTGAAATAAATACAAATCTGTTGACGGTCAAATATATTCCGGAATTGGTGTGGGGAGTGGAGTTTGAAGGTTCGCTGAAAACGGAGTTTACAATTTCTGCGGGAATAAAGCTGGGAGAAGACGAGGAGGGTACGGGTCCGTATTTCAACGCGGAATGGAATACACTGGAGCTGAGTGCTGAACTGAACGGTTATATAGGAATTCAGTTCAATCCGGAGCTAAAGGTACTGGGAATCCTCGAGGCGGAGCTTGAAATAGGGGGCCGTGGCGGGTTGGAAGTATCTTACGGCGCAGGTATATCCTCTACAACGCAGGAAGAGACTACAAGACATGAATGTGAAGGAGCGTGTATATCGGGAAACGGATACGTCAGCATTCCGTTTGAGGGCGGACTGAAGATATTGAAATTGAGAGAGGTTAATTTGAATGAGCAGTTTGAACTTTCGGGTGAACTGTTAAAAGTGTCATTTGGAAATTTTTATTATTCGTTCAAAAATAGACAATTTGGCTGGGGCGAATGCCCGTTTAAAGAATATAAGACACTGGTTATGGTCAGGACGCTGTCGGATGAGCTTGTATCCGGCGCGAAGGTTACCATCGAGGGAGCTGATGTTGAGGAAAAAACGAACGAGCAGGGAGTAGCCCTGATCTGGCTGCCAGGAGGGAGCCAGATGATATATGCTGCATACGAAGGGAAGAACGGTTCCAAACGTATCAATATAGACGGCATCAAGAGCGTAGAAGTGATTCTCGGGATGTATGCGGGACTGGGGAAGGATACGGTGACCCAGATATGTCTGGGGCATTTTGACAGAAGTGCGGCGGTTACGAGTGACGGAAGTCTTTATACGTGGGGAAGCAATGCGCTGGGAAGTCTGGGAACCGGCGGAACCGATGATAAGAGCATTCCCACGAAAGTGATGGATCAAGCAAAAACGGTGCTGTATGGTTCGGAGAGCGGCGCGCGGACCAGCGCTGCAATCACCGAAAAAGGGGAATTGTATACATGGGGGGAGAACCATCGTAACGCATTGGGCAACGGCACAACAGATAATCGTTACACACCGGGAAAGATCTTGGACAACGTGAAATCGGTCTGCCTCGGATATTATAACGGTGCGGCAGTGACAAAAGACGGACAGCTGTATATGTGGGGAGCGAATGGTAGTGGTCAGCTTGGAACCGGAACGACTGTGGACCAGCCGACACCGATGAGGATACTGGCGGATGAGAATGTAAGGGAAGTCGGTCTGGGTACCGATATGACTTTCGGATACAGCGCGGCGGTCACGACAGATGGAAAATTATATATGTGGGGCTATAATGGCCACGGCGAGCTTGGCAATGGCGATACATATGGGAAGAGAGAGCCGGTCAGAATCCTTGAAAACGAGAAAATAAAAAAAGTCTGCCTGTCGCAAAGGAATGGATACAGCGCGGCGGTGACCGAAAGCGGACAGTTGTATCTGTGGGGCGCTAATTTCTACGGTCAGCTCGGGAACGCTACGACGGCATACCAGACGGAACCGGTCAGAGTGCTGGAAGGGATTAAGGTGAAGGAAATTGAACTCAGCAGAGGATCAAACGCCGGTGGCCAAAGCGCAGCGATCGCGGAGGACGGCAGCCTGTATCTGTGGGGGAGAAATACATATGGTCAGCTCGGAACCGGTGATACCGATAATCGCACGGTGCCGTTCCGGCTGGAACAGCTTGGGAAAGTGAAGGCTGTCCGGCTGGGAGAGGATAACACGGCAGCTATTACGGAAGGCGGAGAGCTGTATATGTGGGGGCGCAATAGAGCCGGTAAGCTTGGTGATGGAACGACAACGGACAGGCAGGAACCTGTCAAGATATTGGACGATGTGGTGTCGGTCGAGGTGCAGGACGCTTATACCGCAGCGGTTACCGTGGACGGCAGCCTGTGGATGTGGGGACTTAATAATAATGGACAGCTTGGAACTGGCGAAGAGTCATTTACGCCTGTCACAAGCCCGGTCAGAGTCACATTCTCTGCGGACACAGGAGCGGCCGCGCAGCGTATTTTGGAAGGGTATGCGGCTGATGGGGAAGGCGTTTTATCACCCGCAGGAGAAACATACCTTTATGATGAGGAAGCTTTGGAATCCAAAGAGGCGGCATACGTCTATGTGACGATGCGGACTGCGTCCTACCCGGAGAATAGCCCGGCGATTACTGCGGACGCGGACAATCCAGCGAAGCAGACGGCTGATTTCTCGGGGCTGAAGCCAAAGGAAACCTATAACGTATATGTCATGAAGGACAGGGATGCCATACAGCGTTTTTCCAATGGTAATCTGCTGTATATCATGCAGGCGGTTTCGGGAGAGGACGGAAGTCTAAGTGTGACGTATGAGATGCGGGAAGCCTGTGCGCAGCCGGATGTATTCTGTGTGGGGATGACCCGGACAGACTTGTCGGCGGCGGAAATAAGCGTGCCGGACATCATCTATGACGGGGAAGCGCATGTGGCCGAAGCGCATGTGGTCTGCAACGGCAGGACACTCATCGCCGGGAGCGATTTCGAGCTTTGCGGGGATGTGCTTGTCTCGGAAATCGGGGAATACAAAGTTCTGGTCAGGGGAACCGGCACTTACTGCGGTGAAAGGGAAGTGACTTTCCGGGTAAAGAATGACGACGGCGGCGACCCGGATCAGCCCGACCCGCCGGATCCGGTATACGGCGATGTCCTTCCGGAGGATGTCCCGGCGGATGGCAAAATCCCGGAAGGGCTCTGGATTGCGGGCGTTGCCGGGACGGGTTATGACTATACCGGCAAAGCAGTAAAACCGGAGGTGCGCGTTTACGACCATATGACACGGCTGAAAGAAAAGACGGACTATACCATCGCATATAAGAACAATACGAAAGCATATGAGACGGTGTACGGGGAGCCGGGATTTGAGGAGAAGAAGGCGCCCACGATCACGGTGACGGGCAAAGGGAATTATACCGGTAAAGAGATACAGACATTCCGGATCCTGCGTCTGGATATCGGTGCGGGACAGGGGGCTGACGGGACGCCGACGGAGGATACCCCGTTTGCGGCGGACAATATGACCATTGCCTACAAAAAGGCAGCCCAGAAGCCGGTTCCTGTGCTCCTTTGGAATGACAGGAAATTGAAGAACAAGACCGAATATACAGTTGCCTATTTTGACAGTACGGGCGAGAAGAGGCTGGATTCGGTGAAGGAAGAGGGAAACTATATCATCGAGCTTGCGGGGCAGGGCAATTTTACAGGTACCAGAAGAATTGGCCTGACCGTCACGGGAAAGCTGAAGCTGATGGGGAAAATGGCCGTGTCGAAAATCCCGAACGCGGTCTATACCGGAAGCGCCATTGAGCCTGCGGTTACAGTGCGGGACGGGAAAGCACAGTTAAAAGCCGGTGAGCATTACACGGTAGCCTACAGTCACAATACACAGATCGGTACGGCTTATGCCATTATCACGGGCAAGCCGGAGGCCGGATACAGCGGCACGAAGCGGGTCGGCTTTAAGATCACGGGGACTGCTATAAATAAGGCTGTTGTGACAGGACTGTCGGGCAGGAGCTTCGTATATGGAGGCATAAACCATGAGCCGGAACTGGCCCTGCGTATTAAGATTGACGGGAAGGATGAGGGGCTTGAGAAGGGAACGCACTATACGGTATCCTGGCAGAAAAACCGGGATGCGGGAACTGCAACGGTGGTCTTTACGGGAAAAGGCCGTTATACAGGTACTTTGAAGAAGACCTTTAAGATCCGGCCGTACAATATCGCGGGGGATGAAAAAGGCCGGATTCACGCGGCGCCGGAAAATGAAGCGGTTCCCTATGCCAAGGGCGGCGCAAAACAGGGAGCGGTCGTCACATTCACAAGAGATGACGGCACCACATTGACGCTGGAGGAAGGGAAAGACTATACACTGTCCTACCGGAACATCAACGCGCTGAGTGACGGAAGCGGCGGGAAGCAGCCGACGATCACGGTTAAGGGAAAGGGAAATTTTGCCGGTACATACAGCCAAAAGCTGACTTATCGGATCGCCACACAGGATGTGGGCATGTTGACGCTTATGGCGGCTGATAAGACGTATCAGAACAAGAAAAACAATTATGCCACAAAGGTGACAGTCACAGACTTGGACGGTAAGTCTCTGCGGGCCGGAACGGATTATGAAAAAACGTTTGTGTACACCTATAAAAACGAGACTACTGTGAAAACAGGGACAGCCGCGGACAGCGGTACAGCGGTGCGCGCGGCAGGAGAAACGGTAGGCAAAAATGATGTGATTCCGGCGGGAACGGTCCTTCAGGTGAAAGTGACGGCCAAGGATGGCGGTAACTATACGGGAATATTGACGGGTGAATACCGCATTGCGCAGGCATCCATCTCATCCGCGTCCGTGTCTGCTTCGAAACAGATCTATACGGGACAGGAGATCAAGCCGGATAAGAGCCAGTTTACCGTTAAAATCAAGGGAAAACAGGTGCCGGAGGATCAGTGGGAAATCGTGCCGGACAGTTACAGGAACAACGTCAGGAAGGGAACGGCCAGTGTGATGATTCGTGGCTTGGACAATTACGGCGGCACCAAAACGGTTAAGTTTACCATCAGGGCGAAAGGATTCTTCTGGTGGTGGAGGAAGTGAGAACGATGCGGAATTTGACAGAGCCGTGAATGGTAACCTGAGAAGAAATCCGGCTTGACGACGCGGAGGCTTTCTACTATAATCATATCTGTCACGGAAAACAAATGTATATTTTCTCAAATGCTATCACAGAATGAAGATATGGAGGAAAATAAAATGGCAGATATTACAAAGAACACGACAATAGGAGAGGCGCTCAGAATCAATCCTGATATTGCGCCTGTGCTTATGGAGATCGGTATGCACTGTCTCGGCTGTCCTTCCGCACAGGGTGAAACCTTAGAGGAAGCGGCTATGGTGCACGGCATCGACGCGGACGACCTGATGGCGAAGATTGCGGCGGTTTAAATCTGACTGATAATGATTGGCGTGACAGGGTTCAGGCCAACGGATTTACAACAAAAGAAATCCCGCACCGGTTCCGAAAACTCGGATGACGGTGCGGGATTTTAATTTGCGCAGGTAGGTTGATCACTTTATTAAATACGGGCCAGCGTCTCCACGGCGCTGTCCTTAATCAACGGTTCGAAATGCTCCTCCAGATATGCCTTGGCGGAGTTCGCTGTCTTTTCAGGTCTGCCGTACTCTGAGATCAGACTGCAGATGCGGTTGAAATCACCGGTGTCCAGCTCCTCGGGAGCAACCAGTAGAAGATAATTGCCTCCGGCAGCATCTTTGTACAAGGTATTGGAGCTTCGGCAGGTGCCAATTACGCGGGCCAGTCTGCTCACTTCACGCAGAGAACGGAAGGAGAAGAGACGGCTGGCCATTTTTTCATGACCGGAAAGGGCTGGCTGCGTGCTTCCTTTGGAGGTGGGTTTCGGGGATGGAGCAGATTCTTCCGCACCGTTCATCCGGCGAAGGAGATTGAGAACCTCGTCCGCACTGTCGGCAAAAGCTTCCATCAGCGCCTCGTTATCCTCGGCCTCTTCTGTTTCATATTCATCGTCATGGACGGAGGGTGCAAACTTGGCGAAACGGGTATCGAGCTCTTCGGGATCTTCCACTTTGGTGACGATCAGCACAATACATTCGGCATTTAAGGGAATCGCTTCGATCATGAGAGGAATATCCTCGGCCTCAAAACCGCATTCATATGCCGCCTGCTGCATGAGGTCGCGGAAAAGGCTCTTTGCTTTTTCTGTGCCGTAGGCCAGTTCGCTGATCTTTAATTCTCTGTTCAGCAGATCTTCTCTTGTGAGGGTGCAGCGGATTTGCTGCTCGTTCACTTTTTCTATTTTCATGTCGTTGTTCTCTTCCTTCTATTTTATAATAATGGCATAATCGCCGGGGAAGGTTCCCCACATATCTTAAGTTAAGTGTATCTTAATCCCAGAGGTCGGTTTTAGTCAATAGTGCGCGATAAGTGTTTAAAAAATTTTAATAATTTTAGAAAATGCTTGCAATTCCTGTCAGATTATGGCTATAATCTAACTACAAGGTGTCTCTGGCAGTCCGCAAGGAAAGGAGGCATGCGTAATTTAAATAATAACATCTGTGTCTTGGCCGGTATCTTTTGGCAAAGACAGTCTTATGGGCAACGTGCCTTGTCAGAGACCATATCTTATTCCCATCTAAGCGCCGGGTTGATTCTATAAGAATTTCCTTTGGTACACAAAATATAATTCACAAGGAATGAGTAGGTTATACAGTTATTTTTCAAATTCATCTGCATGTCAGAGTCATCTTCAGAACTATTTCCGCCCTCCTATATCATATGCCGTTAGTATATCACGGTTGAGCTATTTTATAGTTTTTTTGTTAATCCTTTTGGGAGACGGCACAGGAGGGCCTGTTATTGTGTTGGTTTTGGGAGGCTTCCCGCTATGTGACGCTGTCATTGCCTGAAAAAAACTAATGACTGAAAGGGAATAGTTTGTTATAATCGTAGTGGACGCGGCGGGCAGGAGAGGGAAAACTTCCCTGCCCGTTCCTACTACAGACGTTCAAAAAGGAGCTGGACAAATGAAAAAAATAATTCCGGTGATAATTGCAGTCATCCTTATTTTATTGATCGGTGCGGTTGGATTTGGAGCAAAACTGCTGGAAAAATATTCGTATTCAAAAGAAAGAGCGGATCTGACAGAGTATTTCGGCGCTGCGGGGGAGAATGACGTACCCATTATTTTGCAGGATGAGCAGATAGAAGAGCATGCGAAACTTTTTGACGGCATGTGCTATTTTGATATAGCTACGGTGCATAAATATTTTAACGACAGGTTTTACGAGGACAAGTCGGAGAACAGCCTTCTATACACGACGCCGGATATGGTCTATGCGAACGTGATCGGAACGGGGACGATTACCGGTTATGACGCGGACTTTGTCGAGAGCGGTGAAAGCTGCGACTACACTGTTTCACGTTATGAAGGGGAGACGCTCTATATCGCGGCGGACTATGTAAAAAAATACGCTAATTTTTCCTATGAGCTTTTCACGGAGCCGAATCATATGCAGGTGTATACCGAATGGAACAGGCGTCAGACCGCGGCCGTAAAGAAAGACACGCAAGTGCGCTATCAGGGCGGTATCAAGAGCGAAATTCTGACGGATGTATCGGCGGGAGATCAGGTGATCGTACTGGAGGAAATGGAAACATGGACGAAGGTGAAGACACAGGACGCCTTTATCGGTTATGTGGAAAACAAAAAGCTGGGCGAAAAGACGGAGGAGGAGCCGGTTCCAGTGACGGACTATGTGGAACCTGAGTATAAGGCGAATACGCGTGATTATAAGATCAATCTTGGCTGGCATGTGATAGGAGGCGTGGACGGCAATAGTACGCTGGAGGCGGCTGTCTCGCAGACGAAAGGACTAAACGTGATTTCCCCGACATGGTTTACTCTGACGGGAAACGAGGGAGAGTTCAGCAGCTTTGCCACCACTTCTTATGTGGAAAAGGCGCATGAAATGGGGCTGGAAGTCTGGGCGCTTGTGGGCAATGTGGACAGTGTGGATGTGGACATGTACACGGTTCTTGGGAAAACATCCAACAGGCGGCGGTTGATTTTACAGCTTTTGGCGGCGGTTAGGGAATATAATTTGGACGGCCTCAACATTGACTTTGAAAATATCAGTCTGGACGCGGGGGAACCTTTTGTCCAGTTTATCAGGGAGTTATCCATCCCCTGTAGAAAATACGGCATTGTGCTCTCAGTGGACAACTATGTGCCCATGAACCACACGGATCATTACGACCGTGCAGAGCAGGGTGTGGTGGCGGATTATGTCATTATCATGGGATATGACGAGCATTATAACGGCAGCGACGAGGCAGGGAGCGTTGCATCCATCGGCTTCGTGGAGAAAGGCATTGAAAATACAGTGGCGGATGTGCCGAAGGAGAAAGTGATCAACGCACTTCCGTTTTATACCAGAATCTGGGAAACCGGAACGGACGGAGTAAGCAGTCAGGCGGTGGGCATGGAAATGGCGCGGACCTATGTGGAGGATCACGGAATAGCTGTACGCTGGGACGAGCAGACCTGCCAGAATTACGGGGAATTTCAGGATGGAGACAGACTGTGTCAGGTGTGGCTGGAAGACGCGGAGTCCATCAGAGTAAAACTGAACATTATGGAAAAGTACGAGATTGCGGGCGTGGCGTCATGGCGTCTTGGCTTTGAGACGGCGGACATCTGGGATGTGATCGGGGAATATATGAACTAACCGCAATGTGACAGCGTAGTGAAAATCCTGTACGGAAGGGGTATCTTCCGGCCATTCTCTTCATATACATGCACTAAGATGCATATAGGCAGAGCCAAATCAGCAGATTGCCAAACAGTGGGCGAAGGCGGATTTTGGCCTGGGTGAAAAATGGAGAAAAAAGGATCGGAAAAATATGACGGGCTTGTCAAAATCGGACTGCTTCTGCTGCTGGCGGCAGCCTTTGGATTTGCTCTGCGGGGCGGGGCGCGTATGGTGTCCTCGAACCGGATTTTGCCGGACAAAGCGGAGAAGGAAAAACCGTGTGTGGTTATCGACGCAGGACATGGCGGAGCAGATCCCGGCAAGGTGGGCGTGGACGGCAGTCTGGAAAAAGACATTAACTTAAAGATTGCGAAAAAACTGGCTCTCTTTCTCGCGGCGGCGGATGTGGACGTGGTACTCACAAGGGAAGACGACGCCGGGCTTTATGACGAGAATGTTTCCAATAAGAAAGTGCAGGACATGAAAAACCGTGTGGCGTTGATTGAGGAGAAAAAACCGGCATTGACGGTGAGTATCCACCAGAACAGTTACCATGAGGAGTATGTGCACGGCGCGCAGGTCTTCTATTACGAAGGCAGCGATGAGAGTAAAGCGATTGCGGAGCGTATGCAGCAGGTGCTGGCTGAGCAGATCGATCCGGATAACGCCAGACAGGCGAAAGCGAACAGCAGCTATTATTTATTGAAAAAGACATCGTCGCCTATTGTTATCGTGGAGTGCGGATTTCTTTCCAATTACGAGGAGGCGCAGAAACTTTCCTCGGAGGCCTATCAGGAGAAGGCGGCATGGGCGATCCATTTGGCGATTCTGAACCATCTGAACGCGGCGGAATAAATATGATCCAAAAGAGACTGTGGTGCAGGCTTGGGGCCGGGCATAGGCATATGACAGATACAGAGTGAGAAGGATGCGGATGTGGATACAAAGGTAATCCGGATAGAAGAACTGCAAAGAGAGGAAGCGGCGATACGGGAGGCAGGTGAGATCGTCAAGGCGGGAGGTCTGGTGGCGTTCCCTACAGAGACGGTTTACGGTCTGGGGGGAGACGCGCTGAATCCGGCCTCTTCCCGAAAAATTTATGAAGCGAAAGGCAGACCTTCCGACAATCCGCTGATTGTGCATATTGCGGACATGGAGGCTTTGGCGGCCATCGTAAAGAGTGTGCCGGAATCTGCCAAAATGTTGGCGGAGGCTTTCTGGCCGGGGCCGCTCACCATGATTTTGGAGAAATCGGATCTGGTGCCGAAGGAGACGACTGGCGGGCTTGAAACGGTGGCGGTGCGTATGCCGTCGGACGCCGTGGCTTTGGCGTTTATCAGGGCGGCTGGCGGATATGTGGCCGCGCCCAGCGCCAACCGTTCCGGCAGACCGAGTCCTACCCGTGCCACCTATGTGGCGCAGGATTTGGACGGAAGGATAGAAATGATATTGGACGGTGGTGACGCTACACTGGGACTGGAATCCACGATTGTGGATCTGACGGCGGAACCGCCCGCGATTCTGCGCCCCGGGTTTATTACCGGGGAAATGCTCCGGCAGAAGCTTGGACGTGTGGAGGAGGACGAAACGCTTTTTTCTGCAGACAGCGGACAAGCCCCGAAAGCGCCTGGCATGAAGTACCGGCATTACGCGCCGAAGGGAGAACTGGTAATTGTGAGAGGGCAGACGGAGGCGGTAACGGACTACATCGGCAAAGAACTTGCCCAAATGCGCAAAAACAAGAAAAAGACGGGCGTTATTGCTACCGATGAAACACTGGATAAATATAAGGCGGATGTGCCGCGAAGCGTCGGGAAAAGAACGGATGCGGACGCGGCGGCGAAAGGGCTGTACCGCATTCTGCGGGAGTTTGACGACGAGGGTGTGGAAGCAATTTATTCGGAGAGCTTTGACGGGGAGGGCGTCTCTCAAGCGGTAATGAACCGGCTCCTAAAAGCGGCGGGACATAGAGTGATCAACGTGTGAGAAGAAGTTTTGCGTCTCACACAGAAGAATGCCAAATAGACGGCGTTCACAAATAAATACAGGAAGCGGCGTTTTGCGCGCTTCAGAAAGGCAGGAAAATATGATAGCAATAGGAAGTGACCACGGCGGATATGATTTAAGGCAGAAGGTAATGGCACATTTGAAAGAGCGGGGACTGGAGTATAAGGACTTTGGATGTCCGGATAAAAGCTCCTGCGACTATCCGATTTTCGGCGCGGCGGTGGCGAAGGCGGTGGCTTCCGGAGAGTGTGACAGGGGTATTGTGATCTGCACTACAGGCATCGGAATATCCATGACGGCGAACAAGGTAAAGGGAATACGCTGTGCACTCTGCGGGGATCCGGTTTCCGCGAGACTGACGAGAGAACATAATGACGCGAATGTGCTTGCTATAGGTGCGGCGATTGTCGGAGAAGCGGTTGCGCTTGATATCGTGGATATTTTTCTGGACACGCCTTTTTCTCATGGGGAGAGGCATCAGAGAAGAGTGGATTTGATCGAGAACTGTTAGGTTAGGAGAAACGATTGAAAAATCACACTGATGTGCTGATTTTTCAATCTCGAGTTTGCGCCGGAGCCACAAACTCGGAATCGCAGCCGAGAATTTAAGATTCTCGGCGCGTGCCTTCGCAAAAAGCTCCGGCATGGAGGAAAATATGGAAAGGAAACGAAGAGCGGCTGCCTGCCTGACGCTTGTTCTGCTTTGTGGCATAATGCCGCTCTCCGTGCAGGCTACGGAGGAGACCAGAAAGCAGATCGAGGAAGCGGAGCAGCAGCGGGAAGAGACGGAAGGCAAACTGGATGAGACGGAAGAAAAACTGGAGGGACTTAACGAGCAGCACAGTTCCCTGCAGGGCGCGCTCTCTACACTGAACACGGAGCTTACGCAGGTAAGCAACAATCTGAATGATCTGGAGGAGCAGATTGCCGACAAGGAAGAAGAGATTGCCAATCTGGAAGAGCAGATTGCGCAGGTGGAGGAGGAGCTGGCGGAAGCGATTGCCTTAAAGGAAGCACAGTACGCCACCATGAAAAAGCAGATTCAGTTTGCTTATGAGCGCAGCAGCAATCTTTATATGGAGCTGTTTTTTTCTTCGGGAAGTCTGTCTGATTTTCTGAATAAAAATGAATATATTGAGCAGCTTTCCGCCTATCAGGGAAAGGTGCTGGACGAGTATAAAGCAGCGCAGGCGGCCATGGAGCAGAAGCAGGCGGAACTGGAGCTTGCAAAAAAGGAGCAGGAAGAGAACCGGGAGGAGCTGGCGGAATACAAAGTGCAGGTGGTGGCGGAGCAGGGACGTGTTTCCGGGCTTGTGAGCCAGACGTCAAGCAATCTGAACGCTACGGAGAATCAGATTTCCGAGGCGGAGGCGGAGGCTCTTGCCTACGAGCAGCGGCTCAAAGAGCAGGAAGAAAATCTTTCCGCGCTCCGCGCCAAGCTGGCGGAGGAAATCCGCATGGCCGAGTTGGCATCCCAGTCGAGCTGGCGAGATATTTCCGAAGTGAGCTTCGCAGAGGGGGACAGATATCTTCTGGCGAATCTGATTTACTGTGAGGCGGGCGGCGAGTCCTATGCCGGACAGGTGGCAGTCGGCTCGGTGGTAATCAACCGCGTGTTGAGTTCCGTATACCCCGATACGGTAACCGGAGTCATTTACCAGTCGGGACAGTTTTCACCCGTGGCCAGCGGGCGTCTTGCGCTTGCGCTGGCGGAGGGCAGAGCCACCGGAAGCTGTTATCAGGCGGCAGATGAAGTCATGGGCGGCACCACCAATGTGAGCAACTGTGTCTATTTCAGGACACCCGTAGACGGAATCGAACCCCGCTACAGAATCGGCGGGCATATTTTCTATTAAGCATTGAGCGTGCAGATTTGTGACAGATCGGACAGAAGAAAGCTTGCTTTCGGATGGCTGAGATGGCGCAAATCTATAGGGCGAAAGCCCGAGATGAGCAAAAGGAAGCCGTGAAGCGGCATTTTTGCGAATCGGCACGGCGGGGTAGAGGAGATTATCTATATTTTTCCAACGGCTCCTGCAGCTTCTCAAACCCGCCGTCATAGATCACCTGCAGCAGATGGCTGAGAGTCAAAAGCGCCTGCTTTAACATGGCGTCGTTCAAAAGTCCGGCCTCTTTGGCGGTAGCAAGCTCGTCGATATCCACGACCTTCACAAAGCCGTCGGGATAAATGATGACATCAGCCAAAAGATCTGTAATGATATATGTGTCGGTTTGGGCGTCGTGGTCGTAATCCACAATGTCGCAGTACCAGTATAGAAGAGAGTCGTTTTTGTCATAGAAACGGCTCACTTTTATGCCCTCCCGCAGATAGTAGCAGGAGAGACCGTGGTGCAGATCTTTTCTGGGCTTGAGAGTGTGCCAGGCAGTCACGATAATATCTTCGTCGCGGTAAAGAAGCCTGTCGTCTTTTAACAGGACGCATTCTTCCGGAATCAGTCTCTTGCGGTAAAGAATCGGATCTGTCATGTTTTATCTCCCCCCAATCGCTTTGTTATTTAAACGTACACTGCCGAGAGATAAATGTCAACGTTTCCCCGAAAATTTGCCCATTATTGAACTTGGTCTGGACAAAAGTACCAAAAATGAGTATAATTTTCTTGTTAGGCTTTTGGGAAATTCTGTGGATTGGGAAGGCGGTATTTTGAAGTATCATAGAACTGTTTATCAGGCGTTAACGATGATCACACAGTTTGGCGTCAACATGCTTGTTCCCATCTTTCTCTGTTCCTTTGCAGGAATGTTTCTGGACAGGAAATTTGGGACCGATGTCTGGATGGTGGCGCTTTTTTTCGTAGGCGCGCTTGCCGGATTTACCAATGTGTTCCGGTTTGCGAGACGGATTTACGAGACGCCGGCAAAGACGCGAAGGCGCAGTACACAGAAAAAAGAAGAGATGGAAGAGAATGAAAAGAAAAATTGATCAAACGCTGCTTGAGCTTTGGATAGGCATTATGGTATACGGCGTTATTTTTGAGATTGTACTTCTATTTTTTTCCCGGGACCCCGCTTACAGTATAGGACTCTGGATCGGCGTGCTGCTCGCCGTTGCGGGCGCGTTTCATATGTGGTGGTCCTTAGACCGGGGACTGGATCTGCCGGAGAAGGAAGCCGTAAAGAGTCTGGGCGCGCAGAATATCATACGCTATGCGGCTCTTGTGATTGTGATAGGAGCGCTTATGCTGGTGGATTTCGGGAATCCGATTTTCACGTTTTGCGGCTATATGGGTATGAAGGTTTCCGCATATCTGAATCCGCTGATCCACAGGCTCAGGACAGGAAAGAAGGAACAGGAAATTTCGGACGGTACTGCTTTATAAAGGCACAGGCCTGCATGACTTCATCTGCTGGTGGCGCAGCGTGTGGGCCGTGCGGCGGGCAGGAAAAATATTCCTACCCGGTTAAGACTTTACATACAATTATGTGTAGAAGGAGGTGAGAGGATGGGACAGGGAATTATGTTGTCCGGCGGTGCGGATATTGACTTTATGATTCACGGCGTTTTTTCCTATGAGCTTTTTGGGCAGACCGTGTGGATCACCACCACCCATGTGTGCGTGCTGATCGTCATGCTGGTGATCATAGGTTTCTGCATTGCGGCGAACCGCGTTGTTAAGCACGCTTCGGAAGTTCCGGGGACTTTCCAGAACATTGTCGAGCTGGTGGTGGAAATGCTTGACAAGATGGTTGGCGGCGTTATGGGGAAATTCAGCCCGCAATTCCGCAACTACATCAGCACGATATTTATTTTTATCCTGCTGAGCAATATTTCGGGACTGTTCGGGCTCAGACCGCCGACGGCGGATTACGGCGTCACATTACCTATGGGTGTCATGACGTTTGTGCTGATCCACTTCAACAAGTTCAGGTATCAGAAAGTGAAGGGCGTGCTCTCGGGATTATGTGATCCGTGGCCGATCTGGGCGCCAATCAATGTGATCGGCGATGTGGCGGTGCCGATCTCTTTGTCGCTGCGTTTGTTCGCAAACGTTCTGTCGGGCACTGTAATGATGGCGCTGGTGTATGCACTCTTGTCGAAGATCGCCATTATCTGGCCGGCTGCGCTCCATGTGTATTTCGACCTGTTTTCGGGCGCGATTCAGACATATGTGTTCTGTATGCTGACCATGACGTACATCACGGATGCCTGCACGACGGAGTAAAAACTATAAACCATATGTAGAACACGAATAATCAGAGGCTCAAAATGCTGCGCATTTTTCGCTGGCGCTGCTCCTCATAAAGCACGCCGGCCAGAAATTCATGCAAGCATGGCTTCTGTCTGCCGCACTTTCTGACTCTGCTTATTCGCGCAAATAAGGAGGAAATCAAAAATGGGAGAATTTAACAACAACTTTATCTTAGGATGTTCAGCAATCGGTGCGGGCCTTGCGGTTATCGCAGGTATCGGCCCCGGTGTCGGTCAGGGTATTGCAGCGGGTCATGCGGCTGCAGCGGTAGGCAGAAATCCCGGTGCGAAGTCTGACGTTACTTCCACGATGTTGTTGGGGCAGGCGGTTGCCGAGACGACAGGTCTGTACGGTCTGCTGATCGCTATGCTGCTGCTCTTCGTTAAGCCTCTCCTGCCGTAATCAGTTACGGCGGGCATCAGACCGTTCCAAATTATTTTGCAATAGATCTGATGCTTGGCACAATATAAGTGTTTTACGGCCAGGGCAGCGAGTGCGCCGATCCGTAATGCACATTTTAATGAAAGGAGGACTGACGCTTGAGTACGACAGTTGCGAATTTGGCGTTGGCGTCCGCGGAGATGGCGCCGAGGTTGTTTGACCTCGACTTACAGTTGATCGCGGATTCCGTGCTGATGATTATAGCTGTGTTCTCGCTCTTTCTGATCGCTTCCCATCTTCTGTTTAATCCCGTGCGGGATATGATGGAAAAGCGGCAGGAGCGCATCAAAAGCGAGCTGGATACGGCGGCATCCGACATGGAAAATGCCAGAGCGTTGAAGGAAGAGTACGAGAAGAAGCTGAAAGAAATTGACAAGGAAGCTGAAGAAATTCTCGCGGAGGCGCGCAAGAAAGCTTTGGCGAATGAAAATAAGATCGTGGCGGACGCGAAGGAGGAAGCGGCAAGGATTCTTGAGAGAGCCGAAGTGGAGGCAGAGCTTGAGAAGAAGAAGGCCGTTGACGAGGTGAAGCGCGAGATGGTAGTGCTTGCATCCATGATGGCTGCCAAGGTAGTGAACGCGGCAATCGACACCACTGTGCAGGACAGTCTGGTGGAGGAGACGCTTAAGGAAATAGGTGAGAGCACATGGCTAAGCTGATTTCAAAGACATACGGTGACGCGTTGTTCGAACTTGCGGTGGAAGAAGGTAAGGTAGACGTCCTGTTGGAAGAAATGGAACAGCTTCAGAAAATCCTTGCGGAGAATGCGGATTTCGCCAGACTGATGAATCATCCTAAGATCATTAAAGAGGAGAAGATCGAGGTTGCGAAAACCGTGTTTGCGGGAAGGGTATCCGAGGAGCTGCTCGGGTTTCTCACTATCATTATCTCGAAAGACCGGTACAGGGAGATCGACGAGATCCTGAAATATTTTGTCGCCAAGGTTAAGGAGTATAAGGGAATAGGCATCGCCACAGTGACGACAGCCGTTCCGCTTAAGGACAGCCAGTGTAAGGAAGTTGAGAAGAAACTGCTTGACACCACACAGTATAAGTCCATGGAGATCAGTTATGACGTGGACGCTTCCCTGATCGGGGGCATGGTGATCCGAATTGGCGACAGAGTTGTTGACAGCAGCATAAGGACGAAATTGAACGAGCTGCAGAAGGATCTGCTAAAGGTACAGATTTAGGCGGAAATATGTGAACAAGTAATCATTCGGTGCAGGCCGAAGCATTGATTGCCGAAGCCGCAAGAATATGATTCAGGTGTGCGAAATTCCATCGCCGAAGACGATTCGGAATGAATTTTGCATTGGAACTGTAAAGGCATTGAACAGTTACGAATAAAAAGAAAGGTGCGTATGATCCATGAATTTAAGACCAGAAGAGATCAGTTCAGTCATTAAGGATCAGATTAAGAGATATGCCTCCGAGCTGGAAGTATCCGAAGTTGGTACGGTTATTCAGGTGGCGGACGGCATCGCTCGTGTGCACGGACTTGAGAATGCAATGCAGGGTGAGCTTTTGGAGTTCCCCGGTGAAGTTTACGGTATGATCTTAAACCTTGAGGAAGATAATGTGGGTGCGGTTCTGTTCGGTAACCAGCACAACATCAACGAGGGCGATACCGTGAAGACCACAGGGCGCGTGGTTGAGGTGCCCGCTGGCGACTGCATGCTCGGACGTGTCGTAAATGCTCTGGGCCAGCCTATTGACGGCAAGGGTCCGATCCAGACTGACAAATATCGTAAGATTGAGAGAGTTGCATCCGGTGTTATCACGAGAAAATCTGTGGACACACCGTTACAGACAGGTATTAAGGCGATCGACTCCATGGTGCCTATCGGAAGAGGCCAGCGTGAGTTGATTATCGGAGACAGACAGACCGGTAAGACGGCGATTGCCATCGATACGATCATTAACCAGAAGGGGCAGGGCGTGAAATGTATTTATGTTGCCATCGGTCAGAAGGCATCCACGGTCGCTTCTATTGTGAAAACTTTGACAGAGTACGGCGCGATGGCATATACAACCGTAGTTGCCGCGACAGCCAGCGAGACGGCGCCTTTGCAGTACATAGCTCCGTATTCCGGCTGTGCGATCGGTGAGGAGTGGATGGAGAACGGCGAGGACGTACTGGTGGTTTACGATGACCTGAGCAAACAGGCCGCCGCATACCGCACACTCTCCCTGCTCTTAAAGAGACCGCCCGGGCGTGAGGCATATCCCGGCGACGTATTCTATCTGCATTCCAGACTGCTTGAGCGTGCGGCGAGAATGAGCGAGGAGTACGGCGGCGGTTCGTTGACGGCGCTTCCGATCATCGAGACGCAGGCGGGCGATGTGTCGGCATACATTCCGACGAACGTAATTTCCATCACGGACGGACAGATTTATCTGGAGACAGAAATGTTTAACTCCGGTTTCCGTCCGGCGGTAAACGCGGGTCTTTCCGTGTCCCGAGTAGGCGGCGCGGCGCAGATCAAGGCGATGAAGAAGATTGCGGCTCCCATCCGTACGGAGCTTGCGCAGTACAGAGAGCTTGCTGCGTTCTCCCAGTTCGGTTCCGAGCTTGATGCAGATACCAAGGAGAAGCTGGCACAGGGTGAAAGAATCAAAGAAGTCCTGAAGCAGCCGCAGTATAAGCCGATGCCGGTACAGTATCAGGTTATCATTATCTATGTGGTGACCAACAAGTATCTGCTCGACGTTGCGGTGGAGGATATTACCAGATTTGAGACGGAATTTTTTGAGTTCCTTGACACGAAATATCCCGAAGTGCCGAACGCGATTGCGAAGAATAAAGAAATTAACGATGAGACAGATGCGAAGCTCAAGAAAGCGATCGAAGAATTTAAGGCGCAGTTCACAGTGTGAGAAGAACTTCTAACCACTCACAGCAGAGGCTGTATTCAAAGTCAGCATAGCTGACTTGGAAGTTCTAAATCTCACACGGGAGAATGCAAGAAGAAGGCATTCTCCGCAGCGGTGAGAATTGATTAGGAGGGTAATGCTATGGCCTCAATGAGAGACATAAAAAGGCGTAAAGGCAGTATTCAGAGTACACAGCAGATTACCAAAGCTATGAAACTCGTTTCTACCGTTAAACTGCAGAGGGCGAAACAGCGAGCAGAACAGTCGAAGGCATATTTTAACTGTATGTATGAGACGGTGACATCCATGCTGGCTAAGACCGGCGGCTTAAATCATCCCTACCTGACGGCCGGGGAATCGCAGAAGAAAGCGATGATCGTGATTACCTCCAACAGAGGTCTTGCGGGTGGCTACAATTCCAATGTCGTGAAATTGATCACAAAGGGCGATTTTAAGAAGGAAGATCTGCGTATCTATGCGATCGGCAAGAAGGGCAGGGATGCCTTGAACCGGGGCGGTTATGAGATTGTGGAGGAAAATTCCGATATCATTGAGGAGCCGTCCTATGTAGATGCGATGGCTTTGTGCGATAGGGTGCTTGCCTCCTTTGCGGCGGGGGAAATCGGAGAGATTTATCTCGCTTATACGGGATTTAAGAACACGGTGGTTCATGTGCCTACGCTTCTGAAGCTCCTCCCCGTGGAACCGGTGCAGAATGCGAAGGAAGAGACGCAGGAGACAGGAAGCAAAGCGCTGATGAATTTCGAGCCGGCGGACGACGAGGCGCTGGATATGATTATTCCCAAATATGTCACCAGCCTGATCTACGGCGGCTTGGTAGAAGCGGTTGCGAGCGAGAACGGTGCGAGAATGCAGGCCATGGATTCCGCAACGAGCAATGCTGAGGAAATGATAGATCACCTATCGCTGATGTATAACAGAGCGCGTCAGGGATCTATTACGCAGGAATTAACAGAAATTATCGCAGGTGCAAATGCGATCTCGTAAACCAGTTCATCCAGAGCGAAACTGACCGGAAAATCATGCTTGCATGAATTTGACAGACAGATGAAGCTCTGAAGGAACGCCCGCTGATGAGCAAAAGGAGCTGCGGAGAGTGCTGAACGCGCGATTTTGCGAATGGGCGTGAGATGGACTGTTACAAAAAGTAAATTTGCGAAAGGAAAAAAAGATGGCAGAAGTAAAGACAAGTGAAAATCTTGGAAAGATCACTCAGATCATCGGCGCCGTACTGGACATCAAATTTTCGACGGGCAGCCTGCCGGAAATTAACGATGCAATCAGAATCCCGCTCAAGACGGATGGGGAACTGACTGTGGAAGTGGCGCAGCATCTGGGTGACGATACCGTCAGATGTATTTCCATGGGACCCACCGACGGACTGGTGAGAGGTATGGATGCGGTTGCAACAGGCGCTCCCATCACGGTTCCTGTCGGAGAAAATACGCTGGGACGTATTTTTAACGTTCTGGGAGAACCGATTGACAATAAACCTGCGCCCAAGGATGTGGGATATGAGCCGATTCACAGACAGGCTCCGGCTTTTGAGGAGCAGTCCACGGCAACAGAGCTTTTGGAGACGGGTATCAAAGTCGTTGACCTGCTCTGCCCTTATCAGAAGGGTGGTAAAATCGGCCTGTTCGGCGGCGCCGGTGTGGGTAAGACGGTACTGATTCAGGAGTTGATCCGCAATATTGCGACAGAGCACAGCGGCTACTCCGTATTTACCGGTGTGGGTGAGCGTACCAGAGAGGGTAACGACCTCTATCACGAGATGGAGGAATCGGGCGTTATCGACAAGACGACGATGGTGTTTGGTCAGATGAACGAGCCGCCCGGGGCAAGAATGAGAGTGGGTCTGACAGGTCTGACCATGGCGGAGTATTTCCGTGACAAAGGCGGCAAGGACGTGCTGCTTTTCATCGATAATATTTTCCGCTTTACACAGGCGGGTTCCGAGGTGTCCGCGCTGCTTGGCCGTATGCCTTCCGCCGTGGGTTATCAGCCTACGCTGCAGACGGAGATGGGTGCTTTGCAGGAACGTATCACTTCCACGAAGAGCGGTTCCATCACTTCCGTTCAGGCGGTATATGTGCCTGCGGATGACCTGACTGACCCTGCGCCTGCGACGACGTTTGCGCATCTGGACGCGACCACGACGCTTTCCCGTTCTATTGTGGAGTTAGGTATTTATCCGGCGGTTGATCCGCTTGAGTCCTCCTCCAGAATTCTCGATCCCAGAATCGTCGGGGAAGAGCATTATCAGGTGGCCAGAGGCGTGCAGGAGATTTTGCAGAAATATAAAGAATTGCAGGATATCATCGCTATTCTTGGTATGGATGAGCTTTCCGAGGAAGATAAGCTGGTGGTTGCCCGCGCGAGAAGAATACAGAGATTCCTTTCCCAGCCGTTCCACGTGGCGGAGCAGTTTACCGGAATGAGCGGCGTGTATGTGCCGATTTCCGAGACCATCCGCGGCTTTAAGGAGATTCTTGACGGCAAACACGACGACATTCCGGAGAGCTATTTCCTGAATGCGGGAAGTATCGACGACGTGGTTGCCCGCGTTAAGAAGTAGAGGCAGGCAATTGTTCAGTACAGGATTTTGCACACCGTTTAAAATCCGTATGAAAACATAGCGGCAGCTATGAGGGTACTGAATAGCCGCAGGAGGTAAATATATGGCTGAGGACAGCAGAAACTTTACATTAAAGATCATCACACCGGACAGAGTGTTCTTTGAGGATGAGGTGTCCATGGTGGAGTTTAACACGGTCGAGGGCGAGGTCGGCATATATAGGGAGCACATCCCGATGACGATGATCGTTGCGCCCGGAATCCTCACGATCACGAAGGATCAGGAGGTGTCTGAAGCGGCTCTGCATGCGGGGTTTGCCGAGGTGCTTCAGGATCAGGTCACGGTGCTTGCGGAGATTATAGAGTGGCCTGACGAGATCGACGTGGAACGTGCGGAGGAATCCAAATCCCGCGCCGAAGAACGTATCAGGGAACATGCGCCGGGAACGGACATGCGGAGAGCGGAAATGTCTCTGAAGAGAGCGGTGGCGAGAATAGAGACAGTACACAAATGACGGGGTACTATGGGGGAACGGATCGATCCGTTCCCCTGTTTATACACAGACGAAAGGAAAAGGAGAAGGGGCTAGGCATTTGAAGCGCCCGGAGACGGAGAAGATGCGGAAAATTCAGACGAAAATTATTGCTATAGTGGTATTGGCTACAGTGTGTATTTCAGTAATTGCGGGGATTATGGGTACGATGGTAACCCGGTATTCCACTACGTCGGCACTGGAGAAAAATGTTCTGGAAACGGCGGAGCTTGCCGCGCTGGCAGCGGAAAATATGATCTCTACCTATACGCTGACCATAGCGGAAATGGCATCGAATCCGACTCTTGTGGATGAAAATATTTCGCCGGAGGAAAAGCAGGCGTTCATTCAGGAACGGGTAGATGCTTATTATATGCGACTTGGCGGCATGACTGATGCAGAGGGTTATGACGTGGTTCATGATGTGGACATCTCCGGAGAACCCTTTTTTCAGGCGGCTGTACAGGGGAACAGCTATATGTCTACTCCCTATATAGACGGTAATGATATGTATATCATGATTGCCGCTCCGATCAGGGAAGGGGATGCGGTGAAAGGCGTGCTCTATTTTCAGTGTGATACCGATATTTTACAGTCTATCATTGAAGGGCTGAAGATCGGAGAGGAAGGCGAGGCTTATATTCTGGATAAAGAAGGCACCACAATTGCTTATGTGGATCAGGAGTCGGTGCTGAATCAGGAAAATATCATGCGGGCAGCGGCAGCGGCTCCCGAGGATGAAGGGCTTCAGACAGTCGCGGCAATCGAAAAGAAAATGACGCTTGGTGAAATTGGTGTGGAACGATTCTATTACGCGGAGGACCAGTCCAACAATATTCAGAGCTACGCGCCCATTGCGGGGACGGATGGATGGTCAATTGCGGTGACGCTGGACGAGGATGAGTTCATGCGTCCGGCAGAGTACGGAAATTTGTTTCAAACCGCAATCTGTATCGTGGCGTGTATTGTGATTATCCTTATTTCCATGAAAGTCAGCCGTTGTATTGTGACCCCGGTTGTCAGGTGTGCGAAACGGATACAGACGCTTTCACAGGGTGATCTGGAAAGCCCTGTTCCAGAGGTAAAGAGTAAGGACGAGACACGGATACTGGCGGATTCCACGGCACAGCTGGTCAAAGATTTCGGTGCAATTGTACATGAAATGCAGGATATCCTCGGCGCGATAGCGGACGGAAATCTGACCAGAGAAGTTTCCGGGCAGCCTTATCCCGGTGATTTTGCTGTTTTGTGGGAGTCTTTGCGGGTCATCAGCGAAAAACTGAATGTTACCATGGCGGGTATTGTCTCTGCATCCGGCCAGGTTTCGACGGGATCGGATCAGGTGGCGGCTACTGCCGCAGCTCTATCCCAGGGCGCAGTGGAACAGACAAGCGCAGTGGCAGGCCTTTCAGGGACCATTTCAAGTATGAGTACGGAGGCAAAGGGGATTGCGCAGCTTACGGAACAGGCAAAGGAAGTTGTGGGCGAGGCGGGAGAAAAGCTTCAGGAGAGCGGTGGATATATTGACAGTCTGAATCAGGCGATGGATCAGATTACGCAATCGTCCGATGAAATCAGCCGCATCATAGATACCATTGAAAATATTGCTTTCCAGACAAATATTTTGGCGCTTAACGCAGCGGTGGAGGCGGCACGCGCCGGGACGAGCGGAAAAGGGTTTGCCGTGGTGGCGGAGGAAGTGAGAAATCTGGCGATCAAGTCGGATCAGGCGGCGAAAGCGACCAAGGAGTTGATTGAGCGGTCCGTCAATGCGGTCAAAAGCGGAAGTATTGTTGTGGGGAAGGTGACGGAATCGGTGACTGCCGCAGAAAAGATGGCGGGCGGGGCAGTAGAACAGATGGAGCAGGTGACGGACGCCGTGGCGGATCAGACGGATGCAATCGAACAGATTGCCGCAGGTATTGAGCAGATATCCGGTGTGGTGCAGAATAATTCCGCGACTGCACAGGAAAGCGCGGCTACCAGTCAGGAATTATCCGGCCAGGCAGCAATGCTCCAACAACTTGTGGGAAATTTCAAGATAAAAAAATAGGAAATTTGCGTCAGCGGGATGCGGCAGTATAAAAATTTTCACGTTCCGGCCACCTTGCCATATGATAAAATAAAGCGACTGATAAACATGGTGAGTATATGAGACAATCGAGAATTTTACCGTTTTACATGGCTTATCCAATGCCGCTCTTCTACCAGGAGCAGGATACGGTGACGCGGGATTTGGAATATCTGCAGGAGATGTATCCTGCGGAGGCGAAGAAATACCAGAAGGTGATTGCGGAGATTCTGGATCGGTTAGACTATGAAGGCAGCATGATTTACGACGAATATCCCGATAAGTGGCAGATTTATCGGCTGACACGGGTCGTTGTGGATAAACTGCAGCAGGATGAAAGTGCGGAACCGGAACAACAAGACTGGAACCGTATCACGGAATTTGTGCAGGTGCTGCTGTGCGGCGAGATCTATAAAAAGCGCCATATGAATCAAAACGGGGTTCTGAAGTTTTGACAGGGGAATTATGAATACATGAAGAGAGCAATCATAAAGGGGCTGCTGCTGGGGTGCATCTTTGCGTTCGCGCTGATGATCTTAAGCAGGGTAATGAATCAGGGAAATACGGATATGACGACCGAGATGGGTGAGGCGACTTACCCTGTGCTGTCCATGTATGTGGGCGATTACAGGGTAGGGAGTCTGCATGGGTACGCCCAGAGTATGGAGTGCGCCTATCTGCGGGACAACCTCCAGCCTATCGGTGAGGACAGAAAGATAGATGTGAAGATGGATACTTACGGGCAGGTAATCGACACAATCGGCTTCGAAGTGAGGAGCCTTGACGGTGAACGGCTTGTAGAGAGCACCCCCGTGGAAGAATATGAGATCAATGAGGATGAAACTTCCTTTTCTATCACGTTAAAGGATCTGATTGAGAATGATACCGAATATATGCTGGTTTTTCTCGTTACGCCGGCTGACGGCGAGCCGATCAGATACTATACCAGAATTGTTTTAAGCGATTCACTTCATGTCCGCGAGAAGCTGGATTACATCACGGATTTTCACGAGCGCACGTTCGACAGGGAAGCGGCGGCGGAGTTGACGAAGTATTTGGAATCCAATGCGGAGGGGGATAATACCACTTTCCATAAAGTGACGATTCATTCCAGTTTTAATCAGGTGACGTGGGGAGAGCTGCCGGTAAAGAGAGTGACGGATCCGTGTATTATCATCAGAGAGCTTGCGGAGCAGACAGGCTCCTTTCAACTGGAATATCTGGTGAACATAAGGAATGGAAAAAGGACGGATTATTACCGGGTAAACGAATTTTACAGAATCCGTTATACGCCTGACCGCATGTACCTTCTTGACTTTGAGAGAACCATGGAGCAGATTTTTGACGAGGAAGCAGAGGTATATGTAAATGATAAGATTGTGCTTGGAATTACAGGGGAGAATGTGGAGCTTAAGGAGAGTGACGGCGGTAATGTATTTGCCTTTATAGTGGCGGACAAGCTATACAGTTACAATGTGACAGACAATAAGCTGGCCAGACTTTTCAGCTTTTACGGCAATACGGAGGAATTGAGGGATCTAAGAAGTGCGTATGACAGACATGATATCCGCGTACTGACGGTGGATGAGACGGGGAATATTCTGTTTCTGGTCTACGGCTATATGAACAGAGGACGGCATGAGGGCTGTGTTGGCGTTGCGCTTTATGCCTATAACAGTGTGGCGAATACCGTGGAGGAGATGGCGTATATCCCATACGACAAGTCTTATGAGCTTTTAAAAACGGATATAGAGAAGCTTTCCTATCTGAGCAGGACGGGTATTTACTATTTTATGCTGGACGGCAGCATATATGCGGTGGATGTGCGTACCCTTTCTCTTCAAACGGTAGTGACAGGATTGAAAGAAGGCGGCTGCCATGTTTCGGAGTCCAATAAGATGCTTGTCTGGCAGGAGGGCGATGATCTCTATGCGGCCACGGATCTTATTCTGATGAATCTGAATACACAGAAGCAGACGAAGATCGAGGCGGGGGCAGGTGAGCATATTTCGGTCGTGGGATTTATGGGGGAAGATTTGATTTACGGACTTGCCAAAAGGAAGGATATCCGGGAGAACAGTACAGGGATTACGACTTTTCCCATGTATTGTCTGAAAATCCAGAGTGATGACGGAAGCGTACTAAAGACGTACCAGAAGGAGAACGTTTATGTGGTGGAGAGCGAGATTGAGGAGAATCAGCTCACACTTTCCAGGGTCGTGTACGATGAGGAGAGCGAAAGCTATGTGCCGACACAGGCCGACCAGATTATGAATACGGAGGAAGTCAGAAACGGAAATAATGTGCTGGGCTTTGTGATTACCGAAACCTATGAAACCATCTGCCAGATTACGGTGAAAGACGAGATAGACGCGAAGGGGTTAAAGGTTTTGACGCCGAAAGAAATTCTGTTTGAGGGAAACCGCTCCGTGGGAGAACTGGGGGACGGCCCTTCGGAAAACTATTTCTATGTGTACGGTAAGAACGGCATCGAAAATCTCTTTGTCAATCCCGGCAGGGCGGTGGAACTGGCATACCGCGTGGCCGGTGTGGTCGTGGACGACGACGGAGATTATGTGTGGCGCAGGGAGACGAGAAGCATGCGCAATCAGATTATGGCGATTACCGAGGAAGAGGTGACGGAGAGCGAGAGTTCGCTTGCGGTCTGTCTCGACACGATACTAAAATTCGAGGGGGTTTCCAGAAATACGCAAAGACGCCTGAACCAGGGGGACAGCGTGATGGATATTCTGGAGAGCGATCTGATAGATTGTACCATACTGGATCTTTCCGGATGCAGTTTGGACGCGGTTTTGTATTATGTAAATAAAGATATTCCGGTGCTGGCCATGCTGGAGGACGGAAACGCGGTGCTTATCACAGGCTTTAATGAGCTGAACATTGTAGTGATGGATCCGGTGGCGGGGACATTGGAAAAGAGGGGGATGAATGATTCGACAGAGTGGCTGAATGAGAATGGCAATCAGTTCATCGCCTATATCAGAAAAGAGTAAAAAAGGAGGCGCGTATGCTGCAAACGAACTTCTCGGTGATTCTTGACATGGACGGCACTATTTTTGACACCGAAAGACTGGTATTAGACTGCTGGGAGCGTGTAGGCGATAAGCATGGGATTCGGGATATCAGGGAGGTATTCATGCGCTGCATCGGCACGAATAAGGTGCGCACACAGGAGATTGTCTACGAGCATTACGGGAAGGACTTTCCTTTCGAAAAGTTTAGTGAGGAAAGTTCTGTGCTGTTTCATGAGATCACGGAAAAAGCGGGAATCCCCGTGAAGAAGGGCGCGGAGGAACTGTTGGAATATCTGTCGAAAAACAGGGTTTCGCTGGGGCTGGCTTCCTCCACCAGACTTGCCGCTGTCACGCAGGAGCTGCAGACGGCAGGACTTTACGACTATTTTCAGGTGGTGGTGGGCGGCGATCTGCTAAAGAACAGCAAACCGGCTCCGGATATTTATCTGATGGCATGTGAGCGCATGGGCATCCTGCCGGAAAATACATACGCGGTCGAGGATTCCTACAACGGCATCCGCTCCGCGCACAGCGCCGGATTGCGGCCTGTTATGGTGCCGGATCTGACACCTGCTACAGAGGAGATGCGGAGTTTAAGTGTGGCGGTGTTTGAGGATTTGCTTCAGGTAAAAGAATATTTTGAGAAAGCGCTGTAAAAGGAATAAGAGCCCCCTGCAGAGAATCATTGCAGGGGGTGTATTATTTTGATTATCGGGTTTCTACGAAGATGCGGCTGCCGTATTTTTGCAGCGCCGTCAGCAGTATCATCCCCAGAATCCCACAGGAAATGACTTCCCCTGCGCCCACGGTCAGGCAGTAGAAGCCGAGACACTGTATCAGAGTCATTCCTTCGATTAACAGGCCGTAGCCGTAGACCAATATAAGAGGCACGATAATTGTATTGGCGAGAATCGGGCATACCGGTGCGCACCATTTCCATTTTCGCAGGGCATAGGTGCCGAGCGCGCCGAGCAGCGTGGCCAGAGAGCCGAAAACAATATCTGGCAGAGCACAGCCTGTCAGAATATTGCTTAAAAGGCAGCCGATAAACAGTCCCGGAATGGCAGCGGGCGTAAAATAGGGTAAAACGGTGAGCGCCTCCGAGAAGCGTACCTGGACAGCGTAATTGGCCAGCCCGAAGGCGTTTGCGATAAAGGTCAATACGATGTAGAGTGCGGCGATCATAGCCGCCTGCGCCATGAAAAGCGCGTGAGTGTGTGCGGTTTTCACGGAAACCGCCTGTGTGTTTTGTGTTTTCATGCAGTTGTCTCCTTTAGTTTTGTTTTACGTCAGGAAGGTCTCGAACTGACGTGTATATTTGCCGAAACTCCGGCGCTTCCGGATATTTCAACCTTTCCCAGTATAGCAGGAGAGGCGATATAATACAAGCTGTATTTTTTATATGTTCCTTTTTATGATAACCGATTATTTTGCTGTTTATAATTCCGGGTTTGAAAGGCAAACCCGCGTAGCCGATTCTGTCAGGCATTTGCTGTATCCTGCTCCTGGGCATGATACCTCGTCACAATCGACTGGATACGCTCCACAGGGTTCAAAAGGTCGCTGATGGAAGCGTCGTGATTGAGGGTGTCGATGATATAGGCGATGTACTTGCTCATATCGCAATCGATGTACCACTCACGGGCAAGAAGCTCAGGTGTCTGGTAGATCAGATTCGTGGTCAGGACACGGCAGATGGTGCCCTCCTCATAAGCCTTATCAAACCGATACAATCCGGCGGTAAATAGCCCGAAGGTAGCGAAGACGAAAATCTTTCCGGCTTTGCGCTCTTTTAACGCGGCCGCCACCTCCAACACGCTTTCGCCGGAGGAAATCATGTCATCGATGATAATCATATCCTTGCCTTCGACATTGCTGCCTAGAAACTCATGGGCGATAATCGGATTTCTTCCGTTTACGATGCGGGTGTAGTCCCGTCTCTTGTAGAACATACCCATATCCAGACCGAGTACGTTGGCGATATAAATCGCCCTGCTCATGCCGCCCTCGTCCGGACTGATCACCATCATGTGATCACTGTCGATCTGTAATTTCTTTACATGGGTCAGAAGTCCCTTGATAAATTGGTAGGCGGGCTGTACCGTCTCGAAGCCGTGCAGGGGGATCGCGTTCTGTACACGGGGGTCGTGGGCATCAAAGGTGATAATATTATCCACGCCCATGCTCACCATTTCCTGAAGCGCGAGGGCGCAGTCGAGAGACTCCCTAGCGGAACGTTTGTGCTGTCTGCTCTCATAGAGATATGGCATAATCACGGTGATGCGCCTTGCCTTGCCGCCAACCGCTGCTATGATACGCTTTAAATCCTGATAATGATCGTCGGGGGACATATGATTTTCGTGTCCACAGAGAGAGTAGGTGAGGCTGTAGTTAGCCACATCTACCATTAGATAAAGATCAGTGCCGCGCACAGATTCTTTGATGACGCCTTTTCCCTCGCCGGAACCAAACCGGGGAACTGCCGCATCCAATATATAAGTATCGCGCTGATAGCCGGAGAACGCAAGGGAATCTTTGTGCTCGCTTTCGCGTTCCGTGCGCCATTTTACCAGATAGTAGTCCACCTTTTCGCCAAGTTTGCGGCAGCCTTTCAGGGGAATCATCCCCAGAGAGCCGACGGGTATGGTCTCCAGATTTCTTTTCTCCTCGCGTCTGTTCATAAAAATATCCTTTCGCAATGGGTTAGTATTTCGCAGTAATTTCCTTTTCTATTTCCTAAGTTTATGCATTCGGATATCCTCCCCGGCAAGTCTGCAAACCTCAAAATTGCTTGTAATACGGGAAAAAATGCGGTCGGAATAACGATCCCGTAATTCTGCCAGAGAAAAATTGGTAGATATCAAAGTAGATTTTTTGCCGAGCTGCCTTTCATTCAGAAGCGAAAAGAGCTGGGACGCGGTGAACTGATTTGTCAGCTCCGTACCTAAATCGTCAATGATAAGCAGATCACACTGATAGAGATCAGAGTAGGTGTTTTGCCGTTCATCCCTGCTTTTGGCATCAAAAGAAACCTTCGACAATAAATCAAACAGACCTGCCGCTCCGAAATAAATTACGGAATGCCCTTGATCCATCAATTCTTTCGCCACACAGCCGGAGAGAAATGACTTACCTGTTCCCACTGTACCATAAAAAAAGAGATTGCGGTAGTCTGAATTAAAATTTTTGATAAAACTCTCACAGGTATTAACTGCGTGCCGGAAAAGGGCCAAAGCCTCTCCCGTATAATATTCATACGAAAGCAGGCTGAAATTGTTGTGTTTCAGCATATCCTGAATGCCCGACTGCTCGTAAAGAAGGGAGATTTCCGCCTGCCTGAGACAGTGGCATTTTTCACGGTCAATGTAGCCTGTGTCCCGACAGTCGGGACAGACAAAGACCGGTTCCAGATAATCTGCGGGAAGACCGGCATCCGATAAAAGCTGTTTTTTCTGTTTTTTTAAGACAGCGAGATTTTGGCGCAGCTCGTCAAGAGCGGCATCATCCCCAAAGAGAAGCTTTTTTCCCTGAGAAGCGGAGAGAGAGGCTGTCTCATCCTCCAGCTCGCGGTATCCGGGGAGACGTTTGTATACATAATCACGCCTGCGCTCTGCCTCCAACCGGCTTTGCCGCTGTTTCTCTTCATATTGCCGAAAAATCCGGTCGTACTGCGTGTTTGTTAAGGGCACGGGCGCCTCCTTACTAGTTGCTTAGAATTTCTTTTTCCAATGCCTGCTGAATGGCATCAAAATCATAGTCGTGCTGCGTAAACTGGTTAAACTTATTTGTGGATACAGAGGGACGGTTTGTCCTGCTGCGGCGATGGTTCTCGTCCAGTGATTTGATATCGCCTTTATGGTGAACGCCAGCCTTGTGCCAGTTTGCAAGAATACTGTCCGCGTATTCAAAGCGGTGACTGTCCGTGGCAAGCACCGTGCGCTCGCAGGCGGTGAGAATGACATCGTTTTCAAAGCCGTAGAACTTACGCCAGCGGTCGATGTAGGCAACCTCTGTCTCTGTGGGAATATTGTTTTTTCCGAGGGCACGCATGATTTCGTAAACGGCTTTATCATATTTTCCGGCCAGAGAAGCGGCCTGTTTCTGGGTGGTAATGCCCTGCTCGGCCCAGCTTATGGCCACTTTTTCTATGTAACGCAGATCTCTTTTTCCGCGGTCGACGCAGTATTGGATCAGGTAATCGGTCAGATCCTCGGAGAATCCCAGTTTGTCCATTATGAAAAGTATGGTACGCATATCGTTTGCGCTCAACGGTTTTTTCAGATACTGCTCTGCCACAAACAGAAGTCTTGCGGTATCTTCATTTGCTTTAAAATCGCGGAGCTGATCCGCCGTATAATTCGGTTTTTCCACAGAAAGCGGCTGTATCTGCGGCTGTGCCGGAACTGCTTTACTTACGGCCGGATAGGTGACTGGCGGAGCCGATGTTTGTGCAGAAACCGGCGCAGGCACAAAGGGCGTCGTCACGCTCGGATAAGTGGCCATGGCAGGAGTAGCCGGAACCGGGGCGGAAGAACTGGAATCCATCAGATGGATGCCGGTAATATTCTTTTGACTATCATAGTCAAGAACTAAAAGGCGGTTTCTTTCCCAGTATTTGAGGGCGCGTATCACGTCCTTTTCCGTGTAGTTGAATTTATCGGCGATATTGCCTATGCTTGTGTCGAGTCTGGCGCGCATCATGCGGATCAGGTAAAGGTAGATCTTTAACTGCGCATCGTTGGCGTCCTGCATGTACTCGTCAATAAAACGGTTTGAAATAACTGTGGAATCTGTATAGTTGTCCTGATAAATTGTCAAAAACCCCATTTTACACCCCTATATTAAAGACTGATACCTCGATACCGCGAGAACCGGCAGCCCCTTATCTGCCGCTTGCCGCGTGCATTTATGAGTATAGCATGTGTTTTTGGGAAAAGAAATGGGCAATCTGTAACAAACGAATATGCGTTTATGAATGACGGGCCGGTCATTCTTTTGTGGATAGTGTGGACAACCTTGGAAAACATTATGAAACCGCATGTTCTATTCCACAAAAATATCCACAGAAAAAACGGATTGTCTCAGGTTCTTTTCTGTGGATATTGTGAATAATTATTTTTGTAACAGGTTTTCACCGATTTTTACGACGTCGCCCGCACCCATAGTTATCAACAAATCATCCTTTGTGCATTTTTTCAAAAGATAATTTTCTATTGCCTCAAAGGTAGGGAAGTATTGGCAGGAGTGTCCCAGCGACCGGATTTTTTCCTGCAGGGTTTCCGAGCTGATGCCCAGCGTATCCTTCTCTCTGGCGGCGTAGATATCTGCCAGGACGATCTCGTCAGCAAGAGAGAGGGCGGAGGCAAAATCCTCTAAAAAGGCTTTGGTCCTCGTGTAGGTATGGGGCTGGAACACGCACCATAGACGCTTGTGGGGATATTGCATTGCGGCGCTCAAGGTGGCACGGATCTCGGTGGGGTGATGGGCGTAGTCATCGATGATATTGACGCCGTTTACCTGACCCTTGTATTCGAAACGTCTGTCCGTTCCGGTAAATGCCAGAAGTCCTGCGCCGATCACTTCATCCGAAAGCCCGAGCAGATCTGCCAAAGCGATGGCGGCCAGAGCGTTCAGGATATTGTGATCTCCGTGTACCCGTAAGGAAAATCTCCGTGCCCCGCCTTCTTTGCCGGGCAGGGAAAAAGAAGGAAAGCCGGATTCGTCATAAGCGATCTGCGACGCGGTATAGTCCAGGCCGGAGGAAAGACCGTAGGTAATCACGCGGCAGGAAAGACCTTCTGTCAGCTCTTCGTACCGTTCAATATCGCCGTTGATGATGAGGGCGCCGTCTTCGGGACAAAGGAGAGCAAAACGACGGAAAGAATTTCGAATATCCGAAAGGTCTTTAAAGAAGTCCAGATGGTCTTCTTCTATATTAAGTATAATGCCGATTTTCGGGAAAAAGTTTAAAAAGCTGTTTGTGTACTCGCATGCCTCCGTGACAAAGAGCTCGGATGAACCCACTCTGATATTGCCGCCGATGGGCCGGTAAATGCCACCGATAGAAAGGGTAGGATCGGCTTTTGCGTTCAGAAGAATTTGGGAAATCATGGAGGTCGTAGTCGTTTTCCCGTGGGTGCCGCTCACGGCAACGGGCGTTTCATAGTTCTTCATCATTTGCCCTAAAAGTTCCGCCCGGGTCAGCGTGGGAATGTTTAATTTCTTTGCGGCAAGCAGCTCGGGGTTATCGCTTTTAATGGCTGCGGTATAGACGACAAGGTCGATGCTGCTATTTAGATTTTCTTCCTTTTGTCCGTAATAAACCTTGACGCCACGCTCTTCCAGCATACGGGTCAACTCAGAAGGAGCGCGGTCGGAACCCGATATCGTAAAGTTTTCTGTCAAAAGAATCTCGGCAAGGCCGCTCATACTGATACCGCCGATTCCGATGAAGTAGATGCGGATCGGTTTGTGAAAATCAATCTGGTACATGGGGTATCTCCCTTTTACAGTTTTTATTAGTATTATACTCATTCCATAGGAAAAAACCAATATAAAGTTAAGAAATGCAAAAAAACAGGTTAATATGTAAAAATTAACAAAGACGTTGAAAAATGGAATAAAATATTGTATATTATTAATATATCAAAAGGACTAAAAACGGAGAATTCTTGTAAATTGTATTCAGTTTTTAGTCGGCCTGTGGTATACTTTACATATAGCTATATTTTTGTGATAGATATGGACAGATATGAAGGCATGAAAATACAATATTAAGAAATAAGAGGTGATAAAGATGGTAAAGAAAGAAATGATTGCCATGCTTTTAGCTGGCGGTCAGGGAAGCAGATTGGGAGTGCTTACGTCGAAGGTGGCCAAGCCTGCGGTGTCCTTCGGAAGTAAGTACCGGATTATCGACTTCCCGCTCAGTAACTGCATTAACTCAGGCGTCGACACGGTAGGTGTGCTGACGCAGTATCAGCCCCTCAGGCTGAATACACATATCGGTATCGGCATACCTTGGGATTTGGACAGAAATATCGGCGGCGTTACGGTTCTGCCGCCTTATGAAAAGAGTGCGAACAGCGAATGGTATACCGGAACGGCGAATGCGATATATCAGAATATCGACTACATGGAAACCTTTAATCCCGATTATGTGTTGATTCTCTCGGGGGATCACATTTATAAGATGGATTATGAGGTAATGCTCGATTTCCATAAGCAGAATGGCGCTGAGGTGACCATTGCGGTTATGCCGGTTCCGATGGAAGAGGCGAAACGTTTTGGCATTATGATTACCGATGAAAACCGCAAGATTACGGATTTTGAGGAGAAGCCTGCTAACCCGCGCAGCAATTTGGCGTCCATGGGTATTTATATCTTTAACTGGAAGACGCTCAAAGAAGCCCTGCTCGCCAATTCGGAGCAGCCGGGATTGGATTTTGGTAAGCACCTGATTCCCTATTGCCACAAGAAGGGCGCGCCGCTTTATGCCTACGAGTTTAACGGGTATTGGAAGGATGTGGGAACGCTTCACTCCTTCTGGGAAGCGAATATGGAGCTGATCGACATTGTGCCTGAGTTTAACCTCTACGAGGAGTATTGGAAGATCTACACGAAGAGCGAGATCCTTCCGCCTCAGTATCTGTCTTCGGACAGCGTGGTGGAGAAAAGCATTATCGGGGAAGGATGCGAAATCTTTGGACAGGTTTACAATTCCGTGATCGGCTGCGGCGTTACCGTCGGTGCGGGTACGGTGATCCGGGATTCCATCGTTATGAACCAGACCCGAATCGGTGAAAACTGTGAGCTCTATAAAGCGGTTGTCGCGGAGAACGTAGAGATTCAGGATCATGTAAAACTGGGTGTGGGAGATCCTGTTCCCAATGAGACAGATCCGCATATTTACGATCACGAGTTGGTGACGGTAGGCGAGAAGAGTGTGATCCCGAAAGGGGTAAGCGTAGGGAAAAATTCGGTGGTGTTTGGCGTGACTACACATGACGACTACCAGGATTCATATCTTCCCAGTGGTAAAACTTTGATTAAGGCAGGTGATAAATCGTGAGAGCAATCGGAATTATCTTAGCAGGTGGTAATAATCACAGGATCAGGCAGTTGACCCAGAAGCGCGCGGTCTGTGCGATGCCCATAGCGGGAAGCTACAGAAGTATTGATTTTGCGCTCAGTAATATGTCCAATTCCCATATTAATAAAGTGGCTGTGCTTACGCAGTATAACGCGGGCAGTCTGAACGAGCATTTGAGCTCGTCCAAATGGTGGGACTTCGGACGGAAGCAGGGCGGCCTGTTTGTGGAGACGCCTGCAGTGACGGCGGAGAGCAATGCCTGGTACCGCGGCACGGCGGATGCGATTGCGCAAAATCTGTCTTTCTTAAAGAACAGCCATGAGCCATATGTAGTGATTGTTTCCGGCGACTGCGTTTATAAGATGGATTATAATAAGATTCTGGAGTATCATATAGAGAAGAAAGCGGATATCACCGTAGTCTGCAAGGATCTTGCGCCGAGCGCTAATGTGGAGCGTTATGGGACGCTTAAAATGAACGAGGACAGCCGCATCGAGGAATTTGAAGAGAAACCGGTAGTGGCTAAGTCCAACACCATTTCCTGCGGTATCTATGTGGTCAGAAGAAGAATGCTGATCGAAATGATCGAGAAGTGCAGGGAAGAGGACCGGTATGATTTTGTAAAAGATATTCTGATCCGTTACAAGAACCAGAAGAGGATTTACGGTTATAAGCTGAAGGACTACTGGAGCAACATTGCTACCGTGGAAGATTATTTCAGGACGAACATGGATTTCCTCAAACCGGAGATCAGGGATTACTTTTTCAAACAGTATCCGGACGTTTATTCCAAAGTGGATGATCTGCCGCCGGCCAAGTATAATGTGGGCGCTAAGATCAAAAACAGCCTGATATCCAGCGGATGTATTGTTAACGGCACAGTGGAAGATTCCGTGATCTTTAAAGAAACTTATATCGGAAGCAATTGCTACATAAAAAATTCCATCATTTTGAATGATGTGTATATCGGCGATAATACACACATCGAGAATTGCATCGTAGAGAGCAGAGGAACCATCCGGGCGAACTCTTACCATAAGGGAGAAGAAGGGATAGAAATTGTGGTGGAACATAACGACAGATATTCACTTTGACCAAACGGATAATTTGTGTTATGATAGGCAGGATATGTGTTGACGGGGATGAGGGGTGATTGCTAAGAAGGTGTAAGTTGTCTGTAACAGGGGCATAATTTAGTTAAATGTTTATTACAAGCTACGTGGCTTGATGAGTATGACTTGTGTAGAAAGCTTGTGAAAACCGGTAGATTCCGGACCGGTATCATATGATAAGGAGGCTGAGCTTCATGAGAATTACTGATGTCCGCGTGCGTAAAATGACTCAAGACAGCAAGATGAAGGCAATCGTCTCGATCACGATTGACGATGAATTCGTGGTTCATGACATTAAAGTAATTGAAGGCGAAAAAGGTCTGTTCATAGCTATGCCGAGTAAGAAGGCATCGGACGGCGAGTACCGAGATATCGCGCACCCGATTAATTCTGAGACTCGGGACAGAATCCAGAGAATTATTCTGGACAGCTATGAAAAGGCGCTTTTAGAACCGAATAGTGAGTAAAACGTATATGCGATGGGAAAAGGACGTGAGAGCGTCCTTTTCTGCGGAAAAAGAGAGAAAAACGGCAATAGACTTTGGATTCCTATTATGGTATACTGTCTTTAATCAATGAATAAGCGGGGAAGCTAAAAAGCAACCAACTACTTTGGTGAGCGGCGGTTGCTTTTTTGATGTCTAAATTTTTGAATCGAGGTATCTATGTATATTATTGCAGGTCTGGGAAATCCGGAGAAAAAATATATAAATACGAGACACAACATCGGCTTTGACGTGATCGACGCGATTGCGGAAAAGAACGATATCGTGCTAAGTGAAAAAAAGCATAAAGCGGTGATCGGAAAGGGAATCGTTGCAGGACAGAAAGCGGTTCTCGTAAAGCCGCTCACCTATATGAATTTGAGTGGTGAGAGCATCCGAAGCGTCATAGACTTTTATAAGGTGGACGAAAAGGAAGAGCTGATTGTGATCTCGGACGATGTGAGTCTTGATATGGGACAGATCCGCATCCGCAAGCGGGGCAGCGACGGGGGACACAACGGCCTGAAAAATATCATCATGCATCTGGGGCACGACGAGTTTATCCGGGTGCGCATGGGCGTGGGAGAAAAGCCGCCGAGGATGGATTTGGCAGACTATGTGCTGGGTCATTTTTCCGCCAAGGAGCGGGAAGTGATGAACGAGGGCGCAAGAACCGCAGCGCTTGCTATCGAGAAAATGATTGCGGAGGGACCTGATGCAGCTATGAATCAGTATAATGTGCGGAAACGCCCGGCGAAAAAGGACGAAGAATAGGCAGTATCAGTTATAAAGACAGAAAGAGGTTACCATGAGAGCATTACTTGCCCCGCTTTCGGAGCTGGGAGAATACGAAGAGATACGGGAGATGCTTGCGAGAGGAAGGACTTCCGCTGCACTGAGCGGCTGTGCGGACTCCCAAAAACTGCATATGATTTATGGGCTGGGCGAGGGATTCCGTCGGAAGCTGATTATCACGTTCAATGATCTGCGGGCAAAAGAACTGTATGAAGATTATCAATTCTATGACAGGAATGTGATGCTATATCCGGCGAAGGATCTGATCTTCTTTCAGGCGGACATTCATGGCAATCAGCTCACCAAGGAGCGGATCAAGGTTTTCCGCAGAATGGCGGAGGGCGTGCCGCTTACCGTAGTTACCACTTTTGACGCGCTGATGGCACCGCAGGTTTCCCTGGAAGACTGGCGTCAGTATGTCATATCCATAGACAGGCGGTCTTGCGTGGTGGAGCATGAACTTGCGGGTGACTTGGCAGGGCTCGGCTACATCAGATGTGATCAGGTGGAGGAGCCCGGGCAGTTCAGCATCCGGGGCGGCATAGTCGATATTTTTGACCTGACGGAGGAAAATCCTTACAGAATCGAGCTGTGGGGGGATGAAGTGGAGTCGATCCGCAGTTTTGACGTTTTGAGCCAACGCTCCATTGAAAAGCTGGAGGCGGTGTCCATTTATCCGGCAGCAGAACTTATTCTGTCCAAAGAGGAACTTTCGACAGGGCTGAAAAAAATACAAAAAGAGGCAAAGAAACAGGCGGAAGTGCTCAGAAAACAAATGAAGACCGAGGAGGCGCACCGGATTGAAGTGCAGAACCGGGAGCTTACCGAGGCACTTACCGAACTTGGCATTTCTTATAATGCGATTAATTTAGACAGCTATGTGCGTTACTTTTTCCCGGAACTATCGTCCTTTGCGGACAGCTTTGCGGGGGAGGGGGCCTGTGTTTTTTTAGACGAGCCGCTGCGGATTAAGGAGCATGTGGATGCGGTGGAGCTGGAATTTCGGGAGAGCATGGCACACCGGGCGGAGAAGGGGTATATTTTGCCGGGACAGATGGACGTTCTGTTTTCGGCGGCAGCGGTGGCGGCAGGACTGGAAAACCGCCGTGTTGTGTGCCTTTCCTCCATGGAAGGAAAAAATCCGCTGATCAGGACGGAGCAAAAGTTTGCCGTGCAGGCCAGAAGCCTTTCTTCCTATAACAATAGCTTTGAGTCGCTGGTGAAGGACTTAAAAAATTATAAGAAAAAGGGCTATCGCATTTTGCTGCTTTCCGGGTCGCGGACCCGCGCCAAACGGCTGGCGGAGGATCTGCGGGATCAGGAGTTAAACGCTTTTTATACGGAAGACCCCATGCGCGAGGTGCAGCCGGGGGAAGTGATGACGGCCTACGGGAGAGTCCGCAAGGGGTTTGAGTACCCGCTCTTGCAGTTTATGGTGATTGCGGAGAGCGATATTTTTGGCGCGCAGAAAAAGAAGAAAAGAAAGAAGAAAGTATACGAAGGCCAGAAGATCAACGACTTTAATGATCTGAAAGTAGGAGACTATGTGGTGCACGAGAGCCACGGTCTGGGAATTTATCAGGGCATTGAGAAGGTGGAAGTAGAACATGTGGTGAAAGACTACATGAAAATCTCCTACCGGGACGGCGGTGTCCTCTATGTGCTGGCGACAGGGCTTGATGTGATCCAGAAATATGCTTCGGCGGACGGCGGCACGAAGCCTAAGTTAAATAAGCTGGGCACACAGGAGTGGTCCAGAACCAAATCTAAGGTGCGCACGGCGGTGGAGGAGATCGCCGGGGATCTGGTGGAGCTTTACGCCGCCAGACAGAACGGAAAAGGGTACTGCTACGGGCCGGATACGGTCTGGCAGAGGGAGTTCGAGGAGATGTTTCCTTTCGAGGAGACGGAGGATCAGGTGCTTGCCATCGCGGCCGCCAAGGAGGACATGGAGAGCGAGAAAATCATGGATCGTCTTGTCTGCGGAGACGTGGGTTACGGAAAGACGGAGATCGCCATCCGCGCGGCGTTTAAGGCAGTGCAGGAAAATAAGCAGGTGGTCTATCTGGTGCCCACCACCATTCTGGCCCAGCAGCATTATCACACCTTTGTGCAGAGAATGAAGGATTTCCCCGTGCGGGTCGACCTGCTTTCCCGGTTTCGCACGGCCGCAGAGCAGAAAAAGACGATCACGGATTTGAAGAAGGGTATGGTGGATATCGTGATCGGTACCCACCGTGTGTTGTCCGCGGATGTGGAATACAAGGATCTGGGGCTTTTGATCATCGATGAGGAACAGCGTTTCGGCGTGACCCATAAGGAAAAAATTAAAAAATTGAAAGAGAATATAGACGTGCTGACACTGACGGCGACGCCCATTCCGCGGACGCTCCACATGAGTCTGGTGGGTATCCGGGACATGAGTGTGCTGGAGGAGGCGCCCGAGGACAGGCTGCCGATTCAGACCTTTGTCTGCGAGTATAATGAGGAGATGGTCAGGGAGGCGATCGTCCGCGAGCTTGCAAGGGAAGGACAGGTTTACTACGTCTACAACAGAGTGAACAATATCGCGGATGTGGCGGCGGCGATCAGCGACCTCGTGCCGGAGGCGAACGTGGCGTTTGCCCACGGACAAATGAAGGAAGCGGAGCTGGAACGGATCATGTTTGATTTCGTGAACGGGGAGATCGACGTGCTGGTATCCACTACCATCATCGAGACGGGGTTAGATATATCTAATGTAAATACCATAATTATCCACGATTCCGACCAGATGGGGTTATCCCAGCTTTATCAGCTCAGGGGACGCGTGGGACGCTCTAACCGGACAGCATACGCATTTCTTATGTATAAGCGGGATAAGGTGCTTAAAGAAGTGGCGGAAAAGCGGCTTGAGGCGATCCGGGAATTTACAGAGCTGGGAAGCGGCTTTAAGATCGCCATGCGCGATCTGGAGATCCGCGGCGCGGGCAGCCTTCTGGGAAAAAGCCAGCACGGCCACATGCAGGCGGTGGGGTATGACCTCTACTGCAAAATGTTAAACGAAGCGGTCAAGACGAAGAAGGGCATTTCCGTGATCGAGGATTTCAATACCCTCGTGGATCTGGATGTGGACGCTTACATTCCGCCGCAATACATTGTGAACGAAGTGCAGAAGCTGGATATCTATAAACGGATCGCGGGGATTGAGAACGAGCGGGAGTGTGACGATATGCGGGAAGAGCTTCTCGACCGGTTCGGCCAGATTCCGAAGTCGGTGGGAAATCTTCTGCGGATCGCGCTGATCCGCTCCCATGCCCACAGGCTGTATATGACGGAGGTGAAGGGAAAGAACGAGCGGATCAGCTTTACCCTGCGGCCGGATGCGCCGATCCGGGTGGAGAACATTCCGCTGCTCATAAGCGATTACGGCGGGAGGCTGCGGTTTGACCCCAAGGGTGATCCCACCTTTTATCTCCGTTACAGGAAGTGCGGGGTGATCGAGAAGGATGAGGAGACATTGCTTATGCTGACGGGGGAGGCGCTGACGAAGATGGAGGAACTGCTGCTTGTCGGCGCGGGCTGATGTTGGGAAAGGGTGGTTTGGGAACAAAATACTTATATTGTATGTGATGGGAAAATGGGGCAGAGAAATCTGTCCCATTTGCAAGTTATTTACAGGTGCCAAATATATCAAGAAGCTCTCGCGGAGTTACAATAAAAGGTTCTTGTAAAAAAATTTTTGTTTAAGAATGAACCTCACGCAATTACATGACGAATATAAAGTGAACAGGCAGGGGAGGTGAGGCGGTGAATGCAGGGGAAATAGAAAAATGTATAGATGGTTTTGGCACGGACGTATATAGATTCTGTCTGAAACTCTGTCTGGACAAAGCGGATGCCGAAGACTTGTACCAGCAGACTTTTCTCAAAGCACTGGAGACAGAGTGGACACTCGACTGGGAGAAAAACCCGAGGGCGTTGTTCTTTTCTTTCGCCTATCACCTCTGGAAAAGCGACAGAAGAAAACAGGCACGCCGGAATAGGATCGCGCCTTGCAGTAATATGGATGAGGAGATGGAGGCGGTTATGCAGTCTGAAGGAGACGTGGAAGAAGGTTATCTTCAGAAAGAACTGGTCGTGCAGGTGCGCCGGATCATACAGACGCTCCCGGAAAAATTCCAAGTGCCGCTGTATTTATTTTACCTTTCCGAGTGTTCCGTGGAGCAGATCGCGGCTGTCATAAAGAAACCGCCCGGCACGGTGAAAAGCCGGCTGTTCAAGGGAAGAAGTTTAATAAAGAAAAGATTGGAGGAAGCAGGTTATGGGAGATAATCACCCTGATATGGAAATAGAAAAAGTAATCCGGGCGTCTGTGGAGATGACGGATGTGCCGTCCCCGGAATTGAATCGCAAGCTCAAAGCGGTTCTGCGTGAGCAGGAAGCTGTCCTGCAAAAGCAGCCTGTCATGCGTAAGCTGTCACTTTGGTATGTGCCGATGGTTTTGAATCTGATCACCTTTTCTATGCTGGCATTTTTGGCACGGATCATAATTGAAAATATGTATTTATCTTACTTTGCCGCCGGGAGCTGCCTTTATGTTGGTGCGGCGGGGATATTGCTTACTCTGGTTGGCTTAAAAAGGTCGAACATAAAAGAGGAAATTACGATTCGCATTGGGAAAAGAGGTGTATTGGTATGAGTTTTCTGGAAAATGGCGGTTTCGGAGGTCTTTCCATGTTGTATCCCGTTCTGATTATCGGGTCTGCATTTTTTGCGCTGTGCGGCTCCGCCTTTTTCGCGGCGTGGGTGTATCAGGACTGTAAAAAGCGGGGCGATGATCCGGTGCTGTGGGCGGTTATGGTTTTTGCGGTTTCGCCCTTTATCGGATTGCTTCTCTACTTTCTACGCCGCTCGGAGATAAAGACGGCATGTCACGCCTGCGGACATCGAATTTCGGTAACTGCAAACTATTGTGAAGAATGTGGAACAAAGATTGAAAAGGAGGATGATCAAATGATGGTAAAACAGGGAACGCATCATTTAAAGCTTATTTTTGCAGGCATTGTGAGTATGGCGCTTATGCTCGTGTGTCTGACCGGATTTATTGTAAGTGCGGCTTCCGGGAACGGTATCAACACTAATATCGCTTCCAATGAGCGGGTATGGAACATGGGTGTGATTTTGGATTACAGCACCTATCGGAACGGCGTCTGGAAGCTGCATTTTAAAAGCGCCAGCGACGGATTTGTGAAAGAAAAGAATATGACGGTCACGGACGCGGATACCCAGACGCTCTACGCGGATATTTCCTGCGGCATGGTGCCGGAGGGTGCAACGCTCATCCTGTGGCTGGTGCAGGGGGACGTGGTCAAATCCGTTGACGTGACGAATCTTTCCGAACCGCTGGCATACCCGCTGGATGAATTTGAGAATGGAAAAGTGTATGTCAGACTGCAGATCAACGGTGTGGAAGATACGGTTTCGGAAATTTATATTCAATAGTAAAAAAGGATGCCCGCGTAAGACTGCTGTGTGATATGATAATAGCAAAAAACTGAGGAGGAAACTACTATGGCAGGCAGACCGAACTGGCTTAACACAGCAATCTTTTATGAAATTTATCCGCAGTCCTTCAACGATACCAACGCTGACGGTATCGGGGATATGCAGGGCATTATCGAAAAACTGGATTATATCAAGGAGCTTGGCTGTAACGCGCTCTGGCTGAACCCCTGTTTTCTGTCACCCTTCTACGACGCGGGGTATGACGTGGAGGACTACTTCACCGTTGCGCCCCGCTACGGGACCAATGAGGATCTGGTGCGGCTTTTTAAGGAGGCGCATAAACGGGACATGCACGTGCTTCTGGACTTGGTGCCGGGACACACATCGGTGAACCACAAATGGTTTCGCGAATCCATGAAGGCGGCACGAAACGAGTACACGGACCGCTATGTATGGACGGACAGCACGTGGGAAGAGCCGGACGGCATGAACGCCCTCAAGGGGATTTCGGAGCGCGTGGGCGCCTGTGGGGTGAATTTCTTCTCTCATCAGCCCGCACTAAACTATGGATATTATAAGCCTGATCCCGAAAAGAAATGGCAGCAGGCGATGGACGCGCCGGGACCGCTGGCGACGAGGGAGGCAATGAAAGACGTGATGCGCTTCTGGCTTTCGGCGGGCTGCGACGGGTTCCGTGTGGATATGGCGCACTCCCTTGTGAAAAACGACGAGGACAGCAAGGGCACGATCAAACTCTGGCAGGATGTCAGGGCGTTCCTTGACAGGGAATTTCCCGCGGCAGTGCTGGTTTCCGAGTGGGGCGAGCCGGATAAGTCTCTGGCGGGCGGTTTCCATATGGATTTTCTGCTGCATTTCGGCCCTTCCCATTACAACGACCTGTTCCGCTGCGACGAGCCTTGGTTTTCCAGAAGGGGAAAAGGGGATATCAAAGCGTTTTGGGAGAAATATCAGGAGAGCTATGATAAGTCCTGCGGCGGACTGATCTGCATTCCTTCCGGCAATCACGACATGGAAAGGCTGGCAAGGAGGCTTGATAAGGAGGAGATGAAGCTTGCTTTCGCCTTCTTACTGACCATGCCAGGCGCGCCTTTTATTTATTATGGCGACGAAATCGGCATGCGGTATGTGGAAGGGCTGCATTCGGTGGAAGGCGGTTATGAGCGGACCGGTTCGCGTTCTCCTATGCAGTGGGATGATTCCCTGAATGCCGGTTTTTCGGCGGCGAAGTCGGAGTTGCTTTACATTCCGCAGGACAGCGCGCCGGATCGCCCGACGGCAGCAGCGCAGATGGGGGATGTGGATTCCCTCTACAGCGAGGTGAAACGGCTGATTGCGTTCAGGCAGTCCCATGCGGCGCTTCGCAACGACGGTGAAATAGAGTTTTTGCAGAGCGATAATTATCCGCTCGTGTTTGTCCGCAAATCCGAGAATGAAAAACTGCTGGTGGTTATCAATCCTTCTGACAGAAAGCAGCCTTTGAACGGCGGGATGAAACCGGGCGAAGCGCTCTACACGATAGGCGGAAAGCTCGAAGGCACGGAGGGCGGCTTTGCGGTGGCGCCTTGTTCTGCGGGCATATATCGGTTATCTTGACTCTTTTAATGGATTTGTTTTCTGCTCTGTGATATAATTAGCGCAGTCTATGCAGTTCTTGAGCCGGTTTATCAATAGAGCTGAGACAACGGTCTGTTAAAGGAGAATCATGATAGATGGAACCCATATGGGAATTTTTTGAAAACATGAATGAACTGGTTTACGTCGCAGACGTGGACACTTATGAATTTATTTATATGAATAAGAAAGCGCTTTCGATCTGCGGACTCAACTCTCGGGAACAGACCAGAGGTAAGAAGTGCTATGAGGTGCTGCAAAATGCTTCCGCGCCGTGCGAGTTTTGTAATAACAGGGAACTTGTTCCGGGGCAGTTTAAAGAGTGGCGCTATTACAATCCTGTCTTCAACAAACACACATTGGTGAAGGATACCGTGATAGAGCGGGACGGCAGAAAACTGCGTATTGAGATTGCCGTAGATATCAGTGCGGATACCAATCAGAAGGAGATCATCCGAGACTATCAGAACAGGGAAGCGCTGATCAACGAGGCGCTGCGGACGGCTATGCTTGCACCCGATCCGGACACTTCATTAAAGATTGCGATTGAGTATCTGGGTAAGGTGCTTGGCGGCGAACGGGTATATATTTTCGAGAAAAACGAGCAGGGCGGCGACGACAACACTTACGAGTGGGTGGCAAACGGCGTGAGCCCGCAAAAGGACAACCTGCAGAATGTTCCGTCGGAGGTCTGCGACGGATGGTACCGTCTCTTTGCAGAGGACAAGTGCGTGGTGATTGCTGATATAGAGGACGTCAGGACAAAGAATCCGCTCCAATATGAGATATTGAAACAGCAGGATATCACTTCGATTACGGTGGTGCCGTTGTATGAGGACGGAAGAGTAATCGGATTTTACGGGGTGGATAATCCGCCGGCAGAATCTTTACACTATATTTCCAATATGCTGCAGATCATGGGGCACTTCATGGAGTCCCTGCTGAAAATGCGGAATCTGGTCAGAAATCTGGAGAGAATGTCCTATCTGGATCAGCTCACCCAGATCGGAAACCGTCATGCCATGGTAAAATATACGGAAAATGTGCGTGGAGAGAACGTGGGAATCGTTTACGGGGATATCACAGGACTGAAGCGGGTGAACGATGCGGAGGGGCATGAGGCGGGGGACCGCCTGATACTTGCGGCCACCGCATGTATGAAGGAGGCGTTCGGGGACGCTTACAAGTTGTTCCGCATCGGAGGAGATGAACTGCTGGCGATTTGCGTGGGTATCGGAGAGACGGAATTTAGGGAGAGGGTCGCACGCTTGAGAAAAATTATGGCGGAGTCTTCCGTTAATATGGCGGTGGGCGCTGATTGGGCAAATAAAAGCGAAGCCGGAGTCAGCGTCGTGCTCGCCGCGGCGGAGACGCAGATGTACAAGGATAAGGCGGATTACTACAGGCGTACCGGGATTGACAGGAGAAGGTAAGCGCTTTACAAATGAGCGGGAAAAAGCGGCTGCAGAAGTGCGTGGTTCCGGTTTTGACATGACGATGTCGGGAGAGACTTGTCGTGTCAAAACCGGATTTTTTTGCTCTTTTACGGACGCTCTAAAATTGTTGATGATAGGATATTGTAAAAATTCGATCATGGATGTCCCCCGAAATGTTTGTTTTAAGTCCCAAATATAGGACTTCATAAATGTTATTCTCTTTTCAGAACACAAGTTCGTTTGAAAAAGTGAACCGGAATGAAAGGAGAAAACGAGATGAAGGGATATGCGGTAGAGAGCGGTTACATGGGATTTGTAAATGGGGTATACATGTTATTTGCCAGTGAAACGGATTATGCGGATTATATGGCGGAATAGTGGGCATAGTTTATGAAGATGGGATAAACGGCCACAATTTCCGTCTATTTTTCGGTTGATAGAAATGGGGGAATACAGTACAATACAAATGTATGCGATCAGCGTACAGAAAGTTTTGGGCGTAATTTTGCGAACCGACGTGCAAAGACTGCGACTGCGGTATGGAGCGAAAACATATTTGCCGGAGAGCGAACATAGGTATAAAATAGCGCATAAATTGAAAATAGATACAAATGCGCAGGAGATTTTATGGTAAAAAAGATAGATGGAATATCTGTGAATTATATAGACGAGGGTGAGGGGGAAACCGTACTTTTGCTGCATGGCTGGGGCGCTAATATCACGCTGTACCGGAGCGTGATCGATACACTGAAGCAGGGAAGAAGGGTGATTGCTCTGGATATGCCGGGATTTGGCAAGACACCGGAACCGCCTGCGCCCTGGTGTGTGGATGATTACGTGGACTTTGTCCTGAAGTTTATCGCCTCCTTTTCGATAAAAAGACTTAGCGTGGTGGTGCACTCCTTTGGCGGAAGAGTATTTTTTAAAATGAATGCGAGAGAAAATCTGCCCTTTGTCGTGGAGCGGGCGGTGCTGATTGACAGTGCCGGGATTCTGCCGAAAAAGAGTCTGCGGCAGAAGATCAGTCTCAGATGTTACAAGATCGGCAGGGCTTTTATGAGCACGAAAGTGATGCATTTCCTCTACCCGGATGCGGTGGAGGATATGAGACGTAAACGCGGCTCTTCCGACTATAACAATGCGACGCCTTTGATGCGGACGACGCTGGTTAAGGCGGTTAACGAGGATTTAGAACCGCTGATTCATCTGGTGAAATGCCCGACGCTTCTGATCTGGGGCGATTTAGACACGGCCACGCCCATAGAGGATGCGAGGCGGATGGAAGAGCTGATCACTGACGCCGGGCTGGTGGTGTGTGAGGGCGCGGGGCATTTTTCCTATGCGGAGCAGCCGGCGAAGGTGAACGGAGCGCTGCAGGCGTTTTTCGGCTGAGAGTGCGCTTGTGCGGATTGTGATGCAGAATTGGTTATCATAGGGAGATTTGCGCTTACGGACACATAGAAAGCCGCTGAAAAGAAGGATTGCGTTTAGCATGGAGAGGAATCACAGGCAGGAATGGACATGATAATCTTTGGCATATGGCTTGCCACCTATTTGGTGGGAACGGTCATGTATATTTTATATCTGACGCATATGTTTCAACAGAACTCGTATAAACCGAGAGAATACGGGGAGTGGATGCGGGTGCATACCAATGTGGGCAGACTGCTTGGAAAATGCCTGTATGCGCTGATTTCCCTTCCGCTGGCGGCGGTCGGGAACACGGGATGTTTGATCGCGGCTTGCGTTATGAATGCTATGACTATTTTGGTCAACAAACCCCATAAAGCGAAGAAGCCGCTGGTGTATACGCCCCGCGTAAAGAGGATGCTTGTCACTACAGGAATCTTGTATGCGTTTGCGGTGGCAGTGACAGTGTTTCCCGGATTATGGATGGCCGCGGGCGGAGCGGTGCTTTTGACTTCTCAGGGGATATTGCCACTGCCGGAACACCCGCTTCTGAGAAATGTGGAGCTGATCTTACTGCTTTTGTTTGTTTTACAGCCCATTCTCATTTTGCTGGCAAATGGGATTAACCATCCGATAGAGAAGAAAATCGATCAGTATTATATCGATGATGCCGCACGCATTCTGCGGGAGATGCCGGATCTGAAAATTATTGGCGTCACGGGCAGTTACGGAAAGACCAGTGTGAAGTATTATTTGAGCGCGTTACTTTCCACACAGTATAACGTCCTGCATACCCCGGGCAACTATAACACGACGCTGGGGGTGGTGCGGACGATCCGGGAAAATATGAAGCCATTTCACGAGATTTTTATCTGCGAAATGGGAGCGAGAGAAGTGGGGGATATCAAAGAGATCTGCGATTTGGTGCATCCGGATTACGGAATCATTACCTCTATCGGCCCGCAGCACCTGCAAAGTTTCCACACGATAGAAAATATAGTTTCGACTAAGTTTGAGTTGGCGGATGCGGTGCCTGCGACCGGAAAAGTATTTCTGAATTACGACAATGAATATATTAGAAATGCCGGGACGGATAAGAATACAGTCAGTTATGGGGTCACAGCTAAGAACGCGGACTTCCGCGCTTATGACATTGCGGTTTCCCCGAGAGGTTCCTCCTTTAAAATGAAGGACGAATCCGGAAAGGAATATGAATTTTACACGAAGCTGGTGGGCAGCCACAACGTGCAGAATATTGCGGGCGCCATTGCCGTGGCGCACACGCTGGGGATTCCCATGGAGAAGCTGCTCTATCCGGTGAAACAGTTGGAGAGCGTTCCCCACAGGCTACAGCTTGTGAAGCAGGGCGACAGGATATTGCTGGACGACGCATATAATTCCAACAAAAACGGGTTTGAGGCGGCGCTCGATACGCTGGCAATGTTTAAGGAACTGCGCATACTGCTGACGCCGGGAATGGTAGAGCTGGGCGAAAAACAGTATGACGAAAATAAAGAAGTAGGCGTCTACGCCGCTGACAAGTGCGACTATGCCGTGCTCGTCGGCAGGGAGCAGACGAAGCCGATTCAGGATGGGCTGTTGGAAGCCGGATTCCCGAAAAACAGGATGATTCCGGTGGACGATCTGCAGGAGGCGTTTCGAATGGTAAATGCAATTCCCGGTGAGAAACAAAAGGTTATCCTGATCGAGAATGATTTACCTGACAATTATGCGTAAGCACGCAGGCGAAGCGTTGTTTGGCAGGCAGGGGAATAATGAAGGAGGTAACTTAGCGGCTATGAAAATTCGGGTAGGAGTCTTTTTCGGCGGTAAGAGTGTGGAGCATGAGGTGTCTGTGATCTCCGGCTTACAGGCTTACAATGCTTTCAACAAAGAAAAATATGATTTGGTGCCCATCTATATCACGAAGGAGAATGAACTCTACACGGGAGAGCTTATAGGGGATATCGCCAACTACAGAAATATCCCGGAACTTTTGAAAAAGAGCACCCGCGTCTTCTTGATGGGGGAGAAAAATGGCGTAAAATTGATTCAATATCCTGAAAAGAAATTTGGCAGCTCCGAGGTGGCGCAGATCGATGTAGCATTCCCTGTGGTGCACGGCGCGAATGTGGAGGACGGTTCCCTGCAGGGGTTTTTGAGACATTACAATATTCCGTTTGCGGGATGTGACGTGATGTCTTCGGCGGTCACCATGGATAAATATGTGATGAAGACGGTGCTCAAGGACAATGAAATTCCGGTTCTCGACTGTGTGACGCTGTATGGGAAGGAGTACGAGAGCGGCGAGCAGGCGGCTTATGACAAGGTGGAGAGAAAGATCCCTTATCCCGTTATCGTAAAACCTGTCAATCTGGGCTCCAGTGTGGGAATCAAAGTGGCGAAAGACCGGGAAGAATTGAGGGAGGCATTGGAGTATGCCTTTACATTCGGATCGAAAGTCCTCGTCGAGCGGGCGATTATGAATCTGCGTGAGATCAACTGCGCGGTTCTGGGAGACTACGAGGAGGCGCAGGCATCCGAGTGCGAGGAGCCGATCTCCAGTGATGAAATTTTAAGCTATGAAGATAAATATGTGGCGGGGGGCAAAGGCGGCTCCGAGGGCATGAGAACTGCGAAAAGAGAGCTGCCGGCGGATTTGACGTCCGAGAAGCGGGAAGAGATCCGGGAACTGGCGGTGAGAACGTTCCGGACGCTTGGCTGTAATGGGGTGTCCCGGATTGACTTTATGATTGATAAGGATACGGATCAGGTGTATGTAAACGAGATCAATCCTATTCCTGGCTCCCTTGCCTTTTATCTCTGGGAGGCGCTTGGAAAGCCGTACGCGGCGCTTTTGGACGATATGGTCAAACTGGCGCTTAAGAGAGAGCGGGAGGAACAGAGTATGCTGACCTCTTTTGAAAGCAATATTTTACAGAATGCGAACCTCTCCGGTACGAAGGGTGTGAAGAAATAGGCGTGAAAAAGCGGTTGCCGATCCGATCAGGATGACAACCGCTTTTATAACCAGCCTGTCAAGGCTTTTTCGACTGCTCCGGGGTTAGTCCATAAATTCTACTTTGCCGCTGTCAATATGATAAATGGCGCCGCACACCTTGAGAGGTGATTCGTCTGTGAGATGCAATTTCTCTTTGATGATGGAAACGCTTCTCTCCACATTCAGGCAGCTTGCTTTCAGCGCATCCGTCTCGTCGCCGATCGCTTTTTTGATTTCGTCGGTTATGTATTTTACAAATCCGTCGGGGCTGCTGCTCAAAGCCGCTCCAACGGCGCCGCAGTTTGTGTGTCCCAGAACGACAACCAGATTGGTGCCGAGGTGGTCTGCAGCGTATTCCACGCTTCCGAGCTGGTGATTATCCATCACGTTGCCTGCCACGCGGATGGTGAACAGTTCGCTGATGCCTGCGGAAAATACTGCTTCCGGAATCACGCGGGAATCGGAACAGGTGATAATGGTCGCGTAGGGAGTCTGCCCCTCGTCGCAGGTTTTCTTTCTGATCTCGGGGGATACATCGCCCGGATTACTGGAAACGGTCAGGTAACGCTCGTTTCCCTCTTTCAGTTTTGCAATTGCCTCTGCAGCGGATAAATTTTGATGTGCCATAGTTTTCATGCCTCCGTTTCTTTTTTATTCCCGCGAGCAACGAGCCAAGTGATTGCTTGCAAGCATTTGGCGACTGCCGCGAGGGTCGAAGCCCTGCCTCTCCCGGCAGGGCTTTTGACTCGCTATCTGCGCATCTGATTTACTAACAAAAGTATAACATGATTGCTCTTGTTTTGCATCAATATTTGCTTTTTCGTTACTGGAAATCCCGCAGATATATTATTTAAAGAATTGTATTTATGCAAACAGTTTTTGATCAAATCGCAGCATATGTAAACGAACGCTGTTTGATGGAAGTTTTTGGTGAAGCTGGAGTGATGTGCAGCTTAATGTATATAATTTCCTACTCTACAAATAATAGTAAAACACAAAAATAAAATAACTACGATTTGTAGATGGAGGTTATAGCATATGAAAGCAACGGGCATTGTCAGAAGAATAGATGATCTGGGACGCATTGTAATCCCCAAGGAGATCCGCAGAACCTTGCGGATCAGGGAGGCGGACCCGCTTGAAATATACACGGACAGGGAGGGCGAGATCATTTTAAAGAAATACTCGCCAATCGGTGAAATGGGTACTTTTGCCAAGCAGTATGCGGAGAGCATGGCTCAGGTGTCGGGACACATCGCGTTGATTACTGACAGGGATCAATTCATCGCGGTGTCGGGTGGCATGAAGAACCTGTTAGGCAAATCCATCAGCAGGGAGCTGGAGGAGAAAATCGACCACAGAGAGAGCGTAGTGGCTGCCAAAGGAGACAGAAATTTCATACAGGTCAGTCTGGAGGGGGATGATTTCAGCCATGAAGCCATAAGTCCCATTATTTGCGAGGGGGACGTGATTGGCTCTGTGATATTGGTGGAGATGGATCACAAGTCCAAGATGGGAGAGGTAGAGCAGAAGTTGATCCAGTCGGCGGCGGGATTTCTGGGACGACAGATGGAACAGTAAAAAGCGGAAAAACAGATGGAGAACCGTGGAACGGGCGGGTCTCCATCTGTTTTTTTGCGTTATATCGGAAAAATTGCGCTGGGGAAATATGCTTTTGCTTACTACTACAAAGAAAATGCGGAATTATGAATATTTATAGTGTGTGAAACAGTTAGTTTTCGCAAAGTATACCTCAAAAAGTGCAATCTATACCAAATCCATGGCGGTTGTCCCGTTTTTTATATACAATACACTCAATTTATTGATTATTTAGAGATATTTCAGGAAAAGAAGAGACTTTTTTTACCGTTTCATTTTGCAGAGGCTTTGGCAAAAACACGACGGCTGCTTTGGCAGATGAGTGGTTTCACGGGGACGTATAAATCAAAAAAAGGAGGAAACAAATGAGGAATACGGAAAACATGGAAAATGCAGCAGTAATGGAGAATGTGGAGGACATGGAAGATACAGTCCGGACAAAAGAAATGGAAATGAGGCGAAAGGATTATAAAGACCTCATGGCGAAAGGCCATGTCAAAATCAATTATAGTGATTATGTAATATTTGGAGATTCAAATTCAGAAAACATCATAGAGGAATCGGATGTGGAATTATGGGCGGGGGCAGAAGTCTTACCCAGCTTTTCGGTTAAAGCCGTGATAAATAGCGGTGGCATAGACAAACTGACATGGAATAGTAGTGGAAACGTTCTGAACATGAGGAAAACCGGTAAGATATGGGATCGGGTTGGAGTCAGTTGTTGTTATGATGTCTATGCTGACACGAATCGAATTATGATCTGTTGTGACGAGGATACGCTGAGAAATGCCAATCCTTTCGGAACCAGATCATTTAAGGCGATTATGGTAAAGGCGGTATATTCCTATATTGTACCGGCATATTCCACCGTTGATCTGACGGTGTCAATGAATCTGCACTTTTTCAAACGAGGGGGAGAGACGTCCGTCGCATACATAGGAGGGGTAGTATCAAGTACTGATACATGGACTACGGCAACGAAAAGCAGGATCGCCAATTGGGCGGATCATAATGGCGTTATTCAGCCGAGAAACGATAAAGACTGTACAAAAGCACAAAGTAACAGCGAGGATGCCGAGTTTCATTTAGGACTCAACGATTATGACTGCGGCGAGCAGAAGAACGATACGAATGAAGCAAAAGTCTGCTATGCGACTTTTTATTTCATGTGTGCCGTAGAACAGGCAAATTCCATTAACCACAGGCTGCTGATGTTTGACAGAGCGGATGACAAATGGAGCACAAAACTTACCGGAACTTCAACGATTTATTATGATCCCAACGGGGGAGAGATGGAACAGACACAGCAGACGTTCACGTTTGCACCGGACAAATATACCGCAGTTACGCTATATACGGCACACAGGCAGGGCTATATCCTTTCGGGATGGTATGACAGGATAGCAGACCGGTGTTATGCGCCAGGCGGTATCTTTACAGAAAACCGGGGTGTCAGGCTGACAGCCATGTGGGTTCCGGCGCAGTCATCTTACACAGTGAACCATTTCTTCCAGAATATGGATGGCAGTTATCCGGAAACGCCGGATCGTACGGAACAGTATACGGGTCCCACGGGAGCGACCATTTCTGTGCGGGTCATGGAGCAGGAAGGGTTCTCCAGTCCGGAAAACAGCCATGTAAATATTTCCGAAGACGGTCCACAGTTTGTCAATTTGTTTTATGAGAGAAAACAATATACAATAACATTCCTTGCCAACGGCGGCGTATTCACAAGCGGATATGACATGGAGACAGAGGATTTCATGTATGAAACGCCGGGAACCCAGATGATGTATCCAAGGGTGGTGTCAAGGGAGGGCTACACTTATAAATGGTCAAATACATTATCGAAGATGCCTGCCGAGGATGTCACGGTAAGAGTGATCTGGACACCAAAGAAATAAGGACAAAAACAAGGAGGGACGGCAGCGATGGATGATAATATAAAAACAATAGCAACGGAGAACAAAAGGCTTGGCGGGGACATGGGAGAAGTGGACGGCACATTGAAGCCGCTGCTTCAATGCGAATATGTCATGAAGGCTCTGCAGAACGGCAAACATATCAATGACCTGACATGGAACAGCATGGGCGATAAATCGAATTATAATGCGGACGGTGCGATTAAGTTTCCTGTATGGCACCGGTGTGGAGTAAGCTGCTGCGCTGACGGAAAGAACGAAACGCCGCATTATATCGTGGGAGATTATGACAGATGCATAGAAGATACGCACGGTAACAAATACTTTAAGGCAGTCATGATAAGAGGGGAACTCAAGGTTACGGTTCCCGCCTATACGACGGCATATGTCTATGTCACGATGGCAGCGAGCCTGTTCAAATTTGGCGGAGATACATCAAGCACATGGGTGGGAGGTATTGTTTCGGACTCCGATTTTTGGAAAACGGTCAAGGACAGCAATCATAATGGGTGGGCAACTTGTGAAAACAGCGGTTTATTGCCGGCTAATGACGAGGATCATGTTACGATCATACAAAGCGATAACGAGGATTATTCATCATGCGAGTTGGGAATTGTCAATTACAAGGCTGACGAGATTACCAATGAGACAGAGCAGGAAATCCATCAGGAGGCAAAACCTGTCTATATTGTATGTACAGTGGAAAAAGCGAGTACCATCAATCAACGACTGATGGTTGTGGATAATATACCGGGCTTGAATACTATAGATGCGGACGTCTTGTTCCGGGCGAAGATTATCTATACCGGGGAAGCCGTCGATACGGAGGAAAAGCACGAGTATGTGTTCAGCTATAAACGTCCGACTGCCGTGAAATTCAGAAAGCCGGAACGCCCCGGATACCAGTTAGGCTGGCTGGAGGAAGCCACGGGAAGATACTATCCGTCAACATGTTATTTTGGCGAGCAAAGAGGAATCAAACTGACGGCACAGTGGACGGCGCTTTCCGTAGTTTACGATGTGGAGCATTATCTCCAAAAGACGGACGGCACTTATTCCAATGAGCCGGATTACATAATAACCGCCAGAAATCTGGCGGATGCCGACGCCTTTGCTCCGGTAAAGCAATATGCGGGTTATGGCAAGCCAAACTGGGAACCGGCGACAGTTAAGGGAGACGGGAGTACGGTAATCAAATGCTATTATCCCATTTTAGAGTTTCCCATAGAATTTTGTGCCAACGGCGGTACGTTTCGTGAGGACGGAACCGATTTCCGTGTCTGCACAGAGGTGTATTCCAAACGGCTTATGGTCTTTCCACCGGATTTGAATGCGCGGGAAGGATATAAGTTTGAACGCTGGGAGCCGAAACTGCCTGACGCTATGCCGGCTAAGAAAGTGACGACAAGGGCGGTGTGGACAAAACTGAACAATTATTATGTGGAGTATGAAGGGGAGGGCGCCACAGGGGGCGTGATGCCGAGACAGACCCTTGAACTGAACCAGTACCAGAAGTTGGATGCAAATACCTATGTGCGGCAGTACGAGGTTTTATTTGATATTGACGGAGAGGAGCAGACAAGTTCAAAACGGGCAGAGTATTTGTTTACCGGTTGGGCAAAAGTAAGCGGTGGCCCCAAAGTCTATGATGACGAATCCTTTGTCCGCAATCTGACGAACGCGGCAGAAGCCACGGTGACACTTTATGCGGCATGGGAACCGCAGGGAGTCGAGCCGCCCCGCCCTGCGGAGAACGGTTTCTACTTTGACGGGTGGTATGAAGATAAGGAATGTAAGATAAGAGCCACAACTGTCGAAGGACAGTATATTCCATCAGAAAATACGACACTGTATGGGCAGATGATAAGTAAAGAAATACCGGAGATAAGCTGGTATCAGGATGAGCAGGAACCGGTTGAAACACGAAGGATTTATGCCCGGTGGAGCAAAGACAGTAAGATTAAGTCTTATGTGGTGCATCTGTTTTGCAATGAGGATGAGGTTTACTTTAATGCAAATATATTGCCGGATGGCGCTGAGTTGTTGGAGCAAGGCGGAATTTCCGTTAAAACGCCAGAGGATGATTCCGACATGGTACTTGTTGATATGACCGAAATCTTTAAGGAGAATACGAACGGTGGGGTATATACATTTACGGTACAGCCTCAGATAGAGGGCGTTGTGACGAGCCCCTGCGGGGATGCGGAAATTACAGCATTGGCAAGACCGGAGAATTTGGGCTGGCAAGAGCCGTATACTGCGGTATGGGATGGCGTTGAAGAGGCGGAGTATTATTTATTGTGGATGGTTGATGAAGATGGGAATTTGCTTAATGATGTTTATGATTTTGGACAGTTAAAAGATGTGTTGAAAGTAAATGAACAAAATCGTATTGTGGTATATGCCAGTGGAAATGCAGAGGAAAGTATAGATCTGAGTGTAGTTTTTGATTTGACACTTATGTCGATGAGTTATCAAGTGTTGGCATATAGTGACCAAAAAAATGTATATACTCCGCAATATGATAAACCAACGAGTGTAGTCACTTCTTGGTAAGGAGATGGATTTATGAAACGAAGAAGGCAAAGAAAAAAACACCGCTTTTTTGCTGCTTTACTCTGTTTTTGTATGCTGTTTACGATGCCGGGAATACAAAATGTATTCCCGGTAATTGCGGCAGGACAGGAGGAAAGTTTTCGACAAGAAAGTATTATTACGGCATTTGATCCTTTATCAGAGGAAGTTAAAGAACAGACTGTATTCACGGGAACGGACAGGTGTGAGTTAGATTTGCCCGAAGAATTAACAGTCTATTTGTTGCGGAAATCCTCCGAACAGAAAGCGGAAGAAAGCGAACAGGAAAATATTGGGGAAACCAATGATATAGAGAAAAATTCTGATACAGAAACTAGGGACGAACAGCCGGAGGATGACGGTGAATCAGCAGAGAAAACGGACGAAACAGACACCGAAGATGAAGAAGGCGGTACAGGGGAAAGTGTGCCCGTAGAGGAACAGGGTAAAAGCGAAACCGAACAGGAAAGTATGCCCTCGGAGGAACAGCAGGAAAGTGCGCCCGCACAGGAAACCCATACCGTCACCATGCAGGAATATCTAGCGGAGAATGTGATTCCCGTGCAGACCTTGGAGGACACACAGACAGAAAAGCAGGAAGAAACCGTTACGATAGACGGTGTGACATGGCAGTCTGAGCCAGAATATGACGGAAGTATGGAGGGAACATATACCTTTACCGCTGTTTTGCCCGATGGCTATACACTGGCGGAGGGTGTCAGCCTGCCGGAAATTATGGTAACGGTAGAGAGCGGCATAGACGCTATCATACAGACATTGCGCGACCGGATAGCGGCACTGCCGGATGCGGAAGAATACCTTGCCTTAGAACCAAATATGGAGGATGAGGATGCCTATGCGGAATGGGAGGAAAAGCTGTATGTGTACGCAGAAGAAACACTTGCCATTTGGGAGGAATATGAGGCGCTGACAGAAGAACAGAAGGCGCAAATGTCAGAAGAAGAACTGATAAAACTGACGGCATGGGTGGAGATTGCGGAAACACTTGCAGAAAGCAGTCAGGTCATGGCGGCAGATGGTGTTTCGCACACGCATTGTTTCTGCGGCGGAAATATAAATGCGGGAGACCATACTAATACTGACCATACAAATGATTTTGCGTATAATAAGATTCTTACTTCAAATGCCAGTAATAAGCTCCTGATTGATGGGATAGTGAAGGAGAATTATACCCTTACATCGGGGAGTTATTATTTGGGGGATGATGTAACACTAAATTCGGAGCTTATCATTGAAGATAATAGTACAGTTTATATTTGTCTGAATGGAAAAAAATTAGAGAATATTAACACAACGGGGTGTGTTATTTGCGTAGGAAAAGGCAGTACCTTCACGCTTTGCGATTGCGATAATAGCGAAAAAGGATGTATTAGAGAAGGAAAGGGACATACTGATACTGATGGAAAATTTCGTGGTGGAGCAATATATATGTACTCTAAAGCCACATTTAATATGTTTGGTGGAGTAATTATACAAAATGAAGCTGAGAATGGTGGCGGCGGAATTTATTCCGCTGGTAACGCTGATGAGTTTTGTACATTTAATATGTATGGTGGAGAAATTATAAATAATTCTACTAAAGGGCAGGGAGGGGGAATACTTACTTTAAAAACCCATATAAAAATATTCGGAGGTAATATTGAGGAAAACACTGCTGGTACTCAAGGTGGAGGAATATATGTGGATGGCGATATAACAATATCGGACGCATCTATTATCAATAACAAAGCTAATCAACTTGGCGGTGGTCTATGTTCTGGGCTGAATGCAGTGCTCTCTATATCTGGTGCGGTAGATATTTCTGGCAACACGGGTAAGAATGGTGCAGTAGATAATGTTTTTTTAAGAAATAACGTGTTGATTAATGTTATCAGTAATTTAGAAGGCTCGTCCATTGGAGTTAATGTACAAATGTCGCCGACACCGACAAAACCTGCTCCTGTACAAGTGGCAGGTGGAAAAGAATATGGAATCACGGCTGCTGACTGGAGTTGCTTTTTTAGTGATAAAGATGGCTATGAGATTTTGTGGAAGGAAACAACAGATAATTCGGGAAAATCACTCAATGAGTTATGGCTGGCTTTACCGGGAAGCTGCGACCTCGGAGGGTTTGACCTATCGGCAAGTGGTGCAACGCTTTCTCCGTCATTTGATCCGGACACTACAAGATATACCTCGACGGTTGCTAACAGCGTTGATGAAGTCGGTATTACGGCAACACTGGCAGATACGGCGGCAGGGGCAGACATTACAATCAAAATTAACGATGGTACGGCAGAAGAAATGGGAAATGGGGTGCCGAAAACAGTTAATCTTGTCGAGGGCAAGAATACGATTGCAGTTACCGTAACTTCCGGCGGAGTGTCGAAAATATACACCATTGAGATTACAAGGGAAGAAGCTCCGACTGGTTTTACTGTTACTCTCAACGGCAATGGTGGCAGCGCCGGAACGAATGTTACTTCCTATGTTCCGGGAACGAAAGTAACATTGCCGATAGACTGGACGAAAACGGGCTATGAATTTGCAGGCTGGTACGACAATGAGAACTGCACTGGAACAGAAGTAAAAGAGATTTCTGCCACAGCGACCGGGGACAAGGAATATTGGGCAGGCTGGACGCCCAACACCTATCAGGTGACATTTGATTACCACGGCGCAGACGATGGAAATACCACCGCGAGCAAAAACGTGGCTTACGACAGCAAATATGGCGCACTCCCCATGCCTTCCAAAAGAGGATATACCTTCAAAGGCTGGTACACCGAAGCGGACGGGCAGGGCAGTGAAGTCGATGCGGACACGGTTGTAACGAAAACCTCCGACCATGCCCTTCATGCTTGGTGGAAGGATGAGACACCGCCCAATAAACCCGTGCTGCAGGATGGCGTGACCCTGCCTGCGGATTGGACAAATGCACAGAACAAAATCCCGCTGAAGCTGTATGACGGCGTGGGTGTGACCGGGCTGATGGTAAGCGTTGACGGAAGTCCTTTCGCAGAAGTAAACGGTTTTCCGGGTGGAACAGGCAGCGTGCTTTATGATTACGCCCCTGTTCCGGAGGGAGAGCATACTTATCAGTTTAAGACAAAAGACGCGGCAGGCAACATTTCCGCTGCAAGTGATATTTTTACGGTCAGACTGGATAAGAAAAAACCTGTGATCGGTACGCTCACTTACGAGAACAAGGCAAAGGACTTTTTGAACTGGATTATCGGCAAAAAAAGTATGATTGTCCATGTGCCTGTCACGGATGAGGGCAGCGGCGTGGAAAAGATCAGCTACACACTGACGCCGAGAAACGCAGACGGCGGCCTTGACGGAAGCAGCGCGGAGACAAAGACAGCGGCGGTTAAGGTTGGGGGGGGGGTAGAAATCACATTTGATGTTGATTTCAGAGGAACCATTGCCATAGGCTGTACCGACAGGGCGGGCAATGCCGCTGACAGCGTAACCATAGGTACGGCAGGCGCGGGCGGCGTGATCGTGGAGGATACCGCGCCGGAGATCACCGCTGATGTAAGAGCGGAGTATTACGATACCGCCGAGGATATCCATGTGACGGTAAAGGATGACACGAAAAATGCTATCACAGCGGGAATCGCCACTGTCACCTATCAGGTCGGGAATGACACGACAAAGTCTGTCACCTTTGATACAAGTGTATTGCAGGCAGAGATTACCTTTACCGTCCCTGCATCAGAGATATCCACGGGCGTCACGGAAATAATGTGCAGCGCCACGGACAACGCCGGAAATGAAGCGTCAAAGCGCTTTATCGTAAAGGTCAAAGGACCGGAGAAAAAGCCTGCGGCGGCAATCGATTATCGGGAAGAAAAGTTGAAAAACCTCGTGCCCGGTGAAAAATACGCCATAGACGGGACGGAATATACAGCGGACGGGGAAGGATGCATACCGATCGCAGAGGGCTGGTTTGACAGTACCCTCAGCATCATCAAAAAGGGCAGCGGCAGTGAGACCACAGACAGTCCGGCGCAGAGTCTTCCCATCCCGGCAAGACCCGCAAAACCCACACCTACGGGCGCAGATGTGACTACGCCAGGGGGGACGGGAAAGCTGACCGGACTGACAGCGAATGTCACCTACGAGATTTCCACGGACGGCGGCAAGACGTGGGTGAGCGAGACGGCAAACGGAAGCGGCGAGATCACAGGGCTTGCACCCGGCACTTATGTGGTGCGTGTAAAAGCCGGAGCCGCAAACTTTGCCAGTGAAAACAGCGATTCCGCGAAGATAAACGCCTATAAAGTCAAAGTGACCTTTATGGCAAATGGGGAGAAGTATCAAGAGATTACGTTAGATTACGGCACCGACCTGACAGATGTTCCGGCCGTGCCGCCGAAAAAGGACGCGGGAGACCAGACCTATACAGGCCGGTGGTGCAGCGATGAGCAGGGTACCCCTGCGGTATTCACCGACATCACGGCGGATATGACAGTCTATGCGGTCTACACAAAAGTCTATGCGGTTACTATGCAGAGAGGCACAGGCTATACCCTGTCGGCAGAGACAGGCAGTGAAAGCCCCGTCAAGGAGGGCGAAAGCTTTACCTTCCGCTTTGCGTTAAGCAAGGGTTACCAAAAGACTGCCGGTTTTGCGGTGAAAGTGAACGGTGTCAAAGTGGAACTGACGGCGGCGGAGCCATACACCTATACCATTGCGGACATCCGGGAAAACAAGACCGTCACCGTGGAGGGTGTGGCCAAGAAACCGGAAAAACCGTCAGATCCCGGCGGAGATAAAGACGAGGAGGACGACCCGGAACCGGAGGAGTCTACACCGGACACCGGAGACCAGACGCCGGGGAATCCCACACCCAGACCGCCCGTAAACCCGCCGGATACACCCAAACCGCCTGCACCGGACACTGCATCCATGACGGATAAAGGGCCGGAGGGCAGACCGGAAAGCATACCCGCGGCAGAAAAGGAGCCGGAGGACAGACCGGTCACCACACCGAAACAGGAGGAAGCCGGGAAGCCGGAAGAAGAATCCGGAGCAGGCGGAGAAAAAGCGGGCATGCCGGAAGCGGACAGCGCGGATGACCGGACGCAGGTGCCGGACGCTACAGATTCCGGGAAGCTGTCAGATGGCACGAAGATACAAACGGCGGAAGTGAAGATCGGAAACGGCAAGGTCATCGTGACGGTGGTATGTGAGGAAGAGAAGTGTACCGCAGTCGTGGCGGATACCGAAGCAGTCGTAAAGGCGGTACTGACGCCCGGCCGGCAGGAGATCGTAAACAGCGGCGAGACCATAGAGATCCGGGTAGACGTGACGGATATTTCCGAAAAGGTGCCCGCACAGGATAAGGAAGTGATCGAGAGAGGCATCGAAGCGTACAGGGAAGAAGTGCCGGGGCTTGTGCTTGGCATGTACGTTGATATTTCCATGTTCATTAAGATCGGGGATGGAGACTGGAACGCCATCACGGAGACGGATGCACCCATAGAAGTGGTGGTCAGTATCCCCGAAAAACTGCTGGGTGGCGGCAGAGAATACTACATCATCCGCGCTCATAACGGCGAATATACCTTTATGAATGATTTGGACGATGTGCCGGATACCATCACCATCAGCACGGATCTGTTTTCGAGCTACGCTATCGCCTACGTGGAGACAGAAAGCACAGACACAGACGCAGAATGCGGGCTATGCCATATCTGTCCTACTTTCCTTGGACTATGTTACTTTATCTGGCTGGCGGTTATTTTAGCAGTCATTCTGATCGTGATACTTGTGGTATGGCGCCGGAGGAAAGAGGAGGCGGAGGAACAGAGTTAAGAATTTACTAGAATGAGAGAGGACAGGGCAGGGATAAAGAAATTTATCGCCTGCCCTCTCTGCGGTAATATTTTCGGTTGAAAAAATCCGATGTTCCAAGGATGGAATCCATCGGATTTTACTATGTTACGCTTCTTCAGGTAAAAGTTCGATCATAAGCTGCATTTGAAACGCCCTGTCTTTGGTAGCGTGTTTTAGATCTTCCAGCCTGTTTGATTCTATAAGAATAGAATAAAGAGTATTGATGCGGGTTTCTCCTTCGATTCTGCCCTCATTACGTTCTTCTTTGGCAATTCTTTCCATAATTTCACACATAACCTGTTGGCCCTCCTCGGTTTCTTTGTACCGGCGTTTACTGCAGGAGGTAACGGGAAATATTACAGATTATTGGAATATGCCATAGCCTGCTGGCTGAGTTCGCGCACGCTGAGACCTTCATCTAAAGATTCCTGATGCCATTTTGTGTAATCAAATGGTTCACGGTTAATCAAAACGATAAATCTCTCCGCATCGACATAACCTAATTTAGAGATTAACGCACTTATTCCTTCCTGTTTAATGACGGCATCTGTTTTCATATTCATTCCTCCATTTCACTTACAAAAACAATAGGATTAACTATTTTAATTTCTGGTATTGGTGTGTTCAGTAATTTTTTATCGGTAGTTATATAATATTCGCAATGGGCAGCTACGGCACAGGAGATGTGCAGGGCGTCATATGTTTTTATCCCCTTTGCGGCAAGTGACTCTGCAAATATCAAGATATCCTCAGTTTCTTGTGAGATACAGAAAGAGGAGATTTTTTTCCAGGGAGCAATGGCAAGGCGTTTTTCCTCATATGGATTTTTCCCATTTTCATAGTCTAAAATGTATGACCAGACTAAATCATAGACACCTTCTCTTATTTTCGTTTGGATATATAATTTTGCCTGCGCTTCAAGATGAATCCGAATCTGGCTCTGGTCGTCAAAAGGTCTGTTGTAACAGCAGTTATCCAAATAAATTTTCATTACTTTTTCACCACCCTTTTGTGATTGTTTTATTTAGTATACCATATATTGCGGATTGGGGAAAATGTAATTGCAAAACAGGCGGTAAAACTGTAAAATATTGATCAGAAAATAATGGTTTGCTGTAAGGGAGTGTAAAGGAGGGGGAAATCATGGACAGACAAAATCTGACGCTGCTCACCGATCTGTATGAGCTGACGATGATGCAGGGCTATTTTAAGAATAAGGACCGTAACGAGACGGTTATTTTTGACGCCTTTTACAGAAACAATCCCTGTGACGGCGGTTTTGCCGTTATGGCGGGAGTGGAACAGCTCATCCAGTATATCAGAGAGCTTCGATTTGAAAAAGAGGACATCGATTATCTGGCGGGACTTGGCATTTTCGGACAGGATTTTCTCGACTATCTGGCGGACTTCCGCTTTACGGGGGATGTCTACGCGGTTCCGGAGGGGACGGTGGTTTTCCCCAGAGAGCCGCTTGTAAAAGTGACTGCGCCGATTATGCAGGCCCAGCTTGTAGAGACGGCTATTTTAAATATCATCAATCACCAGAGTTTAATCGCAACCAAGGCGGCGAGAGTCTGCTACGCTGCGCAGGGCGACGGGGTGATGGAGTTTGGGCTTCGCCGCGCGCAGGGGCCGGATGCGGGGACATATGGCGCGAGGGCCGCTGTGATCGGCGGCTGTGTGGGCACTTCCAATGTACTCTGCGGACAGCTCTTTGACGTGCCTGTCAAGGGAACCCACGCCCATAGCTGGATTATGAGTTTCCCGGATGAGTACACGGCGTTTCGCACTTATGCCGACATGTACCCGTCCGCCTGCGTTTTACTGGTAGACACCTACGATACGTTGAAATCGGGTGTGCCCAACGCGATACGCGTTTTTAAGGAGATGCGGGAAGCGGGCGTTCCGCTGACTTTTTACGGCATTCGACTGGACAGCGGCGATCTTGCCTATCTGTCCAAAGAGGCGAGAAAGATGCTGGACGAAGTGGGATTTTCCGATGCGGTGATCTCTGCCTCCAATGATCTGGATGAATTTCTGATTCAGAGCCTGAAAGACCAGGGCGCGAAAATCACTTCATGGGGCGTTGGCACGCATCTGATTACGTCAAAGGACTGCCCTTCTTTCGGGGGCGTCTACAAGCTGGCGGCAATCATGGGGCAGGACGGGAAGTTTATCCCGAAGATTAAGCTCTCCGAAAATACGGAGAAAGTGACGAATCCCGGTGATAAGACGATTCACCGTATTTACGACAGGGAGAGCGGAAAGATTAAAGCGGATCTGATCTGCCTAGCGGATGAGACATATGACGAGAATGAACCACTTTTGTTGTTTGATCCGGCGGAGCCATGGAAAAAGACAAAGCTGGCGGCGGGGAGTTACCGGCTGCGCGAGCTTATGGTGCCGATTTTCAAAGGCGGCGCCTGCTGCTACACTTCCCCTAAGGTGATGGATATCCGTGCGTACTGTCAGGAAGAGCAGAATACCCTGTGGGATGAGACGAGACGTCTGGTGAATCCCCACAAGGTACATGTAGACCTGTCCGGTAAACTTTATGATACCAAGATTATGCTGCTTGACCAAATGGGTCAGTGATGAGACAGGCGCTAAGGATTTATAAAGTTACCCGGAAACGCAGGCGGAACGGTTGAAATTACGGGCGGTTGATGCTATAATTGCTGATATTTACCAAAGGGCAGCGCTGTTTTGCAGGCGGGAGAGGATCTGGATCATAGCATGGGCGGAGAGCTTTATTCCCAGAGAAAGGAAATTAAATATGTGGTGCCGCTTGGTAAGGCTCTGGCGATCAGGGAACAGCTTGACAGGCTGCTGCAAAGGGACGAGCATTGCACAAACGGGCCGTATGTGGTGAGGAGTTTGTATTTTGACTCGGTGAACCAGATCGACTTCGCTCAAAAGCTTGCGGGCGTGAAGGACCGCAAAAAGGTGCGCCTGCGGATTTACGACGGGGATGCGTCTTTGTGCAAGCTGGAAATCAAACAGAAGACCGATGACCGGCAGCAAAAACTGAGTCTGATCGTATCGGCGTCCGACGCTATGGAACTTACGCGTGGAAATATAAGGGCGTTGCAAAACTATTTTGCGGATTCCCATACCAGCCGGAAGGCCTATGGCATCATGGCACAGGGGATGTACCGCCCTGTCGCGCAGATTGCGTATGACAGGCTGGCCTACAAATACCCCATGTACGATACGCGCATTACGCTGGATATGAATGTCAGAACCTCCGAATCCAATTTCGATATCTTTTCGCCGGACGTTCGCTATACGCCTGTCATGAGGGAAGAAGCGGTTCTGGAAGTGAAATACAGCGGGAAACTGATGGGATTTTTGTCTGCCCTGTTTGCTCAGTTTGATCTGACACAGGGCACATACAGTAAATACTGTGCCGGGCGTCCGGTTTACTATGATTTCAACTATTAGGGAGCGGTTTGTTTATGTCAAAGGAAGAGGTTCTCGGATATTTTTATACAAACAGCAATGCATACGGCGTGAAGACAACGCTGATGATTCTGCTGTGCGGTTTGGCGGTAGGAATGGTGATTTATCTGACGTATTACATTTCTTCGGAAAAAATCGCGTACAACAGGAAGTTTAACTGGTCGCTGGTTGTCATGCATCTGATCACCGTGGTGGTAATGCTGATGATCAGCAGCAATATCGCCGTGTCGCTCGGTATGGTGGGCGCGCTGTCCATTGTCCGTTTCCGGACGGCGGTGAAGGACAGCAGGGATACCATGTTCATTTTCTGGGCCATGGCGGAGGGCCTTTGCGTGAGCTCGCAAAATTGGCGGCTGACATTCACCACGGTGCTGTTCATTGCAGTCGTTTTGATTTTTTCGAGCAAGGTGCCGGGAATCCGGAATAAATATCTGCTGATTGTAAACGGCGGGGGAGAGGCGATTGACAGGAAGCGGTTTGAGGAGGCATTAAAGCCCTACGTTGTCAGTTTCCGGGTGCGGACGGCCAATAAGGACGCAGAGCATGAGGAAATGATCTGCGAGATCGGAACGAAGGGTGAGATCAATCTCGATGTGATGGACGCGCTTTTATCCGTTCCCGGCATTCAGTCTGTAAACTGGGCAGCCCAGTCCGGAGAGACGGTAGGATGATGAGTCGAAAAGGTGCGTTGTTTTGTCTGTTATTCATATGCGGCGCTTTAGGCCTGCTTCTTTTGTGCGATAAATACAGCCCTGCGGGACTGTGCTTTTCCAGGGAATCCGGTTTTTACGAGGAGCCATTTGAACTGGAACTGACTGCCCCGCTTGGGATGAAAATCTATTATACGCTGGACGGTTCTGTGCCGGATGAAAATGCAGCTCTCTACACAAATCCCATTTTTATAGACGATGCGACTTCGCAGCCGAATGTGCATTCCATGAGGACGGATACGTCGCCTGATTTTTTGTCGGAGGAACCGAAATATAAGCTGCCGGATTATCCGGTGGACAAGTGCACGGTCGTCAGGGCTGCCTGTCAGGACCCGGACGGGAATTTCGGCGAGGTGAAAACGGAGAGTTATTTTGTGGGATACGGCGGGAAAAAGGGGTATCGTGATATCCATGTCATTTCTGTCGTGACAGCCCCGGAAAATCTCTTTGATTATGACAAGGGAATTTATGTGCTTGGACGCAAATATGACGATGCTATGGCGGGTGCAGAGAGTACGTCGGAGGGGGACGCCAACTCCTATCAGCATGGCATAGAATGGGAGCGCCCGGCGGATATTCAGATCTTTGACACGTCGCGGGATGTACTTTTGAAGCAGTCCTGCGGTATGCGGATTCAGGGAGGCGGCAGCCGTTCCTATCTGCCAAAAAGCCTGAATCTCTATGCAAGGCCAAACTACAGCAGGGCGGCTCGGTTTTACGCGGATTTGTTTGGAACAGGCTATATGGCGGACACGGTGACGCTCTCAGCGGGCGGACAGGACGCCATAGCCAAATTCCGCGATATGTTTGTGTCTACACTGACAGAAGACAGAGCGTTCTCTACCATGAACTACGAACCGTATGCTATGTTTCTGGATGGGGAATACTGGGGCGTCTACTGGCTTACGGAACGATATAACGACACGTACCTAGGCAGTTATTATGGCGTTGACGCCGAGAATGTGATCATGATGAAAAATAGCAGCCTGATCCGCGAGAGCGAGGAGGACTGGTCGATCTACAATGTGATGTTGAATTATTTGCAGGACACGGATTTTTCCAAGGCGGAGAACTACGAGTCCGCCGGATATATCATTGACCTGCAAAGCTATATCGACTATTATGCCACGGAAATTTATATCGGGAGCTGGGCGGACTGGCCCGGCACGAACGAGGCTTTCTGGAGGGTGCGTGAACCGTCCGAAAACGCCGGAGGGGGGATGTTCTCGGACGGTAGATGGCGTTGGATGCTGTTTGATGTCAATACAAGCGCACTGCGGGAAAATGTGGTGGATAAAGATGTGCTGGGCTATGTTATGGAGAGGAATCCGGCATTTCATAATCTGTGCCGGAGCGACGCGTTCAAAAAACAGTTTACGCTTACGCTCATGGATCTCGCCAACGAGACCTTTTCTGTGGAAAATACGGAGCCTTTGATTGAAGACTGGCTTGCGCTTATGAGGGAGCCGATGGAGGTACATCTGCGGCGGTTTTACGGCGAAGAAAGCCAGTATCGTTTTGACGAGGAAGTGGCGGATATCCGGGCCTTTCTGGAAGGCAGGGGGCCATATGCCACGCAGTATGTGAAAGAGAATTTCGGGCTGGAGGGCGTGCCTGCTCCTGTCGAAATAGAGACCACGAATGCCGATGCCGGGCGCATTGCTCTGAATACCATAACGCCGACTTTTGACGGGCAGGGGAAATGGCAGGGAGAGTATTTTACGGATTATCCGATCACGCTGTCGGCGGCGGCCAATGAAGGGTACGGTTTTGCGGGATGGGAGATTACTGACGGCGGGAAGACGGAGGTAATCACGGAGACATCACTGGAATTGGAAATACCGGAAACGGGGCTTCACATCAAAGCGGTGTTTGCGGAATAAAGAAGGAGCGCAGGAGCGTGCAGTGCGGGAGTGAGACGGATGAAAAGGTATAGGTACGGGGGCGTGTTTGTGCTGGCGGCGGTATTGATCCGGTGTCTGTCCTTTGCGGAAGTGGTACAGGCGTCTCCCATAGAGACAGTCGGGGCTTCCGTGTTGGAAGAGTACGAGGCATACTACGACCGTTTTCAGGCCATAGAGAATCGAAACGGGATTGCAGGCGGCGGTTTTCGTGTGGTGGAGGATCAGATTTTCCCCTTGGAGCCGGATGAGGAGGACAGCATTTTGATGGTGCCTGCATTCGACGAGGAATATAATCGTCTGGCGGTGTTTATTGTGGACAAAGACGGGCGGATTATCTACCGGACGGAGCAGTTAGAGACAAACTACTGTGCTAGGGGGCGGATGAGACAGCCGGTGCAGTCCATTGCGGCGGTCTCCTTTCAGGATTTGAACAGAGACGGCAGGATGGATATCGTTCTCATCACTTCCTGCCTCAACGAGAGCGGTGTCTATGCGGGCGAGACTTACAAGGTCGGTGACGTGCTTTTCCAAAATCAGACGGGAGACGGTTTTTACAGGGATTACCGGATTTCGGAAACAATCAACCGCTTTGGGATGAATAAGAGCGCGGATTCCATCGCGGCTTTTGTCAGGGATGGGGATTCCACGGAATTTCTGTACACGGCGGCCACCTTGGGGGAGCTGCAAAGAAACGGGTTTCAGGTTATCTCGGAGCAATGTTATCTGCGGACGTTTGGGAAGCTGGGCAGGCTGCAGGTGACGCCGGGGACATACCGGATTGCGGATTATGATATTTTTATGATTTATCTGGTGAACGAGCAGGGAGACATTATATCGGTATTACAGCCGATGGGAGAGTATGACAATCTCTATGCGCTCAAGGGCGTTACCTGTCGGGATATCGACGGGGACGGATTAAAGGACATCGTGATTCTTGCCAGATACAGCTATGAGGGCGAGGGCGGCGCGCTTCTTATTGAGAGCGATTACCGGATTTATTACCAGAGAACCGGAGGGTTCGAGCCGGACACGGAAATCCGGGATACTTACCGGTGCAGCGACGAGGACACGATGGAAATACTGGTGGAGAAAGCGCGGGACTATTGGGGGTGGCAATCTGCAAATGATTAAGATACTGATTGTAGACGATGAAAAACCGATCTGTGATTTGATCGACTTAAATCTTTCCTCCGCGGGATATCACTGTACGGCGGTGCAGGACGGCCTGCAGGCGATCGACCTGATAGAGAAGGAGGAGTTTGCACTGGTGCTTCTGGATATCATGCTGCCGGGGGCGGACGGCTATGATGTGATGGAGTACATACGGCCGCTGGGGATTCCGGTGATTTTCATCACCGCCAAGCATGAGGTGAAGCACCGGGTGAAGGGGCTGAAGCTGGGAGCCGACGATTATTTGGTAAAGCCCTTCGACGTGGTGGAACTGGTAGCCAGAGTGGAGGCAGTGCTTCGGCGATACAACAAGGCGGAGCAGCACCTTGCGGCGGGAGACGTGACGGTGGACGTGGACGCGCGCAGGGTGACTAAGGCGGGATGTCCCGTGGAGCTGACGAACAAAGAGTTCGGTCTTCTGCTTCTTTTCATGAAGAATAAAAACGTCGCCCTGTTTCGGGAGACATTATATGAAAAGGTTTGGGAAGGGGAATATCTGGCGGACAGCAGGACGCTTGATCTGCACGTACAGCGCTTGAGAAAAAAACTGGGGTGGGAGCATAGTCTGGTGGCGGTGTACAAAGTGGGCTACCGTTTAGAGGTGCAGGAATGAAATTTTCAATCAAATTAGTACTGTCTACCATGATTGTGCTGGCGCTGGCGCTGGGATTCAGCGGGTTTTACTTTGTAAACTATGTGTTTGAGACTTCTCTGGACAGAGAGGTGGGACAGGCCCTCGACGAGAGCAGTATCCTGAGCTTTGCCTTTGAGACGGCGGCTCTGAATGTGCCTCTCAAATACAGTGTCCTGCCGGACAGTGTGGTGGAGGAGATCGCGTCCAAACTGGAAATGGGCGGACAGAGCGGCGGACGCCTTCTTCGGATCGCGGATGAGGGAAAAAACATACTGTATACCAGCGGGGGATTTACGGCGGACGAGGGCCTGCTTCCCCAGACAGACCAGCATACCAAATCCTACCGTGTGATCCGTGAGCAGGATAGTTATTACGTGCATACCTGTGTATCCATCAACGCGCTGAACCGGATTTTGTATCTGGAAACCATGAAGGACGTGACGGGGGTGTTCACGGAACGCGCCATGGGGTTTTCGCTGTATCGGAAAGTGACGGTAGTCATACTGTTGACTGCTACAGTCATTATGCTGCTTATCGCATCCTTTCTGACGAAGCCGATCCGCCTGCTGACGAGGGCCACCAGAGAAATGGCGGCGGGGGATTACACATATCGCGCCAGACAGACCAGCCGGGACGAGCTGGGACAGCTCACCGGGGACTTTAACCGGATGGCAAATGCGCTGGAAGACAATATCTGCAAGCTGGAGGAGGAGATCGAGGCGAGGGAAGAGTTCATGGGCGCTTTTGCCCACGAGCTGAAAACGCCTCTGACGGCAATTATCGGATATGCGGACATGCTGCGCTCCCACAAGCTGGATGAGGAAAAGAGCATCATGTCGGCAAATTATATTTACACGGAAGGGAAACGCTTGGAAGCCATGTCCTTCCGCCTTCTGGATATCATCGTGGCAAAGCAGGTTGAGGCGGATTTGCGGGAATCGCCGGTGGGAGAGCTGTTTGCGTACCTGCGGGAAATGTTTGCGGAGAAAAAGGAGGCGGATATCCGTTTTACCCATGAGGAAGCCGCGGTGCGGATGGAGGCGAATCTGATCAAGACGGTGTTAGTTAATCTGATCGACAATGCCTGTAAGGCGTCGGAGACCAGTGTCGTATCGGAGGACGGCAGTACGATTGCGGCAGATCAGGATAGTGCGGTTTTTGACAAGGCTGACGCCGGGGAGAGCGTAAAGGCAGGTGTGATCGAGGTGACAGGGCGGACGGTGGACGGCGGTTATCGGATCGCGGTGAGGGACTACGGGATCGGCATACCGGAGGCGGAGCAGACTAAGATCGTCAAGGCCTTTTACATGGTGGACAAGTCTCGGGCGAGGAGCAAGAACGGTGCGGGGCTCGGGCTTGCGCTGTGCGCGGAGATTTTAAAGATACATCACAGCGAGCTGCGGATTGAGAGCAGAGAGGGGGAAGGCTCCTGCTTTAGCTTTATCCTTGCACTGTGAGGGCGGCATGACGGTTGGTTCCGGCAGGGTAATACTGCCAAGAGCGAAGGCGAAAAGAAATGACATGTAAAAAACGTGATTGTGATTTTGCAGATCCGGTAAATGATAAAAGAACACAGGAGTAAATACAAATGAGAACCAATAAAATCAGTGATGTCGGAATCAATATAGCGGAAAAGGCGACTGTCATTTGGAACGTGGCAGATATGCTTCGTGGACCGTTCAAGCCGCATGAATATGGACTTGTTATCTTACCGATGACAGTAGTAAAAAGATTTCATGATTGCTTACTTCCTACTCATGATAACGTGCTTGCACAGTATGAAAAAGTGAAGCATTTGGCAGTCATTGACGGTTTTTTGACAAGAGCATCCGGCTATCAGTTTTATAATACAAGTAAATTTACATTTGAGACGCTTCTGGCTGATCCTGATAATATAGAGACGAATTTTAAAGATTATCTGGCAAAGTTTTCTGCAAATGCGCAGGATGTTCTTTCCAAGTTTGACTTTGATAATATTATTAAAAGAATGGTGGAGAGCAATACACTGTATCTGATTATTAAGGAATTTCATTCTGAAAAAGGATATTTAGGCGCTGACAAAATCAGTGCCGTGGATTGTGGTTATATTTTTGAAGATTTAGTGCGCCGTTTTTCGGAGTCATTTGGGGAGGAAGCTGGAGCGCATTTTACCAGCCGAGATATTATTTATCTTATGACAGATTTGCTGCTTGCGGATGCCGATTTAGACGCAGGCGGAATGACAGTTTATGATATGACCATGGGAACATCTCAGATGCTTTCCTGTATGGAAGAAAGAATCCATGATTTGAACAGCGATATAGAAGTCACTTGTTTTGGGCAGGAGTTTAATCCGTCTACTTATGCGATAGCAAAAGCAGATATGATGATTCGTGGCGGAGATCCGGACAATATGAGGTTTGGAGATACCTTGTCTGACGATCAGTTTGCAGGATTTACTTTTGATTATTGCATTTCTAATCCGCCTTTTGGAATTGACTGGAAACGCGAACAGAAAAAGGTGGAAGAAGAAGCGGCAAGAGGAGAACAGGGCAGATTTGCGCCCGGACTTCCTAAAATCAGTGACGGGCAGCAGTTATTTGTGTTAAATGGGCTTTCCAAACTTGCACCGAATGGGAAAATGGCGATTATACAAAACGGTTCTCCGTTATTTTCAGGAGATGCAGGAAGCGGTCCGTCAGAGATTAGAAGATATATTTTGGAAAATGACTGGCTGGATTGTATCGTGCAGCTTTCTACGGATATGTTCATGAATACGGGTATCAGTACATACATTTGGATTTGTTCCAAGAATAAATCAGCATATCGGGAAGGAAAGGTGCAGCTTATAGATGCCTCTCATTGCTATGAGGCAAGAAGAAAGAGCATTGGAACGAAAAGAAACGATATTACGGATCAGTGTCGAGAACTGATTGTAAAAGCGTATGGTTCTTTTGAAAACTGCGTTGTGTATGGAGATAAGGGTGGAATCTATTGTGAGAGTAAAATATTTGAGACAGTAGAGTTTGGGTATAACAAAATTGTAGTGGAAAGACCACAGCGAGATGAGAACGGTGAAATTGTCCTGAAAAAAGGAAAGCCTGTTGCGGATGCAAGCCTGCGCGATACGGAGAATGTGCCGCTTACACAGGATATTGACAGGTATTTTGAGAGAGAAGTGCTGCCATATGCGGAAGATGCATGGCTTGATAAGAAAAAGACGAAGGTGGGGTATGAGATACCTATGACAAGATATTTCTATGAGTATCAGGCACCGGAAAAGGTGGAGGATATCGTGGCGCGGATTCATGTGCTGGAGGCTGATATTTCTGCTTCATTGGAGAAGCTGTTTGCGGAGGAGAAATAGGTATGGCTAGAGAGATGAAGGATAGCGGGATTGAGTGGATTGGGGAGATACCGAAAGAGTGGGAACTTATAAGAATGAAAGCATGTATTCTTCAAAGAGATAGTGGGGCATGGGGTAATGAGGCTAATGGAACTGAAGGAGATGTAATATGTCTGAGAATAGCAGATTTTAATTATCCTATGTTTAAATTTAAGGATACTGATGAGGAGCTACTAACAAAACGAAATTATAATGCGTCAATTATTGAAGATTTACTTTTGCATAAAGGCGATATACTAATAGAGAAATCGGGTGGTGGAGAAAAAACTCCTGTAGGAAGAACCGTTATTTTTGATAAAAGTTATAGAGCGGTATACGCAAACTTTTGTGATAGACTGAGATGCAGAAAAATTATTTTACCACAGTTTATGCAATATATATTTGTTACTTTTTATACAAACAGATATATATGGAATTATATAAAGCAGACAACGGGAATCCAAAATTTAGATTTGACGGCTATGCTGGCTTCAGAAAGAATTGCATTACCTTCCATAATAGAACAACAAAGAATAGTAAATTCCTTAAATACATATTGCACGGAATTAGATAATGTGCTTGAAAAAACCCGCGCAAGTATAGAGGAGTACAAAAAGTTAAAGCAGGCGGTTATCACACAGGCTGTTACCAAAGGAATAAGAGGTGACAGGGAAATGAAGGATAGTGGTGTAGAATGGATTGGGACTATCCCTACTGAGTGGGGACTTATTCCATTTCGTCATGTTCTTAAGGAACGCCAGGAAAAAAACAGCCCCATAAAATCAGTAGAGCGTTTATCTTTGTCTATTGATTTGGGTGTGACTCTTTATGCAGAGAAGACTACAAATTTGGATAGATTTAAAGAGGATTTTGAGCAGTATAAATTAGCTCATGAAGGCGACCTGGTAATGAATAGTATGAATATGATCGTAGGCGCAACAGGAGTATCTGATTATTTTGGGTGCGTAAGTCCGGTATACTACACCTTTTATGATGAATTAGAAGATCATGTGACAGCAAAGTACTGTGAGTATATATTTAGAAGCAAAACTATGTTGAGAGTGCTATATAGTCGGGGAAAGGGGATATATGCGATTGTCCGGGGAGATGACCGAGTGAACACTTGCAGATTAAAGGTGTCGAAGGAAGATTTGAAAAGTATTATAATACCGATTCCCCCAGTGGAGGAGCAGAGGGAGATAGTGAATTATCTTAAGAAAAAGTGTTCAGCAATAGATGAACTTATTGCAAAGAAAGAACAATACCTCTCCGAGATAGAGAATTACAAAAAATCTTTAATTTACGAATATGTGACAGGGAAAAAAGTAGTGCCACAAAATTGCTAAACATAAAAGAAATTGCCGAAACAGTGTTTAGGTAATTGGATAAAAAGGAGATAAAAATACATGAACGATAAGAAATATCAGGTGTTTATCAGTTCAACATATACTGACCT